>JADJVG010000010.1 GCA_016716675.1 Hyphomicrobium sp.
AACGGTCACCGGAATAGTGATCGACTGGCTGGCGCGCAACAGCGAAACCTCGCCGCCAGACAGCGTACTTTCGATGGTGCCGACCTGCACACCGACATCGAAGTTGACGTCGCTGTTGGCAGACGCGCGCACCTGAAGGCCAGTTGCCAGGAATGCTTCAAACTGTGCTGCCGTCGTCGCGGCGCCCGGCGCGAACGTCACCACATTGCCCGGCGACCGAAACGGCGATACCCGTTCAGGCACATGGCATAAACGAGGTCACGCCTACAGGAACTGTGATCCGGAGGCAAACTCATAGGATCCGACCCGTCCGCGTCGATGCGCGTGACCGTAATCGGCATCATTGATGTTCTGGTCTTCGGTGCCAGATGCAGACGAAAGTGTCGGACCGATTACCACCGCTTCAGCCGCAATCGCGTGCGTAAGACGTTGCCGTCGATATCGCTGCCGCCTCGCCTTCGCTCGTCGTTTGGTCAACTTTTGCAGTGGCCACCGTAACGGCGATCGTTGCGTCACGCTATTTAGCGGCGGCGTCGAGTCCAAACGTCGCGGGCGTATCGCGAATATCATCCTCGAAGGTGCCGCCCGAGATCGTATAGAGTGCGCACGCCTGCAACGGCGGCCGTCGTTACCGTCGCACCGCCGACGGCCGCGTATTTCACAGCCGCACCCAGCGGAATGTTGCCGAGTACAATTTGGGTGATGGCCTCGAACCGTCGGCCTTATCGTTCTCCGGAAGCGATGATGTCGGCGCCAAACGTGACGCTTTCGTCCTCATTGACCGTGCTTTCCGCACCGGAGACGGTCAACGCCTCCACGACAGGATAGACGGTCACGGGATCTGAACCGTGTCGCTGGCTCTCAAAAGCGAGACTTCGCCGCCCGACAGCGTGCTCTCGGTGTGCCAGCTTCCCACACCGACATTAAAGTTAACGTCGCTGTTGACCGGTGGGCGCACTTGCAGCCCCGTCGCCAGGAAGTCTTGGAATTGGGCAGCCGTCGTCGTTGGGCCTGGCGTGAACGTCAAAACGTCACCAGACTGCGTCACCGGGAAATCCGCGTTCGGCACCGCCTGGGTAAATAAGGCATGCCGCCTGTCGGAATGGTGATCCGGAGGCGAGAACTCATACGATTCCGAGCCGTCAGCATCGACGCGCGCAACCGTGATCGGCAAACTGATGTTTTGATCTTCGCTTCATTGCCAGACGCGGACGCCGTAATGCTCGTCCCGTCCGCCACGGCTGCAACCGTGATGATCATCCGCTGTGATCTGCCCGTCGGTCACGCCGCCCAGGTCTTCGGTCATTGCCGAAACGGACAGAGTGATGTTCTGATCGGCATTCAGCGGCGGCAATACAGACAACGACACGCAAGCGACCCACGGATCTCTGCCTCGGGAAGCGCCTGCAAGCGTCACCCGAACCGCCGGCCGGCGAAGCTGATCACAACAGCAGGACCACCGCCGAGGGGATGTAACTGACGGTCGAGGCCGGTAGGGATCCGTGACGGTCACGTTCGTGATCGTCTGCGTCGAAGCATCGTTGACTACGGGCGTTATGTCATCGCCAAACGTGACCCAATTATCTTCATCTGTCGCCTGTGTCGGCGCCGTAGTCTCAGCAGGATCGGCCACCGGGATGACGAGGACGCTGATCGGAGCCGTCACCCAATCTCCCGGTCGCCATTTCAGGCCTTCGGTCATGATCGCGACAATGCTCATGCCAGAGAACGTGCCGCTCTCTCCGGTGGCGGCAGGGAAATAAACATCGCCAATCTGCGACCGCGATAGCGTATAGGTCTTCGTGCCGGTATCGGAAATCGAAAACGGATATTCGACGCCGAGACTGTTGAGCAATCTTAGCATCCGCATCAACGCCGCGGATCTCCGACATAGCTTTCCGAACCGTCGGTCAAGTCGCCGAACGTGGCGGCGAGGTTGGCGAGGTGAACGCCCGTATCTTCGTCCGTCGTCTCCGCGTCGCCCGTCGCCAATCACGGCGTCAAGCACCCCTTCGACATCGATATGGTAGGCAAAGTGCCCCGACTCACGGTCAGAGATAGCCGGGCAGATTAGACGGAACGATTGCGCTCGATCGTCGTAACCGCAATGTCCAGCGTGATTCAGCCGTGGTAGTCAGCGGGCGGCGTCACCTGAAGAGACAGCAGTAGCGCCTGGATCTGCGCCGTCGGGCCCGAAACGATGAATGATCCATCGGTGCTGCACGACGGGCAGAGCGGCCGTATTCCCAATCAAGCGTGGCGCCGGAAGGCAAGCCCTGATCACGACCTTTCGATCGCTTCCGAAACCATCGGAATGTTGAGATTGACCGTCACCGGCGTGGCGATCGCCACATCTTCGCCCGTCGCTGCGCCGCCCGAGACGGAGGCCGGATCCGCCACCGCCGCAACCGTGATGGCGACCTTGCCGGATACCGTTTCACCCGTGCGGGGGTCTACGAACGAGGTAGGAAACCAGGCGTAGCCCGAAAATCCTCGCCTTCGTTTGCCGGCGTGTATTCGAAATGCCCATCGGGGCCGAGAGTTCGCGGTACCGAACAGCGGGTTGATGCCTACTTCGCGGCTGATGACGGGCAGCGGCACAAGGGGAGGGGATCAACAGGGCGCCGCCGTGGCGTATCCTCGCTCGCGCGAAACGCCGAGATCAGGCTCAAGCGGAACAAATCTTCGGCCGGAAGCCGCCACTCTCGAAGACATCGGCCCCTGTTCGAGATCACGGGACGCCCGCAGATATTCAACATCGCCCAGCAGCCAGAGATGATCCAAACCCGAACCGACACCGGCGTTCCGGGCCCTGTAGAATCGTGTTTGTCCGACGAAACGAGTTTTTCGCCGTTGCGATGCCCGATTTCTTCATCACCCAGGCCAGCGAGATGGCCGATTGCGGTCCCTGTCTTGACTGTGACTGCCGGCCAAAGTCCGCACCGGCTGCGCCGTGTGTTCAAATCATCCCGGCCCCAACGGCGCGTTTCCGGCGCCAGGGCCGATAGGGGGACTCTGATGACTGAAGATCGGATGGCGCGCCATGGGCTGGCAACGGGCCTGGAGCCGCCCAGCAGCGGTTCTTGCACCAACTGGGTCGTTACGATCGGCCACCTCGCCGCGGTGCTCGACTTTGAGCGCAGCCCCGCGACCGTCCTTACCGTCGCGGCCGCCGCCAGATCAGAGATCACGCAGCGATCCTGCCAAAACGTCGGAAAGCATATCGAGCACGTCGGAGACGTGCTCCAACCGGCCGCCAGCGCCCTGTCCCCTTGAGGACAATGAGACCTCCATTCGGGATTGCAGCCCGAGGAGCCCGGAAGTCATGATCACCGGCTCAGAACCTGCGTCGCGAACAAACAATGCGGCAAGGGCCGGCCCGGTCGCCGCGTCCGGGCTTTTGATTTCGATGGTTTCGTGGTACGCCGGGCGCGAAGCGCTTGTGCCGCTCCTGCGTTGACGGAGGTCGTGCCTTCGGCAACATCATAGGGCAACGATCCCGGATGCTTGAACCGATAGGGCGATCCATCTGTCACATTCTCCCACGGACGTGCTTTGAACGCAATCCGGACCGCTTTGTTATCCGGGCGACGAATAAACCGTACACATCGTATGGTTTCCAAGGACTAAGAAGCGTTCGCGAAACGTCCTCTTATTCAGAGAATTTGTTAAGTTACTGTAGAGAAAGTGATATCTCTTTTCGGCGAAGACCTGCGACCGGCCCGCCGAAGGGGGCCTCCCATTGGCGCAGCAAAAAGCGCGGCCTCGGCGCCGTCACCAGACCGTCTCCGATTGCATATACGCGGTGGCCCCGCCTTCGGTAACGATCATCTTCCAGAGTGCGCAATCGCGAACGGCATGCCGGAGCCGAATTACTCCTTTTTGATGCCAGCGGCAGTTTTTCTGAAGCTGACGTCGCCGTTACCGGCGATCACCGCAGCGACCGGCCCCGTGCTGGCCAACATCAATCGCCAGCTGGTCACGGCGGCCCTGACCGACACGAACGCGATGCCCGCCTCTTGCAGCTATTCGAGAGCCAACATCGTTGCGCTTTCGAGGCGACCGTTACTGGTCAGCGTGTTGTCCACATCGGTGGGTAGATTCGACACCGCTCAACAAGCGTGCGTCGGCTTGCGACCATGGCTGCATCGATGCCCCCCCCCGTGTTGTTGCGGCGGTCACCTGTAGCTCTAGGCTTGGACCCCGTCTATTGAGAATTCTGATTTGCTTAGCAACTCTTCTTCGTTCACTGGCAGGCGCAAGGATCCTGAGACAGGTCGTGAATTGTCCAACGATCGGATCGCCCGTGTGCCTCCTGCGGATGTGACGGTTAGTGCTCGCCTCTGGACCCTCACCTGCGAAAGCCAACCATGACGAAGTTCGAAACACGGCCCACTGAAAGCTGGCTGGCGATACACCTGGACAAGATCAACTGACGGCGGCGTCGTGGTCACGCTAGGGATCCGCAGACCCACAAACCCTATGCGCGTGAACAACACGAAATCCAGATGTTGCGGCACTCGTCGTAAAGACATCTACGCCGCGCTGTTCCGCGTCACGGCGGCGGGCAGGACGGCAAGATGAAGGCATAAACTATTTTGTCGGTCACACGCTCAACCGAGCCTGGCGGTCTTTGCGCGGCCTTATCGAGCCAAGAATTGCAGTTCTCCTTCGCCCAGCATCAGGATAAGGCAGATGGCTTGCATCGGCGGCGCCCTTCGATATTGCAAGACTTCGCGGCGGCTTGCCTGAGGTTCGCGGAAATCTTCTAACCGACGTTCGCGCCGCCTTTGATGGCGACCCAGCCGCCCAGACGACCGAAGAAATCCTGCCCAGTTACCCTGGCATCCGCGCGATCTACATCATCATCGCCTCGCGCACGAGTTGTTCAGGCTTGAGCGCCAATTGTTGCACGCAGTATTGCCGAGATTTCGCATTCCGCAACTGGCATTGAGATTCATCCTGGTGCTCGCATCGCGGCAGCTTCTTCGTCGATCATGGCACCGGCGTCGTCCATAGCGAAACTGCCGTCATCGGCGAGCGCGTGCGGCTGTATCAGGCCGTGACACTCGGCGCCAAGCGGTTTTCCGTTGAGGAAAGCGGCGCGCTGACCAAGGAGAGCATCGCCATCTGATCGTCGAAGACGATGTCGTCATCTACGCCGGCGCGACGATTCTCGGCCGCGTCACTGGCATGGCTCGACCATCGGCGGAAATGTCCGGCTGACGCGGAGTCCGCCAGGCAGTAACATCGTGCAGCAATGGCACGAAGCGAAGCGAAGTGTTCGACAGCGGCGCCGGTATTTGATTGCAATGTAAACGACGTGACGTCCAATGCGCGGTCGCATCTGCAAATTACTGAATTGAACTTGGTTCTGAGGTAGCGGCAATAGGAAATACAATGGCAGACAAACTGCAGACGGCATTGGGCGATATAGCGGCACGACAATTAGCCAATGCAACAAAGACCGTGCCTCAGATGTCCGAGCATCACGCCGCGTTGGCTGGTGCACTTCATGAGCTGGGTGCCTGTCGAAGCCGGCATTTATCGCGTCAACAAAGTGCGCGATGCGGCAAGCGTCGAGGTTGCCTGTTCGCTGCGCGATGAACGCGTGCTGCCGCAGACCCACGTCGATTACATCGACAACCCGCGCGAATATCTACTCAGCGCCGTACAGACGGTGCTCGACGTACCCGCGTTTCGGATCTCTACAGCGTCCTCACACCAGATCAAGGAGCAGTTTCCCTTGACCATCGAAACGGTGAAAGAGCGCCAGGAAAGCGAACTGATCAACAACAAGGAATACGGGCTTCTGCGCATGCCGCCGACTCGCAGAAGATCCAGACCCGGAGCGGCGCGCCGACACCGATGACTCGATGAATTGATAGCCAAAGTCTGGAAAGAGCCGGCATTCTTCCTGGCACATCCGCAGGCCGTTGCCGCCTTTGGCCGGGAATGCACGCGCCGCGGGGTTCCGCCTCCTACGATAACGCTGTTTGGTTCACCGTTTCTCACTTGGCATCCACTCATTCCGTCCGACAAACTCGAGATCAAAGGCGGCAAGACCAATATTCTACTGATCCGCTCCGGCGAAGCTTAAGCAGGGCGTCGTCGGCCTGTTCCAACCAGGACTGCCGGGCGAACTGACCAAGGGTCTGTCGGTGGGCTTTATGCAGGCATCAACGATCAAGCCCATCGCCTCGCATCTCGTTTCACTTTATTGCTCGCTCGCCGTCCTGGACGATGCAATCCGGCGTTCTGGAAGGTGTCGAGGTTGGCAAGTATCATGTCTATGCTTGGACCAGGCAAAGGCGCCGGAGATCTCGATGATTTTGTGGCGGCGGCGAGCGCGTACGTAGGCACAACGCCGCCCGCTGCTGCCCGATATTGCGATCCTGACGCGGCTGGCCAACGAATTCTTCGCAGCGGTTCCGGGAAAGTCGATCCCGGCTTGCCGGCCCTCGCTCGGCGGCGTCAGGCGTCTCCGCCGGGAGCCGCAGGCTCGCCGCTTCCGCATGCCGCTGGGCACAAAGCGCCAGGTTCAGATCTCGCCCATGCACCGTCAGTCACATCTCTACGCAAACACCGCCTTCGCCCAAGCAGACCGAGATGTTTCAGTGATTGATCTTGGCGCCTTTGCTGCTCTCGGCGATACGTCAGAGGCATCGTTACCATTGAATGTCGATGGTGGCCCGTCGCTGTCAGGATCGGCACGACACCCGCAATCCCGGCCGTGGCCCAATCGTCGTCAGTGCCGGGACATCTTCCTGGCGCGACGCAATCATCGATGCCGCCGCCGGGAGTTCCAATCCGCCTCGCAGGTGCTGATCGATCCGTCAAGCGGTGCGCGATCCAACCAAGGCAATCCGCTCACTTTCTGGATAGCCTACAGATACCGTTCGGAAGCGGAATTGAATCCATTTTGGCACCGCTGGCGTTCGAGGGCCGTCATGGCGCCTGAACGCAGCTAGTACCAACTCAGGTCTCTATTTCTTGAGCGACATGCTGTCTCAACCGCCGGCGCAAGCGTTCCCGGCGCGGCGGCGCCCAGCTTTGATGGCGGCTAGCGCTGGCCATTCAGGCTTTGACGTTCAATCCATCCGCCGCGACTTCCCGATTCTGAATGAGACGGTCAACGGCGGCCGCTGATCTGGTTCGATAATGCGGCCACAACGCAGAAAGCGAAGGCCGTCATCGATCGCCTCAAATATTTCTACGAGCACGAGAACTCCAACATCCACCGGGCGGCGCATGAGACTCGCCGCGCGGGCGACCGACGCCTACAGAGGGCGCTCGCAAGAAGGTCGCCGACTTCCTTGGCGCGAGCTCTCCCCGACGAGATCATTTTCGTCCGCGGCGCTACCGAAGGTATCAATCTGGTTGCTGCCACGTTTGGCCAGCAGCATATCGGCGAAGGCGACGAGATCGTCATTACGAACCTCGAACACCACGCCAACATCGTACCGTGGCAGCAACTGGCGTTCGCGAAGGGTGCGAAGCTGCGTGTTGCTCAGTTGATGACAGCGGCACATTGCTTCTGGACGAGTTCAGTAAGTTATTGAATTCCAGAACCAAGCTTGTGGCCTTTACGCAGGTTTCGAACGCGCTCGGCACGATCACGCCGGCCAAGACCATTATCGAGATGGCTCACCGCGTTGGCGCCCGCGTGCTCGTCGACGGCGCACAGTCTGTTTCGCACATGAAGGTCAACGTCCAGGATCTCGACGCCGACTTTTTTGTGTTCTCGGGTCATAAGCTATTTGCGCCGACAGGTATTGGTGCGGTGTACGGCAAGAAGGACCTGCTGAACAGCCTGCCGCCCTATCAGACCGGCGGCAACATGATACAGGACGTGACGTTCGAGCGCTCGGTGTTTCATAAGGCTCCGAACCGCTTCGAGGCAGGCACCGGCAACATCGCCGACGCTGTCGGTCTCGGCGCAGCCATCGACTATGTTCAACGCATCGGCCTGGAAAATATCGCCAAGTACGAGCACGCGCTGCTGGCCTATGCGACGCGGCGGCTAGGAGAAATCCCCAACTTGCGCATCATCGGCACGTCGCCTGAGAAGGCCAGTGTCATCTCGCTGGTGATGAAGGGCATTGCGAGCGAGACGGTCGGCGCCAAGCTCAACAGGCATGGCATCGCCGTGCGATCGGGCCATCACTGTGCTCAGCCGATCCTTCGACGCTTAACAGGAGACGACGGTGCGTCCGTCGTTCGCCTTCTACAATACCTGCGGCGAGATCGACGTGATGATCGCAGCATTGAAAGACATTCAATCGGAGGCTGACCTGACGCACCTGTGATGGGTTGCTCTAGTTTTGAGAACATCGAGCGGCCTCGGAGTTATTTCCGGAGCCGTTTTAATTGGCTCAGCCGTTGGCCATGCCGGAGAGCAGGAGACCAAAACCGAACAGCACACCGGCAACGAGGTGAATGACGATGCCCATGTTCAACGTCCCGTCACATTTGAACGACGAACACCGTCGCAACAGCGATCCCATAAATATCAGCGTGGCACAGGCGGGCGGATAAAAACCGCGACGGCCCGCAAACACCATGGCCGCTGTTGCACCCGTTGGCCCACACCGTACCGAAGCCGACAAGCAGGGCAGGCGAGCGCCATCGACAGCGCATTGTGCGATACGGTTTGCGTGACACGGGGAACCTGCTACTAGCGGCAACAGCTTGGGCGCACCAACCAATCCCATGATGAGTACTATTGCTTCTAGCGGTCGCCCATTTGCATATGGTGCCAGCAGACGCCGGACGATCCCAGTGATGCCAGCGATGCGGCTGGAAAACAGCCGCATGATTACCGATGACAGTCCGATCAATGCACCGCCCGCAGCGGATACAATCGGCGTAAAGCTGGTGGCCGCCATAGCGTTGCGTAACCTTTCTCGTCCTGAGCGGCCCAACTGCGTCTGGAATGGACATGTAGCGCCGCTCACCTGTTGCCACTGATAACATCGGCTATTTCAACGGTTCCTCATCGCCGCCAACGTAGTATTTGACACCCAACGTCGTTGACTATTGATGCATGAAAATCTCAACATCGTGCGTTGGATTACCGATCGCCTCACCGCCAGAAATGCTGCCGTCCGGCACGTAAGCACCGGACCGCTCTATCGACGTGCCAGCCCGCAGGCGATGTTCTAGACCGCCTGTGTTGTGGTGCTGCACCACCGCTGGTGCAATGATACTGGACTGCGCATCGTGCGAAGCAATCGGTCTGGTATTGTAGAATAGCCGGCGCGCAAAGTCAGCGTGTCGTTGGCCCGCCATTCCGGCGCCCAGCTTGACGACGTCGATATCGTGCCAGCCAAAACCTGCTCCGTTATCGGTTCCAAGCGGAAACGGCGCCGTCAATCAATTTGCGATCGAGGCAATCGATCCGTACCGGATGCGTTTGCAATCGGCGAGCAACGTCAAATTGGGCGTCACATCAACGGCGATGCCGGCCTGCAGGATTGAGCGAAGCCGACGTGGGATCGACGATTGAATATTGCCATGGTTTTCCCAATACCCCCGTTGCCGAAACTAAGAACTTGAAGTTAGGGGAACTGGCAAACTCGACGGAACTGACAAAAACTGAAGAGCTTAGCTGTGCAGGCCAGTTGAGATCGATAATTCCGCGATGACAGTCAACCCGGAAAAGCATGATGGGCAAAGAGTGTGTCAATGGCGCACCGGCACGTTAAAAATGAAAAAGGCGACACTTAATTAAGAGTGCCGTCTTTTCGACTCCAAACCTCAATACCTACGGCAGGTCATTTCTCCCGATGTGCCCCTTCAGAGATCAAGCAAACAGATCGCTTGAGAAGTAACGCTCAGCCGATGACGGTGCGAAGGTCACCACGGTCTTTCCGGCGAGGTCAGCGCGTTTTGCTACAGAAATGGCAGCGGCGAGATTTGCGCCGGTCGAGATGCCACCGGGAATGCCCTCAAGTTTAGCGAGCAGTCGTGCATGTTCGAACGCTGATTCATTGGAGACGGTCACTACTTCGTCGATAACGCTGCGATCGAAGACGCCCGGAATAAAGCCGGCGCCGATGCCCTGGATCTTATGCGGACCCTTCTGGCCTCCAGAAAGAACCGGACTTGCCTCCGGCTCGACGGCGATGATCTGAATAGTTGGCCGGCGCCACTTCAGCACGCGACCGACGCCGGTTATCGTTCCGCCGGTGCCAACGCCTGCAATAACTGCATCGATATTGCCGGTGGTATCCGTCCATAATTCTTCTGCCGTCGTCTTCTCGTGCACGAGGGATTTGCAGGATTGTCGAATTGTCCAGGAATGACCGCGTCCGGCACATTGCTAGCAAGTTCCTCTGCTCGTGCCACAGCACCTCCCATGCCAGCGGAGGCCGGTGTAAGCTCAAGCTGTGCACCGAGGTGAGCAAGAATCTTGCGGCGCTCGATGGACATCGATTCGGGCATAACGAGAATAAGTTTGTATCCGCGAGAAGCAGCGACGAAAGCTAGCGCGATACCGGTATTTCCCGATGTAGGCTCGATCAGCGTCGTCCGTCCCGGCGCGATCTTGCCGCCAGCCTCAATGCGTCGATCAAAGACACGCCGATGCGATCCTTCACTGAAGACAACGGATTGAAGAACTCGAGCTTCAACAGGATGTCGGCTTTAGTTTCGAACTTGTCGCGGATTTTCGACAACCGCACGAGCGGCGTATTGCCGATGGTTTCAGCAATGTCATTATACACGCGGCCGCGTCCCCATCCTGTAGCCGCAGCAAGTGTTTTGAATTTTATGATTTCGTTCATGGCACACCCCGCAATGATATTGCCTCTTAACTCCGCCGTGCGAGGCGACGAACGATGAATTTCTGCAATCAATATTCCATTCGAGCCTCAGTCAGGCAGAGCGCACACTTGCCGCGCAGGACCGCGAGACTGCCTTTGAGGTCGTGAACTATCTTCAGCCCTGCGTCGCGAGCGCATGCAACGGCCATCGCCGAGCACTTGCCTGCCAGTGCCCTCAACAGACCATCAGCATCGGAACAGCCTGCAGCACCGACCATTCAAACCGTCTTCTCACCGAGCGGGCAGCCAATATAAGCACCTCACGAGGATCCAGATCGTTTCCTTCGCTGGCCGAAGGACCACACCGATCTCGTCGACGTCACCGCCACGTAGGCGATGGCGCTTGCACCACGCCGGGTCTACGGCCAGCACCTCACCAGCTGGGCCACACCATACTTGCGGCACAATGGAGACGGCCCGCTTCGACGAGCTTTCCAGAGCAAATGCAGCATTTCCTGCTAGAAGGCCATTGAGATTGGGTCGGAGGTAAGATCGTGTCCTCGGGCGAGGCGCCCAGTGACAGTGCTTTCCACCGTTCGATCGCAGAGATCGGGTAGCTTCACTCTGGCGGCTCACGCTGCCGCCAGCGGCCTCGGCATGCGGGCAATCTGCAGTGCCGCATCGAGCCCAGGATGTCCGCGTAGCTTGGTACGGTGCCGCTGAGTTCCACCGTGGTCCGCTTCTGGCCCTGAGGGGACGTCATTTCGGTAAGTTTCGATTGGCGAAGTTGTCTAAGCAGTGATTGCGGACATCGGCAGTCAATGACAATTAGGGCACACCGCGACCCAATGCGATGACCGCAGTGCCTCTTTCAGCAGACAATGTTCGGAACGCCCACAGACTAGGTTGGAGCATTCATTGTCGGGCTAGAACTTGCAACAGTCTGAAAGCGGACGTGGCTCCTTGTCGCGATCGGCCAGTTGCAGATTTAGACAGTCACTTGCGTCCCTATCTCAATTGCTCGATCGGTTGGAATCCGAAAATAGCGAGATGCATCACTGGCATGTCGTGCGAGCCAGATGAAAAGCCTGCTTTGCCAGCGTGGCATTTCGGAACGCGTTGCGGGCCGCAGCGCACGTCTTGATAAATAATACGACGTCTCAAGGGGGTTGAGGTCAAGGCCGAGCCGCCGCCTGTGGTTACGCGCGGGACATCTGGCTCTTCCCATGTATCCGAAGCGGAGCGTGACGGCATAAAAGCTCTCGCCCACTTTGCGTACATCACTCCTCTCGGCTTCTGAAAGACGCGGCTTGTCGGCGGGCTTGATACAGACGAAGAAGGTTGCGCCTCTGCAGGATCTTGTTGTGCTTAAGGTTTGCATCATGGCAGTCAGGTGCATCTGGCTGTCCGGTCAGGACCGCCGTACCGGCACCTGCTCCGGTAGTTTCTTTTGCAGTATGAACAGATACTCTCCAACAGCCAGTTCTTCGCGGCGCAATTTCTCCTTCAAGAGTGCGGTGCCCCGTCGCCAAGTGAACATCATTGTGAACAGAGCGCCGCCGACCAGCAATGGCAACCAGCCGCCAGCCATAAGCTTCAAGGCATTTGCGCCAAGAAAGATCGCGTCAATCACAAAGAACGGGCCCATGACGAGCGCGGTCATCCACACCGGCCAATGCCAATAATGGCGTGCAACGATTGTCGCAAGAATAACGGTGACGACCATGGTTCGGTTACCGCAATGCCATATGCCGAGGCGAGTGCACTGGAGTTACGGAAGCTCGCGACGAGAAAGACAACAGCAATCAAAAGCAACCAGTTCACTGCCGGCAAATAGATTTGGCCCTTCTCCGTTTCGGATGTGCGGCGGATGTCGAGGGGCGCGGCAACGGACCGAGTTGGATGGCCTGCTGGGTAATCGAATAGGCCCCAGTGATGACCGCTTGGCTCGCAATGATGGTTGCTACGGAAGCCAACACGACCGTCGGTAGCAGCGCCCATCCCGGATAGAGCCTGTAGAAAGGATTTTCGATGGCCATTGGGTTATTGAGAAGCAATGCGCCCTGACCAAGATAGTTCAATATGAAGCAAGAAAAACGAGGTGGAGCCAAGCGCTTTGAATAGGCTTGCGCCCGAAGTGGCCCAAGTCCGCGTAAAGTGATCCTCCCCCAGTGAAGTGGTCCGACTCGAAGTATGGCTTTTTGCCCGAGGAGGACAGTGATGCCGAGAAAAATACAAAGCGGAAGATATCGTCTCAAAGCTTCGCCAGGTTGACGTTTTGGTGGCTCAGGGGAACAAGGTTCCCGACGCCGTCCGATCGATTGGCGTGACACAGGTGACGTATTATCGCTGGCGGCGTGAGTTCGGCGGCCTGCAGATGGATCAGGTCAAGCGGTTGAAGGAGCTGGAGCTTGAGAACCAGCGCCTGCGCAAAGCGGTTTCCGACCTGACGCTCGATAAGTTGATCTTGGCCGAGGCTGCCAAGGGAAACTTCTAAGCCCCGCCCGCCGACGCGTTTGTATCGAGCATGTTCGACGTGAGCTTCACGTCTCCGAGCGTCGCGCCTGCGTGGCGCTCGGACAGCATCGCTCGACGCAAAGGAAGGTGCCGACGGGGCGCGATGACGAAGAGCGCCTAACCGCCGATATTATTGAACTGGCTCGCCGATACGGTCGCTACGGCTATCGCAAGATCGCCGCGCTGCTGCGCCATGCCGGCTGGCTAGTGAACGACAAGCGGGTCGAGCGCATCTGGCGGCGTGAGGGGCTGAAGGTTCCTTACAAACAACCCAAACGCGGTCGTCTGTGGCTGACAGACGGCTCGTGCATCCGACTGCGCCCGGAGCACCGCAATCATGTGTGGTCCTACGACTTCGTCGAGGATCGCACACATGACGGACGGAAATACCGGATGCTCAACGTGGTCGATGAGTTCACGCATGAGAGCTTGGCGATCAGGGTGCGGCGCAAGCTGAAATCGATCGATGTGATCGACGTTCTCTCAGAGCTGTTCGTCCTGCGCGGCGTTCCAGGACACATTCGCTCTGATAACGGCCCTGAGTTCATCGCCGAAGCTGTGCAGAACTGGATCACCGCTGTTGGATCGAAGACGGCTTACATCGCGCCGGGCAGCCCGTGGGAGAACGGATACGTCGAGAGCTTCAACGCCCGGCTCAGAGACGAACTGCTGAACGGGGAGATTTTCTACTCGCTCCGTGAGGCTCAGATCGTCATTGAGAGCTGGCGCCGGCATTACAACGCAGTGAGGCCGCATGCTTCGCTCGGCTACAAAGCACCAGCGCCTGAGGTCTTCGTTCCCGCCCTTGCTGCATGGCCGCCTACGCGGGCTACGCCCGCTCCACCGTCCACGCAGCATCTAGCCGAAGGAGGGGCCATGAACTAACATTGCACCGGACCACCCGATGGGGGCTGATCACTTCTCAGCGTCTATCGTTCCCTGAGTGCGCTCTGGCGCATACGTGTTAGGAAGGCTTCATGATGTAGCTGAGAACGGATTTCTGACCCGTCCGCACATCGACATCTGCCACCATGCCTGGGAGCACCTGAAACTCTTTGTCGTTCTGCAGCAGGGTTCGCCCTGCGGTCCGCACTGGATCAGATAATACGTCACGCCTTGGTCGTCGGTGATGCTGTCCGCACCGATCTGCTCGACGCGCCCCTCAAGGCCGCCATAAAGTGAAAGTCGTAGGCCGACAGTTTCACCACTGCTGGAAACCCCGGATACATGAAGGCGATATCATTCGGCTTGATGCGCTTCGACAACCAGCGTATCGTTCATCGGAACAATTTCGATCAGGCTCTGAAGCCCGGCTGCACGACTTGACCCGGCGTTGTGACGTGCACGGTCTTGACGATGCCGGCCACCGCGCCTTCCACAACAGTCCGCGCACACGATCCTCGCCGCCGCGTGCCTGCTCGCCCAGAACGCCAGCCTCCCACGCGCACTCGATAGTTGCTGCATGGCCTCGCTGCGGAAAGCCGATATTTTCTCGTTGATCGGTCGCGCCTCGCGTGCTGCCGCTTCGAGACGCGGCAACGACAATTCAGCCCGCCGACAGGCTGCCCGCCGTATCGTTCACCTTGCTTTCGATGGCCAGCATCTCCGCCCGCGAGCCGCCGCCTTGCTCTGAACGAGAGGCTGCAACAGCGCCAGCTGTTCATTGGCGAAGCGCCAGAGCGCGCTTCAGCGTTTCAATGCGGTCCTTGACCTCGACGACTTCCCGCGTCCGCTGGCTCTCCTGCGTGGTGAACACATCGATTGCCGATTTAAGCTCGCGCTCGGCTACCGAAGTGCTGCATTTGCGTCGCGACCAAGTCCGGCCCGCCGCGTCGCCAGAGGATCTGGGGTGTGGTGTGGCGCCGCGCACCTCTGCCTCCAGCCGGACAATGAGCGCTTCGAAGCTTCTCGATCTTTTCCTGCGTTTCGCCGAGCGACGAACCCGCTTGTGTCGGATCGATCTTCAACAGCACATCGCCGGCGCGACCGTGGCGCCTTCGCGCACCGAGACCTCGCGCACGATACCGCCTTCGAGGTTTTTGAATAACCTGCAGCTTGCTCGCCGGAATAACGCGGCCCTGTCCTGTCGTCACCTCGTCGATGCGTGCGAACGCCGCCCAGACGAAAAACCCGATCACCAGCGCGATCAGACTGAGCAAAAGCCGGTCTAGCCCGCGCGCCGGTCGCGCCAGCAGATCAGCACTGATGGCCGACGGCACCGATCGGCCGCCACGCTTGAGGTTGCTCCGGCTTGCTCATCGATAGAGGCGCCGCCGTCATGCGACACCGGACGAAACCTGACCGCGCCGGCCGCGAAAATGGTCACCTTGGGTGTCTGCGCCGCCGTTCGCCGGGCTTCGAGTTCTCTTAGAACGTCAGCCTTCTTGCCATCGAAGATGACGCGGCCGCCTTCCGCTAACGATCAAGCGATCCACCAGCGCCAACACCGCCGGACGATGGGAAATGGCAACGATCGTGCAATCCCCTTCAACTGCCTTCATTGAGCGCACGACGTGCTGCTCGGTCCAGGAGATCCCATGTCGCTCGTCGGTTCATCGAGCAGCACGATCCGCGGGCTTCTAAACAGCGCGCGCGCCAGCTCACCGATTGTCTCTGTCTCTTCGCCCGAGAGGCCTGCGCCCCGTTCGCGCACCAGCGTTTCAGATCCCACGGGAAGCAGGTATCCACTCAAGCGCACCAGCCACGCGTGCCGCCGCGATCGTCCTCATCCGGCGCACCCGGATCGGCAAAAGCGCGATGTTGGTGCGGATGGTTCCGTGGAAAAGATCGGCCCCTCCAGCGCCAGACCGATATTGGCGCGCAGCAGCGACGGATCAATCTGATGCACCGGCACGCCATCGGCCGTCACTCGACCTTTGTTCGCGCACCGTACACGGCATGGCCATGAGCTTCAGCAACGTCGTCTTACCGCTGCCGATGGCTCCTATGAGCCCGACATTGTTCGCCGGGCGCGATCGTAAACGTCACATCCGACAGGCAGGGCGGCTCATCTTTATCGTAGGAGAATCCCAAGCCCTCAACCGCAAGGCGTCCTGAAAATTCAGCTTTCGCCAACAGCCGCGCGCCTTCTGGACACTCTTGTTCCAAGATGCAGTTTCCGAAAAGCGCCTAACGCCAGCCGGGTTTGATGCAGCCGCGTGATCAGCATCGCGATCTGGCCCAGCGGCTACAACGCCCGGCCCGCCAACATCCTTGCTGCAATGAGGCCCGCCATGGTCAGGCTGCCCGCTGCCACGAGATAGAAGCCCGCGACAACCATGGCGATTTGCGTCAGCGTCTGGATGGCGAAGATGGTGTGGATGCCGAGATTGGAGATGTATCGGCTCGCATGCGCGGCGGATCTGATCGCTGACCGCCGCCTCCCACTTACCGGCAGCCCAACTCTCGCGCCCGCAGCCTGCGGCCGCTGTCGGGGCCAACGATCGTCTCGACGATGATCGCGTTTTTCTGTGCCGAGTCTCTGAAACTTTTTCCGACAGCCGCGTCAGCCGCTGCCGTCACCCAACCAATGCCGAGCACCACGGGTATCGTCAGGAGCGCGATCCACAACGGCCGTACCACGAAAATCATCATAAGAAAAAGATCCAGAAACGACACATCGCCAAATGCCGTGAGCGTTGCGGAATTGAAGAATTCGCGAAGCGTTTCAATTCCCTGAGCGCGTTGGCTCTAACACCCGCCGAGACCGGACGGACACGTGAAACCGATGCACCGAGAAGCCGCCCGAAAATAAGATTGGCAAACACAACGTCCGCCCGCCGCGACGCGACGTCGACAAACTCCAGCCCGCAGCGTCTTGATGAGAGAAAATCAAACAGCGTCGCCAACTTACAACGCCAATGGCGACCGCCCATAGCGTCGTCTCGACCGCATTCGGCAGCACGCGGTCGTAGACATTCATCGTGAAGGCGGCAGCGCCAGCGCCAGAAGATTCAAAGCTACCGTGGCCGCGATGGCCTCGCCGTAGAATTTCCACTGTCGCGAAAACGCCGACAGAAACCGGATGCCCGAACGGCGGACGGCCGTCTCACGCACGCTCGTCGCGCCCCGCCTCGGGTCGTAGCCGCACGATTTGGCGCGAGGGCGCCTGTTCGATCGCGTTCAGCGGCGCGCCTTGCTCTTCTCGGACTGACCAGGACGAGACAGTGCGCCATCCGCCCGCGGTCTGAGGTGCCCGCGCTTCGAACTCCCACAACACTACGCGGCTGCCGCCACTTGTCATCACAAGCACCGGCAAATCGTGAACCCCGCGTGTGGAGAGCGGCTGACTCGCGACGTCGCTTGCGTTTGGCGCGCCGCGCCGCGGGCGCGCCATGTTCGGCGGCAAGCGCCCCTCGATTAACGGCAAACCGGCAACGAGGAACTTGGGCGACCAGTTCTCGATCCGTAATGAGCGGCAACGTCGCAGAGAGCCTGCGCAGGAATATCCTGCGGACCGTCGTCCCGCAGATCGGAAACGGCCGCCGCCATTTGCTGGGCTGCCGCCTCCAAGTGTCCGACCGCGCTGTCTGCTGTGCCATCGCTCATCGACTATCCAGCCCCGCAGACAAAAGCCTCGCTCGCATCGCTGTTACTTGGCCGGCGCGGTGTCTGCGCTCCAGCTGTGATAGCCCTCGCGCTGAACGACATTGACCTCTGCACGCCAACCTTCGATCAGGTTTTCCGCCGAGTGGCTGCGCCGCCTCCCAACCGGCATGTCCAGACAAAGCCCCGGAACCAGACGTCCCATGGCCTGGCGCAGACGATAGCTGCTGCCAGATGCCGATCAGCTCTTCGGGTTTTAGCGAGCTGTTGACGACAAAAATTTCATTCTGCACATCCAGAATATCGAGAAGTCGGCGCTGACCGACGTCGAATTGTTCCAGATAGGCCGAGCGCCGCTGGCGTTGCAGGCTGAGTTGCTCGCGCAGCTCCGGCACCCACCGAAAGCCACTTATAGCGCGTTCCACGCAATGCGCGTCTCACCTTCTCCCTGGCCGGGTGTGTTCGCCGAGATCTCATCGGCCTCCGCCGCCCAGGCGCAGGCTGAGATGCGTGCTTTATCGATACCGCCGTTGAACAAGTTCCAGCGCACTACCAGCATGGCGGTGGCGTCGTAGTTCTTGCATCGCGTTGTCCTCGACGAGGCCCCAGCCGTGATTGGTCGAGACTTCGAAATTCAGCTTCGGGCTGAAGCGCGCATAGGTCGAGAGCCCGGCCGCCTTCGGCAGCCAACGCATCAAACTGCGTGGCAACGACCGAAGGCGCCACCTGCACGGCTTCGCCCGCAGCATCTACCCGACCTCGGCAGGCCCCTAGCTGGCGAAGCGGCATCGAGCCCCGCTGGCATCCAGCCGACGACAGTTTGGAAGCGCATGGGCATCTTTGCACCCGCGCGGCTTCGCTTCCGGCGACGATCACCTTGGCCGTGGCGGTGTGCTGCCGCTTCCGTTTTCGACTGCGTTGGCCATACCACCGTCTGCGCTGGCGCACGCGCGCCAAGAGACCTCGGTGACCTTCGAGATTGGCTCCGGCTTCGCCGATAACTACTCTGGCGCGGTTACATTCGAGATAAGAGCTTGCACGGCACGCAGCGCAGTCGCGTTGGCGGTGTCGTTGACGCGCCATGCGCGCTTTCTACGCGGTTCTTTTTGGCGTGCAAGTTTCGTGACCCAGCTCTTGGTGCCGTCGAAGATCCGTTGCGAGAAAACCGTTCCCACGCCGTCGCAATCGTGTAATCCGTTACTGTCTTTGATGCCGTTGCCGGTCACGCTTTAATTTCGCGGTGACGGCCCACGTCCACCCAAACGTCGACCGTCGGCCGGCAGGTTCCAGCCCACGCCTTGCGTTTGGAGTTCATTATCAATGCCGCGTCTGTTGAACCAGGAATGGCGAAAGCAAGCTCTGGGTGACCTTCAAGTGCTTCTGCACAACGCCAAGCAGCCTCGGCGACGGCGGCGGAGCCGCAATCGACAAGACTAGCGCCGACGCCGGAAGGCCGCATCCGCGTATCATTCACCCACACAAACCCCGACTAAGGTCGCTCATGCGGTTGCACGCCGAAGGCG
>JADJVG010000011.1 GCA_016716675.1 Hyphomicrobium sp.
CCAGCGCCTGGAGCAGCGCACCACGTTCGACATGGAGATGATGGAAGCGACCGGCTCCTGCGCCGGCATCGAAAACTATTCGCGTTATCTGACGGGCCGCCGCCCTGGCGATCCGCCGCCGACGCTGTTTGAATACCTGCCTGACAATGCGCTGGTCTTCGCCGACGAAAGTCACGTCACGGTGCCGCAGATCGGCGGCATGTTCCGCGGCGACTACCGCCGCAAGGCGACGCTCGCCGAATACGGCTTCCGCCTGCCGTCGTGCATGGACAATCGCCCGCTGCGCTTCGAAGAATGGGATGCCATGCGGCCGCAGTCGGTGTTCGTTTCAGCCACGCCGCAGACCTGGGAGCTTGAGCAATCCGGCGGCGTGTTTGCCGAACAGGTTATCCGTCCGACGGGTCTTATCGATCCGCCGGTCGAAATCCGCAGCGCCAAGACCCAGGTCGATGATCTGCTCGACGAGGTACGCCAGGTCGCCAAGGCCGGATACCGCACGCTCGTGACGGTGCTGACCAAGCGCATGGCCGAAGACCTGACCGAGTACATGCACGAAAGCGGTATTCGCGTGCGCTACATGCATTCCGACATCGAAACCTTGGAGCGCATCGAGATCATCCGCGATCTCCGCCTCGGCGCCTTCGACGTGCTGATCGGTATCAACCTGCTGCGCGAGGGCCTCGATATTCCCGAATGTGCGCTGGTCGCCATTTTGGACGCCGACAAGGAAGGCTTCCTGCGCTCGGAAACCTCGCTGGTGCAGACCATCGGCCGTGCGGCGCGCAACGTCGATGGCAAGGTCATGCTCTACGCCGACCAGATGACCGGCTCGATGGACCGCGCCCTCGCCGAAACCAACCGCCGCCGCGAAAAGCAGGTCGCCTACAATACGGCCAATGGGATCACGCCAGCATCGATCAAGCGCAACATCCACGACGTCATGTCGAGCGTCTACGAGCAGGATCATGTGACGGTTGACGCCGGCCTCACCGGCGACGACGCGACGCTGGTCGGTCACAACCTCGCGAAGGTCATCGAAGATATGGAGCGGCGCATGAAGGCCGCCGCCGCCGATCTCGAATTCGAAACCGCGGCGCGGCTGCGCGACGAAATCAAGCGTCTGCGCGAAACCGAACTCGCCATTGCCGACGACCCTCTCGCGCGGCAATCGAGCATCGATGACAAGACCGGCGGTTTCAAAGGCGAACGCAAATACGGCAACGCCGCGAACATGCCCGCCACGTCACCCTCTGCGCGCTCGCGGAGTGAAGGGTCACGGCGCGGCGCGCAGCCGAACGATGACGAGACGGAACAATCGCGCATTCAAACGCAATACGAACCGGGTGCAGCCGACCTACGCGCAATCGACGTCGCGCATCAAAAAAGCCGTCGCTAGACGACATGGGGCCGGGCACCGATCGTCCGATCCCAGCCGCGCGCATCCAGAACGTCGATAGCCGCGTCAAGGCTGGCGCGTTCGGCGAGAAGATCGCAGGGCCGCATAAGCCGACGCTGGATGAAATGGGTCCGCACGCCTCGCTGCCGGTCAAGACATCCGGCAAACCACTGCCGGAAAAGCCGGCGCTACCAACGCGCACCCGCGAATTCGACGATCCGGCCGAAAAAGGCAAACGCCGCGGTCGCCCGAAGAAGACCGGCCGTCAGGGCGCTTAATTCCGGGCGCTTAATCCTGAATGCTTTGGCTGTTCGCGCTGAATCTAAGATGCGGCGCGGAGGGAGCTGCGAACCCGGCTCGACGCTTCAAGATTGCGTAGGATCAACAGCAGGGTGTGGCGCACCGCTTCATCGACGGTATCGACGAAATGGTTGGCCTCGCCCATATTCGACGAGACCCAGACCAGCGTTCCCGCCGTCACCCGCCAGCTTCCGAAATAGGTTTTACCCTTGAGGATGGTGACGCCGGCGCCAGTCAGCCCTTCGCGTACGGAGAACCCGCTGGCGCTGATTTCAGGAATATCCAAAAGGCTTTGACGCAATTGCTGGTCGAGGGGCGCTGACAACATGAGAACTCTGACACGCTGATCGGATTGAACAATTGAGGCCATCCTACCCTCCGATATATTGCTCAACCGTTTATGTCCGCGCCGGATTGAGAAAATTACCGGGCTATGCTCTGCACAACCGCTTGCGTTAAACACTCCTCAAGCCCCCAAAGTCCAGCCGGGATAAACCGATGCCAAACTCGCGACCCAACGATGCCGCTCCGCCTCAGCGCACCATGCCCGTGGCGGAGGCGGCCATCCGAACCATCGCCATGCCGGCGGACACCAATCCGGCAGGCGATATTTTCGGCGGCTGGCTGATGTCGCAAATGGACCATGCCGCCGGCAATGCCGCCTCCCGTCTATCGCAAGGCCGCTGCGCCACCGTGGCGGTCGAAACCATGACGTTTCTATCGCCGGTGCGGGTGGGCGATGAAGTGAGCATCTGGGCAACGCTCGTCAAACGCGGCCGTACCTCAATGACGTTTGATGTCGAGGCTTGGCGCCGCCCGCGCGATGGCGAAGCCACGACCTGCGTAACACGCGCCCTTTTCACCTTCGTCGCCCTCGATCAGGCCGGGCGGCCACGGCCTCTACCGGTGGCCAATACCGGCGAAACCTGGGTGTGATACAGACGAGATCGAACCGCGCCACATCTCAACACCGCACTCCGGAGAACCCTGATGACTGCCACGTCCACACCCTGCCGATGGTTTTTTCAGGCGTGGCTGGTAGCGAGTTTGGCATGGTTGGTATTCATCGCGTGGCGGACGATCGAGGGTTGGCCCGCCATTCCGCTGGACATGGGCGGCGCCGACCCGTCAACGGATGCCGCGTATCAAGCGGCGCAATTGCAGCACGTCGCCCGCGCGGTCGGGCTCGCCGTGGCGGCACCTGTGGTTGCATTCCTAATGTTTAAGCTGGTCTGCCGTGCGCGCCGAGGCTAGGCAGCGCGCAGCCGGCGCGTGTCAGCACTTCTTGAGCGTTGCCGCCAGTTCGCGGAAGACTTCCGACTTCTGCGGCAGCACCCTCACCGACTGATCACAGCCTTCACCGGCAACAGCCATGGTCGCTTGGAAAAAGCGGCCATCGAGACGGATTTCAAACCCCGTCGGCGTGACGTTGCCGTCGACCGTCCCGTCGATGTCGTTGATCTTGTCTTGCCAGCGGCCGATGACCTTGTTGCCTTCAACCTGCAACTGGGTGGCCGCATGCAGCTTGAAGTTGGCGCCATCGTCACAGCGCAAATTCTGCTGGAGGCCTGGCGCATCTTTGCGCGGCAGATACGTCACCACGCATTTGAAACTCGACTGGGGGCCAGACGATGGCGTCATCACGGCGTTGCCGACCCAGCGGCCGGCCAGATGCAACAGCGGATCAGCCACCGGCGTGGCAGCCTGCATTTCGGTAGCGATAAATCCGCATCCCGTTAGCACGCCAAGCGCTGCGACAGCATGGTACATCTTACTCATCGTCGTACTCCCTCGACCGGTGACACAACCGGATTTAGCCCCTGCACGAAAGCCGGACGGCCCTGGGCTGCGGCTTTTTGTGCAAAATTGCCGATGTCTTGGTGCTGCCCCGCGAAAAGCACCCGTGACTCTTGGTCTCTGATCGCGACCTATTGTGGGCAGCAATGGGGTAACTTCGAGAGAATCCGGCCTTGCCGAGCGCACGCGCGGAGAATAATCCAAAAGCCCGCCTTGCAGAGCAGACCCAAGTTCCCCATCCTGATAGGTGCATTAAAAAGGTCGCTGGCCCGCCCCCGGCCCCGCCTGTCCCACATCATATTAGCTCAGGAGAGCCCTATGAAATTTTCGACGAGTCCGCGCAGCCATTCGAATGCGCTTGTCATGGCCGCAGCGCTCGCAACATTCTCGGCCGCCACGATGGCGCCGGCAACAGATGCCCACGCCGCCGCCGCGTTCGACGCGTTGAAGGGTGGCTGGTCGGGCAGCGGTACTGCACGCTTTGCCAGCGGGGACACAGAGAAACTGCGCTGCACCGCCCGCTACTCGGGTGGTGGATCGAGTTTGTCGCTCAACCTCAAGTGCGCAAGCTCATCGGCGCAGATCAATCTGACCGGTCATCTCGACGCCAACGGCAACAAGGTGTCGGGCAATTGGAGCGAGAATTCGTACGGCCAGAGCGGCGAAGCGTACGGCTCAGCAACCGGAAATTCGGTACGCCTCAGGATTTCGGGCACACAGTCTGGCTTTCTGACGCTGAACGTTTCGGGGCGCCGGCATACGGTTGCCATCACGACCAAAGGTTCCACCCTCCAATCCGTTAACGTGAGCTTAGGGCGACGCTGATTTGATGACCCTCAGGCGGCCATTTTGCCTTCCAGGCAATTTGGCCAGTGGTGTCGCAAGGTGGCCACACTCTTGCGATTGATAGGGCTCGCCAAATTCGCCTGAGCGGACGATAATGCGCCGTCTCAGACATCTCGGACAGGGAGGGACTTCTGGTGCTGCGCGTGGCTGATTTTTCGCGAATTTCAAAGCGGTTGCCCATATTGGCAGCGGCAGTGCTTTGCATGAGCGCATTGGCGCCTGTGCAAGCCGCCGATAATCCCTTCCAATCGCTCGCCGGAACCTGGAACGGGTCGGGCACCGCCAACTTCGAAGGCGGCACGAAAGAGAGCTTGCGCTGCAAGGGCTATTACACCAACGGCTCCGGCGGCGCGAACCTCGGCTTGTCGATCCGCTGCGCCAACGCGTCAGCCAAGGTCGAACTGAGAGCCAACCTGAATTACGCCAACGGCGCCGTCACCGGTGAATGGGAAGAACGCACCTATAACCAGTCGGGCACCGTCAACGGCAAAGCATCGTCCAACAAGCTGACGCTGGCGATCAGCGGCGGCATTCAGGGCTCGATGGCCGTATCCGTCGGCGGCAAAAGCCACTCGGTGAACGTTTCCACCAGCGGCCCGGTGCTTAAAGGCATCAACATTTCGATGTCGCGCTAATTGCGCCCGGAGGACACCGCATGCAATTGAAATTGACAGCAGCTTCCGTTGCGGTGGCCCTCGCGCTGTTACCTGCTCTTACAACACCGTCTGATGCCGGGCGTCGCGACTACAACAGCCGCGGCTACGAGGACGGCCTCATCATCACGGCCTACAGCCGCCACGGCAACGGCGCAGTCGATGGACCGATCCGCCGTGGCCGCTACGCCTGGGAAGTTCGTCTTCCTGGCGGCACCTGGGTCAGCTGCCGGCGCAGCTGCGAAGAAACTCTGCGCGTCCAGACCGTCGATATTTTCGAAACCGATGGCCGCATGGTCGGCTATGGCACGCTGCAAAATCAGTGCGGCGTCTTTGGTTGCCTCGAACTCAACTTCTGAGGTTGAGCCCCACGCCGGCGCTCACACCAGAAACGGATTGGTCTTGCGCTCGGGGCCGAACTGGCCGGGCGGGCCGTGGCCGCAGATAAAGGCCACATCGTCGCCGAGCGGCAGCAGCTTTGTCTTGATGGCGCTGATCAGCGCATCGTGATCGCCATACGGGAAATCCGTCCGCCCGATCGATCCGCGAAACAGCACGTCACCAACCAGCGCAAACCGCTGTGCGCGATTGAAGTAGACGACCGACCCGGGCGAATGGCCTGGGCAGTGGAAAATTTCAAACGTATGGCCGGCAACCGTTACGGTGTCGCCCTCGTCGAACCACAGATCGGGCTTGACGTTGCGCACGCCGTCAATGCCGTACAGCTGGGCCTGCTTCTCGATGTTATCGAGCAGCATCTTATCGGCTGGATGCGGGCCTTCGATTTTCACACCGAGCTTGGCGCGCAATTCATCGGCACCGCCTGCGTGATCGATATGGCCATGGGTCAGCAAGATCTTCTCGATTCTGATCCCGGCTTCCTTCATGCCCTGCTCGATGAGATCGAGATCGCCACCCGGATAGACAACCGCGCCGATTTTGCTCGCCTCGTCCCAGATCAGCGAACAATTCTGCTGGAACGCCGTGACCGGAATGATGGCGACTTTGAGCGATGATTTCGGCTTTGCGGCGGGCTCGGTCATGGAGGATTGCACTTTCAGGCTTAGCGAGGCTGATCGCGGCGGTCTTAGAGCAAATTTTGCGATCAGGGAAGCGAAGGGCTGAAGAGCCGCCACAGCCGCGCGGCACGTGCCGCTGATGCTGGCAATGCTGGAGAAGTTAGCCTGCCAGCATCAAGCGTGTGGCGAACCTTCAGGCCATAGCCCAAAGTCGCGCGCAACGAAGATAAAACCGCCCAGGCAACATCCTGGGCGGCCCGGCACGGGGATGCTCGGAAGATATCAGCACAAGACGCCCGTAGCGCCCGCGGCGCTATCAAGCGCCGCAGACACTGGGGCAACGCCCGTTACTTCGTAGACTTTTCAACCAGTGCATCGACACCCGCTGCATAAACGCCGGAGATGGCCTTCACAGATTCGTCGTCCGTTGAGCCCTTCTTGGCATCAAAAGTGCCGGCCCAGTCATAGGTCGCGCCTTTATCGTCGGCCACAACCTTCAACGTCGACTTGTAATTGCTGACCGGCAGAACGCCATCGAGGATGATGTACGTCATGCTCCGTGCCTTGTCGTCGTGCGACACAAGCTGCTCATGGATCGTTCCGCCGCCCTTCAAGTGCAGCATGCGTTCCGTTTTGCCGTCTTTGTTGGTCAGTTCGCACTTCTCAACGGCTGGGTGCCACGTCGAAATTCCGCAGAAATCATTGCCGACCGCTGCCCAGGCCTTGTCTGGGGTCGCGGTGGTCTGCTTGCTGTAGTGTGCTTCAAGTGCCGATGCCGACGTTGCCGAAACGGCGGTCGCGAGTGCGACCAGCGCCAATTGCTTCATAGATGTTTCCTCCGATACCGGGGATCCCTGGCCCTCGAGCACTAAGGAGGCACGTGAGCAGCAAGGATCTTCTCCGTGCCATTGATCCTGCCGGTACGGCCAAATGGCTTGGTCAGGCGCGAGGAAGATGTTTGTAAGAAATTTGTCAGGAGCGGCAGCGCTGAGGCTCACGGGTCATAGCGATACCCTGATCCATGCACGGTTGAAATGATGCGCGGCAGGCTGGGATCGATTTCGACTTTGCGCCGCAGCGCGGAGATGAATTGGTCGAGCGCCCTGCTATTTGAGAAGTGATGCTGGCCCCAGCATTCATCGTAAAGCTGGTTGCGCGTCACCACGAATTTCGCGTGCTTATGCAGCATAGTCAGCACAGCAACCTCCCGCGCCGACAGGGCGATGACCTTGTTTCCGCGATAGGCGCGCAGGGCCCTCGGGTCGATCCGCAAGTCGCTCATCACGAAAACGCCGTCGTCCGCGCTTGGCTGCACAGGGACCATCGCCCGCCGGCTGATGGCCTTGATACGCGCAATCAACTCGCGCGTGCCGAATGGCTTGCCCATGTAGTCGTCGGCCCCCATGCCGAGGCCCAGAACGCGGTCGATCTCCTCGTTGTGGGCGGTGAGGAACAGAATGGGCACCGTACCGTTGCGCCCGCGAATGCGCTTACAGGCTTCGAAGCCGTCGATCCCGGGCATCGAGACATCGAGAATGCAGAAATCAGGCGCCGCCGATTCAAAGGTCGCGACGGCGCTCAATCCGCATTTGGCTGTTACCGTTTCGAAGCCTTCGAGTTGCAGCAACTCGGCCAAGCCTCGCCTGAGGTTTGCATCGTCTTCTGCAATGAGGATCAGCATCGCATGAAGCCTCCTGTTAGTGGGTATCGGCGGCAATAGCGTTCATCGTCAGCACGAAGCGTGCGCCGGGATTGTTGTTCTCGACCCAGCAATCGCCGCCGTTTTGCCGCGCCAGTGCACGCACCGCCGCCAGCCCCAGGCCGAACCCGGATGCGCCGTTGGGCAGGCCGCGCGCAAGAGCTTCAAATATCTGCTGCACTTGATCGGCCGGCACACCCGGCCCCCGGTCGCTCACCACAAGGCGCAAAACGCTTGCCGTCTGGCTCGTTGAGATTTCGATCTCAGTGCCGGGCGCATATTTTCGTGCGTTGTCGATCAGGTTGACCACGCAGCGCTCCCATGCCGTGCGGTCGAAGCGACACGCGGTTGCAGCGCCCGCCAAGATTCGCAAGCGGCATCCCGCCGCCGCAATCGTCGGCTCATAGCGTTCCAGGATGTCATTCAGGCAGTCGTCGGGGACGGCGCTTTCAAGCTTCGGCTTGGTCATGCCGCCACGCGCGACGACGATGGCGTTCTCGGCGACATTCGACAGGCGTTCGATCTCGCTTTGCAGGATGGTGGCGTAACGTTGCACGGCGGGAGCGTCAGACGCCTTTCTGCTCAACAGTTCGGTGTGCAGCCTGAGGTTCGCCAGCGGCGTGCGCAATTCGTGTGCCAACTGGGCGATGACGCCAGCGCGGACAACCCCGGCTTCCTCTTTCAGAACCGCCGAACGATAGAGCGACCATGTTACGACCACCCAGCCTGCGATCAACGAGCTTCCGATGAGATAGAGCAGCAGCGTATTTTGCGTCTGGTTATCGGCGGGGTGATCTTCGCCATGTAACTGCCAATCCTGCAGTAGGCCGTCGAGCGCAAACGACGATGTGCTGATGGCGTCCGTTCCCGCGAGTTTAATCTCTGTTTTGTTGGGCGCCACCAGCCCGGCCCGGATTAACCCCGAGGTGCGCACGACGGCATCGAGCGCCGAACGCAGCGCATTGGAAACTTCCAAATTGTGGATGGCGACACAAACCACCTCTTCGCTCGCGCTCATAGAGCAGCGCATCAGCACATAGGCGCTGCCGGTCTGCACCAGGGCAGCCTCGGTTTGGCCGGGCGTCGTCACGGTCTTAGCAAGTGCCTGCGCGCTATCCTGCACGCCACGGGCGCGATCATACTGATGCTCTAATGCCGTAACCGAGTGCAGAACCGTCCCTTGTTTGAAAACGAAGGCATAGATATAGCGCCGCTTGCGGGCGCCCTCGGTTAGCGCTTCCGGGCCCTGCGTATCGTAAGCGGTTTGCGTTTGCGTGAGAACGTCGCGACCCAGGTCATCGAGCTTGGCGTTGAGGTGTGCTGCAGCCGTGACCATGCGCTGCTTGGCGAGGCGATCGCGGCGCGCGTTCAAGGCGTCGTTCTCGAGCGAAAGTGAGCGCACGGCAAACAAGACCAACAGCGCCACGGGAATGAGGAGGACCAGCGATATAACGGAAAGCGGCTTGGAGGGCATGCGCATCCTTGGGTCTTCCGGGCGGGGCATTTCGGCGGGCTGCCGCTCTGCGAAACGTGTCAGGTTCGCAAACTCCACCTGCTGGTCTCGCACAGTAGGCGGCGATGGCGCTCGCGGGCAAGGCGGCGCCGTCAGCCAGGGTGAAGATCGTCCGCGTGCGTCGGCCCAAAACAAAAAGGGGCCCTGTAACGGGCCCCCCTTGATAGCGAAAGTCGATCTCGATCATCGCGCCGCGCGCGGCTGAGTGCCCTAGACGACGCCTTGCGCCAGCATGGCCTCGGCGACTTTGACAAAGCCCGCGATGTTCGCTCCATCGACGTAGTTGATCGACCCGTCGGGGCGCTTGCCGAATTGGATGCAAGAGCGGTGGATGCCTTGCATGATTTCCAACAAGCGCGAATCCACTTCCGTGCGCGGCCACGACATGCGCATGGCGTTCTGGCTCATTTCCAGGCCCGACGTGGCAACGCCGCCGGCATTACTGGCCTTGCCGGGCGCGAACAGAATGCCTTTGCTGGTGAACACCTTCACGGCTTCGGCCGCTGACGGCATGTTGGCGCCTTCGGCCACGCACATCACGCCATTCGCAACCAGCGTCTCAGCATCCGACTGCTTGATCTCATTTTGGGTCGCGCATGGCAGCGCCACGGTGACCGGAACGTGCCACGGCGAAACACCAGCCTCGAAGCGCGCGCCGACACGCGCGGCATAATCGCAGATGCGGCCATATTGACGGTTCTTCACATCCATCAGGATCGCGAGTTTCTCGGCCGTAAAGCCATCTTCATCGATGACCGTTCCGCTCGAATCGGATGCCGTCACCACCTTGGCGCCAAACTCCATGGCCTTCTCGATGGCGTACTGCGCGACGTTGCCCGAGCCCGAAACCGAGACCCGCTGCCCTTCCAGCGATTTGCCGGCGTGCAGCAGCATTTCCTGGGCGAAATACACCGTGCCGTATCCGGTCGCTTCAGGGCGGATCAGCGAGCCGCCGAAACTCAAGCCCTTGCCGGTGAAAACGCAGTCTGCGCGATTGGTGAGCTTCTTGACCATTCCAGCGATGAAACCGACTTCGCGGCCACCAACCCCGATATCGCCAGCAGGGACATCGATGTCCGATCCGACGTGCCGGAATAGTTCAGCGGCAAAGGCCTGGCAGAAGCGCATGATCTCATGCGGGCTCTTGCCCTTGGGATCGAAATTGCTGCCGCCCTTGCCGCCGCCCATCGGCAGCGTGGTCAGCGCATTCTTGAAGGTCTGTTCGAAAGCCAGGAATTTGAGGACCGAGAGGTTCACCGATGGATGGAACCGAAGCCCGCCTTTATAAGGGCCGATGGCTGAGCTGTGTTGAATGCGGTAGCCACGGTTGACGTGAATTTGGCCGCTATCATCAACCCACGGCACTCGGAAAATGATGACCCGCTCGGGTTCGACCAGCCGGAGAATGAGGCCATCTTCGACATACCGGCGGTTTTTCTCAATAAACGGCCAGATGCTCTCCAACACCTCCGTCACAGCTTGCAGGAATTCCGGCTGCCCCGGATTATGCTTTGCAACGCTGTTCAAACATTCATGCACACTTCCAAATAGCATCTGCGGCCCTCAAAACTAGTGATGATTTCGAAGGCATTTGCCTAACTGATGGGCAACCATTGATCAATATTTGATCATGTCACGGGGGTGCGCTGCCCATTTGAGACGCCATGCAGCCGCAATGCTGCCGATGGCATCGGCGGCGGACTCGCCCTGCCAATTTGTGATGTTCATCAGATCTCATCTGGCCATTTACCAGCCCGAGCATCTGGTGTGGCCATGCTTTTCCCCACGCGTAACGCCGAGCAGGACTTACGATGGCAAGGCACGCGTGTGGAATTGCAGAGACGAAAAAGGGGACCCGTTGCGGGGTCCCCTAAGTTCAGAAGGAAGGTCTAGGCGACGCAAGTGCTGATCGGCTTAGGCGGCCACAATACCTTCGTCACCCGGATCACGCAGCACGTAGCCGCGGCCCCAGACGGTTTCGATGTAGTGCTTGCCGCCGGTCGCGGCCTGCAGCTTCTTGCTGAGCTTGCAGATGAACACGTCGATGATCTTGAGTTCCGGTTCGTCCATGCCGCCGTAGAGGTGGTTCAGGAACATTTCCTTGGTGAGCGTCGTACCCTTGCGGAGCGAAAGCAGCTCCAGCATCTGGTATTCCTTGCCCGTCAAATGCACGCGCTGGCCGTGCACTTCGACGGTCTTGGTATCGAGATTGACGCGCAGATCGCCGGTTTCGATGACCGATTGAGCGTGACCCTTGGAACGGCGGACGATCGCCTGGATGCGAGCAACCAATTCGTCCTTATGGAACGGCTTGGTCATATAGTCATCGGCGCCGAAGCCGAGACCGCGCACCTTGTCGTCGATGCCAGCGAGACCCGAGAGAATGAGGATCGGAGTCGAAACCTTCGAGACGCGCAGCGTCTTCAGAACTTCGTAGCCGCTCATGTCCGGCAGATTAAGATCGAGCAGAATGATGTCGTAGTCGTACAACTTTCCGAGGTCGACACCCTCTTCGCCCAAGTCGGTCGTGTAAACGTTAAAACCTTCCGACTGCAGCATCAGCTCGATGCTTTGCGCCGTAGCGCTGTCGTCTTCAATTAATAGAACCCGCATAGCCGTTCCTCTCGTGCCTCGTCCGCGTCCCGTTTGCTCTCCGCCCCAAAGAGAACGCACAACTGCTTCGAGCTAAGCCATTCGTTAGGAAGTTAGCGGCGAGAGGTTAATAAACCCTAATTTTGTATTGGTGATGTTGAGACGAGTGAAAATATTCGCAAGACGTATTACGAATTCGTTCCCTCGCATCCGTCATTGGCCCAAAAACGGAGTAAAAAAACCCCATTCGTGCCAGTACGGGCCCGTCCACCACCTCAAATTGTAGAATCGTATTTCTCTCTCACGCCCATCACACTTAGGGGTGCTTGATTTGACCGCCGGGCGCCCACCCTGCCGTCAGACCTGCCCACATTTCCCGATGCGATGCTCGTTCCGAATCAAGAGCTAACAGTATTCGCGACGTGGCCCAAGATAGCTGTGGGCAAAAAGACGGCGGCTGAGCATCAGTCGGATGAGAATTCGTATTGCGTTGCTTTACCGCAACTTAATGCGGTCATGTTACAAGAAAGATGAACGCGCCCAAGTGGTCTAGGCATCTTGACCACGGGGCGGCAATTAAGCACTCTGAACGGGTTGTAGGGCCAAAAGCCGTAATATCCCGCACGCTGGCACGGATCTTGTTAGTCCGCCATCGTGAGTTCGAACATGTATTGGGTATCGAACGATGAAAGCACGTGAGACGACCATGCGATTGAAGCGTCGCGAAGTTGATGAGAAATCCCGCAAGGTCGAAGACCTGGAACGGATTATCCGCGAATTCGACCAGATGGCTGCTGATCTCGAGCGCCAGATCCAATTGGAAGAAGATCGGACCGGGATCCGCGATCGCGCGCACTTCTCGTATTCGACCTTCGCAAAGGCGGCGGCCCAGCGCCGCGATAATCTCAAAACGTCGACCGATGGGTTGCGCGACAAACTCGCCGCCGCCGTCCGCGAACGCGATGACACGGCCGGCGAACTGGCTCGCGCCACCGCCCAGTCGGATCAACGCGATGACAACCGCCACGGCCGGCGCCGTGATCGCATGACGGCGCTTGCGCATCGCTAAAACGACACGCCGCTGAAAGCTTCAAAAGGTGGTGCCATCACGGCGCCGCCTTTTTGTTTGGGGAATCAGCGGCAATCAGATCGGGGATAACCCACTTGCCTCCGCCTCAAAGCCGGGGCACACCCGAAAACATGCGTGGCAACAGAATGCATCGGCCCTGGGCCAAAGTGACCAACACGGCAACGTCGGCACCTCGTCGTGTGCGCTCGGCGCTCTGCCTGTGCACGCCGCTGGTGGCCAGCGCTGCCGCACTGATTGCTGCCGGATGTTCCGGAGGGTCCGACAGTGTCTCGCTGCCCAAGATGCCGGACCTCAGCGTTGCCGCGATCACACCAGCGGCCTACGAGAAGCCAGTCGGTTCACCGACGGAGATTTATGCGCGCGTGGCGCGCGGCGCCAACTCCTGCTGGTTCGGCGGCTCGGGCCCACTGAAAAAGGACTACATCTATCACGCCGAAGCGGACGCCCCCTCGCGCGGCGGCAAAGCTAAAATCGAAATCCATGTCCGCGATCCCTCGCAGCCCAATCCGCGCGGACCGAAGGCCTTCCGAATTAACATCGACCCGGAACCCGATGGCACGTCGGCGGCGCTCAAGGTCGAAAACCTCAGAATGCCCGAACCGATGGCGAACGGCATGACGGCAGACGTGCACCGCTGGGCCAAAGGCGACCAGGGCTGTGCGGGTTCTTCAACAGTTGCCGGCTGGGGTGCGGAGCCGCCGCCGCCAGAACCGGTCGCTGCGCCGGCCAAGCCGAAAGCCAAAGCGGCTGCCAAGTCGGCTGCCTCGGTCAAAGCTAAGCCGAAGGCGCCATAGGGCCACCTCACACGATCCGAAAGGCCCAGGCCCGACGCCCACGCCCATTGGCCGGAGCACAAATAGAAAAGGCGGCGCCATGACAGCGCCGCTCTTTCATTACCTAAAGACGGTCGTACCACCGGGCGCCGTTAAGCTATTCCCGGTAGTCCTGAACGCGCGTTGCTCTGAGGCCAGGCAAGCCGTGTTTGTCGATCGAGCGCTGCCAAGACAGGAATTCATCGACTGTCAGCGTGTAGCGCTCACAGGCTTCTTCCATGCTCAACAGACCACCGCGAACCGCCGCGACGACCTCAGCCTTACGCCTAATAACCCAGCGCTTGGTATCCCGCGGGGGAAGATCGGCAACTGTAAGCGGAGCCCCATCGGGTCCGATCACATAGCGCCCGCGCGCTCTCATCTGTTGTTCGGTCATGATACTCAATACACACTCTCTGACCACAATGACGTTCTACTTGGTTGCGATTAAATTAGCCCTAACCCATTGAGTAAACAAGGCATAAATGGGTGTGCTATTAAAGGTATCGCCAGCCGGTTTACTGCTCTTTGCTTTCAGGCCATCCCGTAATGAACCGTTCGGGGTAACCCTACCTCCAGCAAAGCGAAATTCGGGCCAACCGGGCGGCGGGCGCATGATGTCTGCAGGGTACTTGTGGCTGGCGCACACTGTGCCGCCTTGCTTCGGGCCAAGTTCTTCGACTACGTAGGGCAAATGCATGGTATTCTTGCCGGCGTTATTCTCTAGGCACGCCCGAAATACGCCGCAGGAAGGTGCCATTCCGCGGCATAAACTGCTGCAAGCGGCCGGCCGACCGCCCAAAAGCGTGCGGAACTCTAAAGAACTGGGACCGTTGCCCTGAAATGACGACATCTCCGCCATCCCCCCGTTCCGCTGCCGGACTGCGCGTCCCGGACGCCCGCGAGCGCGTGGTCGTTGCTATGTCCGGCGGTGTCGATAGTTCCGTTGCGGCCGCAATGATGAAGGCGGCCGGTCACGATGTTATCGGCATTACGCTACAGTTGTACGACCACGGGTCTGCCACTGGCCGCAAGGGTAGTTGTTGCGCCGGCCAGGACATCCACGACGCTCGCCGGGTCGCCGAACAGATCGGCATTCCCCATTACGTGCTCGATTACGAAGCCCGTTTTGCGGAAAAGGTGATCGATGCCTTCGCCGACAGCTATGTCGCCGGCGAAACCCCGATCCCGTGCGTAACCTGCAATAACGAAATCAAGTTCCGCGACCTCCTCAATACCGCCAAGGATCTTGGCGCGTCGACGCTTGTTACCGGTCATTACGTTCAGCGGCTGGAGGGTCCAAACGGACCGCGCCTTGCCCGCAGCGTCGATCCCGACCGCGACCAGAGCTATTTTCTCTTTGGCGTCACGAAAGAGCAGCTCGAAATTCTGCGCTTTCCCCTCGGCGGACTGCACAAATCGGAAGTCCGCGACCTTGCCCGTCAGTTCAATCTGGAAATCGCCGACAAGGCCGACAGCCAGGACATCTGCTTCGTGCCGAAGGGCCGTTATTCCGACGTGATCGAACGCCTGAAGCCCGGCGCGCTCGAAGCCGGGAACATCGTTCATATCGATGGCCGCGTACTCGGCCGCCATGAAGGCATCATCAATTTCACGGTCGGCCAGCGCAAAGGCCTGAAGATCCCGGCCGCCGAACCCCTATATGTTATCCGGCTCGACGCCTCGAACAACGAAGTCATTGTCGGGCCGCGCTCGGCCTTGACCACGTCCGGCTTGGTGCTCCGCGACCTCAACTGGCTCGGGGACAAACCCGTGGCCGATGTCGCGAGCGACGGCTTGCCTGTGTATGTTCGCTTGCGCTCGTCACAAGCGCCGCGTCCTGCGACGCTGTTCTCTGATGACAGCGGCCACCATGAAGTGGTTCTGTCAGATGGTGAACTCGGTATTGCAGCCGGGCAGGCGTGCGTGTTTTATGAGACGGCTGAGGCAGGCGCGATCGTGCTCGGTGGCGGGTTCATCGCGAAGACGTTGAAGACACTACCGGCTGATACTCCACGCGGAGAAGCCGGATCGATTGCTGCGGGCGGGCATTGATCCTGATGGGTCGCATTCCCGGGTTGGTGGACTGGTGCAATGGAGGTTTTCTGTGAGTGACAATCAGCCATCGAGCGTGGCGCGTAACGCGATCAACGCGCACCAGATGGATGAGGAAGCCGTGCGCGACGCTTACCGTCGCTGGGCGCCCGTCTACGACTATACGTTCGGCATGGTTTCAACCGCTGGCCGCCGTCACGCCGTCGAGCTGATCAACAGCTCAAACGGCAAGGTGCTTGAAGTCGGCGTCGGCACGGGCCTTTCACTCCCGGATTATAAGCCGCATCTCGAAATCACCGGCATCGACCTGGCGCCTGAGATGTTGGTCAAGGCGCGCGAGCGCATCAAATCTGAAGGCCTGAAGAACGTCACTGGCCTCCATGAGATGGACGCCAGCAATCTCGAATTCCCAGATGCATCGTTCGATACGGTCGTCGGTATGTATCTCATCACGGTGGTTCCGGACCCCGAAAAGGTCATGCGCGAGCTGTCTCGCGTGACCAAGCCGGGCGGCACCGTCATGCTGGTCAATCATTTCAGCCAGGAAGAAGGCGTGCGCGGCTGGGTCGAACGCCGGATGGCGCCGTTCGCCGATCTCGTTGGCTGGCACTCAGTTTTCGATATGTCGCGCGTGATGATCTGCCCGGAACTGCATCTGGTCGAGCGCCGGTCGCTGCGTCCGTGGGGATCTTCACGATGCTGCGCTTCCACAAGGATGCCGCCGCTGTTTCGCAGCAGCAGGCCGCCGAATAGCGTTCGCGATCGGCACGATAGCCGGGGGGCTGCAACACGGCCCCACGGCGAGGCAAAACGACCAAAACGGGCGGCGCATCCGGCGTCACCTTGACAGCCCGTCCGGTGCGCTTATAGACGATGTTTCGCAACGCCCTCTGCACGTTTCGCAGCGGCGTTTGTGGCGGGGTAGCTCAGTTGGTTAGAGCGGCGGAATCATAATCCGTAGGTCGCCGGTTCAAATCCGGCCCCCGCTACCATTAAATCCCTCTGATATCATTGAATTTTGGGTTGAGCGAAGATTGGGCTCGATCAGAACGGTCAACGAACAGAACGAAGATTACGAACCGAAAGACGCACAAAGGTCGGCACACGTAGTCCTGATACGTTCCATTCAAATCTGTTTCGTATGTAGCGTCTGAGATGTGAAGCAATCACGCTTCGCAAGCGCTTTTCCGCTGGCTATGACGCTGTCACGCGATGTCCGGACCTATATTTGACGCAGCGGACTGCAAATCCGCGTGCGCCAGTTCAATGCTGGGCGTGGGCTCCACTTTTTCTGACGAAAACGCCGAAATCAAACGAGACCGACGCTCATGTGGTGCACGACCACCTGCTGCAAAAATTACTATGGTGGTTCGTGACGCGTTCTTGGGCCGTCAGCGATGCCGTAGGATGCGCGCTAAGGAGCCACACGATGGATGTGTCGGCGCCGTGCTCGTTATCCGATAAGGAGGTCGTCCGGTACGAGTTCGCGGAGTTTCGCAACTCGACCGGTCTAGTTGAGTTGTAATCACGAACTTCTCACCTCCAGCGGATCGCAGCTACGAAGCTTGGAAGGCTACCGTTCTACCATTGAACTACATCCGCGAACCCGTGATTATTGGGGCTTTTGACACGTTTCGTGTGTTCTCCCAAGCGAACGATCTTGGAACAAACGGTATATCCGGTAAGTCTCGTCCCGGAACTGTGCCGGAGAGAAATTTTCGATCAGAGAACGGAGCATCGTCTTTTGGTGCTCGTGTTGCGGGGGCACCATGACCCCATTCAAGATGCTTGATCTCCCCGATCCGTATCGGGCAGGGCATGTACGACACGTGGCGGGAGGACTGTCTGCGGCAGTGGACGATTGAGGCGATGGTCGGGGATATGACTCTGCGTATGCCGTGACAGTCCCTCGGGTTACCCAAGGATCACATTCGAGAGCGACGAAACGTAATGCAGGCGATGAATTACGATGCAGGGATTCCGATCTCAGCCAGCACGAGCATACTCGACGATACTCAGCGTGGACAACACCTGTCTAGTCGAGCCTAGCCTGCCGGCGCCGGTAACGTCATCTTGGTCGGCTAAACTTCCCGACAAGTATTGCCGGATTGAAATCTCGCGTGGCACCCGTCGTTGTCAGCCGGATGGCAACAAGATGTATAGACTCCTTGCGCCCGGTCCGTGGTTTCGTTCAGTAGGGCCCGACGAATTCCAAAGACGGTATCAAGATGAGGTGCTCCCGCACCTCGATCCAGCAAAGACGTTTATCGAGCTGACAACGATTGCTGCTGGCCGAATACCGGCGCTGCTTTGTTTTGAGCCGCCAGAGCCAGGACCGTTATGGTGTCACCGAGCGCTCGTCTCAGTCTGGTTTCAGGAATGCTTGGAATTGAACGTGTTTGAGGTCGGTCAAGAGTGTAGCGGTTGTGGCCGACGGCATCCGAAACTACCGCAATCAGTGGCTTGAGATCGTTGATCAGACTGCGCGGCTTTATCCATCATGCTGAGCCGGCAGCCATCGCAAACACGCTAGCGCACGCGACCGAAATGGAGTGGCTGCATTTCTCAATTTCAGGGTATTTGCAAATCGATTGACGGAAGCAATGCGGAGATTCCGGAACTCTATGGCGAGGAATAATTTTGGTGCCGGGACGCCCAACGCTATGGCCGCAACTCCACGGTAAATGGACACTCATGCGGGAGAGCGTGAGTGCTAATATGACCGAAGCGCACACGCGCCTCGGAGCCGCGCGTGATCCGCTCCTTCAAAGCGACCTTGTCGCTGCGGCTGCACTTGAACAGTTAGAACCTTGGGAATGCTTCCAGTGCGCGGCACGCACGGCGGTTGCCCAACCGCCACGACGATGTTCTGCAACATCTCTATGCCAAGCGACAGGCTAGCCACAATCCGCATCAGCTGGTTGTTTTCATCTTCGAGTTCGCGAATATGCTTCATCTTGCGCAGTAGCAGACCGTCAAATGTCTAATTCCAATTGAAGCACGTCGCTTGGTTGATTGAAGTCTTCCGGCACATCTCGGCGACTGGTGCGCCGCCATTCTCCGTGAGGGCAAACGCGATTTGGCGCTCAGTGAACGTCAAGGTCTTCACTAAAAACCCCTCCCCGCGACCATGTCTCAGATGACCAAATCACTTAGATAAAATAATTGTTTATTCGTCGAGGCAGCTCGCGAGAAGTTGGCTCATGGCGCTTATTTCCTCCGGAATCGCAATCCTTCTCGTTAACGAAATTTAGCTCGTCATTTGTTTGACGAAGCGCATACTACTGCAGCAATGCATACGAATCCGCTTGCTAATTGCGATTTTTCGGGAGCAGTGTGGAGTGGTAGATTTTCCGCACGGGTTGTCCAGTCTTCTAATTTCTACCACTTGAAACCAGCAGGGGATCGCAGGCCTATTAAGCCCTATAAAGTGAAATAGGCCGATCGGCTCATAGCTTGGTTTGAACTCTGACGGAATTTCTCAGATTTTTTCTGATAGTTCCGGAGGTACTCATGCCTAAGACAATGCACGTCGCTGCCGTCGAGCATTACGGCAAGCCGCTTGTTCTTCAAGAGTGGAAAATTCCCCAGCCGGGTCCGGGCCAGATTCTCATCAAGACCGAAGCTTGCGGCGTCTGCCATACAGATTTGCACGCGGCCAAGGGTGACTGGACAATCAAGGCCAAGCTTCCATTCATTCCAGGCCACGAGGCTATCGGACGCGTCGTGGCGATCGGCGCGGGTGTCAAAGCGGTGAAAGAAGGTGATCGTGTTGGCGTGCCGTGGCTCCATTCGGCCTGCGGCCACTGCGAACATTGCCTCGCCGCTTGGGAAACCGTTTGCGCGGAGGCAGAGTTCGGCGGTTACACGAAGAACGGCGGGTTCGCCGAATATCTCATCGCAGATCCCAATTATGTCGCGCATATTCCCGCCAATCTCGACCCCAAACTTGCGGGACCGCTGATTTGCGCGGGTATTACGACCTACAAGGGTATCAAGGAGACCAAGGCCCGGGCTGGCGAGTGGGTCGTTATTTCCGGCGCGGGCGGGCTTGGCCATCTCGGCATTCAATACGCCAAAGTCATGGGTTTCCAAGTTTGTGCCGTTGATATCGACGACGAAAAACTCGCGCACGCCAAGACGCTCGGCGCCGATCTCACCGTGAACATGAAGAATCCTGGCGCTGTGGAGGAAGTCGTGAAAGGCACGAATGGTGGCGCCCACGGTGTGCTCATCACCGCGCCTTCGCTCCCTGCCTACAAGCAGGGCGTCGCCATGACGCGCAAGCGCGGGACATGCGTATTGGTTGGGTTGCCGCCCGGCGATTTCCCATTGCCGGCGTTCGACGTCGCCACCAACTGCATCACTGTCCGAGGTTCCTTTGTGGGCACCCGAGGGGATATGGCGGAGACGCTTGATTTCGGTGCACGGGGTCTCGTCAAAGCGGATATCGAGTTGCAACCGCTTTCGGCGATCAACACGATCTTTGACCGGCTCGAACACGGCAAGATTGCCTCTCGTGTGGTTATCGACTTTTCCAACGCAGCCTAGGCCACGCACCGAATTGGATCGTGCATTCAAAGGCCCCATTTTCTGGGGGAGTCAGCGTGTTGTCTGCTGGGGAGTTTAGCTCGAACCATATCGAGCGACGACTTTCTGGTGCAGGAAAGTGGAGTGATATATGTCCGAGAAACTTCATCCAAAAATAGCCAGTGGCCTGCCTAGAGAAAAGAGCGGCTTTTTTGGCGGAACATTGGTTTGCGCCTGCAGTAGCAATCCGGTGACCGTGAAGATCAAGGGTCAGATTGCCAAAGATCACTTCGGGCTTGTAATTCTCTGACGCCATATGCCGATGGCGCGTTCTTTGATGAGGCCATGGAGCTCGCGATTCCGGGTTACGGGGACGGACACCAGGGCGGATGGATCATGCCGCCCGAGCTTCTTCGCCATCAGATCAATCTTTGGTGGAATCCGGGGTACGACATTCATATCCATTGCAATGGCAGCCTTGCGCTCTCCATCATTCTTGACACCCTCGAAAAAGCTGTCGTCACTCATCCGGGGAAAGATCAGAGGCTCATCATCGAGCATCTCGGGGTGTCTTCGCCGACCGAGATTGAGCGAATGAAGAAACGTGGGATGGGTGTCTCCGCCAACGCCTACTATTCCATGGCGGACACCTATGCCCAGGACAGCAATCTCGGCCCGGTGCAGGGGGGACAGATTGTGCGCCTCGGAACCCTGGCTCGCGAAGGCACCCCCTTTGGGCTGCATTCCGATTTTCCCATGGCTCCAATAAAGCGGTTGTTTATGGCGTGGATTGCAACCAACCGTGTGACCGCGCTCGGCACACAGATGGCGCCGGAAGAGAATGTTCCCGTGTTCAAGGCCCTTCAGGGCATCACGATCGACGCGGCCCATGTGCTTCGGCTTGAGACGATAACCGGAAGCATAGCACAGGGAAAGAAAGCAGATTTTGTTCTGCTCGCTGAAAGCCCGATGAAGGTGGACACGATGAAGATCAAGGATATCGAGATTCTTGGAACCGCCTGGAAGGCAAACCCTACCCGATCAACTCCTGCTCACTTTGCGAGGCCTCAGACAATGCCGGCCTATCCAGCGGCCTGTCCCCAATTCCGTCTGGAGGTGCCTCACATTCACATTGATGAGAATCACCCGGCCAGGTTCGCGGTAACCTCAGGATCAGGCGGCATAAACGGCCTTGTGCCGACTTCATTGGTGTAAGCCGGCGCCGCTCCATGCTCCCACTCACCGGCTTAGGCTCTGCTATGCTGCTTACACCCTTCGTTGCTCGCTCTTGCTGGCAACTGCGGCCGTACGATCCGCCGTTGACATCAAAAGTATCGCTCAGTTGACTGTAGCCATCGCCCTGCAGATAGCCCTTGAAGTCTTCTGTCAGACGCCCCGCGATTGTTCCCGGGCGTTCGACTAAATGCTCAACGACGGCGGTTGGCGTTGTCTTCCAGGCCTCGACATCGCCAAATGGAGTCCCGAACCCCTCGATCATGAGAGAGCATTAAGATCGAGGGGCAACGGCGAAGCAGCGCTTTTTTATATTACGGCGTATCGCCATACATCGCCTTGAGTTGCCCATGGGCGAAGGCAAGAGCTGGCGGCATATCCATCTTACCGCCGATGATCTCGATATACGCCCCGGTCTTGCTGGCACGTGCGGCCTTCATTGCTTCGTCGAGTTCGCCAAGCGTCGCCACACGCGCTGTGTGCCAATTTTTGCATCCGAGTGCCTTGGGCAATTCAGCATAATTCCACGGCGCAAGGTCGTTGTACGTCCAGTCTGGATTTTCCTCCAGCGCTCGCTCGATGAGATAGCCACTATTGTTTAGTACGAATACGATGACGTTTGCGCCGAACCTGCCCATTGCGCCGATGTCGTTCGCCGTCAATTGGTGAGAGCCTTCTCCAGTGATCAGAATTGTGCGCCGACTTGGGTCGGCAAGTGCAATACCGAAGGCGGATGGAGTCGCCCAACCGATCGATCCCCATAGGACTTGAGCTTCCACCCGCACGCCGTCGGGCATGATAGTCGGCGTCACGCCGAGACTTGAGCTGCCTGTTTCGAGTACGACAGTGTCTCCAGCGCGAAGAAACGCCGCGTAGCGCGGATACAGAGCTGCCATGGTAATTTTGTCAGATGCGTTGCCGTTTACCGGCGCTAACCCCTCTGGCTTAACTTTGTATGGCGCTGTTGATGGTTTAAGCTTCGCAAGCCCCGATAGAATATCATCAAGCCGGACATTGGGGATGACTTGGTCTCCGACTCTGACGTCTTCGAGGCCGATGGTTATAAACCGCGACAGATCGATCTTGCCGGAATGGGCGGCAGTCGTGATGTCGTTCAGATTTACGCCGCCCAGATCAAGCACAAGGTCGGCGCCCTCAACGATTTGGCGCACCCTCGGTGCCGATTGTGCGCCCGCATACATGCCGGCAAATTGCGGATGACCTTCACCGAATATGCATTTCTCCATGAGTGTCGTGACGAAGGGGCAGCCCAACGCTTCTATCGCCTTCTGCGCCTTATTCTGCAAGCCGAGCCGCGAAATTGTGAAAGCGGGAAATGCGACTATGGATTTCGACGTGCTGATGCGTTCAGTGATGACTGCCATTGCCTTTTGTAACGCTGCTTCGTTTGATCGAAGTACTATCGGCTTCACGTCAGCCGGTACGACCGGGGTTTGCGCGTAATCAGATGGCACTGCGATATATGCTGGTTGATTATTACGACGCGCCTCAGCAATGATGCGCTCCATTTCGACGACGCAGTTCGCCGGATTGATCACTGCATGACAGCACGCCGCGCTAGCGGACAATTCGACGAAATTTCCGAAGACGCCGTCTCCAAGTGTGTGATGGGTGATCTTATGCACGCGCTGATGCTGGTATGAAGGCATTCCAACTACGTGAAAGACCAGGGATCGTTCCGCCTTGGCTCCCATTACGCCGTTCATAGCAGATAGCTCGCCTACACCGTAAGTCGTTACTAGCATCGCCGCACCTCGGATTCGCGCATATCCATCTGCGGCGTATGATGCATTCAACTCATTGGCGCAGCCGATCCACTTAATCTTGGAGCTGCTATCGACCGCATCGCAAATTGGAAATACGTAATCGCCGGCGACGCCAAAGCAGTGTTCGATTCCTTCTGCTGCCAATCGATCAACGATGTAGTTCGCGACGCTTTTGGCTTTTCCGGAACCCAACTCGTCGAATTGTTGAACTTGCTTAGCCATTACAATCTCCTACTAACACTCTCACTTGGACGCCGGGGGTTGAGACTAAGTGGTATGTCAACTGAACGTTGCGCAGCCGAAACCTCTGTGGTTGGCAGAAATTCTTTAGTAATTATTGGTGCGTCCGTGCCGAAGATCGCGTTAAGTCACATGTGGTCGCTTGGTTTGCGTGCGCGAACGATTGCTGCCTCGGCCGCAATGGTGGCTCGCACGGACCGACCAAACACAAAGAACGCGCACCAATTCGTCATCCCGGTTGTCACCGCGCCGCAAGTAGCAAGGCAGGGTCACAGGGAGACGATGATCAGCGTTCCAGTGTCAGGTTGAACGCGGGACGCGCCACAATGGTTGCAGTCAAATTTTTCGGCGTCGCCGAGTAGGCATCATGCAATTGCTCAGTTTCTCGGCCAACTTTTTGTGCGGCATGACGGTCGATCCGTAGTCATCCGATGCCTGTTAGGCCACCGACAGTAAATTCGTCGCCGAAATTGTCGGACTGTTTGCGAAGCACCAAATGCTGCAAAGCAAACTAGGATTCCCCCCTAGCGAGCTGGCCGCCGTTGCCGGCCGGCGTATTCCGGGGCCTTGCCCTCGTTGAATCCTTCGGCTCGATCGCGGCGGAGGTGGTGGAAATCTCCGCGCCCAAGGACGCGGTCAAGGTACATCGCGTTGTCTGCGCGATCGATAGCGGCATCGTCATAAACCCTGACAATGTTCGGGCACAAATGGAAGGCGGCATCGGCTTCGGCCTTAGCGCGATCCTCAAATCGAAGATCACTTTAGACAAGGGGCGCGTTGTCGAAGGCAATTACGATACATATGACGTGCTGCGGATCTCCGAGATGCCGCGCGTGGAGGTCCATATCGTTCCGTCCGCCGAAGCGCCTGCGGGCGTCGGCGAACCCGGCGTACCGCCGATCGGTCCGGCGGTCGCCAACGCCTATTTCGCAGCGACCGGCCGTCGCGTCCGGGCGTTGCCTTTCAATGCCTGACAAACTAACCCCGGCCCCCGAGAGACGAGCCGGGGTACCTGGCGATGCTGACACCTGCCTCTGAACACTCATCCGTGCTGAGCTCGAGTCTCCGTTGCTGATACCGCGTCCTTGTTGCTCCCCGCAACAGACCAACTCGTGGAGCCGGCGCCCTGGAAGGGGCGGAGCGGGATGGTCTGTTGCTGACGAGAGACCAGCAGCGAACGCCACTGGCGTCGTTTAGGCAAGGACCGAAGGCGCCCGCTCGGAATTGTAATTGTCCGACATCAATGCATGTGAGTCAAAACGAGCAGCTTGAGGCACGGAGGATTTTTAGCTCATCCTGACCACCTCATGAGTGGACATGAGACACAAATCCAGACTTCCAGGACCACCGTCGAACGCGACGTCCACCAGCCTCCGAGCGCATTGACTGCGAAAAATTCGGGCATGATCCTGTTGAGAGAGGAGATTGCCGGATGCCAAAGAAACGTTTTTCGGACGAACAGATCGCGTTTGCCTTGAGGCAGGCGGAGAATGGAACATCGATCGGCGAAATATGCCGGAAGATGGGAGTTGCGGAAGCGACATTCTATCGATGGAAGAAGGTCTACGCCGGCATGGGCGTGTCGGAGATCCGTCGGTTGAAGCAGCTGGAAGAAGAGAACACCAAGCTGAAACGTCTGGTTGCCGACCTGACACTGGACAAGACCATGCTGCAGGATGTTCTGAGAAAAAAGTGGTGAAGCCCGTTCGTCGCCGGGAGCTGGTTCGCCATCTGGAAGCGGCCTACGCCGTTTCTCAGCGCCGCGCCTGTGCTGTCTCCGGCTTTGGACGGGCCTCCCATCGATATTCTTCGCGTCGTGATCCGTCTGTCGAGCTTCGGCATCGGCTGAAGGAATTGGCTGAAGTACGCGTTCGGTACGGCTATCGCCGACTTCATATCCTTCTGCAACGTGAAGGCTGGTGTGCCAACCACAAGAAGATCTATCGGCTTTACAGCGAAGAAGGGCTTTCCATGCGGACCAGGACGCAGCGGAGACGTCGCGCGTGCCGGTATCGGATTGGACGTTCGCCAGTTGCCGGGATGAATGACGTGTGGGCAATGGACTTCATGTCGGACCGGCTGTTCGATGGTCAGGCGTTCCGGATCTTGACGGTTGTCGACTGCCACACGCGAGAGGCTCTCTCGACAGCATCGAGAACGAACTTCCGGGCGTACCAGGTGGTCGATGAACTCGACCGCCTGATCAGGTTGCGCGGCAAGCCGAAAAGTGTTCGGGTGGACAATGGACCCGAGTTCGCTGGTCGCATGCTTGACCAGTGGGCTTACCTGAATGACGTGACGCTGGACTTCTCCCGGCCAGGAAAACCCACGGACAATGCGTTCATTGAAGCGTTCAATAGCCGGCTGCGGCAAGAATGCCTCAACGCATCGTGGTTCCTGTCGATGGCGGATGCCCGCAGCCGAATTGAAGACTGGAGGATCGACTACAACCAGCACCGTCCCCACACGAGCCTAGGTGGCTTGACGCCGGAAGCGTTCGCTGCCCAGATACACGAAGCCCGAAAGTTCGCATAACGAGCGGACCAAAGATGCGGTGAGGTCCATCTCGTTTCGCGTGAGTAACGCACCACAGAGCCAGCCCGCAGCACCGAACGCATATGATGCCGGCCACACAGTAACGTCGGTGGACGTCTGATATTCGAATTGGAATGGCACGTCGATCATGCAGGAAGCATTCGACCCACCGAAACAGGAAGATATTCAGCTTTCGCGCGTGCTGCGTTCCGTCGATGCTACGCAACAACTCAGAAAGATCATCGGCCGGCGTATTCGGTGCACGCGGGTTTGCGCCGGGCAATCGATCTCAACTCTGGCCATGACGGCCGGCATTTCCGCGGGTTTTCTGTTCCGGCTGGAGAAGGGCCACAACATTCCATCCCTCCAGATGCTGCATCCCATTGCGATCGAGCGCGACACGCCGATCGCGTCGCTGATCAATCCGAAGCCTTGTGGGGCTTGTATAAAACCGGCAGGTGCCCGGTCGGCACGCTCGCGATGATCTCGCAATCCAGCAAGCGCTTGCTATGGTGACGCGCCGCAACATCATCGACGCGCCGAGACTTTCGGACCCACGCCCTTCGCGGCCAGGGCGCTTTTGAATGATCCAGTTCGGCCCGGAATATACCACGACGACACGCTCGTTTGTCAGCCCGCGCAATCCGTTCCTTCGACGTGCGAAGGTTCTGACTTTGCAGGGCTTAACCGTTCGGTACGTGTCTCAGTGCAGTGCGATAGACCCGCAATGACACTCGAGCTGGTGTGCAAATTCCTATTGCCTTTAGCTATTCAATTGCCTGCACCGCACACGTATCGGTGCAAGAAAACTTTGAGCCGTTCGCATTGCCGCAAACCCAAACGCATCGCAGCGACAGCAGACGTCGACGTCCTCAAGGGGCGACTTAAGTAGGACGCTTCTGGAGTGTTTCGTATTGCGGAAGCGGCGTTTCCGAACGATGTTTAACAAATGAATTCTGGCGCAAGAGCGCAGTTCTCAACGCAGGGGTGAGCTATGACAGCCGGAAAGTCAAAGTCAGATCTGGCCGTAACGCAATTGGATTGGAACCTCCTCAAGTATTTTTCGGTCATCGCGGAAGCCGGCGGTGTCTCGCGCGCCGCAGAGAAATTGGGCCGCAAGCAGCCGGCGGTCAGTCTGGCTCTCAAGCGTCTCGAACAGCGCTTTAATACGCACCTGTGCCAGCGCGGGCCGAGCGGCTTTGCTCTCACCGACGAAGGCCGTCGTCTGGCCGAAAACTGCGCCATGATGGGTGACTTCATCCGCTATCTTCCGGAGACCATTAACGAGGCGGTTCCAGCGGTGCGCGGCACCATTCGCATCCGATTGATCAGCAATCTCGTGGATCAGCACTTGGATGATGCGATCGCCATGTTCCACAGAAAATACCCCAACATAGAAATTCAAATCGACGTCGAAACCTGGGCCAATGTTTTAAACTCTCTGCTGCGTCAGGAAATCGATATCGGCGTTGCGCCGTCACAGCGCAAGCGTGCTGAACTAACGTATCTGCCGTTATTTAATGAACTGCATCAGCCTTACTGCGGCCGTGGCCACAGCCTGTATGGAAAGCGTGTGAGTGATCCGGCAGCACTTGCGGATCATCCCTTCGTTCTGACAGGCGCAGATGAGCCCGATCAGCTTTCAGACTTCCGGTTGAAACACGGATTAGGCCGCTGTGTTGCTGGTATTTCTGCTCATCTTGAAGAAGCCAAGCGGCTTACGATCCTTGGCGTTGGAATATGCTTTCTACCGGTGGCCTACGCCGCACCCGATGTCACTTCTGGACGACTGTGGCCGATGCTTGGACGGCGCAAGCTGCCAAGCACGCCCGTGTACATCATCACCAATCCCAAAGATCCATCCAACCAATCGCGGCAATTGTTCATCGAAGAATTCAAACAGATGATCAATCAGCGCTTGTCAAACGAGCCCGTCGAGTTGGAGCCCGTTGTTACCAAGCGCACGATTGTCAAACGATCGGTTGGCAAGAAAACTTAAAACACGCTGCGTGCAACAGCGCACCGCACCATTAATTCAAGTAATACTTCGCATTGGTATTTTGGGTCTGTTGCCCACGTCTTCCTCGCGCCTAGTCTTTCGCAATGTAACGAATTCTAGCGATCGGCAGGTCAGAGTGGAGGATTACGCTTTGCAAATGCGCAAGATGACTGAGGAACGGCCGGCGAGTGTCGGCAGCATTGTTCAGACACCGGCGGCGGCACCACTTTTCATCCCGCCTAAGAGGCGCTTTCTCGAATTACGCGAACAACCAAGTCCCAACAGGTCCCTATTGCTCGGCGCTCTCGGCGTCATCTGCTTCTTCGCCGTCTGGGAGTTGGGCCACTATCTCACCGACGCATCTTCGCGAAGGTTCGTGCCGTCGGTAGAAAATGTTGCAGCCGCACTGTACCGGCTTTTTGCCGAGCAGGATTTCCTCACTGACGTTCTGGTCAGTTGCCGTCGTATTTTCATCAGCTTTCTTGCGGCTTCCGCGATTGCGCTGCCAATCGGCATTCTGATGGGATGCTTCGGTAATATGCGTGCGCTGCTCAACCCGACTCTATCGGGATGCCGCTACTTGCCGGCCGCCTCTTTCATTCCGCTGCTGCTCGTGTGGTTCGGACCAACAGATACCGCCAAGATCGCCCTGCTCTTCCTCGGCGTAATCTTCTTTCTAATCTCGCTCATTCTCGACAATACCAATGCCGTTCAAAAAGAACTGGTCGAGGCATCACTCACCATGGGTGCGTCGCGTCGAAAAGTGCTGACCGGTGTTGTCGTGCCAGCTGCCATGCCGGCGATCGTCGACTCGATGCGCAACATGATTGCGGTGGCTTGGACGTATCTCGTCATCGCCGAAATCGTCGGTGCGCAGGACGGAATCGGCGCGGTCATGATGCGCGCCGGACGCTTCTTGAGTGTCGACGTGATTATGGCGTCCATCCTGACCATCGGATTATTGGGGGTGATTACGGACCTCTTGTTCCGCGCCGCCTCGCGCCTGCTGTTCCCGTGGAATATTGAGCGGAGATCATAATCGTGACCAAGATTGCTTCATTGCACGCCCATGCGTCCTATGACGTTGGCCATGCCCACCCGGTTCTCCGGGCGCACAGGATCAGCAAAGAATACGTCAATGGTACCTTCACTGCGTTGGATGACGTGTCCTTTGAATTGAAGGAAAACCAGATCACTGCCTTCGTCGGCCCTTCCGGCTGCGGAAAGACAACGATGTTGCGGATCATTGCCGGTCTCGAACATCCGACAAGAGGGCGCCTAGAGGTCTCGGGAAAGCCGGTCGTGGGGCCGGGCCCAGACCGTGGCATGATCTTCCAGGCTTACACGTCGTTTCCATGGCTGACCGTGCTCGAGAACGTCGAGTACGGCATGAAGATCATCGGCATTCCGGCGGCGGAGCGCCGCGAGCGGGCCATGAGCTTTCTCAAGCTCGTGCATCTTCAGAAGTTCGTCGATTCCTATCCTCGGAGCCTGTCCGGCGGCATGAAACAGCGCGTGGCGCTGGCACGCACGCTGGCCCAGAATCCAAACGTGCTGCTCATGGATGAGCCTTTCGGTGCACTCGACGCTCAAGTGCGTTGGGAGATGCAGGAACTGATGATCGAACTGATCGAACGAGAGAAGAAAACCGTCGTCGCCATCACCCATGACATCGCCGAAGCGATCTATCTCGCCGATCGCATTATCTTCTTCTCGCGACAGCCGGGCCGGATCAAGGCCGACATCAACCTCGATTTCAAGAATGGCAAACGCTATCCGCTGAAAGAAGAGCTGATCAAGCTGCCGGGATACGTGGATCTCGAATACCGGCTGTTTGCCATGATGCGCGAGGAAATCCGGGACGCATCCAGCGGCGAATGAACTTCAAAACGATGGACTCAAAAGACGCAACCCAATGGGAGGTAGAATCATGTCCACACGGCGCGTTTCCAAGAAGCTTGCATGGGCGGGAGGCGTTGCATTAGCGCTTTTGGCCTCAAGTGCCAGCGCGGCAGAAAAGGTTTCCGTCGCGATCATTTCGTTCTCGCCCTACGCACCCTGGTACATCGTTAAGGAGAAGGGACTCGCGAAAGAAATCGATCTCGACATCAAGGTCATCGAGGGTATCACCGAGAAGAACGCGGCAATCACTTCAGGACAGATCCAGTGCATGAACAATACGCTGGACAGTATGGTTCTGGCCAAAGCCGGCGATCTTCCGATCAAGGTCGTGGCCTTCTCCAATATGTCCTATGGCCTCGACAAGGTCGTCGTCACCAAAGACATAAATTCGGTCGCCGATTTCAAGGGAAAGAAATACGGCGCCGACTACGGCTTCCTCAATCATATGTGGATGCTGCTGACGCTGAGGCGCGCCGGCATGGACCAGAAGGACGTTGAGCACGTGGTCATGCTGCCTCAGGAAAGCGCGGCCGCCTTTGCCAGTGGTGGCATTGATATCGACGTGAATTACGATCCCTTTGCGGCGCAGTCGCTGAAGCGAGCCGATTCCAAAGTGCTGACGTCGAGTCTGTCGGACCGCACCTGGGAGCGGGGGCTGATCTCCGATGCCATTGCCTGCAACGGCGAATGGCTCAAGGCGAAGCCTGCAGTTGCAACGGAACTGCTGCGCGCTTGGTTCGAGGCCGTGAACTGGTGGAAAGAAAATCCCGCCGAAGGTGACGAGATTATCGCCAAGGGACTGGGCTGGCCGATATCAAACGTAAAGCTCAATCAGTATGGCGCGATCATGCTGAATATCGAGCAGAACATGGGCGCATTTGGGTTGGAGGGCGGAAAAGCACTCTGCCAATCTCTGCCCGAAGAAGTGCCGCCTGCGCCCGCCGATACGAAAGGTTGGGGCAGTCTCTTTAATGGTCCGGACTGCGTTGCTGGATATGCAGCGGATACATGGAACCTGTTCAGCGAGGTCTATGTCGGCGCCGGCGTATCGCAGAAGGGCATCGATTCCAAAGCGGCACTCGATTCCGAGTTCGTCTCAAGCTTGGCAAAAGCCGGCTTCGTCAAAAAATACAACTCAAACAAATGGATTGGCCGCATCGGCGCGGAATAGTGGAACTCGGCCCACGATACTCACATGAGAAGGAATACACATCATGACTGGTAAAAACAAAAACGGCCACCATTCCCATGGTCCAGGCGGCGAACATGTGCACCGGCATCAACCGCATGGCGTGCGGAGGGAGGACACGCATGGTGCGAAATCAATGGAGACCTTGTCTCGCATTTCGCAAAACGAACAGAAAAGAGAAACGACGCATTCCCTGGAATATGGACTTGAAGCTGCAGACTCGGTCATCGACCGCAATATCTCGCTGTTTAGTCGCGGACACCAACCGGCTTTCGCCGGCATCAATACCTTCATGAAGGCGCCGTACTGCGAAGACATTCGCAAGATCGGGAACTTCGAGGCCGCATTTGTGGGCGCGCCCTTCGATTCAGCAACGACATATCGCCCGGGTACACGTTTCGGACCACAAGCCGTACGCCGCATCTCAGCGCTCTATGACGGTTATTGGTTCGATGGCGGCGTCGATATCTATGAAGAGCTCAACCTATGCGATGCTGGTGACATCTTCGTCATTCCTGGCAATATCGAAAAGACTTTCGATCAGGTGACTAAGGCCGTTTCCCACATTTATACGTCCGGCGTTTTTCCGATCATCTGCGGCGGCGACCACAGCCTGGGATTTCCAAACGTGCGGGGTATTGCGCCCCACATTGATGGCAACGTCGGTATCATCCACATCGATCGGCACATCGATATCCAGGAAAAGGATATGGATGAGCGCATGCATACGACGCCGTGGTTCTGGACCACGCATGAAGGGTCGCACACCTCGCACCGAGATCACAGCCACATGCATGATGTCGGGCTTCCGAATTGTCATCCCAAGAACCTAGTGCAGATCGGCATTGGCGGCTGGTACGGCAATCGGCCAGGCACAGAGGTGGCCAAGCGGCGCGGCACGAGCGTGCTGACCATGAACGACATCCAGGTTCACGGCGCCAAGAAAGCCGCTGAAATCGCGCTCGAGATGGCTTGTGATGGCTGCAAAGCGGTCTACCTGTCCTTCGACATCGACTCGATTGATCCGGGCTTTGCTCCAGGCACCGGTTCGCCCGAACCGGGCGGACTGTTGCCGCGCGAAGCCTTCGAACTGATTCACACGATTGCCGCCGAAGGGCTGTGCGGCATGGAGGTGGTCGAAGTCTCTCCACCGTACGACGTGAATGACAACACCGCCCAATTGGCAACGCGCGTGATCCTCGACACGCTCGGAACGTTGATCTCAAACGGCCATATCGGCCACCGCAGCAAAGTTATGAAATGAAGGAACATCGGCCATGAAACATCTGAAACGTATCGCAATCGGTCTCGCCGGATCCATGATCCTCATAACACCCGCTCTTGCCCATCCCGGTCACGGCGTAGAGGCATTGGGGTATGCCCATGGATTTCTGCATCCCTTGATGGGCCTCGATCACGTCCTCGCCATGACGGCCGTTGGGCTGTACGCGGCGCGGCTGGGTGGGCGCGCTCTGCTGTGTTTGCCATTGGCATCTATTGCAGCACTTCTGCTGGGCAGCGTGGTTGGTCATGTTGGCATAGGCTTGCCAATGGTTGAGCAGGCGATTGTCTTGTCCGTGGTTGCGGCCGGCGCCGCTATTGCTCTGGGCCTCAACCTCCCATTGAAAAGCGCCACCGTTCTCGTCGCTGCATTTGCACTGTTCCACGGCCATGCCCATGGCACCGAGGCAGCAGCAACGACCACGTTCCTCAGCTACGCGGCGGGCTTCAGCACAGCTACGTTCTTGCTCCTCATAACAGGGATCGCCATCGGTGATGGGTTGAAGGGCGCAACGGGACGTCTGGCACAGCTCGTTCGCCGCGCGCCTTGATCGCCGGCCATGTTTGCCGCGCCCTGTGGACGCAAGCGCCGTGGCAGACCACAAACCGTCACTCGCTGACAGACTCGCATCGCCAAAACCATTTGGCGGTGCGATGCCTCGTGCGCGTGCGGGCTCAGGTCACGGCCGCACGGCGGGTGTTACTCCCAATCGGGCTTGCTATTGCGCATTTTCTTGACGCCGCTGCGAACGTTCTTGGCTTTGATGCGCCGTTCTTTCGAGGCGCGCGAGGGCCGCGTCTTGATGCGCGGCTTCGGCGCAATCAGCGCTTCGGCAATCAGTGCCGTCAGCCGCTTCCTCGCATCTGATCGGTTCATCTCTTGCGTGCGAAACTGATCGGCCTGGATAATCAGGACACCGTCATCTGTCAGACGCCGACCGGCTAACCGCGCAAGCCGCGCCTTGACGCTCGGCGTCAGCTCTTCGCAGGCTTCCATGTTGAAGCGCAGTTCAACCGCAGTCGAAACCTTGTTGACGTTCTGGCCGCCTGGCCCCGACGAGCGCACAAAGCGCTCCTCGAGCAGGGTGTCGTCGATTTCGATGTCGGCATTGATGCGCATCTCAGGCTCTCACTTTGCCGCGCCACGACTGACGTTTGAAATCGCGAATAATCTCGCGCGCCGCATTCATGCCGGGAACGCCGGTGACGCCGCCGCCGGGATGAGCCCCCGATCCACACAGATATAGTCCCGGCACCGGCATCCGGTAATTGGCATAGCCGAGCACGGGCCGCGCCGCGAACAACTGGCCGAGGCCAAGCTGGCCGTGGAAAATATCACCATCGACGAGGCCAAAGCGGTGTTCGAGATCGAGCGGTGACAGTACCTGACGATGCAGCACGGCATTTTTGAAATTCGGCGCGTGGCGCGTCACCGTTTCGATGACGAGATCGGCGAACGCCTGCTTCTCGTGATCGTTGGCCCAACTGCGGCCCGCCGGCAAATGCGGTGCAACGTGCTGCACGAACAAGCTGGCGACGTGCTGGCCCTTTGGCGCGAGGCTGTCATCCAAGGTCGATGGAATGAGCATCTCGACGACAGGTTCTTTTGACCAGCCATCGCGACGCGCATCGAGATAGGCGCGCTCCAGATAATCAAGCGTCGGGCCTATGACGATGCCGGAGCCATGCTGCGGGGCCAAAGTCTTTCCTGGCAGACATGTGAAGTCCGGCAGCTCAGACAAGGCCACATTCATCCGGAACGTGCCCGAGCCGCTTTTTATGGCGGTGAAATGCGCGCGCGTTTCCGGCGCAACCGCGTCTTCCGGCACATAAGCGCGGAACAAAAGTTTCGGCGGAATGTTGCTGGCAACGGCCCGCGCGCGAATTTCTTCGCCCGACGTCAGCACGACACCAGCGGCGCGCGCGCCATTCATTTTCAACCACGCGACCTGTGCGCCAGTGCGGATCGTTGCGCCGCGCGCTTCGGCCGCCTTCGCCATCGCCTGTGTGATCGCGCCCATGCCGCCGAGCGCGTGGCCCCACACACCCGGCTTGCCATTCACTTCGCCGAAGCAGTGGTGCAGCAGCACGTAGGCCGTGCCTGGGGTGGATGGCGCCGCAAAGGCGCCGACAATGCCATCGAACCCAAAGGCCGCTTGCGCCGTTTCATTTTCGAACCATCGACTGAGAAAATCAGCGGCACTCGCGGTGAACAGTTCAAGCAACAAACGCTGATCGTCGATTGATCGATTTAAAAGACGCCGCCCCGTCGCGCCGCCCTTGATGAGTTCCAAAATGCCGCCGCCGGCGTTCGGTGGCGTGCGCGTAATCAAATCGCGCAGCACCGCCGCTGCACGATCGAGCGCAGCATCATAGGATGGCAAAACCTCCGCATCGCGTTTTGAGAATTGCGCGATTGCCTGCTGGCGCGCAGCAAGTCCATACGGCATCAACAAGCCGCGACGGGCATCGACCGGCCAGAAATTTGCCGCCGGACGTTCGACAACTTTCAATCCATGGCGCGCGAGTTCGAGGTCGGCGATGACTTTCGGATTAAGCAAACTGACGGTGTAGGACGCGACCGAATTGCGAAACCCCGGCGCGAATTCCTCTGTGACCGCAGCGCCACCCACGACTGGATTCTTCTCGAGCACAACCACGCTCAATCCCGCACCTGCGAGATAAGCAGCCGTCGTCAGCCCGTTATGCCCACCACCGAGAATAGCGACGTCGTATGTTTTATCAGTCATATTTGGGCTTTTGGCTGATGCGGGACACGTTGGCAATGCAGAAAGGTGAACACAATCCGGGCACGTACTAAGGCGCATTTGTACTGCGCTGCACACTAAGAAACACTGAGTAATTGAAAGTTAGCATTGATCGGCGCCATCACTGCCACCACACTCCACGTTAAGGTTGCATTTATTTATCGACCTTAACGTTTGACCACCCCGGCCCGCTATGACCGGTGATGGCTCGGAGATCGCGATGTCGCAAGCTCTCATCTACGCTCGGACCACTGTCCAAAGTTCGATGTCAGGTTGGCTGCTGAATGGACTTGCCTATCGCTTGGCGGGATTGGCGTTCGCAACGGTGTTGCCGGCGGCATTCTGGGTGGTTGTTGCTGCGAGCATCGCAAACGCTGTTGGCGTGACAATCGCCGCTTCAGCTCTCGTCGCAGTCGGCGCGGTCATCGCGCTGTTTCTCGGATCGGTCTGCGCACCGATCATTTTGAAGTCCGAAGAAATCTGATCGCGTCGTCGCACGCTCGCTCACGCACCCCAGCCACATCTGAGTTCGCGGCAAACTTTGCCCGCGCTCCCCGCGATCGAACATTTCGCCGTGACGAACCGGCAGGTGCGGCAACTGTAGCTCGACAAGCAACCGCGATAGCTGCCCTTCTTTGAGTAGTTGCAGGTGAGAACCGTTTGGCAATCGCGTTGCGGGTTGATCGCACCGTTGGGGCCCTGCTGAGCCGCCGCGGGCGAAGACATCAAGCTCGTCACGTTTAAGAGCAGTGTCAGGACCAGCATCAGGGTCGGAGCGAAGATCGCGGACGGGCCAGAAAAAGTGGCTGATCGAAGGGCCATGGCGGAACTCCTCCAAGTTGTAGAGCACCTGGAGGGAGCTTCTCGCAATTAACGGGGGTGCGCAAGGCTCCCCCGTCTCAAACTTGATGCGCTGGTTACTCTACTCGGCCGCCGCCCGCTTCTTCGGCGTTACCAGCGCGGTGTAGTCGTTCAACAGCATCTCGGTGATCGCTGCCGGTTTGTAGCGATGCTCACCGATTTCCGAAACCGGCGTGATTTCAGCAGCCGTTCCGGTGATGAAGCATTCGGTGAACGAGCCGAGTTCGTCGGGCATGATGGCCCGCTCAATCACCTCGATACCGCGCGCTTTGGCAAGGCCGATGACTGTGCGGCGCGTGATGCCATCGAGGAAGCAATCTGGATCGGGCGTATGGATTGCGCCGTCCTTGATCAGGAACACGTTAGCGCCCGTGCATTCGGCGACGCGGCCGCGATAATCGAGCATCAACGCATCGGAATACCCAGCGCGCTCGGCGCGGTGTTTCTCGATCGTGCAGATCATATAAAGGCCGGCGGCCTTGGCCTTGCAGGGCGCACACGCCGGATCCGGGCGGCGGTAAACCGCGTGGGTCAAGCGGATGCCCTTGAGGCGCTGCTCCATGGGGAAGTACGAACCCCAGTTCCACGCCGCGATGGCGAGATGAATTTTCGAATGCTGGGCAGAGACACCCATCTGTTCACTGCCGCGCCAAGCGATGGGGCGCACATAACAGTCGGAAAGATTATTGGCGGCAACCGTATCGCGGCACGCCTGATCGATCTCGGCCACCGTATAGGGAATTTCGAAATCCATGATCTTGGCGCCTGCGATCAGGCGCTCGGAATGTTCGGTCAACTTAAAGATCTCACCGCCGTAGGCGCGTTCACCCTCGAAGATGGCGCTGGCGTAATGCAGGGCGTGCGTCAGCAGATGGACCTGGGCATCCCGCCACGGCACCAGCTTGCCGTCAAACCAGATAAAGCCGTCGCGGTCGTGATAGGGAACGAGGTCTGCCATGGAGAAGTTTTCCTTGATACTTTTCTTAAGGCTTGCGCTGCCCGAACGCCCCAAACGGGCATTCAACAATATTCAGCGGTGAGAAGATGACCTGAGTGCCTTAACGCCCCTCCGGCTAGGCTTCAAGATGCCCAGCCTCGAGCTATGACGCCAAAGCGGTGTTTGTCACTATTTGACTTGAAACATGGACCGATCAAGGCCAATAAGTCAACATGACTGACATAAACTCTCAACGCGTCGCCGCGCCACGTTCGAGCCCCATGAGTTCAGCCAAGACCGCCGCCCAGCCTGCAGGCACCAGCGAGCGGGTGCCAGACGTCGATATCGTATCGTACGTCGAACTGTTCTATTTCGCCTACCGGGAATTCACCGGCGATCCCGACGCTATTCTGGAACAATACGGGTTTGGCCGGGCCCACCACCGGGTGCTGCATTTCGTTGCCCGCAACCCCGGACTTAAAGTCGCGGAACTGCTCGTTATCCTCAAAATCACCAAACAGAGCTTGGCCCGCGTCCTCAAACAATTGGTGGACGAAGGTTTCATCGTCCAGCGCGCCGGCGACGAAGACCGCCGCGAACGGCGGCTGTATATGTCGGCAAAAGGCGCGCGGCTGACCGAAAAACTCACCCAAATCCAAATCAAACGCATTGCGGACGCGCTGCATCAGGTCGGGCCCGGCGCCCAGCGTCATGTCCGCCAATTTCTTTTCGCAATGATTGCCGATAAAGATCGCCCGCATGTCGAGGCCCTGCTGAAGGTTGCAGCGGGCCAAAGCGGCCCCACAAAAGCGGAGGTCCTAGCGAATGAAGACCGTCAGCGCATCGGGCCGCAGCGAACCGCTCTCCGACAACGCTCCGCATATTCTTGTGGTTGATGATGACCAGAAGATCCGCGCCCTGCTCGGCCGCTTTTTGACGAGCAACGGCTTCCGCGTCACGGAAGCCAGCGACGCCGGATCGGCCCGCTCCTATATGCGCGGCCTCGCCTTCGATCTGGTGCTGCTGGACGTGATGATGCCGGGCGAATCTGGCCTCAGCCTAGCGCGCGACCTCAAAGCCACCCGGCCCGTACCGATCTGCATGTTGACGGCACTAACGGACGCCGAGGACCGCATTTCCGGGCTTGAAGCCGGCGTTGACGATTACGTTTCAAAGCCATTCGAACCGCGCGAACTGCTGCTGCGCATCAAGAACATTTTGCGCCGTGACCAGACGCCGAGCCAATCGTGCCGCGATGATATCCGCATGGGGCCGTGCGTGTTCAACATCACCCGCGGTGAACTCAAGCGCGATGATGAGACTGTAAAATTGACCGAGCGCGAGCGCGATCTGATGCGGCTGTTCGCACAGCGAATCGGCCTGCCGGTGCCACGGCACGAACTTTCCAGCGACGAGAGTACGGGAAGCGAGCGCGCCATCGACGTGCAGATCAATCGCCTGCGCCGGAAGATCGAATGTGACCCGTCGAACCCCGTCTATCTACAGACGGTGCGCGGCAAGGGGTATATCCTCTACACCGATTGACCCTTCAGCGCCTTTCAGGAACATTCGATCATGGTCGCGGAACGCGATACGCGTTCAGAAACGAGAGCGAGCATCCGATCCTGGTTCAAACAGGTGCGGCAGAGTACCCTTGTGCAGCGGGCGCTGGCGCTGCTGTCGGAATTGATGCCCAAAGGGCTCTATACCCGCGCGCTGTTGATTATCATCACGCCCATCGTCGTGCTCGAAGGCGTGATCGCGTTCGCGTTCATGGAGCGCCACTGGCAAGCGGTCACGCGGCGCCTATCAGAAGCGACGGCGCGCGATATTGCGGCTTTGATTCAGGTCTATGAAGACGTGCCGCAAGCCGACGGACCGCAGAAAATCATCGACCTCGCCCGCGATCGCCTTGGCCTCACGATGGAGGTTTTGCCGCCCGGCGATCTGCCGCCACCGAAGCCGAAGCCGCTGTTCGCACTGCTCGACCGCGCGCTCTCCAACGAGTTGCGCCGCCACGTCCAGTTGCCGTTCTGGATCGACACCGTTGGCGCCGCCAAGAATGTCGAAATCCGCGTCAAGCATGACAATGGCATTCTGCGGTTTATCGCGACCCGCAGCCAGACGTATGCCTCGAACTCCCACATCTTCCTGCTGTGGATGGTCGGCACGTCCATTATTCTGCTGACGGTCGCGATCCTGTTTTTGCGCAATCAAATCCGGCCCATTCTGCGGCTGGCGGATGCAGCCGATGCGTTCGGCAAAGGCCGCGCAATATCCGAAGACTTCCGCCCCCGCGGCGCGCGAAGTGCGCCAGGCCGCCGTGGCGTTTCTACAGATGCGTGATCGTATCACCACGCACGTCGAACAACGCACAACCATGCTGGCCGGTGTCAGCCATGACCTGCGCACCGTTCTAACGCGCTTCAAACTTGAACTGGCGATGCTCGAAGATACGCCCGAAGTGCGCTCGCTGTCGGCTGACGTCAACGAGATGCAGCATATGCTGGAAGACTATCTCGCCTTCGCCAAGGGCGATGGTGGTGAAGAGGCCAAGCCCACGAACCTGCGCGATCTGCTGGAGGAGATCTATGAGGAATCGCAGATCTACGGCAGCGCCATCGAACTCAAAATGCGCAAACGCGATGAAGGACTGGTTTTGCCGCTCAAGCGTCAGGCATTGAAGCGGGCCATCACCAACCTCGTCACCAACGCTGCGCGCTTCGGCGACAACATCATCATCCGCGCCGCGACCGAGGGCCAATGGGTGCGCATCGAGGTCGATGACGATGGCCCCGGCATTCCACCATCCGAGCGCGAGAACGTTTTCCGGGCGTTCTATCGTCTCGACCACGCCCGCAATCAGGATGACGGCAACAGTGGCCTAGGACTCGCCATTGCGCGCGACATCGCCAAGAGCCACGGCGGCGAAATCGCGCTTGGCGAAAGCTCGATGGGCGGCTTGCGCGACATCATTTCCCTTCCGCTGTAATCAATAAATCCGGTGCCCTGGTCGCCCACCGGCCACGACACGCCGAGCACACAAAATTGTGAGTTGAGTGTCATGTTATGTCGTTACATAAAGATCTCAAGACGGTTTCACCACACAACCCGTCGGAACAGCCCGCCCGCTAACGGTCTCCTCCTCCCTCCGGGGCGGGTTTGTAAGCTGCGGCAGTCTTATTTGAGGCTGCACCCTGCAAGAAAAAGGGGTCGCGCACCGAAGACAGATCATCGGAACCCAGCCTGATCACTGTCCGAGGTCGCGGCCTCTTTTCTTGGCCGCCAGCACCGCATCCGTCATCAAGCTCTGCAAGCCATCGGCATCGCGCATCAGCACGGCGAGTGCGGCAGCCGTCGTGCCGCCGGGCGACGTCACATTCTGGCGCAACGTGCCGGCATCGAGTGGCGAGCGATGCAGAAGCTCGCCGGCGCCCGAAACGGTCGCGCGCGCCAGCGCCGTTGCGGTCTCGGCGTCGAGACCGGCCGCGCGCCCGGCTTCAGCCAGACACTCGGCCAGCAAAAACACATAAGCCGGTCCCGAGCCCGAGACGGCGGTTACGGCGTCGATCAGGCCTTCATCACGCACCCAAACCACCTCGCCGACAGCGCTCAACAGCGCGTCGCAGGTCGCCTTTTGCGCGGCCGTCAGGTGGGCGTTGCCGACCGCGCCGGTAATGCCGCGCCCGATAGCGGCGGGCGTGTTCGGCATGGCGCGTACCACTGCGATACCCGGCGCCAGATGCTTTTCAAAACTTGCGATCGAACGTCCGGCGGCAATCGACAGCACGACCGTGTCAGGCCCGGCAAGTTTGGCGAGCGGCGCAAAAACCTGATCCATAACCTGCGGTTTGACGGCTGCAACGATGACAGCGGGCGGCGCATCGAGCGCGGCATAAGCCGCTTCGGCCCGGATACCGTGCTGACTGACGACAGCTGCGGTTTCAGCCGACAATGCCGGCTCCTGGATCAGGATCGAGGATGCAGGCAGGCCACGCGCCAGCCACCCCTGCATCAGGGCCGTGCCCATCTTGCCTGCTCCGGCGAGGAGAACGGTTCCACCAACTGAAAGGGACATGACGCGACTACCGGGTTTGAGAGATGTTGAAGCGCGGACTTACGCGCGACCCTCGGTCTCGAACATGGTCGAAACCAGAGCTTCCTTGCTCTCCTTACCCGCCCAGACGACGAACTGGAAGGCCTGATAGTAGCGCTCGCAGCCTTCCAAAGCCGCTTTCAGCATGGCTTCGCACTGGCGCACGGTCGGCACCGCGCCATTCAGCAGCAGTGCATGACGGAACATAACGAGGCCTTCCTGGGTCCACAGATCGAAGTGGCCGAGCCACAGCTGCTCATTGATCTGGGCAACGAGGCGGTACATTTCCGGCAAGCGGTTTTCCGGCACGCGGAAATCGAAGGCGCATGCGAGGTGCAGCGCTTCCAGATCGTCACGCCAATTGAGCGAGATGTGATAATCCGTCCAGGTGCCGGCAACGATCAACGTCAGCTCATCGTCACTCGAACGCTCTGCCGGCCAATCGTGGCTGTGGGCCAGTTGTTCGATCAGATCAATGGGGTTCATGTGGCGGTCGGTGCTGCGTTCGGCAAAAGCCATATCGTGCGAATCCTTTTCATGCGCGCCCCTGCGAAGGGGTGGCGGCAGCGCTGCAATTCACCATCAACGCGAGACTTGAAATACAAATCCTCAAACGCGAGTTCTGGGCAATAGCCGCTACCTGACCGTGGCCGGACAAAAACAGAGGCCCATGCGAGTCGCAAGGCGACCCTCATGGCTTGCATGCCTTGTCCACGGTCAAAGTGGCGAGAGCCCGCAAATGCCGATCAAAATCGGCAGATTCCACGAAAATGCGGGAGAAGTCGCAATATGATGTGGACGAGCACACGGCTGCAATTCAGCCACGATCCGATTCCGCCAATCGCGAGTTACAGGCGGCGCAAAACACGAGCTTCGGCGGCGTTGCCGCGCGCCCAATTTGCACGGCGCCTCTGAAACGCACGAGCCACTATACGCTGGAACGGCCAGCGACGATTGCTTCCAGCGCCGCGACACGCTTGGCGAGCGCTTCGTTCTCCTCGCGCGCCTTCTGTGCCATGGCTTTGACGGCTTCGAAGTCTTCGCGCGCCACGACATCCATATCGCGCAGGAAGCGCTCGGTCTGGCTCTTGAAGAGAGACTGAGCCTCGGTCTTCATGCCCTCGGCGGCGCCAGCGGCATCGGTCATAAGCTTGGCAAAGTCGTCAAAGATGCGGTTGGTCGTCTGGGTCATCGGCACGGGCCCTATGCGAAATCCTCGGTGTTAGAGGAATATGACCGCCCGTCCCCGGGGCTGCAAGGCTTGATCTCAATTTGAGCCTCTGCACCGTGCCGCGCCCTCCGATGGTCAGCCGTCAACCCAGCCTTGACAGCGCGGCGGGCATAGCGAAAACCGGGGCACGCCTGCTCGCGGCGGCCCACGGCGCAGAATACGCCCGGGTTTGCCAGAACCGGCAAACGAGGATACCGAGACCCGATGATAGAGCTCGCAGCGCTGACTTTCCCGAACATCGATCCCGAAGCTTTCAGCATCGGTCCGGTTTCCGTCAAGTGGTACGGCCTCGCCTACATGGCGGGCTTGATCCTCGGCTGGCTCTATGTCCGTCGCCTGCTCGAAACGCCGCACCTCTGGAAGACCGATAAGCCGCCGCTGACCATCGAGCGCATCGACGATTTGCTGCTCTACATGACGCTGGCCATCATCGTTGGCGGGCGGCTCGGCCAAGTGCTGCTCTATGAGCCCGGCTATTATTTCGCGAACCCCATCGAGATCCTGAAGACGTGGCGCGGCGGCATGTCGTTCCATGGCGCCCTCATTGCGTCGGCAATCGCGATCTTCGTCTTCGCCCGAAAGTTCAAGGTGTCGCCGCGCACCGTCATGGATTTGTGCTGCGCCGCCGTTCCGTTCGGCTTGTTCTTCGGCCGCATCGCGAACTTCATCAATTCCGAACATTGGGGCCGCACCACGGATGCCGCCATCGGCATGGTGTTTCCAAACGGTGGCCCCGAGCCGCGCCATCCGAGCCAACTCTATGAAGCGGCCCTCGAAGGCCTCGTGATGATCATCATCATGCGTGTCATGACGCATAAGGCGCTCGGTCTCAAACAGCCCGGCCTCGTCACCGGCGTCTGGCTGGTCTGGTATGCGATCGCGCGGTCAATCTGCGAAATTTTCCGCGAGCCGGAGCCGATCCACGCCCTCAACATCGAGCCGTTCACGGCTGGGCAATTCTATTCGCTGCCGATGTTGCTGCTCGGTATATATTTCATCGTCACGGCTAGGCGCGCCGCCCCGGCAGAACAGACTAAACCGTGACATATGACCCGGCAGCCCGCCGCGACACACCACTCGCTGCGAAGCTGAAGGCGTCCATCGCGCGTGCCGGGCCAATGCCGGTTTCGGAATACATGTCGCAATGCCTGTGGGATGACGCCTACGGCTATTACGCCACGCGCTCCGTCATTGGCGGCACCGGCGATTTCATCACGGCGGCGGAAATCAGCCAGATCTTCGGCGAATTGATCGGCCTTTGGGCAGGCGTCGTCTGGAGCCAGGTGCTCGGCGCGCCTGAGCGCGTGACGCTTGTCGAATATGGCCCCGGGCGCGGCACCATGATGCGCGATGCGCTGCGATCGGCGCGGATCGTGCCGGGGTTCTTGCAGGTGGCATCAGTTCACCTCGTTGAAATGAGCAGCGTGCTCGCGAACGAACAGCGCGCCGCGCTCGATGGCTGCGGCGTGCCGCTCTCCTGGGGACACAACCTCACGGGTTTCCACACGCCGGCGATCATCGTCGCCAACGAATTTCTCGATGCCTGGCCGGTCGAGCAATGGATCAAAACGGAGCTCGGATGGTTTCCGCGCGCCGTCGGGCTCGATGCCGCCGGCCACCTGTCGTTCACACACATCACAGGCGTGCACCGCCGCGACGACCTCGATGCCCAATATCCAAATGCCCCGCTTGGCGCGATATTCGAGACGCAGCGCGCCGGCCGCATGGCGGATGCCTTTAGAGCGTTGGCTGAGACAGGCCCTGTGGCGGCGCTGATCATCGACTACGGCCATGTCGAGCCGGTTAGTGGCGATACGCTGCAGGCCGTGCGTGGACACGCTTACGAGCATCCGCTGACGTCCCCGGGCGAAGCCGACCTCTCGGCCCAGATCAGTTTCTACGAACTGGCGACTGCACTCCACGCCGACGGCCTCGCCATCGACGGGCCAGTGACGCAATCGGAGTTTCTCGGTAATCTCGGCATTATCGAGCGCGCCTCGCGGCTGATGAGCGCCAATCCAAAGCGCGCGGGCGAGATCGAGGCTAGCGTTGCCCGGCTCATAGCGCCGAACGGTATGGGCACGCGATTCAAGGCCATCGGCGTCCGCACCCCCAACCTGCCGCCGCTCCCAGGCTTTGGCCTCTAGTGCGAATTCGGCGTTGCGGGCTTTGCGCTGACGGCAGCAAGCGCCACATGATAAGGTCAGTCACTCACATCACAGCTTCGGATCTCATGCTTCAACCGATCACCGCCGCTAACCTCGCCGCCCTCGACGGCATCCGCCACGGCTTTTTCACGCGCCCGGGCGGCGTCTCGTCCGGCCTTTACGCCGGCCTCAATTGCGGGCTCGGCTCGGCCGATGACGGCACTCTGGTGCTGGAGAACCGCCGCCGCGTCTCGGAGCATCTCGGCGGCAAGCATGGCGGCGTCGTCACGCTGTATCAGGAACACGGTGCGACCGCGTTGGCTGTCGACCGGCCGATCCCGCGCGACAGCCTGCCCAAGGCCGACGCCGTGGTGACCGCCACACCCGGCCTTGTGATCGGCGTGCTCACGGCCGATTGCGCGCCGGTGCTGTTTGCCGACCCGAAAGCCAAAGTTGTGGCCGCCGCGCATGCCGGATGGCGCGGCGCCGTTGCCGGCATTGTCGAGAGCACGATTGCGGAAATGGAACGCCTCGGTGCCGACCGTCAGCGCATCGTCGCGGCCCTCGGCCCCTGCATTACCCAGCCGGCCTATGAGGTCGGGCCGGAGTTCGAGGCCGAGGTGGTGCAGCGTGATGCCGGCAATGCGCGCTTCTTTTCGCGCAGCGCCGCCGCCAGCAGGCCGCACTTCGATTTGCCCGGCTACGTGCTCTCCCGCCTTGCGGAAAGCCACATCAGCAATATCGTTAATCAGGCGCAATGCACGCACGCCAGCGAATCGCTTTTCTTCTCGTTTCGTCGCAGCACGGAGCGCAAGGAGCCGGACTACGGTCGCCAAATCTCTGCCATTGTCGTGGCTTAACTGCACAATCCACAGCGTTTTACGCGTCAGACACTGGGAAGCTGCATCCTGCCCACGGTTAATGCAGCCAGCCATCTGGACGTGCGCGTCTGCCCTGATCTACAGGTTTGGGAGAGTACCGGTAGTTTGAGGGAGTTTTGGCCGCAGAGTTTAGTATGCTGGCCTCCGGACGTGTGCGGGTGGACAACAGGGGGACGTCAAAGTGACGACCTTATACTCTGCGACTAACGTGTCTGCGGTGATCGCGGACGTGATGAGGCCAGCACGTGCTGCGCTGCTTGCGGCTCTTGCTGCGTTCGCGCTGGCCGGATGTGAAAGCGGCTCGAACATTCTGGCAGGCGGCCAATCCGCTGGCCCGGAAACCGCGCTGACGTCTCCGTCTCCATCATCGGCCAATCAACAGACCGCGAAGCTTGAAATCGCGCCCGTCATCGGCGCGCCTGAAAACATTTCCCGCGATCTGCAGGCAGAACTGACCAGCTCGATCGAACGCAACCAGATTTCAGTTGCGCGCGCTCCAGGTGGCAAGGGCGAATATACGCTGCGCGGATACATCGTTGCGGCACGCGAGAAAGCCGGTTCCAAGATTTCCTACATTTGGGATGTCACGGACCAAACCGGTAAGCGCGCCAACCGCATCACGGGCGAAGAATTCGCACCGGGCGCAAACCAGGATCCGTGGTCGGCGGTCACACCGCAGATCGTGCAGAACATTGCCCATAAGACAGCCACACAGTTGGCAACTTGGCTGCCAGGATCAAGCACACCGGTGGCAAGTGCGCCACCGCCTCCGAGCGCACGTTCCGTCGCCTCCGCCACGCCGCCCGCCACTCCGGCAGCGTTGACGACGGCGGCGAACACCCCGGTCACGCCAACAGGACCGACGACGGGTAGCATCGATAGCGCCGGCCCCGTCACCACGATGGTTCCGACAGTAACCGGTGCACCGGGCGACGGCAGTGCCACGCTGACGACCGCTATTCAGCGCGAGCTGACCAAGAATGGCGTTTCGTTGACCAGCGCCCCCAGCCCCCAGACCTATAAGGTCGAAGGCAAGGTCGCGATGGGCGTCGGTAAGGATGGCAAGCAGCCGATCCAGATCGACTGGAACGTCATTGACCCGAAGGGCAAGAAGCTCGGCACGGTTTCGCAGAAAAACGAGGTACCGCAGGGTTCTCTCGATGGTGCCTGGGGCAAGACGGCCGATGCCGCCGCAGCAGCAGCCGCTCAAGGTATCCTAAAGTTGTTGCCGCAGCCCAAGGCGACAAATTAAGCACGTAGCGTGAAACTTCGGCTGTAATCACCGAAACCGGTGCGTCAAATCAAAGCCATTGGGCCTGGACGGTTGAAACGTCCGGGCCCAATTGTTAGAAGCCCGCTCATTACCAGCACTGCGGGCCGGCCCATGCTTTTTGATGCCAAATCTGCTGACGTCAAATCAGACGACGGTCCGGACGGCGAAATCCAGGGGAAGCAGGCAGTGAAGATCGTCGCCGGAAATTCAAACCGTCCGCTGGCCGATGCGATCAGCGCCTACCTGAAATTGCCCATGACCAAGGGCCAGGTGAAGCGCTTCGCCGACATGGAAATCTTCGTCGAGATCCAAGAGAACGTCCGCGGCCAGGATGTCTTCGTGGTGCAGTCCACGTCGTTCCCGGTCAACGACAACATGATGGAACTGTTGATCCTGATCGATGCGTTGAAGCGCTCGTCGGCGCGCCGCATCACGGCCGTGATGCCCTACTTCGGCTACGCCCGCCAGGACCGCAAACCCGGTCCGCGCACGCCGATCACCGCCAAGCTGGTCGCCAACCTGATCGAACGCGCCGGCGCCGACCGCGTGCTGACGCTCGACCTGCACGCCGGCCAGATCCAGGGCTTCTTCGACATTCCGACCGACAACCTGTTTGCCGCCCCGGTGATGACGCGCGACATCGAAGAAAACTTCGGCAAAACCGATGACGTCGTGGTCGTCTCGCCTGACGTCGGCGGCGTGGTGCGCGCCCGCGCGCTCGCCAAGCGCATCGGCGCACCGATCGCGATTTGCGATAAGCGCCGCGAACGCCCCGGCGAAAGCGAAGTCATGAACGTTATCGGCGAAGTCGAGGGCAAGCGCTGCATCCTGATCGACGACATCGTCGACTCGGGCGGCACCCTCTGCAACGCCGCCGAGGCGCTGCTAAAAAACGGTGCGATTGAAGCATCAGCCTATATTACGCACGGCGTGCTTTCGGGCGGCGCCGTCAGCCGCATTCAAGCGTCGAAGCTGAAGTCCTTGGTCATTACGGATTCGATCCTGCCGACCGAAGGCGTCAAAGCCGCGAAGAACATTCGCGTCATTTCCATCTCCACGCTGATTGGTGAAGCCATCATGCGCACCAGCCGCGAAGAGAGCGTCTCCAGCCTGTTCTATTAAGCGCCCGGCCTGCACAGGCGCGGCAAACTCAATTCTGTCTGTCGCAACCAATCCTTTCCCATTGAATGGCGGCGCGCGGCTGCATATCTGAGGGGCTGCCGAAGATCGCATTCCGCGATTTGCAGCACGGGCGACCCACAAATGACCAATCGCGTGCATGACTTCCTCGGACAACGAATTGCAGCGCTGCGCCACGGCGTTGTCGCGCTTGCCAGCCTCGCCGCGCTTGGCGTCGCCGTCCTGCCTGCGCACGCGGCTGAACCCGATTTGATCTTCAAGAAAACCACGGTGTGGAAGTTCCTTGCCCCTGACGCCAAGATCGGCACCTACGGCATTGACGATCCTGACGTCGCGGGCGTTGCCTGCCATTTCAGTGTGCCGGAGATCGGCGGATGGAAAGGCTGGGCCGGCGTTGCTGAGGAACTCTCGCAGACGTCGCTGTCCTGCACGCAGTACGGCCCGATTTCGTTCAAGCGCAAGCTGCGGCAGGGCGAAGAGATGTTCTCGCAGCGCCGCTCGTTCTTCTTCAAGCGCATGCAGATTGTGCGCGGCTGCGACGCCAAGCGAAACATGCTCGTTTATCTCGTCTACACCGACAAGCTGATTGAAGGCAGCCCGGAGAACTCAACGTCGAGCGTGCCGATCATCCCGTGGGGACCGACGCCGCCGGTGAAATGCTCGGAGTGGATTTCGGAGTAATGCGAAGCCGCGCTGCTCAGCTATGCAGGCCCGGCGCTTCTTGCCCCGTGCGCTCGACGTATTCGGTATAGCCGCCGCCGTATTGATGAATACCGTCCGGCGTCAGTTCTAGAACGCGATTGGATAGCGCCGCCAGGAAATGGCGGTCGTGCGAAACGAACAGCATTGCGCCTTCAAACTGCGATAGCGCTGCGATCAGCATTTCCTTGGTCATCACATCGAGATGGTTGGTTGGCTCATCGAGCACCAGAAAGTTCGGCGGATCGAACAGCATCTTGGCCATGACCAGACGCGCCTTCTCGCCGCCCGACAACACGCGGCATTTCTTTTCCACGTCATCGCCCGAGAACCCGAAGCATCCGGCGAGCGCCCGCAACGAGCCTTGTCCGGCTTGAGGAAATGAATATTCGAGCGACTGGAACACGGTCTGCTCGCCGTCGAGCAGATCCATGGCGTGTTGCGCGAAGTACCCCATCTTGACGCTGGCGCCGATAGCGACGCTGCCATCATCGGGCGCGGTTGATCCGGCGACCAGCTTCAGCAACGTTGATTTGCCCGCGCCGTTGACGCCCATCACGCACCAACGTTCCTTGCGGCGGACCTGAAAATTCAGCCCTTCGTAAATGCTACGACGGCCGTACCCCTTGTGAACGTTCTTGAGCGTTGCAACGTCTTCACCCGAACGCGGCGCTGGCGGAAAATCGAACGCGATGGTCTGCCGGCGCTTCGGCGGCTCGACGCGATCAATCTTTTCGAGGTTCTTGACGCGGCTCTGCACTTGCGCGGCGTGCGATGCCCGCGCCTTGAAGCGCTCGATGAATTTCAATTCTTTTGCCAGCATGGCCTGCTGACGATCAAACTGCGCCTGCTGCTGCTTTTCGCTGAGCGCGCGCTGCTGCATGTAGAATTCATAATCGCCCGAATACGCGGTCAGCGAACCGCCGTCGATCTCGACGATTTTTGTCACGATGCGATTCATGAACTCGCGGTCGTGCGAGGTCATCATCAAGGCGCCGTCATAGGCTTTCAAAAACTGTTCAAGCCAGATCAGGCTTTCGAGATCGAGATGGTTGCTCGGCTCGTCGAGCAGCATGACGTCGGGGCGCATCAGCAGAATGCGGGCCAGCGCGACGCGCATTTTCCATCCCGACAGCGCGCCGACGTCGCCGTCCATCATCTCCTGGCTGAAACTGAGACCGGCGAGCACTTCGCGTGCACGCCCTTCGAGCGCATAACCGCCCAACTCTTCGAAGCGCCCCTGCACTTCGCCGTAGCGCTCGATGATGTCTTCCATCTCGTCGGTGCGGTCAGGGTCAGCCATCGCTGCTTCAAGAACAGCAAGTTCGGCGGCGACCGCACTGACCGGGCCTGCGCCGTCCATGACCTCGGCGACGGCGCTGCGGCCGCTCATCTCGCCGACGTCCTGACTGAAATAGCCGATTGTGACGCCGCGATCGACCGACACTTGGCCTTCGTCGGGTTGATCCTGTCCGGTCATCAACCGGAACAGCGTGGTCTTGCCAGCACCGTTGGGGCCGACGAGGCCGATCTTCTCGCCTCTGTTAAGAGCGGCAGACGCCTCAATAAAAACGATCTGATGGCCGTTTTGCTTGCTGATGTTATCGAGACGGATCATATGCCTTAGCGCCTTGCACGATTGTCCGGCGCTCTTAGGACATGTGGTGCGGCGGCGGAAGCATTCTCTGCCCAGTGCGCGCTAGGCATAGTGTTGCAGGCTGATCCAGACGCGGGCGGCCGCGCCGTTAACCTGCTGCCGAACCTGCCGCTGCACACGCCTTGCATTTACCGCGCAGTTCGAGCGTCATCGAGCGCACCTGAAACTCGGCACCCTTAGCCCACGTCTGCAAGGCTTTGATCGCCGAGGCGCTGTCGAATTCGGTGACCGCGCCGCAGGCATCGCAAATCGCGAACACGGCTTTATTAGCGTGGTGCGGATGGTTGCAGGCGACGAAAGCGTTGAGGCTTTCAAGCCGGTGCGCCAAGCCGTCGTCGATCAGGCGCTGGAGCGCCCGGTAGACCGTCGGCGGGGCCGTTACGCCGGTTCCCTTGACCTGATCGATCAGCTCGTAAGCGGAGACCGGCCGGCCGGCATCCCGCAACGCCGCCACGATGATCTTGTCCTGGTCGGCGGCCGAGCGGCGCTTGGTCGGCTTCTGCTGCATGAGTTGTAACGGCTCCAGCTCTAAAAACAGACGTTCAATCAAGGATTTACCGGGCAACGACGGGCAATGCCAGCATTTTGGCCCAGATTCCGCGCAGTGTCAGTCCCGGAAAAGCCGGTTTGTGTGCGCAATCAGTCCTGATAGCGGCGCTTCGGCCCGTTGCGCGGGGCAGCGACCCCCGCTATACACCGCCCATCTCACGATGACAGTCCTGAGACGCTAGCCGGCACCCTTGGAGGCCGATTCCTAGCTATTGGCGCGTCGAATTGTCGACGGCCAACAACACACGGAGACGATGCCATGTCAGAGCTTGTACCGCTCAAGGCTACGGCGCGCCCGCGTGCCGGCAAGGGGGCCGCACGCCAAGCACGCCGCGATGGAAATGTGCCCGCCGTCATTTACGGCGACAACCAGACGCCCGAAACCATCAATCTCGAATACAACGAGCTGTGGAAGCAGGTCCTCAAGGGCCACTTCACCTCGACCGCGATTGAACTCGACGTCGAAGGCAAGAAGCATATCGTGCTCGCGCGCGACGTGCAGGTCTGCCCGGTTCGCGATACGCCGCTCCACGTCGACTTCCAGCGCGTTGGCAAGGATGGCATCATCCGCGTCGCCGTTCCGGTCAAGTTCATCAACGAAACAGCGTCACCCGGTCTGAAGCGCGGCGGTGTTCTCAACATCGTGCGCCACGATGTCGAAGTGTTCTCGCCCTACGACAAGATCCCGGCCTTCTTCGAAATCGACCTCACGGGTCTCGAAATCGGCAAGTCGATCCATATGTCGTTCGTGCAGCGCCCCGACTACATCACGCCCGTCATCAAGAACCGCGATTTCACGATCGCGACGATTGCCGGCGCGCTGAAGGGCGATAGCACGGAAGAAACCACGGCCGCCGCAGGCGACGCCGCTGCTGCTCCCGCAGCTGGTGCGAAAGCACCTGCCGCCGCAGCCGGCAAGGCCGCAGCCCCCGCCGCTGGCGGCAAGGCACCAGCCGCCGCCGCAGGCAAAGCAGCACCCGCTGCCAAGCCGGCCGCAAAGAAGTAAGATGCTTCAAATCCGGCGCGAGTTCTGCTCGCGCCGGTTTTCTTTTTCGCATACCCACACGCGAATACCGCCAAGCGGCGCCGCGCCGCCGGCTGGCAGGGATCGTTGCGGACGTCGGAGGATAAGCGATGAAACTCTTCGTCGGCCTCGGCAATCCCGGAGATCGATACGCAGGCAATCGCCACAACATCGGCTTTATGGCCGTCGAGCGAATTGCGCGCGCGCACGGCTTTTCGCCGTGGCGCAAAAAATTCAACGCCCTCGTCTGTGATGGTTCGATCGGTTCAGAGCGTGTGACGCTGCTGAAGCCGGAAACGTTCATGAACGACAGCGGACGCGCCGTGGGCGAAGCCATGCGCTTCCTCAAAATCGAACCGGCGGACGTGATCGTCTTCCACGACGAACTCGATCTGATCCCCGGCAAACTCAAAGTCAAAACCGGCGGCGGCAATGCCGGCCATAACGGCTTGCGCTCGATCTCAGCGCACATCGGCAACGAGTATCCGCGCGTGCGCATCGGCATCGGCCACCCGGGCTCGAAGGACGCGGTCGTCCATTACGTGCTCAACGATTTCGCAAAGTCCGAGCGGACATGGGTGTCAGAAATGCTCGACGCCATGTCGGATGCCGCGCCACATCTCGCCAAGGGCGACGACTCCCGGTTTCTGTCCAACGTGGCACTGAAGACCCAACAGGGGACGGACAGCGCCGATGAACCGGCAAAGGGCAGTGGCAAAGCCGCGGAGCCGACTACACCTGCAAAACCCGTAAAAAACGCCACATCCCTCAGGCGAACGGGCTAACAAGCGGCAGTCTGCGCTCGCTGATAATTTGAAAAAATGGCTCTCCCAGCGCAAATCCGACGAATAGGTTGTATACAGCCGGTGCGAGGCTGCCGGTGGGGCGTCTCAACCGCGAATGACGGGCTCGGCGTTCTGGGAGCAAGAGTGACATGGTTCAATTCGAAGACGACCGTCGTGAGACGCGCCGCGGCCTGTTTGCGAAGGGCGAACGGGCAAATAATCGCGCCGGCTGGTTCAGCCGGCTGTTCGGCAATCGCCGCGAAGCCTTGATCGGCGTGCTCGTGCTGTTGTTCACCGCTGGCATCGGCGGATTGGTCGTGCGCGACGCAATCCTTTCGACGTCCAAGGACAAGAGCGGGTTACGCCGCATCATCGCTAAAAAATGGAATGAGCGCACGCTGGCTTTCCCGATCGACGGCACCGACAGTGCTGGACGCTACGCCCTCTTCGACGTTGTTGTGCTGACCAAGAATTATGGCTGGATCAAAGGTTCGACCACCGAACTCGAACGCGGTGACACGCGATTGACGGCCGAAGACATCGAGAACGAAGTGCTTGCCCCGCAGTTGCGCGAAGGCCTTGGCACGGCGCGCGAACTGATCGCGGTTGGCCTTGCCAGCCAGGAAGGCGAACCACAGGCGGAAATTCAGCGCGGCGGATTGCGCGCTAAGCGCATCGCCGAATGGGTGCGTGACGCCGTCGATCCTTCAATCCCCATGTCGACGCTGAACCTCGGCCAATATTCCGAACCTTGCGAGGACTGCGAAACCGACGATACCAGTTGGCAGCGCCCGTTCATCGTGATCGCCGTGCGGCAAGCCGAACCCGGCACGAATATCGGTGAAGCGCTCCGCTCCGCGCTGTCGGATAAGGAAAACCTGCCAAGCCCGGATCGCTACTCGACGTTCGCGCTGGCGAAGTACACGAAGTGATCTGGTCCGGAATGCCGCTTTGAAAACGTTGCTCACAAAGGTTGTCGTCTTCGGGTTCCTTGCCTGCGCCGGTTTGGCGGAGGTCGTTGCCGTGACGGCGCCCGCATATGCCGGAAGCGGCGCTATCGGTGCGGTCTGCGGCGGGCGTGGCGCACGGTGCAAGGCGTCGCTGTTCTGCGACTTTCCGGCCGCCGCAAAATGCGGTGCCGCCGATCAAGCCGGAACGTGCGCGGCGAAGCCGGAGATGTGCACCAGGATCTACCGTCCGGTGTGCGGCTGCGATGGCAAAACCTACGGTAACGATTGCGAACGCAAGGGCGCTGGCGTCAGCAAACTCCACAACGGCGCGTGCTAAGCGACGCATGCCACGCTGCCCGGGGCCTGCGATCCCAAACACCCCGCCCCCGCGCCACCCTGCCCATTGATCTCGGGCCCCTGCCGGTGTAGCTGAACCCCAGACAAATCAAGGACAAATCGCACATGGGCTTCAAGCTCGGTATCGTTGGCCTGCCGAATGTCGGCAAGTCGACCCTGTTCAATGCGCTGACGCAGACCGCGGCGGCGGAAGCCGCCAACTATCCGTTCTGCACGATCGAGCCGAACGTCGGTGAAGTCGGCGTGCCGGACCCGCGCCTCGACAAGCTCGCGGCCATCGCCGGCAGCAAGGAAATCATTCCGACGCGGCTGACGTTCGTCGATATCGCCGGCCTCGTGCGCGGCGCATCGAAGGGCGAAGGCCTCGGCAACAAGTTCCTATCGCACATTCGCGAAGTCGATGCTGTTGCCTACGTCTTGCGCTGCTTCGTCGATGACGACATCACGCACGTCGAGAACCGCATCGATCCGCTGGCCGACGCCGACGTGGTTGAAACCGAATTGATGCTCGCCGATCTCGAAAGCCTGGAAAAGCGCATTTCGGCGGTCGAGAAGAAATCCAAGCAAGGCGACAAAGACGCCAAGGCGCTGTTCACCGTCATGGAGAAGTGCCTCATTCCGCTGCGCGAGGGCCGCCCGGCGCGCACCGCGCAAATCCTGCCCGATGAAATGGCGATCTTCCGCGGCCTCCAGTTGCTGACGTCGAAGCCGGTCGTCTACGTCTGCAACGTCGAAGAGAGTGCGGCGGCCACCGGCAACGCTTTCTCCAAAATCGTTGAAGAGCGCGCCAAGGCTGAAGGCGCGGTCGCCGTTATTATTTCAGCGAAGATCGAAAGCGAATTCGCCGGCCTCGCGCCCGAAGACCGCGATGCCTTCCTTGCCGAAATGGGCCTTAGCGAGCCTGGCCTCAACCGGCTCATTTTCGCCGGCTACCAGCTGCTCGACCTCGTGACCTACTTCACCGTCGGTCCGAAGGAAGCACGCGCCTGGACGATCACGCGCGGCACCAAGGCGCCAGCCGCGGCGGGTGTCATTCACACCGACTTCGAGAAGGGCTTCATCCGCGCCGAGACCATCGCCTACAACGACTACGCAACGCTCAATGGCGAAGCCGGCGCCAAAGAAGCCGGCAAGTTCCGCTTGGAAGGCAAAGAGTACGTCGTGCAAGACGGCGACGTGCTGCACTTCCGCTTTGCGAACTGATGGCACGGAAGGTGCAGCCCTCTACCCCTGCGCCTTCTGCCCATAGGATTTGAACTTCTCGACCATCACCGCCATCTCGTCGTCGGGCAGGATGTGGGCGTCGCCGAGCTGCAGCACTTTGAAATACTGCTCGGCAAGCGCTTCGACTTCAAAGGCAAGTTCGAGCGCGCCCTCAAGCGTTGCGCCAAGCGCCACCTGACCGTGCTGGGCCATCAGGCAGGCATCGCGATTTTTCAATCCGGCTGCGACGTGGCGCGCAAGATCTTCGGTGCCGAAGGTCGCGTACGGCACGCAAGGGATATCGTTGCCGCCCGCCACCGCCACCATGTAATGAAACGCCGGAATGGGTTTATGCGCGCAGGCCAGCACGGTTGCGTGCATCGAATGGGTGTGCACCAGCGCGTGGCGATCTGGACGCACCGCATAGGCCGCTAGGTGAAAATGCCATTCGCTCGAAGGCTTCCTCTGACCGCCCATCACGCCGCCGTCGGCGTCCACAAACACAATATCCTTGGGCTCCAACTCATCGTAGGCCATGCCGGTCGGCGTGATCAGCATACCGCGTTCAAAGCGCGCCGACACGTTGCCCGAGCGCCCCGGCGACAGGCCGCGCCCGCTCATCGTCAAAGCCGTCGCGATGATGGCTTTGCGCAGCGCTTTTTCGGACTTCGGCTCGTGGTCCGGCTTGCTCATGCGACGGCGTAGCCTCCGGCGCGATGTTCTGGGTAGAGCGTCAGCAGCCCGTCGTGCGACGCCGCGCACACGCCGCGCTCGGTGATGAGGCCGGTAACGAGGCGCGCGGGCGTCACGTCGAAGGCCGGGTTGCGCGCCGCAGTGCCGGGCGCGGTGATCGCAATCGTTTGAATTTTACCATTCGGCATCCGCCCGGTCATGTGCAGCACTTCGTCGGCGGAGCGTTCTTCAATCGGGATGCCGGCGCCTTCCGGCATGGCCCAATCGATGGTCGACGACGGCAGCGCGACGTAGAACGGCACGCCCGTATCGTGCGCCGCAAGTGCCTTCAGATAGGTGCCGATCTTGTTGGCGACGTCGCCGCTGCGGGTCACGCGATCGGCGCCGACGATGACGAGATCGACGTCGCCGCGCTGCATGTAGTGGCCACCGGCATTGTCGCAAATGAGAGTATGCGGCACGCCATGCTGCGCCAGTTCGAACGCCGTCAACGAGGCGCCCTGATTGCGCGGGCGCGTTTCATCGACCCAGACATGCACGGGAATGCCGGCATTGTGGGCATGATAGATCGGCGACGTCGCGGTGCCCCAGTCAACGCACGCCAGCCAGCCGGCATTGCAGTGGGTCAGGATGTTGACAGGCTTGCCGCGTTTGCGGGCCGCGATGTCACGAATAAGGTCGAGACCGTTGACGCCGATGCGGCGGCACATATCGACATCGTCGGTTGCGAGTTTAGCGGCATGTTTGAAGGCCGCACGCGCGCGCTCGTCCACTGGTACCTGCGCCAACACGCGGCGCATCTCGTCGAGCGCCCAGCGCAGATTGACGGCGGTCGGGCGTTGCGCGGCCAACATGGTGATCGCCTCATCGAGCGCGGCATCACTCGCGTCTTCGCGCATCGCGAGCGCCACGCCATATGCCGCCGTCACGCCGATCAACGGCGCGCCGCGCACCAGCATCGCCTGGATCGCATACGCCGCGTCATCGCTGGTTTTGAGTGCGACGATCGTCACCTCATGCGGCAGCGTCGTCTGGTCGATGATCTCGACCGGGAAGCCGTCGGGCTTCACCCAGATCGTGCGCATCGCTTTGCCGTTGATATTCATGCTGCTCCAAGTCTGTTGAAAGGCGCGTTTCGCGATCGTGAAAAGGTCGCCGCAGCCGCAGCGGCCGTCACATCGGCGGCGCCAGCGGAATATGCAGCGTATGCTCAAGCCCGCAGGCCGGACAGCTCAGAGCATACCACTCGCTGTAGGGCCGTACCGACTGATCTACGATTTTGAGACCATAGGCATCACAGAGCGGGCACGCCACAGGCTCATCAGGGCTCATCCGCCACGCCGTGACGCCTGAAAGGGCCACTCCAAGCTTGTCTGGCGGCAGCGCTGTTGCCATTTCAATGCCCTCGAACGCGACCAGCGCGTGGCTTTGACGCCGTGGAGGCGAGACGCTTGATGCCGCCAAGCTCGGGCAGATCGACGATGAACGTCGCGCCGACCACGTCGCCGCCCGAACGCCGGATCAGTTTGACGGCGGCTTCCGCCGTGCCGCCCGTGGCGATCAGATCATCCACGATCAGGATCCGCTGCCCCTTGCCGACGGCATCCTCATGCATCTCGATGATATCGACACCATATTCGAGCGCGTATTCTTGGCCGATCGTCTTCCATGGCAACTTACCCTTCTTGCGGATCGGGATGAACCCGCACGCCAGCCGGTCGGCGATCGCGCCACCCAGAATGAAGCCGCGCGCCTCGATACCTGCAACGGCGTCAATCTTCTCGTCGCCGTAGGGTTCGCTCATTGCCTGGATTGCCTTTTTTAAGCCCTTGGCGTCACCAAGGAGTGTCGTGATGTCCCGGAACATGATGCCGGCCTTGGGGTAGTCAGGAATAGTTCGGATCAGGCGTTCCAAGCTCTGCACGGTATCTCTCTCCGGTCAAATTGAAGGCGCAAAATAGCAATATCCTTGTGTCCAAGGTACAAGGAACAATCGATTCCGTTGGTTTTGCGATTCGGTTGTGTAATGGCGATTTCGTGGCGCGACGACTTCTAAAGGACGATACCGATGGCTGTAGGTCCGATGGCTATGGCGGAACACAACTTTCCCCCGCTCGGAGATGAGCAGAACGACGACCTGCCGCGCACCTTCCGGCGGGAAAAAGAGGCCCGCGCCCGGGAAGCCCGCGAGCGCGCCGCCCAGGAACGGGCCGCCGCGCCGTCGCTTTCGACCACGCCGGACGCCTACGCTCCGGCCCCCGCCGCCACCATCGCCCATCAGCCGCGTGTCGATGCTGACCCGGACTTTGCTCCGGCGATTGCCGACATGCCTTACCCGGCCTCCGTCCGGCGGTTCGATGTGCCGTTTCTGCACCTTGTCAGCTTCTTCCTGAAGGCGGTGCTTGCGGCGATCCCTGCGTTGATCCTGCTGACCGCGATCCTGTGGGTTGCCGGTTCGGCGCTGGAGGCGATGTTCCCCGAACTCATCAAGATGAAAATCCTGATCAGCTTCCCCAACTGACCTGACACAACTGACCCGGCTCTCGGCGGAATAGAAACCAACGCTCTCGACAGCAATTGCCGAGGCGGCCGCCCGGTATTAGCTTTCCTGCATATTGGGAAAGCCGATAGGCGGGGATTTTAACATGCGCTTTAAGACGACAATTTTGGCAGCGGCGATCGTGTCGCTCGCCGGCAGCGTGCCGGTCTTTGCAAACGATACCGGATTTGCCCAGAGCACCCATGCGATCCGGCGCGAAGGCGGCAAGCTATGTGTGGTCGGACATACCCACGGCGGCAACGGCACCGGGGGCACCAAGGGCGTCGCGTTGATTGGCGCGATCAAAGCCTTCGTCGATACGACCGTGACAGAGTACGGCTCGGATTGGGCCAAATGGGCGAAAGCCGGCAGCAAATCCGTCAGATACGAAAAGACCGCTGACGGCTGGATCGCCCACGCCGAAGCCCGGCCCTGTAAATGAGTTTTGGCGATTAAGCGGTGCTTGAGGAGCCCCGAACGCGGCTCCTCACAACATCGCATTATAAGCGTCAGGTCTTCGCCAGCCCGAGCACACGCCCGGCCACCGCGTCGAGCTTTGCCAGCATCGCCGGATCGCGCTGATCGGGTGGCGTAATCAGCGCCACGTCGAGAGCGCGATCCGATCCGATTGGGCAGGGTTCATGCTCACGCGGCATGTCGGTCGTCAGACGTTCCACGAGCTGCTGGGCGCGCGCGGTATTGCCTTTCATGACCTGAATGATCGCCGCGACGTCAACCTGATCGTGGTCGTCGTGCCAGCAGTCGTAATCGGTCACCATGGCCACCGTCGCGTAACAAAGCTCGGCCTCCCGCGCCAATTTCGCTTCCGGCATATTGGTCATCCCGATGATGTCGCAACCCCACGAGCGATAGAGATTGCTCTCGGCGCGCGTCGAAAACTGCGGACCTTCCATCACGAGATAGGTGCCGCCGGAATGGCATTTGATCTTTTCCGCCTTGGCGGCTTTCTCAAGCTGCTTGACGAGCAGCGGGCTGACCGGATCGGCCATGCCGACGTGGGCCACGCAGCCGGTGCCGAAGAACGTTTTGTTGCGCGCGAACGTGCGGTCGATGAACTGATCGGGCAGAACGAATTCGCCCGGAGCATACTTCTTCCTCAACGATCCGACCGCCGAGATCGATATGAGATCGGTCACGCCCGCCCGCTTCATCGCATCGACGTTGGCGCGGTAATTGATCTCGCTCGGCGGGATGGCATGCGAACGGCCGTGGCGCGGCAGGAAGCGCACCGGAAGACCGTTCAGATCGGCAAACAGAATGCTGTCCGAGGGCTCGCCCCAAGGCCCCGCTACGCGCTCCCAGTGGGCATGCTCAAGCCCCGGCAGCGTATAGAAGCCGCTGCCGCCGATAATTCCAAGAACGGTTTTGACCATGTAACCCTCAGGTGAAGCGCTCGCCGCCCGCGCGTCTCGGGGCATCCGGAATACGCAAATATCGCTAGATCATAAGGCATATCGCCGACCCCGCAAGCAGAGGCAGGCGGCGTGCCCTTCACCTAGATCTCCGATGATTTCGCGGTCCCGCGGAAAACTGAATTGCAGTAAAGCCTCGTTCGCTAAGGCCCCGCCTGCACTATTTGTGAGCTAGCGCACAAGCCATTTTAAGTGCCGCCCATACGCCTGCCCTTGGTTTAACCGGCACACACACCGCGCCCATCACTTACCCCCCCCCCGAAAGGCCTTGCCATGAACCTCGTCTCGACAATCCTGCAATTCCTCGCGCCTGCAATCATCAACAAAATCGCCAGCAGTCTCGGCATCAATCAGGGGCTGGCAGGTAAGGCGATTGCGGCAGCGATACCGGCGATCCTTGCCAGCCTCACCGGCGCGACTGCACGTCCGGGTGGCGCGTCCAGCCTTTCGAATGTGCTTGCCAAACAAGATCCCAGCCTGCTCGATGGCTTCGCCAATATGATCGGCGGGGCCGGTCAGAAAGCGCTGACCGACAACGGCATCGGCGCCCTTTCATCGTTGCTTGGCGGCGCATCGACCAACGCCCTGACTGGCGCCATCGGCAAGTTTGCCGGCATCGACAGCAGCAAGACCGGCACTCTGCTTGGCATGGTGGCGCCCGTCGTGATGGGCCAGCTTGCCAAGTCCTCTTCAGGTCTCGACGCTAACGGACTGACGAACCTTCTGAACGGCCAGAAAGCCAACATCGCGGCCGCCATGCCTGAAGGGTTTGCCGGCTTGCTGCAGGGCTCGGGCTTGCTTGATTCCGTTGCAGGCCAACTCAAGTCGGCGCCGAGCGCCGCCGCGCCAGGCGGTTCATCGCTGACGCGTCTGGTCTTGCCGGTGGCCGTGGCCGCTATCGCTGCGGTGCTATTCAACAGCTACGGCTGTAATCGCACGACCGATACTACCGTTGCCCCAGCGACGCCGCCTGCCGCAACAGCACCGGCGACACCTGCCGTTCCAAGCGCTGATCTCGCATCACTGACGACCAGCGCACTAGGGGCGCTGACGACATCGCTCAATGGCATTACCGATGAAGCGACCGCCAAGACCGCGCTGCCCGGCCTTTCGGACATCGCCACGCGCATTGCCGACGTGAAGACCGCGGCTGGCCTGCTCACCGGCGATGCCCGCCAGCCGATCGCGGCCATGATCACATCGGCGTTGCCCGGCATCACGGCGGCAGTCGAGAAAGCGGTCGGCATTCCAGGCGTCGGCACCATCATCAACCCGGTGCTACAACCGATGGTCGCCAACCTTGGCGAGCTTGCCAAGTAAAAGCACCAACGGCCAACCGGCAGATACGGAAAAGCAGAAACGAAAAAGGCCCCGCGAGGGGCCTTTTTTATAACGTCATCGCAACCCGGCGGCCGGGCGAAATGCCAAACTAGTGCTTGATCTTCGACCACACGCGGCGCTTGCCGAGATACAGCAGCACGGTGGTGACGAACAGATACAGCATCACCTGCCAGCCCATGCGCTTGCGCTGATCGAGCGTCGGATCGGCTGCCCACGACAGGAACGCCGAAACGTCCTTGGCGTAATTCTCGACCGTCGTCTTCGTGCCATCCGAATACGGAACCGCATCCGCGCTTAACGGCGACGGCATCGCCAGCTGATGGCCAGGAAACGCCGTGTTGTAATACATGCCGTCATTGACTTTTACATCGGCCGGAGGATCGACATAGCCGGTCATCAGCGCGGTCAGATAGTCAGCGCCACCTTCCTGGTAGCTCGCGAAGATATCGCCGAGCATCAGGAACGGATGCGTCCACCAGCTCGGATTACGCTCAACGCCGCGCGCCTTGGCGATCAGCGAGAGATCCGGCGGATAAGCACCGTTCTGCGCGGCACGAGCTTCCTTCTCGTTCTTGTACGGCCCGCGGATCGGGTCCGCGAGACGCGCCGGACGCTCGAACATCTGGCCTTCGTCGTTCGGGCCGTCCGTGATCTGGTTCGGCCATTCAGCGGCGAGAGCCTTGACGGACTCTTCCGGGAAGCCCGGACCGCCCGGCTGAACCAGGTTGCGGAAATACACGCGGCTGAGGCCATGGCACGCAGAGCAGACTTCCTTGTAGATCTGGAAGCCGCGCTGCAACTGCGCCTGGTCGTACTGGCCTCTAAAGCCACCGAACGACCACTGCTGGCGCGTGATCTCCGGGCCGTGGGCTTCACTCGAGGCGGTTGCCGGCGACGACGCCAGCAGTGCCGCCGCGGATGCCGCGACCAATGTCGATGTGAGACGGCGTTTCATGGTTGTCATGGGTGCAGCCTCAGTGCTTGGCGGCGGCGGCATCGGGGCCGAGCACCGCTTCGTTGATGGAGCGAGGCAGCTTTTTAGGTGTCTCGATCAGCCCGAGCACCGGCATAGCAACCAGGAAGAACAGGAAGTAGAGCACCGTAAAGATCTGCGCCCACATCACATAGACACCCTCAGCCGGCTTTGAGCCGAGGTAACCGAGAGCAACACACGTGAAGGCGAAGGCCCAGAATGCCCATTTGAACAGCGGACGGTACTTGGCCGACCGCACCCGGCTGGTGTCGAGCCACGGCGCGAACGCCAGGATCAGCACGGCCGCGAACATCGCAAGCACGCCGAAAAGTTTGGCGAAGGAGCCGAGTGGAATACCGAGGAACGAGCCGGTGAAGGCGCGCAGGATCGCGTAGAATGGCAGGAAGTACCACTCCGGCACGATGTGCGGCGGCGTCACGAGCGGGTTGGCTTCAGTATAGTTGTCCGGATGGCCGAGGTAGTCCGGCAGGAAGAACACGAACCAAGCAAACAGAATGAGGAACGCGAACATGCCGACGATGTCTTTCGACGTCGCATAGGGATGCATCGGCACGGACTCTGACGGTTCCTTGATATCAAGGCCGGTCGGGTTGTTCTGGCCGCTGACGTGCAACGCCCAGATGTGCAGGATGACAATGCCCGTCAAGACGAACGGCAGCAGATAGTGCAGCGAGAAGAAGCGGTTGAGCGTCACGCCCGAAACCGAATAACCGCCCCACAGCCATTCGACGATCGCGGTGCCGAGGCCGGTATAGATGGTGTCGAGGGCCGAGAACAGGTTGGTAATAACCGTCACGCCCCAGAAGCTCATCTGACCCCAGGGAAGGGTGTAGCCAAGGAACGCGGTTGCCATCATTGCCAGAAGGATGATGACGCCGAGGATCCAAAGCACTTCGCGCGGGGCCTTGTAAGACCCGTAATAGAGACCACGGAAAATGTGGATATAAACGGCGATGAAGAACATCGACGCGCCAACCGCGTGCATGTTGCGGATCAGCCAACCGAAGTTGACGTCGCGCCGGATATGCTCGACCGAGTTGAAGGCCAAGACGTCGCTCGACTGATAGTGCATCGCAAGCACGATGCCGGTGATGATCTGCGCAATCAAGCAGAACATCAAAATGCCGCCGAACGTCCAAAGGTAGTTCAGATTACGCGGCGTCGGAAACGCCACAAATTGCCCATGCATCATGCGCGGGATTGGTAGGCGCTCGTCCCACCATTTGCCCCAGCGCGAGGTCGGCTCATAGCTCGACGTATGACCACTCATCTCGAATTCCCTCAGCCAATCTTGATCTTGGTGTCGGACACGAATTCATACGGCGGCACCTCAAGATTGCGCGGTGCCGGCCCCTTACGAATGCGTCCTGAAGTATCGTAGTGCGAACCGTGGCATGGGCAGAACCAGCCGCCGAAGTCGCCCTTGGCGTCGTTCATGCTCTGGCCCTTCGGAATGCAACCCAAGTGGGTGCAGATGCCGACCATGACGATCCAATTCTCATGGCCCTGCTTGGTTCGGTTTGCGTCGGTCGCCGGCGTAGCCTCAGGCAACGCACCGTTGCGGGCTTCCTCATCCGGCAACTCGGTGAGCTTGACCTCAACGGCCGTCGCGACTTCTTCTTTGGTGCGGTTGCGGACGAAGACCGGCTTGCCGCGCCACATGATCGTAATGGCCTGACCTTCCTTGACAGGGGCCAGATCGACCTCGGTCGACGCCATCGCCTTGGCGCTGGCATCAGGGTTCATCTGCTGAACGAAAGGCCAAATGAGAGAAGCCGCGCCAACGGCTGCGAAAGCGTTGCCAGCAACCACCAAGAAGTCCCGGCGGTTGGCGTCGTCTACGTGAGATGTCACGGAGGCCTCCGAATGGATAAGCAATCAAGTCTACCAGAAACCGGCGGCAGAGCCCGGGCTGAGAAGGGGCTGAGCACCACCATGGCACCACTTACCCCGAATCAGACTATAATCCAAATATAGAAGCCTTTCTTCTGACAGCGTTTGACCCGGCCCTCAAGATCGTCTGGGGTCGCAATTCAGGGGCAATTTGGCGCAGCGTTGCCGCCCGACAATTTGCGAAAATAAGTCTGACGCTCATCATATGCGGCTCGCACTCTACCAGCCAGACATTCCTCAGAATACCGGTACGATTTTGCGGCTTGCCGCCTGTCTTGGCGTGCCGGTTGATGTGATTGGTCCGACAGGGTTCGATATGACTGACCGCTCGCTGCGGCGTGCCGGCCTGGATTACCTCGACCACGTGACGATCGTCCGCCACGAAACATTCGGGCAGTTCGACGCCGCCCGCGGCGGGCGTCTGGTCCTGCTGACGTCCCACGCCACGACCAACCACACCGACTTTACCTTTACACAAACAGACACACTGCTGCTCGGACGCGAAAGCGCAGGCGTTCCCGACGAGGTGCATCAGCGCGCCGACGGGCGCGTTCGCATTGCGATGCGGCCGGGCTTGCGCTCGCTGAATATCGCGGTCGCCGCCGCCCTCGTGCTGGGAGAAGCCCTCCGCCAGACGGGAGGCTTTCCAGAAAACGACACGGCGCGCTAAGCCCCACGAGAGAGGTCCGCGCGCCGTGGTCGTCTGTCAGACGTTTTAGAACTTCGCGCCAATGGTCAGATAAACCGAGGTCGGCGCGCCGGGAATGATGTTGTTATTGCTGTGCGCCGAGATGAAATAATCTTCATTCAAAATGTTCTCGACATTGAGCTGCGCACTCCAGTTGTCGTTGAGATTGAAGAACAGGGCGCCATCGAGCCGCGTGTAGCCATCGACTTCGATGGCGTTATCGCCGGACGCGAAGAAGCTGGTCTTGTGGATCACGCCGAGGCCTGCGCCGAACATCGGCGAGAACATATACTTGTTCCATAGAGAGACCGTGTTGTGCGGCACCGACGCCACGTCATTGCCGATGGTTTCCGGCGTGCCTTCCGTGACCAGCGCGATCTGATGGCCGAAGCCGGCTGAGATCTGCCACTGATCGGTTATGTGGCCGGTCAGCGCCAGTTCGCCACCCTGCGTTTCGGTAGCACCGAACAGTGCGATGGTGCCATCCGGATTGACGACCACCGGCGTATTGGACCGCTCAAGCTGGAACAGCGCGCCCGTGAAGAACAAGCGCGGAGTTACTTCCCACTTGAAGCCGATCTCCTTGTTGACGAACTCTTCCGGATCGAGCGACGACCCTTTCGCAGCGCCGACACCTGGAGAATTGAGCTGATCGGCAATGCTCGGCACAGACGCCTCGGAATAGCTCAGATACACCGACAAATGCTCGGTCGGCTTGAACACGATGCCGCCGCGCGGTGACACGATATCATCGGTGCGCGTGAAGTTGTTGCCGGCGTTGAGTGCGTCATTGAAATCGGCATCATAGTGGTCGAAGCGAATGCCGCCGATCAGTTCGACGTAGCGCGACACTTCAAGCTGGTCCTGAATGTAGACGCCCGCCGACTTCAATGTCACGTCTCGCCGGCGGTTCGGCACGTTGATCGGCACCGGTCCGAAGAACGTCGGATCGGCAATATTACGCGGGCTCAATACACCATCTGGCGGATTGTCCCGGGAGTTCTGGTTATCCTGGTGCGACAGCTCGGTTCCAAAGAGGAACGTATTGCGCATGCCCGGACCGATTTCATAACGATACGTCCAATCGGTCTGATTGATGAACGTCTGACGATCCATCGAGTCGCGATACCCGCTAACCCTGAAGTTGTTGGCAGCATCAACCGTGCCGCCCGCATAGACGTTCTGGTAAACCTTATCGCCATCGGCGAACACCGATGCGCTGCGAACCTTGAAGTTTTCGCTAAACTGATGCTCCAGCGTAGCGCTCAAGCGGTGGCCTTCGTAGTTCGACCGGCTCACGTCCGGATTGCCGAAGAAGGTATCGCGAAACCCTTCGAGCGGGCGGCCAGTGCTTGCAACGCCCGGCACGCCGCGATCGACGGTGCGATCATCCTTATAGAACTCATAGCTCAGCAGCAGCTTGGTCTCATCGGACAGCTTGAAGCCAAGCGTCGGGTTGATGCCGAAGCGCTCCAGATCGAAGTGGTCGCGATAGCTTTCGGAATTCTCATACATCGCATTCAGGCGGAACGCCGCCGAGCTGCTGATCGCCTGCCCGACATCCACGGTCGCGCGCTTGGTATCGAACATGCCATAGGTGATCGTGCCTTCGCGGATCGTTTGGCCATCGGCCTGCTTGGTCGAACGGTTGACCACGCCGCCGCTGCCGCCACGACCGAAGATCATGGCGTTCGGGCCTTTGACGACTTCGATGGCTTCGACGTTATAGAGATCGCGGTAGTATTCGACATCATCGCGAACGCCATCGACATAAAAGTCAGCCGTCGTACTCTGACCGCGGATCGTGATCTGATCGCGCTGACCTTCGCCCTGCGCAACGTTGACACCCGGCACATAGGTGAGCGCCTGAGCTAGGCTCTTGCTGCCCTGATCGCTGGCTTGTTCTACCGTGGTAATCGAGACGGACTGCGGCACGTCAATCAATGGCGTATCTGTTTTGGTGGCCGTCGTCGTCTGCTTGGCAATGTAGCCGTCAATCTGCGAGGGGCCACCGCGTGGCGACGGAGACGCCCCTGCAAGCGCACTCGACGAGACAGTATCGACAGGATCAACCGCCGGTTCATAGTCTTCCGGCAGCGGCGCCGATTGCACGGGCTTTTTAGGCTTGGCAGCCTTCACGGTTTTCTTGGCGCGCTTTGGCGGAGCGTCATCGTCGCTCTCTACCTTCACGACCGGCTTCGCCGGCGCTTCGCCTTCGTTTTCCGGCTTGGCAGGCTCTACCGTCGTTTCAATCGTGACGGTCGGAAGATTCTCGGTCGCTGCAGGCAGCTCGGCATCGGGCGCCTCCTGCGCTGACGCCGGCGTCACCGAAACAAAAGCGGCGAGCGCAATAGATGCAGCAGCAAGGGTCAGATGCGAACGAGAGGAGATATGGAAAGGGTGCGCGTGGCGCGGATCTGCGCCTAGAAAAAAGCGATTCAACACAGGAAAATTCCCCAATTTGCGAGGTCCAAGGCCCCGCCATCAGCGCGTCACCAGAGACTGCCTCCGATGACTTGAGGTTATAGCTGTCATTATATATTTTTCGCGTCAAGATTGATCGCAAGCAAATGGGCACCAAAGGTACCCCAGTGTTGCACGATTGCTTTCAGCGATTCCAAACTGACCAAAGCCAACCGCAGAGTGGCCAATCACTCGGCGGCTTCACGCGCCAGAAATCCACCCGACTGACGGTGCCACAGCGCCGCATAGATGCCGCCGGCTTTGAGCAACTGCTCGTGGCTACCGTGTTCGACGATGCGGCCTTCATCCATAATGACTAGCCGATCCATCGCTGCAATCGTCGAGAGCCGATGGGCGATGGCGATGACGGTCTTGCCAGCCATCAGCGTGTTCAAATTTTCCTGGATCGCGCCTTCGACTTCGCTGTCGAGGGCACTGGTTGCTTCGTCAAGGATCAGGATAGGCGCGTTTTTCAACAGGACGCGCGCGATCGCGATGCGCTGACGCTGGCCTCCGGAGAGTTTGACGCCGCGCTCACCGACGTGCGCGTCATAACCCTTGCGGCCGCGCATATCTTCAAGGGTCGGGATGAATTCGTGGGCTTGCGCCAGACAGGCGGCGGCAATGACGTCCTCATCGCTGGCATCCGGCCGGCCGTACAGGATATTTTCCCGCACGCTACGATGCAGCAGCGACGTGTCTTGCGTGACCATGCCGATATGCGCCCGGAGCGTCTCTTGCTGCACCGTCGCCACGTCTTGGCCATCGATCAGAATGCGGCCGCCTTCCAGATCGTAGAAACGCAACAGCAGATTGACGAGCGTCGACTTGCCTGCACCCGACCGCCCGACAAGCCCGACTTTTTCTCCCGGCTTGATGGTCAGCGATAGGTGATCGATCACCCGATTGACGTCGCCGCCCTCGGTACCCCTGGCGGTGCCGTAATGAAAGCGAATGTTGTCGAAGCGAATTTCGCCCTTCGGTACGGTGAGCGGTTTGGCGTCCGGCACATCGAGCACCGTCTGCGGGCGCGAGATCGTGCCCATGCCCTCATGCACCACGCCGATATTCTCGAAGATGCCGGAGATGGTCCACATCACCCAGCCGGACATCGTATCGATGCGCACCACAAGCGCGATGATCGTCGCAATGGCGCCCGTCGTGATCGCCCCGGTGCTCCACAGCCACAGCGCTAAGGCACTGGTCGTCACGATCATGGTGCCGTTGAGAATGGAAAGCGCCAGCTCCATCGTCGTGATGAGCCGCAGAGACGCCTGCCATTTCTCCATCTGTTCGCGAAACGCCACGCTGGCGTAACCGTCTTCGCGTTCAGCATGCGCGAACAGTTTGACCGTCAGAATGTTGGTGTAACTATCGACGATGCGGCCAACGAGCATCGAGCGGGCTTCCGACGTCGCGGTTGAACGCTCTTTGATGCGCGGCACGAAATAGGTGATCGCGGTAATATAGATGGCCAGCCAGACGGCCAGCGGAATAATGAGCCGCAAATCGGCAACCGCGAACAGCACCACGGCCCCGAAGAACTGCACAGCCGCGTACCAGATGGCGTCAATAGCCTGCACCACGCTTTCACGGAGCGCAGGAGCTGTCTGCACGATCTTATTGGCGATGCGACCGGCGAAGTCGTTTTGGAAGAACCCCATCGACTGGCGCAGCACATAAGAGTGCGTCTGCCAACGCACGCGGTTCGTGAACGTCGTCGCCACGACTTGGCTCTTCAGCAAATCGTGAAACAGGAAGATGATCGGCCGCGCAATCAACGCCAGGAACGCCATCGCCAGCAGAATGCCGCTGTTCGCAGTGAAGAACGACGACGGGTCTTGCGCCTCGCGCAGCAGATCGACCAGCTTGCCGATGAACCCGAACAGCATCACTTCCGTAATCGACCCGAGAAACCCGATCACCAGCAGCACCGCGAAGGCCGGCCAAACGGGTTGCACGTAATGCCAGTAGAAAGCCCCGAGCGTTTCCGGCGGACGCACGATCCCCGGCCGCGCAAACGGATCGATGCGCGCTTCAAACCAGGAATAGAGACGGCTCAACATCACGAAGACTTTCCGGGTGACATAAAACAAAACGCCGCTGCAGCTGCGCCGGTTTGATCGGGCTCAGCACCTTTCAGCGGTTAGATATTGATCAAGGGGCCAATATACCGGTAAGGGTCTTTTGGGCCGAAAACAAGTCAAGCAGGAACAGCCGCGCAATGAACGCTCAAGGCGCCACGTTAGATCAGTATAAAGCAACCGCTCAGGCGTGGTTTGAAAGTATCCGCGACACCATTTGCGCGAGCTTCGAAAAGCTCGAAGCCGATCTGCCGGCTACGGCTCCACATGGCGATGAAGCGCCGTCAACGTTCGTGCGCACACCCTGGCAGCGCACCGATCACACCGGCGCCAAGGGCGGCGGCGGCACCATGAGCCTCATGCATGGCCGCGTGTTTGAGAAAGTCGGCGTCCACACATCGACGGTATTTGGTGAATTTGCGCCTGAGTTCCGCAAACAAATTCCGGGCGCCGAGGAGAACCCGAACTTCTGGGCATCGGGCATTTCACTCATCGCCCATCCCAAGAATCCGAACGTCCCAGCCGTGCATATGAACACGCGCATGGTCGTCACCAACAAATGGTGGTTCGGCGGCGGCGCCGATCTGACACCCGTGCTCGACAAGCGCCGCGTACAGGAAGACGCCGACACGCTGGCGTTCCACTCTGCCATGTTCGGCGCCTGCGCCCCCCACGCGATTGCCGACTACAAGCGCTTCAAGGAATGGTGCGATGAATATTTCTATCTGCCGCACCGCAAGGAACTGCGCGGCGTCGGCGGCATCTTCTATGACTACCTGACGCCCGGCGAAGCCGATGGCGGTTTCGACGCTGCATTGGCCTTCACCAAAGACGTCGGCCGCGCCTTCAATAGCGTGTATCCGATGCTCGTGCGCGGCAACTATACGATGCCCTATAGCGAGGCGCAGCGCGACGAACAGCTGATCCGCCGTGGCCGCTACGTTGAATACAATCTGCTTTACGACCGCGGAACGACCTTTGGCCTGAAAACCGGCGGCAACGTCGATAGTATACTTTCGTCTATGCCGCCCGTCGTGAAGTGGCCGTGAGCGGTTAAGAAAAAAAGCATGCAGCGCCATGGGCCTGCGGGCGCAGGACCGCTCCCCACGGCGAATTCCTGCGGCATGACCGGGCTAGTACTAAATAGGAACAGGAGCTTGCGGTGGCATTAGCTGCTCCCGTGATACCGCGCCGCAGTTGATCGCCGCGCGCCGAGACGCCATCTCGTAACCGCCTGTTATGATCATCAGCTCTTGCTGCATGAGTTCTTTCTCGAGAAATACATCCAATCGAAGGACATCGCATGACCACTCTCATGTCACCGCTGAAGGCTGGCGCTTTCACGTTGAAGAACCGCGTTGTGCTTGCACCGCTCACGCGCACCCGCGCAAGCGCTGGCCGCGTACCCAACGACCTGATGCGTACGTATTATGTGCAGCGGGCCTCCGCTGGTCTGATGCTCACCGAAGCAACCTCCGTCACGCCCATGGGCGTCGGCTATCCCGATACACCCGGCATCTGGTCGGAAGAGCAGGTCCAAGGCTGGAAGAAAATCACCGATGCCGTCCATAAGGCGGGCGGCACCATTCTGCTGCAGCTCTGGCACGTCGGCCGCGTTTCGCACCCGTCTTATCTGGATGGCGCGCTGCCTGTCGCCCCGAGCGCGCTGGCGCCCGATGGTCATGTCAGCCTCGTGCGCCCCATGGCGAACTATGTCGTGCCGCGTGCGCTCGACCTTGATGAAATACCGGGCATCGTCGACGCGTACCGCAAGGGTGCCATCAACGCCAAACGGGCCGGCTTTGACGGCGTCGAAGTCCATGGCGCCAACGGTTACCTGCTCGATCAATTCCTGCAGGACAGCACCAACAAGCGCACCGACCGCTATGGCGGCTCTCTCGAAAATCGCGCCCGCTTGATGCTCGAAGTCGTCGATGCCGCGATTGAAGTGTGGGGCGCCGATCGCGTCGGCTTGCACCTTGCGCCGCGCGGCGATGCCCACACCATGGGCGACAGCAACCCACGCGAGACGTTCGGTTATGTGGCCCGCGAAATGGGCAAGCGCGGCATCGCGTTTATCTGCGCCCGCGAATACGAAGGCACGGACTCGCTCGCGGCCACACTTAAAAATGACTTCGGCGGCGTCTTCATTGGCAATGAAAAGTTCACGAAAGAGAGCGCCGAAGCCGCGATTGCGGCAGGCCGCGTGGATGCCGTAGCGTTTGGTCAGTTGTTCATCGCGAACCCTGATTTGCCGGAGCGCTTTGCGCGCAACGCCAGCCTCAACACGCCGGACCCGACAACATTCTACGCGTCAGACGCGCACGGCTATACCGACTATCCGGCGCTCGAACCGGCAACCGCGGGTTAGTAACGGTCTACTGACGAGATAGTTTGAAACCGCGGCGGCGTCATCGCCCCGCGGTTTTTTCATTCAGAACACTATCGAAGGCTGCAGCAAATTCCTGCGATCCAGCAGTCTTCATTGCTTCGTTCATACGCCGGTCGAGTTCTGCGAGCAGTTGCTCTCCCGTCAATCCAATCACCATTTTGTTGACGTAATACGCCCGCCGCGCGAACGAGTTGGTGACCGGCGCCTTGAGGCCAAGCGGCATCATCATTTCCAGGCCGGTGACGGGACCCGACAAGTTCATCAGCTCCATTTCGGCGCCCGTCAGATTGGGCCGATCGAACTGCGCCGCCGTATCCTTGATGCCTTTGAGCTTCATGGCCTGCATCAATGGGCCGATGTCGGCGTCGATATTGAGCGCGTGCATGCCTTGGCCTTCCGCCGTATTGGCATACGCTTGGTGGCGGCTCCATTCGAATGGCACACGCTTGGCGTTGGCGTACATGCGCTTCAAAACCGCGATCTTCGACTTAAGTGACGCGCGGCGCTCTTGCGAGATGTTTGGGTTGTTGAGCTTGTTCTGCAGACGCTCGATGAAAAACTTGCCGTGCTTGGATACTTCATTGACGGAATTTGCATCGAGCAATTGTGCATATCCGAGCGCGCTCGAAATCGCGCGCCCCGTCTTCTTGATTGGGTGAATGCCGGCTTGCATATCGTACGTTCCGATGCCGCCGGTCTCGAGCGCGTACACACGCACCACCTGCTCTTTTGCGAGGCCAAAGCCAATCGCTTCGCTGGCATAGCGGCGCTTGAATTCCTTTTCCGAAACGCGCTCCGGCGTGAAGCCGTAGACGCGCTTGGCGGCTTCGAGATAATCAGCAACCGTCGGCAACGACTTTGCCGGCATCGGGTGGGCTTCTTCTTGCGAAGCCGTGAAGGCGCGGTACTTCTTGGCAAGTTCAGGCCCCATCTCGGGCCCTTGATACTTCGGCGAAAACGTCATCACATAGTCGTCGATATCATACGGAATTTTGGCCGAGCGCTTTTTCTTGCGGCCGATGCGTTTAGCTTCGACCTTGTCCCAATAGGCATCAAGCCGCTCATCGTGGGCGCGGCGCGCCAGACGCCACTTCTCAAAATTGGCGATTTCGGCGTCGCTGAGGGAAGCCAGAAACTCGATCGTCGACATAGCGTGCACCGCCTGCGGCGGGACGCCGACGACCAGCATGGCAACAGCCATTGTCAGACAGAGCGTTTTCAACCAATGCAGATGCAAACAGAAAATGCCCCTGTTTCGAACAGCCTCAGCGCCAACCCTCGCCCGAGACTTTGACCGTATAATGATTCATTCGTACTTAAGACCTTAATTGTGCTCACGCTTCGTTCGAAAAGCCGTGATACAGCAGTTCCCATGACAGTTGCCGGCCGCCCTCCTGAACCGCTGAACCCATTGAGCTTGCGCGCTCTGGCGGCCACCCGGCTTTTGTCCGCGCCCCCTGCCGCACCGCCGGCAACGGCAAGCCGAGCGACTTCGACCTCAATCCGGACATGGAACCGCCGCGCACGGCCCCGCTGACGCCCGCCGCGGTGCTAGTGCCCATCTGCGCGCGCGAGGAACTCAGCGTGCTTTTGACGGAGCGCACCCCGCATCTGACGACCCATGCCGGCCAGATCGCATTTCCCGGCGGTCGCATCGATGCCGGTGACGCCGACGCGGCGGCAGCGGCCTTGCGCGAAGCCAACGAGGAAATTGGTCTTGATCCGAACCTCGTCGAGCCGCTCGGCTATCTCGACCCCTACCGGACATCCACCGGATATCTGGTGACGCCGCTGGTGGCGCTCGTCGCACCGCGCTTCACGCTGACGGTTAATCCGCATGAAGTCGCCGACGTCTTTGAGGTTCCACTGGCGTTTCTGATGGACCAAGCTAACCACCGAATCGATAGCCGCGTGTGGCGCGGCGCCGAACGGCGATTTTATGCGATGCCTTACGAACAACGCTATATATGGGGGGCGACAGCGGGAATCATCAAAACGCTGCATCGGAGACTGTTCACGTCATGATCCGCATCGTTGTAGAGAACCTGTTCGTCTTCCTGCTGCCGACCTTGCTGTATATCGGTTGGGTTGCCTTCGTGCGCAACGATTGGCCTGGCCTGTTCACCGTTTTAAAGGCAGCCCCCCTCGCCAATTTGTTCATTTCGGGCGCCGTCATGATGCTAATCGCCCTGCTGGTGTTCTCGTCGCGCACCGGCCATCGCCCAGGTGAAAGCTACGTACCCCCGTCGATTGAACACGGCAAACTCAGTCCCGGTCATTCCGTTCCCGCCAACCAATGATGGTGACATGGCGCCCGTGCCTAAACATCCGCTGCGTCACGATCTGAAAGCCGCGCCATGGCTAAAGGCGGCGTCGCTGGCGCGCGTGTTTGCGGCCCTCGATGGCGGCGGCGAAACCCGCATCATCGGCGGCGCAGTGCGCAATGCATTGCTCGGCCAGCCCGTCGCGGACATCGATCTCGCGACCGTGCTGACGCCGGACGCCGTGATGGACAGGGCAACAAAAGCCGGTCTTTCCGTCTATCCGACAGGGATCGCGCACGGCACCGTCACCGTCGTCGCCGATGGTCATCCCTATGAAGTGACGACCTTGCGGCGCGACGTCGAAACCGATGGCCGCCGCGCCGTCGTCGCGTTCACCACCGACTGGTGCGAGGATGCTCTGCGCCGCGATTTCACAATCAATGCGCTGTCGGCCGATGCAGAAGGCAACATCTTCGACAGCGTCGGCGGCCTCGATGATCTTGATCACCGCCGCGTGCGCTTCATCGGTTCCGCCGAAGATCGTATCCGCGAGGATTACCTGCGCATCCTGCGATTTTTCCGGTTTACCTCCGCCTACGCCAGCGGCCCGCCGGACGCGCAAGGGCTGGCGGCCTCGGCCGCTTTGAAGGATGGTCTGCAACGCTTGTCCGCTGAACGCATCGGCGCCGAAATGATGACCTTCATCGTGACGCCTCGCGCCGGCGAGATCGCAGCCATCATGCAAGAGGCGAGCGTGCTGCGCAGCCTCGTACCGCTCGACGCCCACCCCGAACGTCTGGCGCGGATGCAAGCGATTGAAGCCGCGCTTGCGGAACCTCCCGATGCCATTTCGCGCTTGGCCGCGCTGTTACTCGACACACCAGAAGACGCGCCGCGCCTTGCCAAGCATTTCCGATTATCATCGGCAGAAGGATCAGCCCTCGCCGCCGCCGCGGATGTTAACCCTGCCTACCGCGCGGACGCCTCGGAACACGCAGCAAAGGTGCAGATCTATCGCGCGGGCACGGCGGCCTTCAAACGCGCGCTACGCGTCGCCTGGGCGCGTTCCGGTGCGTCCGCCACCGACATTGCCTGGACGCAAAGAGACCGCCTGACGGCCCACTGGACGCCGCCAGCGCTGCCCTTTTCCGGCGCCGATCTGCTGGCCCTCGGCATACCGGCCGGACCGTGCATCGGCCGCCTCTTGAAGGCCTTCGAAGCCTGGTGGATCGAGGCCGGATTTCCAGACGACCGCGCTGCACAACGCGACCACCTCATCGCGCTTGCGAAACAGCGTTAAGAAACCCTTAAAAAACTCTTCAACATTGCTCGCAGCCAGACTATGGTGCGCCCGGCTGGGATTTCAGCTTTGTATCGCGTCGAGGAAATTCCCCTATGGACCAATTCGCTCACGAGCGTCAGCGTTCGCTGAAATCTGTCCAAGTAATCTTCGCAGTTCTCGCCATTCTAAGCCTGTCAGCCGCACTCGCGGTTGCCGCGCGCGGCGTCGAGTTCGGATTGCCGGAAACGTCAACCCGCACCATCGCCATTGCGTTTTTGATGGTCGGCATTGCCGATACGGTGCTGCTTTTCCTCTGGGAACGCATCTTTCACCGCATGCAGTCGTACGAGTAAAGCGCCCCGCGTAAAATATGGCGGCGTTGCACCACGCCGCCAGCACCACTCCACAAGCCAATTTCACTTCACGCCCCAGCATCACGTTATATGCCCACTGAGGCGACCGCAGCTCTGAACTGCTCCAGATCAGCGTAGGCTAGCTGACTAGCTGACATCCGGTCCCTTGAGGGAGCGCAACGCAGCCTCGATCCGCTTCCAATCTTGAGCCTCGGCCTTGGCGCCGGCTTTTTCCAACAGACGAGCTTTCTCGGCGGCTTCCGCCAGTGCTCTTGGGCCATGCGCTGCATAAAGTTTTTGTGCGTGCGTATGGATATCAACCGCGTTCATTGTGATTGCCTCCATTGTTCGTGGCAGACCCCTCGTCTTCCATCAACATAATCAAAACCAGCGATCTTCCAAGCCTCAAACAATCGACATGTGTGCCGCCCAGAACCGTCGCTGCGCTGCCGCGCCGGCGCTCGCGCTGTCACACGCCTGCAATATGAATCCGGTGAATGAACGCCAGACCGTGGATGACCGCTGGAGCGGAAACGTGACTGAAGCGTCAGCACAATACACTTACCGCACGATCTTCATATCGGACGTGCACTTGGGGATGCGATCCTCACAAGCCGGAGCGCTGCTCGATTTCCTCAAAACGGCCGATGCGGAAAATTATTTTCTGGCCGGCGACATCATCGACTTCTGGAAGGTGCAGCGCGGGCCGCATTGGCCGCAATCGCACAATGACGTGCTGCAAAAGATTTTGCGCAAGGCGCGCAAGGGCGCTCGCATCGTGTTCATTCCCGGAAATCACGACGACGGCCTACGCGACTACTGCGGCATGACATTCGGCGGCATCGAAATTCATCGCGACTACGTCCATGAAGCCGCCAACGGCAAGCGCTATTTGGTTTTGCATGGCGACGAGTTCGACGTGGTCGTGCGCTATGCCCGCTGGCTGGCCTTCCTTGGCGATCGTTCCTACGACGTGGCGCTGGCCCTCAATATCCCGCTGAATTTCGCCCGCCGCCTGTTCGGCTTCGATCACTGGTCGCTGTCCCAGTACCTCAAGCTCAAGGTCAAGACGGCAGTCAAATTCATCGGCGAATATGAAGAAGCCTTATCGCACGAGGCCAAGCGCCGCGGTGTCGATGGTTTGATCTGCGGCCACATCCACCACGCCAACAACCGCATGCTGGGCGCGATCCACTACCTCAACTGCGGCGACTGGGTTGAAAGCTGCACGGCAATCGGCGAGCGCGCCGACGGCACTTTTGAGATCATTGACTGGAAGGCCGAAATGGCGCGGCGCACGCCACCTGTGCTCGCGAGGCCGCGCGCAATGGTTCGCATTGCCTAACACGCATCCCAAGATCCAAGGAGGTCATCGTGACCATATCTGCGCGCACGCTTGAGCCGACAAGCGCGGAACTGCTTGGCGAAGCCGTCCACCAGAACGGCTTGTTCAGCGCCGCCGGCGTTCTGGAACGCACCTTTACATTTGCGTTCCGATCGATGGTTTATCCGCAGATCTGGGAAGACCCGCGCGCCGACATGGAAGCGCTGGAGCTGACACCACAAAGCCGGATGATGACAATCTCATCGGGCGGCTGCAACGCACTCAGCTATCTCACTCAAAATCCGGCCCGTATTTACGCCGTCGATTTGAACGAGACCCACATCGCGCTGCTGCGCCTCAAACTCGCAGCCGCCGAACACCTGCCCAATCACGCGACGTACCTGCGTTTCTTCGCCGGCGCCGAAGACCATCGCAACGCCCACCTCTATACGGATTTGATCGCCCCACATCTCGACGCCGAAAGCCGCGGCTATTGGGAAGGCCGCGACATCAGCGGGCGGCGGCGCATCACCCGCTTTGGCCGCAATTTCTACCGCTACGGTCTGCTTGGCCGCTTCATCAGCGCAGGCCACCTAATCGCGAAGGCGCTCGGCGGCGACCCATCGAAGCTGGCGGGTGCCAGAAGCCGCGACGAGCAGAAGCAGATATTTGATAGCGAACTTGCCCCCCTGTTCGACAAGCCGCTGGTTCGCTGGGCAACGTCGAACCGGGCGTCGCTCTTCGGACTCGGCATTCCACCGGCGCAGTACGATGCCTTGTGTGACAACGGCGCACGCCATATGGCGGACGTGCTGCGCGAACGCGTCGAACGCCTGGCGACGGGTTTCGACCTCAGCGACAACTACTTCGCATGGCAAGCCTTTAATCGCGGATATTCGCGTGATCGCAACGCGCCGCTGCCGCCGTATCTTGAGAAGGAAAACTTCGCGGCCATCAAGACGCGCACCAACCGCATCACGCCGATGCACGCCAACATGATCCACTTTCTGCGCGACGAACCGGCCGAAAGCCTGGATCGCTATTCATTGCTTGATGCGCAGGATTGGATGGATACCACCACATTGAATGCGCTCTGGGGACAGATCACACGCACAGCGCGCCCTGGTGCGCGGGTCATTTTCCGCACAGCCGGTGAGAAGACCATCCTGCCGGGCCGGGTCGATGAAACGCTCTTAGAGCAATGGACCTACGACGCCGGCCGCTCCGCCGAACTCTTTGCCCGCGACCGCTCCGCGATCTACGGCGGGTTCCACCTCTACATCAAGCCGGAGTGATTCGATGGTCACGCAGTCGTCCGCCGAGTTGATGGACCGGCAGTACCGCTATCAGCGCCATATCTATGATTTCACGCGCACGCACTATTTGTTCTGGCGGCGCCGGCTGATCGCCGAACTTGCCCCGCCGCACGATGGAACAGTGGTTGAAGTGGCGTGCGGCACCGGTTGGAATCTTGTGCGCATCGCCAAGGCGTATCCGTCAGTGCGGCTCTATGGCTTCGACATTTCGCGCGCCATGCTGACAACGGCGACCGGCACAACAGCGCGGAACGGACTGCGCAAGCGCATTGGGCTAGCGCAAGGCGACGCCACGACCTTCGATCTCAACACCATGTTCGGCGTCGCCACCGCCGACCGCATCGTGATCTCATATGCGTTGTCCATGATTCCCAACTGGCAACACGCCGTCGAACGCGCGGTGCAGCAGCTCGCGCCGGGCGGAGCGCTTCATATCGTCGACTTTGGGCGAATGGATACGATGCCGGACGTGCCGCGCACCGCGTTCCTGACGTTCCTGGCCCATTACAACGTCTCGCCGCGCCGCGATCTCGAAGCAGTTCTGAGGTCCGCGGCGCACCGCTATAATCTTGCGCTGTCGTTCGAGACGTCGAAGGCCGGATATTGCACCTACGCCGTGCTCAAGCGGACTGTTTGAACGGTAGGCACGACGCCTGCCCGTGTTGCGTCTCCGGCAAAATCTCCGATACGGCCGCCATCATAACTTCGGCGATCGATTGGAAATGCTGCGACTGTGGTGTTGACCGGCGCCAGCACATGCCGATGGTACGAGCTAGCGGGAAGTCCGCCAATTCGCGCAATGTGATCCTGGCGTCTGCCGCTAGACGGGTTCGCGTATACAGCATGGGCAGAAAGGCAGCGCCGATGCCCCGCGCCACCATTTCGCGAAGCGTATCGAGGCTGGTGCCTTCATAATCGTCACGCAGTATGGCCCCCGTTCGCTGACACAGGTGTTCGACGGTGGAATGCAGGTGATGTCCCTTCTTGAGCGTCAGAATATCGTGGTCCGCAAGATCGGCGCTGACCAGCGGCGTCTTCGACGCCAGTGGATGGTCGCTGGCCATGGCCAGCAGCAGCGGCTCATCGAAAAGCGGCAGTGACACCAGAGCGTCCGACGCCACCGGCAGAATCATAATGATGATGTCGTAGCCGCCGTTTTCGAGGGCCATCGCCAAATCAAATGGCGGCTCTTCGCGAACGTGGAGTTGCAGCTGCGGGAAATTGCGACGCAGGAGTGGGATGGCTCTTGGCAGCAGCGACGGGCCAATGGTTGGAGGCACGCCCGCCCGCAACACGCCCGACAAGCCTTTCAACCGCGTCTTGGCGATTTCTCGAATCGTCTGCGCATCGCGCAACATGCGCCGCGCAATGGCGACGATCTCTTCGCCGCACGGCGTAACGACGACCCGCGTGCTCGACCGCTCGACAAGCTCAAGCCCGAGTCGCTCCTCCAAGGCTTTCAACTGACTGGAGAGCGTAGACTGTGTCGTATTGGTGTGTTCAGCGGCGCGGCGGAAGTGCCGCGTATCGGCGATCGCGACCAAGTAATCAAGCTGCCGCAACGTCGGCACGGAATGTCTCCCAGTGGCCCAGCGCTAAACCCGATGCTCGATATGTAGGCGCGGTTTGCACTCCTACCAGTGCTATCCCGCAGGATTAACGCTTGGGCGCGTTCGTCAAAAGCGATTACCCGCATTCAAATTTCCCATTGGAAAACCTGACATTTCGATACCAGCTCAAGTGCAAGGAGAGTTGCTAGGCCCCGCACTACACGGCGTCGTGAAGACCTGTGAGCGCCGTCCGGCAGCGATCCGATGAGATCAATGTTCAAACGAACAATAGGAGAAATTCGCCATGACCACGATCAAGACGAATCAAGCGCTGATTGCTGCCGCGCTATTTGGTGGGACGGCGCTATTGATGATGCCTGCAATGTCTGATCCAGCGTTCGCCGCAACGGATGCCGGCGCAAACACTTTGGCAATTGCACCACCGTCCGTGCTGACCTTCGATCAGAAGCTGGATGGCAAGACCGTCACCATCAAGTACGCCAACCTTCCAAACAAGGGCTACCTTGTGATTTACGGCAGCGACGCGGAAGGCAAACCGGCGAAGGAACCTCTCGGCTATGTTGCCCTGAGTGCAGGTGATCACCGCGACATCAAGGTCGAGTTGACGAAGGTACCGGCTAAAAACAGCCGTCTGTGGACGTCGCTGTACAATGAAAAGAACGGTGACTCCAAACTTGAAAAGGGCACCGACGTTTCGTACTGGGCGGGCCGGCCACTATCGACAGGTGGCGAGTTCAGGATCGAATAATTCCTCAGCCCTCCCAGTGTGCTCCTGACCCGACGCCCGCGGATCGTCCGTGGGCGTTTCACCTGTCGGATGCGCCGCTTCGCCGGGAGGCAAATGCTATCCAGAAAATCCTCGCGCCAAAGCCCCGGCTTGAACCAGGGCTTCGTGTCGTCGCTCTGCCGGGTCGGTCGTCTCAGGGTTAGGGCGCTGCTGTTCCATTGCTGACGGCGGTTGCCTCGGCGGCCGTCGCGACCAGTTCTGCGACGAGTGCCTTATCTTCCGCGGGGATCTCTGGTGTTGCGGCGTCTTCTGCTGCGTCCGCGGCTTCGCCAGACGCAGCTTCAGCAGCGGCCTCGGCTACGTCCTCGGTGGCCGCTTCACTTGCGGCTTCAGCGGTAGGCGCGGCGGCCTCCGCTGCAGGTTCTTGCGGAGCGGCGTCGCCGTCGCTGGCCGCTTCTTCAGGCGCTGCCGTTTGAGGCTCGTCTACGACGCTTTCAGCAACCGCTTCGACCGTTGCTTCTGCGGCGGCTTCAGCAGGTGCCTCGGCTGCGGCTTCAGCTGGTGCTTCTGCTGCGACTTCGGCCGGTGCTTCCGCTTCGGCTTCAGCTGGAGCGTCTGCTTCGGCTTCGGCAGGTGTTTCGGCTGCGGCTTCAGCTGATGCTTCTGCAGCGGCTTCAGCAGGTGCTTCTGCTGCGGCTTCTTCTGCCACTTCGACTTCAGCAACGGCGTCAACCGGTGCCGCGGCGACGGCTGTCAACGCTTCTACGTCCTTTAACGCACGTTCGACAGCAACAAGCGTCTTGTAGTCGGTCGTTGCTTCAATCCGGGCGTGAAGCTCGCTGCATAACCCCTTGAGCTTTCCCAATACATCGTCGGACATCTATTCTTCCTTTCGCTCTGGTTTTTGGCAAAAAGTCGTTATTCGTCCGCGCATGACTGTTCATGCTGACGTGTGAGTTCAAATTTTCCAGTAATGCGCAAGAATAAAAGTACAGGAATATTTGAATCTGCGAAGGGACCCGTAGCGTTCTACACAGCTATAAAAATACGTAGGCCCTGATGCGGAGTGCACGGACCAACGCGGAGCTCACGCGCGAAAAGAGTGTGGTGCGAACGCGCAAAAAAAAGCCCCGCAGCGATGCGGGGCTTTTCTGTTGTGTTGGTGCGTTGGCTCGAGGTCCGTTGAACTTCTTAGAAGCCCGTGTCGTCCATGCCGCCACGCGAACCCGGGCTTGCCCGTGGTTCGCAAAGCAAAGTGTATGGGCGGCCCGGTCCTCGTTTTAGAAGCCCATATCGCCCATACCGCCCATGCCGCCGCCGGCCGGACCATGGTTGTGGCCAGCGTCCTTCTTCGGCAGATCGGCAATCATGGCTTCCGTGGTGACCAACAGGCCAGCAACCGAAGCGGCGTCCTGCAGTGCGCAACGAACAACCTTAGCCGGGTCGATAACGCCCTGGGTGTACATGTCGCCGTATTCGTGCGTCTGCGCATTGTAGCCGAACGAGTACTTGGTGTTTTCGAGGATCTTGCCAACGATGACCGAACCATCTTCACCGGCGTTCGCAGCGATCTGGCGGGCAGGAGCCTGCAGAGCCTTGCGGACGATGTTGATGCCGACCTTCTGATCGTCGTTTTCACCCTTGAGGCCTTCGAGAGCCTTGGAAGCGCGCAGCAGCGCGACGCCACCGCCCGGAACGATGCCTTCTTCAACGGCTGCTCGGGTTGCGTGCAGTGCGTCGTCGACGCGATCCTTGCGTTCCTTGACTTCAACTTCCGATGCGCCGCCGACCTTGATAACGGCAACGCCGCCAGCAAGCTTGGCCAAACGCTCCTGAAGCTTCTCGCGGTCGTAGTCCGAGGTGGTTTCCTCGATCTGCGCCTTGATCTGCTTCACGCGGCCTTCGATTTCCGGCTTCTTGCCGACGCCATCGACGATCGTGGTGTTTTCCTTGTCGATCGTCACCTTCTTGGCGCGGCCGAGCATGTTCAACGTGACCGTTTCGAGCTTGATGCCGAGGTCTTCGGAGATCACCGTGCCGCCCGTGAGGATGGCGATGTCTTCGAGCATGGCTTTGCGGCGATCGCCGAAGCCAGGCGCCTTGACAGCAGCAACCTTGAGGCCGCCGCGGAGCTTGTTGACGACGAGCGTTGCGAGAGCTTCGCCTTCGACGTCTTCAGCGATGATGAGAAGCGGCTTGCCCGACTGGACAACGGCTTCGAGAACCGGAAGCATCGCCTGCAGGTTCGAAAGCTTCTTCTCGTTGATGAGAATGTAGGGGCTTTCGAGTTCGGTGATCATCTTCTCGGCGTTGGTGATGAAGTACGGCGAGAGATAACCGCGATCGAACTGCATGCCTTCGACGACTTCGAGTTCGAATTCCATCGTCTTCGATTCTTCAACCGTGATGACGCCTTCCGAACCGACCTTTTCCATGGCTTCGGCAATTTTCTTGCCGACGACTTCGTCGCCATTGGCCGAGATGGTGCCAACCTGGGCGATCTGGTCCTTCGTGACCTTCTTCGAGTTGGCCTTGAGTTCTGCAACGACGGTCGCAACTGCAACGTCGATGCCGCGCTTAAGGTCCATCGGGTTCGAGCCGGCAGCAACCGACTTGGCGCCTTCGCGAACGATCGCCTGGGCCAGAACGGTGGCGGTCGTCGTGCCGTCGCCGGCGAGATCCGCCGTCTTCGACGCAACTTCCTTGAGCATCTGCGCGCCCATGTTCTCGAACTTGTCTTCGAGTTCGATCTCCTTGGCGACGGTGACGCCGTCCTTGGTGATGCGCGGCGCGCCGAACGACTTTTCGATCACGACGTTACGGCCCTTCGGACCGAGCGTCACCTTGACGGCGTTGGCGAGGATATCGACGCCGCGCAGCATGCGCTCGCGCGCGTCTTGACCGAATTTTACGTCTTTAGAGGCCATGTGTGGCAGCTCCTGAATAAATTGGGAAGTTTGGGGGAGAGTGCAGAACGATTAGGCGGCTTTTGCCTTGGCGGCGCCATCGATGACACCGAGGATGTCGCTTTCCTTCATGATCAGAAGGTCTTCGCCATCGATCTTGACTTCGGTGCCCGACCATTTGCCGAACAGCACGACGTCGCCTGCCTTAACGTCGAGCGGCGTGACCTTGCCGGCTTCGTCGCGGCCACCAGGGCCAACGGCAACAACTTTACCCTGCTGCGGCTTTTCCTTAGCCGTATCCGGGATGATGATGCCGCCTGTCGTCTTGGTTTCTTCTTCGAGGCGCTTGACGACCACACGGTCGTGGAGCGGACGGAACTTCATGGGACCAACCTCATGATAAGATTATGATTTCTGCATTTCGCAGGTTTCGAGCAGGCGCCTTGAGGCACACCGCCAGCGAGCAGGGCACGACACGGATGAGCCATCGCCCTTACGCGCTGAGGTATATGTAGGGAGCTGTTAGCAGTGTCAAGGCTTGAGTGCCAGATCAGTTATCGGCGGGGGCATGCTGCCGCCCCATGCTGCCGCCCATGGCGCGGACATCTCCTCTGCGGGATCGGCTTGGCTCGATCCGCCCGCGCGCCTATTTCAAGAGAGCATCGACAAACTGGATACTCAAAACAACTGCGCCCGCGGTACGCAATTCCGCAGGCGCATTCAAATTCGATATTCTGTCTTAGATCGCCAACTTAGATTGCGAAGTCGTTGAGTTTCGCGCCCTTCTTCAGGCGTTCCAGCAACCAATTCGGTTTGCGGCCACGGCCCGTCCAGGTATCGGCTTTATTCTCAGGATTTGCATACTTGGCGACGCCGATGGACTTGCCTTTGCCGGCTCCGCGGGTGCCACGCACGCCACCAAACAATTCAGTGACCGAAAAGCCGTGATTCTTGGCCAATTCGGACATCTTTTCCTTGAGTGCAGCGCGTTCGCGATCCCGCAACACGGCGATGGCCTTTTGCACTCTCGCCTCAAGATCAACAAGCTCCTTCAAGGACATCTTGTCGAGATTGATTGCGGGTGACTTCTTTGCACTCTGCTTCACTGGAACAAACCTCAATTTTTTGATTTTTCTCCGTGTAGCCGATAACAGCGCGGAATGCATCAATTTTCTTAGCGCATTCGCTATTCGTTGCGAATTGGCTTAACTACAGTATGCGGCATAATTGGCGGCTATTCGCTGCGCAAAGCCTCAATTGGATTGAGATTCGCGGCCCGCCGGGCTGGAAAATATCCAAAGACGACGCCAGTTCCAGCCGCCGCTGCCATGGCGAGTGCAATCACAGATGGCGATATCAATACGGGCCATTGCGCAGCGTTTGCAACGACGACGGCAGCGCCAACACCGAGCGCAATTCCAATAAAACCGCCAATAAGGCATAACGTTACGGCTTCAACCAGAAATTGCCGCATGATATCGCCGTGGCGGCCGCCAACTGCCATGCGCAGCCCTATTTCGCGGGTCCGCTCAGTCACTGAGACCAGCATGATATTCATGATGCCAATGCCGCCAACAATCAGCGATATCGCCGACGTAGCCGCCAGCAGATAGGTCATTGTGCTCAAAACTTCGGTGCGGGCCTTCATGAATTCCGCCAGATTACGAACGCTGAAATTGTCGTCCCCGCCCGGCTCTACGCGGCGGCGCTGACGCAATAACGTCTCGATGTCTTCCTGCGCATCCTTCAGATCGGTTCCGTCCTCGAACTTGATGTAGAGCTGGCCGACCTGATCGGCCTGAACCTGGCTTTTGCCGACGATTTGGCCGCGCGCTGTCGTCATCGGCAGCAACACCAGATCGTCCTGGTCGCGGCCGAAGCTCGACGGTCCTTTGCTCGCTAGCACGCCGATCACTTGAAACGGCGTGTTCTTGACGCGAATGATGGCGCCGACTGGATCATCGCCTTGAAAGAGCTGTTTGGCGACGGATTGTCCGAGGACTGCAACTTTGGCGGAGGCGCGCATTTCCTGCATGCTTATATCACGGCCCGAGACGACCGGCCAATCGCGCACGGTCGTGTAGTCGGGATGAACGCCAGAGAGCGTCGTCGTCCAGTTGGCACTGCCGTTGACCACCGGACCGGAGCCGTTCAACTGCCCGGAGATCGCGACCACGCCTTGGATCTTGTCGCGGATCGCTGCGAGATCACTTTCCGCCAACGGTAAGTCTGTGCCCGCACCTGCCGCACGGCCCATGACGCGGCTGGAGCCTGAGAATACGACCAGCATGTTCGATCCAAGCGACGCGATCTGCTTTTCCACTTCACTGCGCGCGCCAGAGCCTACCGCCACGAGAATGATGACCGACGCCACGCCGATGACGATGCCGAGCGTCGTCAATATCGAGCGCAGCAAATTGGAGCGCAACGCCGTCCAGGCAATTCTGAGGCTGTCGATAATCGTCATCGCGCGACCTCCATCGGAGGCTTCAGCGGTTCGCGCACCGTATCGTCGACGATTTTGCCGTCACGGAAGACCAGCATGCGGCGGGCGTGTGCGGCGATGTCGGGCTCATGGGTTACGATAATGACCGTAATGCCTTCGCGGTTCAGCTCTTCGAACAGAGCCATGATTTCTTCCGACGTCTTCGTGTCGAGCGCGCCGGTCGGCTCGTCGGCGAGCAGAATTTGCGGATTGTTGACCAGCGCCCGCGCGATTGCGACGCGCTGTTGCTGGCCACCCGACAACTGACTTGGCAAGTGATCGACGCGCTGGCCGAGACCAACCTGTTCGAGGCGATGGCGCGCGCGCTGTTCGAGATCGTCAGGGCGCGGGCGCGCATACAGCAGCGGCAGGATCACCTGGTTGATCGCCGGGGTGCGCGCCAGCAAGTTGAACTGCTGAAACACGAAGCCGATCTTGGCGTTGCGCAACTCGGCCAGCTCGTCGCTATCCATATGCGCAATATCGCGACCATCGAGCCACAGCCGACCGCTCGTCGGCCGGTCGAGTGCGCCGATCAGGTTCATCATCGTCGATTTGCCGGAACCTGACGATCCCATGATGGCGACGAAATCACCCTTGGCAATCTCGACCGAAACGTCGTCGAGAGCGCGCACGGTCTGGTCACCCATCGTATAGATTTTGCTGACGTTCTCGGCACGGATCAGCACGCGAGCGGCAGCCGGCTCATCACGCTGGATCAGCGGTACATCAGGACGGGCAACGGCAAGTGTCATTTGCGTGTGTCCCGGCCGCGCACGATCACGCGGTCACCTTCGAGCAGTTGGCCGCCGATGACTTCGGTGAATTGATCGTCGGAAATGCCTAGCCGCACGAACCGGCGTTCCGGCGTGTTAGTAGCGTCCAGCACATGCACGGCGCCCGACTTTGTATTCTCGCGGCCGCGCTTCCATTTTTCAAACAACGGACGCTGTTCTTCCGTAAGTAGCGGGCCAAGTGTCTGTTCGATGGCCGCCTGCATTTTCTGGCGCATGGCTTGCGGATCGGAGACCGATGTATCAACGCCACCCGGCCCGGCGTTGCGCGCGGCGAACAGCTTGTTGATTTCGGCACGCACCGCCTGCTCCTGGGCATCCGTCAGCAGCAGGTCATCCTTCAGGCGCGCAACTTGGCGTTCGCCACGTTTTCCCTGTCCACCGCGATCTCCTTCAGCAGTTTCCCCGCGCGGCTTGAAACGCAGCGCATCGCTCGGAATGCGCAGCACATCGTCTTTTTCGGCAACGGCAATCTGCACGTTGGCCGTCATGCCCGGAAAGAGTTTGCGGTCGTCGTTGGCGGCTTCGATGATCACCGTGTAGGTGACGATATTCTGCAGCTCGGTTGACGACAGACGGACCTGAGTGACCTTCCCCTCGAACATCCGGTCGGGATAGGCGTCAACGCTGAACGTCACCGGGTTGCCCTCTGCCACCGAGCCGACATCGGCCTCGTTGACCTGCGCTTCTATGCGGATGAGGCGCAAATCCTGGGCGATCTTGAACAGCTCCGGTGCTTGAAAGCTGGCGGCAACGGTTTGGCCGAGATCAATCGAGCGTGAGATCACCGTGCCGTTGATCGGCGACACGATCTTGGTGCGTTCGAGATCGACTTCCGCCAGCTTCAACGCGGCTTCGCGCTGCGTGATAACCGCGCTTGCGCTTTCGATCTGCGCTTTTGCCACTTCGATTTCGGCATTGCCGACGGCCACATCGCGATTGGCGCTGTCGAGTGTTGCGGTTGCGGAATAGCCTTTCGACTGAAGCGATTTCTGGCGCTCGGCGGTGCGCTCGGCGAGATCGAGAACGGCCTTGGCTTTGATCAACGCAGCTTGCTGATTGAGAAGGGCTGCGCGTGCCGCTGCCAGATCAGCCCTCGCCTGAGAGACTTTCGCCGCAAAGCTGCGGTCGTCGATTTTCGCGAGAACGTCGCCGGCTTTGACCTCACTGTTGTAATCGGCGGCGAGCATTTCGACCTGACCCGAAAGCTGCGAGCCGACCGACACGGTCACCAGCGCGCGAACCGGCCCCGACGTCGAAACCAGTTTGCGGATCTGGCCCTTGCTGGCGACCACCGTGTCATAGGTCATCGCACTCTGGCCGCTGCCGCCAGGGCTAAGGACGCCCAAGGCATAATACCCGGCAATGGCCAGGGGAATTGCCAACGTGAAAAGGTACTTCAGAGGCTTGCTCATGGGCGATCAATCATTGGCTGCAGGCTCCTCGCCTGGCCGCAACCGCGCGGCAAATGGAGAACGGTCGCGACTGTCGCTTCCGTCGGCAACCCTAGAGGCAACGGTATGACCGGAGCCTGAACACCTTTTCATCAATGAACTCGGATAGCACCTGTACCGGCCCACCACTCCTAGCCGCAGTACGGAACCGCTCATACTGGGCCGCCGCTCAAGGCCGACGTCACTGGGTTGTGCCAGCACCCGCCCGCCTTCGGAACCGGCTTTCTGTCCCAGCGTTACTACGATGTCTAATCCAATTCCGACCAATTCAGAAGCTGGACCCGCCGACCGCGTGAACGCGTCGCTTGTCTGACCGCGGTCGGAGGTTTAGGGTCACCAACAACCCCTACTTTTTAGTCTAACCCCCCAGAAAAGAGTGATCATTCATGACCTTGAAACTCCCCGATCTACCTTACGCCTATGACGCCCTCGCGCCTTACATGTCGGTTGAAACGCTGCAGTTCCACCACGACAAGCATCATCAGGCCTACGTCGACAACGGCAACAAGCTGCTGGCTGGCTCCAAGTATGAAGGCCAGTCGCTGGAAGCCATCTGCAAAAACGCCTACGCCGACAAGAATGCCGGTCTGATCAACAACGTCGGCCAGCATTGGAACCACCTGCACTTTTGGCAGTGGATGAAGAAGGGCGGCGGCGGCAAGAAGATCCCGGGCAAGCTGCAGACCCTGGTTGACGGAGCCGGTGGCTTCGACAAGGTGCGCGGCGATTTCGTCCAGGCCGGGTTGACGCAGTTCGGCTCCGGCTGGGCTTGGCTGTCGCTTAAGGACGGCAAGCTCGAAGTGCAGAAGACGCCGAACGGCGAAAACCCCTTGATGCACGGCGCGCAGCCGATTCTCGGCGTCGACGTGTGGGAACACAGCTATTACATCGACTATCGCATCGCCCGTCAGAAGTATCTCGAAGCCTGGTTCGACAACCTCGTGAACTGGGAGCACGTCGAAAGCCTGATGGGTTAAGCTTATCCATCGCTCTCGATTGATGCGCTGAAACTTTGGGGCGCGCCGTGGTATAGATGCTCTTGCAAAGCATCGCGCGGGCGCCCCAATGACGTCTGAACCGTTCCGGCTGCAACACGTTTCGACGTTTCAAGGCTTGCCGGCCGATGATCTGGCGTTGCTGGAAACGCGGCTTGAGCCGATCCCGATTGCGCGTGGCGAATGCGTGGTGCGCGAGGGCAACGACGCCGATGCGCTGTTCGTCGTTGTCTCCGGGCGCTTCGCCGTCGAGATCGGCGGCAACCCGGAACCGGTTACCGAAATCGGCCAAGGCGCAACGATTGGCGAAATCGCGTTCTTTGCAGGCGGCAAGCGCACCGCGACCGTGCGCGCCATTCGCGATAGCGTGGTTGTGCGCCTGTCGCGCGCCGACTTCGACGCCATTTCAACGCGCACGCCCGCGGTCTGGAATGCGATCGCGGCAACGCTCGCCTCCCGCCTCGCCGCTGAAACCCGAAAATCGACAGACCTGCGCAAAGGCACCTATGGCGTCGCCCGCGCCGGTCCACAGCCGCGCACAATCGCCGTCATTCAAGCCGGCCCAACGCCCATTCCAACAGCGTTTCTCGACGCCTTCTCAAGCGCCGGGCAAAGCCGCGAAGGCACGCTGATCGTCGGCTCCAACACGATCGCTGCGCACGTCCGCAACGGCTTGGAGGCTGGCCATACGACGACGGCTGAACTCAACGATCTGGAAAGCCGCTATCACACGATCGCGTTCCTGGCCGATGACAGCGTGACCGCGTGGAGCGAGAAAGCCATCCGCCAAGCCGACGTTATATTGGCCGTCGGAACGCATCCCGATGGACCGCTCGGCAGCACTGTTGCGCGCAATGCGCTCGAGACGTTTGCAGCGTCGCTGCACAAGCCGTCTGCTATGCGCCTGGCACTGATACATACGCGCGCGGCAAGTGTTCAGGGCACGCGCCATTGGCTGCACGAGCGCCAGCCGTTCATGCACCACCACGTTGCGCTCGGATCGGACGATGATATCGCCCGCCTGTGGCGCTTTCTGCGCGGCGAAGCACTAGGCTTCGTCGCCTGCGGCGGCGGCGCTTACTGCGCGGCCCACATCGGCGTCTACAAAGCCTTTCGCGAAGCAGGAACGTCATTCGATTATTTCGGGGGCACATCCGGCGGGGCCGCTATGTCGGCGGCATTCGCGCAGGACCTTGCCCCCGGCGATATTGATGCCCGCGTCCACCGCATGTTTATCGAAGGCAAAGCGCTGTCGCGCTACACGCTGCCGCGCTACAGCCTACTCGATCACACCCATTTCGACAGCCACCTGCAAAACGAATACGGCAACGTCCGCATCGAGGACGTTTGGAAGCCGTATTTCGCGGTGTCGGCCGATCTCGCCAGCGCCACGCTGGAGGTTCATCGCACCGGCCCGCTGTGGCAAGCCATCCGGGCGAGCGCGGCCATCCCAGGTCTGCTGCCGCCTTACGTCAACGACCAGGGGCGGATGCTCGTCGATGGGTCGGTGATCGCCAATGTGCCGATCGAGGTCATGCACACATTGAAAACCGGCCCCAATGTCATCGTCAGCTTCGACACACCCGACGCCGTTGCCGCGACCTATGACTACGGCGCGCTGCCGGGCAGGCGCGACCTGCTATGGCGCGCGTTCAATCCCTTCGCGACCGATACCCTGCCCGCCGCGCCGTCGGCCGCGACCGTCCTGGTGCGCAGCCTGATGGCCAACCGCGACCATTTCGAGCGCCATCTCGGTGTTGCCGATTGGTTGCTTGTGCCGCCGACACCCGAGGATATGGGGGCGCTGGACTGGCGGCGGCATTCCGAACTGGTCGACGCCGCCTACCGCTTTACCCAGACACAAATCATCAGTCGGAGTGCACGCCCTGACTGTTTGGGTTAACGCCCCCGCCATAAGAGTGTGGTAAATGAAGGTGATGGGTCCGTCCGTTGCACTCTGGATACGTGCGGGCGGGCAATAACGGTGCACCGACTGTCCCAGCCTTGCACAGGGCATAATACGCGTTTTACTTGAGCCGCTATGTTATCGAGGTCGTTTATCACTGTTGGCCGTTCGGGCATGGAAGCAGCTCTCGTTGCCGCCTTTGCGTGCGCATGCCTCGCCGGCTGCGGATCGACGATCGAGCGCAATGGCATTGCGAATGCGGCAATTGCCGAAAAAGCTGAGATCCCCGGTCTGGCGAATGTCCGCCACTGGGCTGATGAAGTCCCAACCGACCCAATCTCGGAAATCCGCAAACGAACGCCGCACATGCCGACCCTCGGCAACGCTGCCACGCACATCAAAGGCCGCCCGCAAATCGAAACGCTTGCCCTTTCCGGCGGCGGGTCCGATGGCGCCTATGGCGCGGGCGTGCTTGCCGGATGGACCGAACGCGGTGACCGTCCCGAATTTGAAATCGTCACCGGCGTCAGCGCCGGCGCGATCATCGCACCGTTCGCGTTTCTCGGTCCGCAATACGACCAGGCCTTGAAAGTGATTTGGACCGAATATCAGCAGTCGCAGGTCATCACCGCACAATTCCTGCCGGGACTGTTTGGCGGGTCGGCATTGAGTGACACCACGCCACTGGCGGGCTTGATCGCAAAGTATGTCGACCGGCCCATGCTGGACGCCATTGCCGCTCAGTATCAGCGTGGTCGCATCTTAATGGTTTTGACGACGAACCTCGATGCCCAGCGCCCCGTTGTGTGGAACCTTGGCGAGATCGCGCGCGATCCGTCACCCGAAGCGCTGGAGTTATTCCGCAAAGTTATTCTCGCGTCCGCCGCCATTCCCGGAGCCTTCCCGCCGGTCAATATCGACGTGATCGCCGACGGCAAGCACTACGAGGAAATGCACGTCGATGGCGGCACCACGCGCGAACTGTTCGTGTCGCCCGTGCAAGCGCCGCTCAAGGCGTTCGATGTGCTCTATTCCGCCCCGCCGGTGCGCCGCATGTTTATCATCAAGAACGGCAAAGCGGTGCCCGAGCAGCAAGTGGTCCAGCAGACCACCCTCAAGATCGCGGCGCGCTCCATTTCGACGCTCATCAAGAGCCAGAGCTGGAGCGAGATCTATCGCATTTATCGTCTCGCACTCGACGGTGGCGCGGATTTCAACTTTACCTCCGTGCCCGAAGACTTCGATTTCAAAACGGACCAGATTTACGATCCGAAATATCAGGTCGCGCTATATGAGCGCGGAATGGCGGTTGGCAAGGCCGCGGCCGGCTGAAAGCGCCTCCCGGACAAACGCCGATCACGGTCGAGTCCGCCAAATCCTCAAAGGCGCAGCAAAAGAACGCGCAGGACAAGGCCGCAGAAACGCCACCGCAGGCATCTCCGCGGAAGCTTCGGGCGCGCGCGAAGACACGCCCTATTGCGTCCGCCGACCCAAATCAAGCCGGGTCCGTCCCAGCTAGCCCGGTCGCTGCCAACTAACGGGCCTCGACAAAGTGCGCCGCGCTAGACGCCGCGCGCGACCTCAAGTTTTTCCAGTTCGCGCTGCGCATCGATGATGTATTCGCGCGTCAGCGGTACGGCATCGCGCTTCTTCGCGAGCTGCATGTGGAAGACTTCCTGCGAACCGGTGCGGAACATCATTTCGGCGCTGATCAGATAAAATTCCCACATCCGGCAGAAGCGTTCATCGTACATGGCCGCCACCTTGGCGCGGTTGGTGTCGAAGCGGTCATACCAATGGCGCAGCGTCGTCGCGTAATGGACGCGTAGGAATTCGCAATCCGTCACCCACAGGCTGTTGTGCTCGACCGCCGGAAACACCTCGGACAATGCCGGTGAATAGGCACCGGGGAAAATATACTTCCGCAGCCACGGCGAGGCCGTTCCCGGCGGGCTCATGTGACCAATTGAATGCAACAGCATCACGCCGTCATCGGCGAGCAGGTCATTCACCTTGCGAAAGAACTCGCGATAGTGTGGCACGCCGACGTGCTCGAACATCCCGACGGATACGATACGGTCGAACTTGTCGGTGAGGTTGCGGTAATCCGTCAATTCGAAGCGTACGCGACCGTCGAGTCCCTCGGCTTTGGTGCGCTCAACGGACAGCGCGTACTGCTCCGTCGACAGCGTCACGCCGAGCACTTCGACATCGGCGACCTTGGCGAGATAGCGCGCCATGCCGCCCCAGCCCGATCCGATGTCGAGCACTTTCTGCCCCGGCTTCAAATTCAGCTTGGCGGCAATCAACCGGCATTTGTTGATCTGAGCGGCTTCGAGCGTGTCATCGTCGTTGCGGAAGTAGCCGCAAGAATAAAACATCTCCTTGTCGAGGAATAGTTCGTAGAGCGCGTTGCCGATATCGTAATGGTGCGAGACGTTTCGCTGCGCCCTAGTAATCGAATTGTCCTGCCGGAACCGCTTCATCGAACGCGACATTTGCTGCAGCGCCACCTGCACCGGATGTTTGAAAATCGTCATGCGGTTTATCGAAAACAACGTCATGAAATCGCGCAGGCTCGACCCCGGAAACGTCATCCGGCCGTCCATATAGGCTTCACCTGCGTGCAGTTCAGGATTGAAGAACAGCGTTCTGTAGAGCGTCGGATCACTCAGCTTCATCGTCACGTTCAAGCCGGGCTTACCGGCAAAAACATGCGACTTCCCTTCAGCATCGATGACAGTCAGGCTGCCAACCTGAATGAATGACTTAAGCATGTTCGACAGCGGAAACATTTTGCGGCTCCTACCTCGTGATCTGCACGTGGCCAAAAGTTCATTCTGGCTCAATCAACCGCGGCTCGTCTAGCCGTTGCCAACGGTTGAGGGTCGCGCAAACGAATAACGCGCGATCCGCTCCTGCGGTCGCGCGTTGAACGAATCGTGCTGTCTCGTGTTCAGCCAGCCGCCGGAACCGGAATGGGGGCAGCAAACCACTTCGGCTGCCACCAATGTAGCGCTGCCTGAACCAGATCTGGCGCCAACCAATAAGCGATACCCACGATGGCCGCGACGACAACCGCCGCAACAATCAAATGGCCAAACCCGAGTTGCTGGCGATAGCTCATGCCCGTGCCGGGAATACCGAGGGTCACCATCGGCTTGCCATCTGGACCGACATTGACAGTTGCGCCCTTACCACCGAGCGACGTGCTGATGCGCGTCTTCGACAAATTCACTTTTACGCCCGGAAGGACGCTAATGCGCTTCTGAAAGCGGAAACCCATGGCGTGCTCCTCGTCAGATGGTCAGAGTAAAGATGGCCAAACTTCTGGTACTCAGGCGCACAGTGCGCCTGCTGGCAGCGTCACGCGCGACTGCGCGAGTCGTTCTTGCTAAAACTAATATCTATGCGCGTCATCTTCAATGCCTCCGCGCAGGCGAGACCGGCTTGTTAGCTACGGTTCAAGCGAAACAGATTTCCGAAGCTACGCAGCTTGTCTTTCACCTGACCGACGGCGGTACTCTTCTCGTTCAGGCGCTCGAACGCCGAGACGCGATCCACCAGATCCTTGTATTTCTTGCGATTCTGGCTGTCCTTTTCCATCACGCCTTTGCGCTCGTCGGGCTTCAACGGGCCAACGCGCGACATCGGAGGGCGGATCAAAGCGCGCTGCACCATCGACGGCTCGCCCTTGTTGTGGAGGAACGAGACCAGCGCCTCCCCGACCTTCAACTCCTGAATGACGCGCTCTGTATCGAGGCTCGGGTTGGCGCGGAAGGTGGTCGCGGCGGCGCGAATCGCTTTCTGCTCACGAGGCGTGAAGGCGCGCAGCGCGTGTTGAATGCGATTGCCGAGCTGGGCTGAAACGCGGTCCGGCACGTCGGCCGGGCTCTGCGTAACGTAGTAAACACCGACGCCCTTCGAGCGGATGAGTCGAGTGACGCGCTCGATCTGGTCGAGCACGGCCTTCGGCGCTTCGTTGAACAGCAGATGCGCTTCATCGAACAGGAACACGAGCTTCGGCTTATCGAGATCGCCGACCTCGGGAAGTTTCGCGAACAGCTCCGACAGCATCCACAGCAAGAACGTCGAATAGAGGCGCGGCGTGTTCATCAACTTTTCGGCGGACAGAATATTCACCATGCCGCGGCCATCGGGCGACAGCTTGATGAAGTCTTGAATGTCGAGCGCCGGCTCGCCGAAGAACTTGTCGGCACCCTGCTCTTCAAGCACCAACAGGCGGCGCTGAATCACGCCGACAGTCTGCGGCGCAACGTTGCCGTACTTGCTTCTCAGTTCGCTGGCCCGCTGGCCCATTTCGTCAATGACGGCGCGCAGATCCTTGAGATCGACGATCTCCATGTTCTTGTCGCCGTCTTCGCGCTGATCCTCAGCCCAGCGGAACGCGATATTGAGCACGCCTTCCTGTGGCTCGGTCAGCTCCATCAGCCGCGACAGCAACAGCGGACCCATGCCCTGAATGGTGGCACGCACGGGATGACCGAGTTCGCCGAAAATATCCCAGAACGCGACGGGGAAGGATGTGTTCCCATAGCGCGACAGCCCGATCTCTTCGGCGCGCTGCACGAGGTGCGGTTTCGGCGAGCCGGTGGCGGCAATGCCCGAAAGGTCACCTTTGATGTCGGCAGCGAATACTGGAACGCCGGCGGCGGAAAATCCTTCCGCCAGCACTTGCAGCGTCACCGTCTTGCCGGTGCCCGTCGCGCCCGTCACGAGACCATGACGATTGGCGAGCGCAAGCTCGATGGTTTCCGGCACGATCTCACGGCCAGCATGGCTGGCGCCTATCAGGATCATCCCATCGCTGACGTAGTCGCGCGGGTCAGGCAGTTGCCCATGTCCCGCGCCTTCAGAATGGCCTTCACCAGATTGATCCGACATGCTTTCGTCCTCAAGGCAGACAGGAGCAGCGGCGCCACGCGACTCGCAGCGCCGTATAACGCGAGTCTGATCGCATGCAGCGCCCCCGTTTGCAAACATCGGTTGCATGGCCGACACGCTCAATTAACCTCTGTCCCTAGCCCGATTTTATGTATGGAGCAGGGCAGGCCATCCTGGCGCGGCAATTGGGCAACGACGGCGCCGGTAATTATGCCTCCAAAGTCGCGCGCGGCGGGGTATATCCGGGGGCAGCGGGCGTGTAGAAAAGGCACTCGGCGCCTATCCGCCCACCTGACCCTGACCGATGCTTCCCGACCGCAAGGACCCGCGCGACATGACGACGACCCCTGACCTCACGATCGCCAGCGATTTCGCCGCCGCCAAGTTGGACCAGTGGCGCGCCATGGTGGACAAGGCCTTGAAGGGCTCCGATTTCGACAAGCGCTTGGTGTCCAAGACCGCCGACGGGCTGCGCATCGAACCGCTTTATACGCGCAAGGACGCGCTGGTGTCGGTCGCCGACGCCATGCCGGGGGCAGCCCCGTTCACGCGCGGCGCCAAGCCGGTGCGCGACGGTCTCGGCTGGGACATCCGCACCATCCACTTCGAGAGCGATCCGGCAGCCCTCAACGCTGCCATTCTTGACGACCTCGAAGGCGGGGTGAACTCGGTTTGCATCCATTTCGGCAGCAACGGCCTTGCCGCCAACAAGGACGCGCTCGCCGTCACGCTCAAAGATGTCATGCTTGATGTCTGTCCGATCGTGCTCGCAGCCGGCACCCAGGCATTTGATGCCGCAACCGCGCTGGCCGCCGTTTGGACGGAACGCGGCATTGCGCCTGCAGCACGGCAAGGATCTTTCGGCGCCGATCCGCTCGGCAACTTGGCGCTGGAAGGCCGGGCGATGGAGCCGGTCGAGACGGCGCTCGCCCGATCGGTCGCTTTGATGAAGTTGTGTGAGCAGAGCCCCGGCGTGGCGGCCATGACGGCGGACGGCGTGCCCTATCACGTCGCGGGCGCCAGCGAAGCTCAAGAATTGGCGTGCATGATCGCGACGCTGGTTGCCTATCTGCGTGCTGCCGATCAGGGCGGCATCCCGTCTGCCGCGGCACTCGGCAAAATCAACGTCGCGCTGGCTGCCGACGCAGACGAATTCTCGACGATCGCCAAATTGCGCGCGGCCCGCCACCTCATCTGGCGCGTGGCCGACGCCTGCGGCGCGGGCAACGCGGCAGCCAACGTGAAGGTCGCTTGCCCAACGTCGTATCGCATGATGGCCAAGCGCGATCCGTGGACCAACATCCTGCGCACTACAATCGCGTGCACGGGCGCTGCCATCGGTGGCGCCGACGCCATCGTCGTGCTGCCATTTACATTCGCGCTCGGCAAACCGGACGCCTTCTCGCGCCGCGTTGCCCGCAACGTGCAGATCGTCTGCCAGGAAGAAAGCAATCTCGGCCGCGTCACCGATCCGGCGGGCGGCTCGTGGTACGTCGAACAACTGACCGAGCAAATGGCCAGGAAGGCCTGGGAGATTTTCCAGGACATCGAAGCGCGCGGCGGCATGCTGGCTGCGCTGACCACCGGTTACGTCCAGGAAATGGTCGAGAAAACGGCGGACGCACGCGCCAAGGCGATCGCCACAGGCAAGCAGGAATTGACCGGCGTGTCGGCCTTCCCGCTGCTTGGCGACGATGGCGTCAAAACGGAACCATGGCCGAAGCCCGCGGCGCGCGCCTCAGGCAGCCCGGCGCTCGACATCACACCACTGCGCGTCCACCGTCTCGGTGAAGCCTTCGAGGCGTTGCGTGACGCAGCCGATGCGGCTGGCGGCTACACCGTATTCCTCGCCAGCATGGGCGAGATCGCCGAGCACAACGTGCGCACCACCTGGATCAAGAATTATCTGGCCGCCGGTGGCATCGCGACGCTGATAACGGACGGCTATAAAACCGCCGAAGCCGCCGCTGACGCCTTCAAGGCGTCGGGGGCAAAGGCCGCGTGCATCTGCTCATCCGACGCCGTCAACGCGACGCTGGCCGAGCCGACCGCGCGGGCGCTGAAAGCTGCTGGCGCGAAGCTGGTGCTGATGGCCGGGCGCCCGGGCGATAAGGAAGCCGCCCTCAAGGCGGCTGGCGTCGATCAGTTCCTGTCGGCGGGCGCCGACGCGGTGGCCACGCTCAAAGGTCTGCAAGGCAAACTCGCATAGCGTTACCTGTAGTCGTCAGGATCAGTCGGGCGAGGATCGGGGTCCGCGCTCCACTGCACGCGCGCGTCGCTTTCCGGCGCTGCTCTCGACTGTGGCGCTGGCTCCGCTTTCGGCTTGGCGGCGGCAACTCTGCCGGATCCGGCGCCGAGCGAGCGCACCACCGTGACCTCAGTGCCGACGTGAACGAGCGATGCCAAATGCAGCACGTTCTGATTGAGCATACGGAAGCAGCCCGACGACTGGGCACGGCCAATCGATTTCGGTTCGTTGGTGCCGTGGATTCGATACAGCGTGTTGCCGAGATAGATGGCCTTAGCCCCCAGCGGATTGTTCAAACCGCCGAGCATCCGCTCCGGCAATTCCGGCTTGCGCTTGCGCATTTCCGCCGGCGGATACCAGTCTGGCCACTCTGCAACGCGAGACACTTTTTCCGTGCCGGTCCAGGCGAAGCCGTCGCGGCCAACGCCGATCGGATAGGCATACGCCGACATATTCCCGCGCACATAATAAAGTTTGCGCGTGCCCGTATCGATCACGATAGAGCCCGCAGGATATTTGGCGCTGAACGCGACGATGGGCGGCGATTGCGGCCGGATGGCCGGGCGCGCGCCACCGCTCACGCCGATCGGTTTGCCGTCAGCGCCGCGGCGCGCCGTGTTCGGCTGTTGGCTATCGCCGTTGTCGTCATCGACGTCATCGCGATCGCGCTGATAGCGGCGGCGATACTGCTCGTCGTATGCATCCTCGTCATCGTCATGGCGTTGCTGGTACCGGCGCACGCGATCGCGCTGTGCGGGCGGCACGTCGAAATAATCGTCTTCGTAAAAGCCGTTGTCATACCGCGGCCTGACGACAGGTGGCTGCCGATGGCGATAACGGCGCGGACCGTCCCATACGCCCCACTCGGAGATGTCTTGCGCCGTCACCGGCGTCGGCGGGATTGCAGCAACGGTCAGCGTTGCAAGGACCAGAATGAGCTTTTTCATCGCGATAGCACCGGCACCAGGATCAATGGCTTTAAGATCAGTCACCCTTTCAACACCTGCGGGTAACATGCAGTTCCGTCGAAGTATTTTGCAGGCAGATGTGGTCAACCACATGGCGATGGCGTGGCAGCTGTTGCGGCAAAGTTAACGACAATAAACGCCGCGCGGGCGGCCCGGCGCCCCAAAACCCAGCGCAAAATGGCGGGCGTCGATTGGGTGCACACGAAAATGTGTCGGCGCTAAATGGCTTGTCCGGCCGACCAGCCGCTCGACCACGCCCATTGGAAATTATAGCCGCCGAGCCAGCCCGTCACATCGACGGCCTCGCCGATCGCATAAAGGCCCGGCACATCGCGCGCTTCCATCGTCTTCGAGGAGAGCCCGCGCGTATCGATGCCGCCAAGCGTCACTTCTGCTTTGGCGTACCCTTCGCTGCCGCCGGGGCGGAACTCCCAGTGTTTGAGGCTATTGGCAAGCGTGCCCAAAAGCCGGTCTGGAATATTGGCCATTTCTCCGGGCGGCGCATACGTCGCCGCAAAAACATGGGCGAGGTGCGTCGGCAAGACATCGGCAAGCACTGTCTGTGCCGTGGCTTTGGGGCGCTGACGCTTGCGCTCGAGCAAAAACGTCAGAGCGTCGGCACCCGGCATCAGATCCAGCCCGATGGCGCGCCCGCTCTTCCAGTACGACGAAATTTGCAGGATGGCCGGGCCCGATAAGCCGCGATGCGTGAACAAGATGTTCTCGCGGAACTTCTGCCCCTCAAAAGACGCGACCGCCTCAAGCGAAACGCCCGCAAGGGAAGCATCAAATCCGTCGGCTTGCGCGGCGGCCTTCAGCGGTACAAGGCCGGGCAGTGTTTCGGTGACGGCTAGGCCGAATTGGCGCGCAACACTATGGGCGAAACCGGTCGCCTTCATCTTCGGGATCGACAATCCGCCCGTCGCGAGCACCAGTGCCGGCGCTTTGTATGACGCCACCTGCGTCTCGACGCTGAAGTGATCGTCGTGCGTGATGCTGGTGACGGTTTGGCCGGTGCGCAGATCGACGCCGCCCGCCGCGCATTCTGCGCCAAGCATCGCGACAATTGCGCGGGCCGAGCCGTCGCAGAACAGTTGGCCGAGCGTCTTCTCATGGAAGGGGATCGCATGGCGCTGCACCAGCCCGATGAAATCATGCTGCGTGTAGCGCTTCAGAGCGGATGTGCAGAAATGCGGGTTGGCCGACAGAAAGCGGTTTGGCGCGCACTCGAGGTTGGTAAAATTACAGCGCCCGCCGCCGGAAATCAGAATTTTCGCGCCCGGCGCATCGGTGTGCTCCAGCAGTAGAACCTTGCGGCCGCGCTGCCCAGCCGTCAGCGCGCACATCAAGCCCGCAGCACCGGCGCCGATGATGATCGCGTCGAAGATTTCAGCGGCGCGCGTCATGGCTGAGCGCGGTGCGTCGGCGCGGCGCGCAGCGACGGCGCTGCGGCGGCTATCAAGGCCTGCTTCTCGCCTCGGGACAGCCGCTTGATGCGCATCTCTTCTTTCATGGCCTCGGATCGGGAAGAGAAGGCTCTTTCAAACACCAATGCCACCGGCCGGCGCGCAGACGTGTAGCGCGCACCCTTGCCTTTGATGGGTTTGCCGCCTTTGCCGATGCAGTCGCAGCCGTTGTGTTCAAGCAGGCGGCGCTGCACGTCGATGGCGATGCCCGTGTAGAACGTGCCGTCTGCGCATTCGACGATGTACAGCGAATAGCTCATGCGCCCCACCCCCCACGCCCGGCTACAGCAACCGCCTCCCCGGCGCAACTGAGACACAACTGGCGCCCTCGGGCCGCTTTTGCGGTCCGCAGCCTAGCCTGTTCCCCTGGGAACTGCGGCAGGCAGCGCTTTGAACCATTCTCCAACTCAAGACGACAGACCAGCAACCCAGTCGCAACCCACAAGATTAGGAGCCACCCCAATGTCCGCAACGCTCATCGCTTCCGCCACTGCAGCGCTCACCACCGCAGCAACCGTGATCGTCGCGGCGCTGCCGGAAGCCCGGGACCTCCTGTCTCCGCTGACCGAAGGCGGCACCGAATTCGCGACCACGGCGGCTGCCCTCTTCATCGCACTCCCTGTTCTGGCCGTGATGACCCTGATCGCCGGATCGGCCCAGGATTAACTGTTTTTCCCGCTGCCCCCTGCCTCTCGCCTCCCGCGTTTTCCTCTCCCCGAAATTTAAGCTGGTTTGTAAGAACCGGCTTTTTTCTTTGCTGAATCCGCACCCGCTTATGCTCAGCCGCAGATTTACGCACACGTTATCCCAAACGCCCCACAGAGCCCCAATTACAACAGCCGGAGCATTGGGGGGATTCGCGAATCAGTCCAAGAATCACGGTTGGAATTCTGTGTCGACTGGAGTGTCGTGGTATGTCATCCGAAGCGCCCCGCGCGCCGCTCAGCGTCTATATGCTGGCCGACCATCTCGACGCTGCACTGGCGGCGGGCGAGGATCTGATCGCGCGCGGTCAAGACTGGCGCGCGCTTGCCGAGAACCAGGCCAGCAACCCCACCTTTGCCATCGACCAGCGCGCCTTGGCCGAGGAGGTCCGCGGGCTTGAGCTTATGCTGACCGCCCGCACCCTCAAGGCCCGCGAACACGCCCGGGCACTGGCCGGCATCGACCGGCGCTTTGCCGCCGTCGCTAACCTGTTCGTTTCGGGAACCGCGATCCTGCTCGACGCTGTTGAGGAATGCGGCGATGCCCGCAGTGAAGATTTCGACACCGGCGATGACGTGGTGTCCTACATCCGCAGCCGGGGCTTGATCTCTCCGGAAGCCTCGAATGTGCTGATCCCGGCGCAATTGACCATCGACGACAATTTTCTGGTCGCCAAGCGGCTGACACTCGGCCCGCTGTTGGACATGGCGGCGGCGTTCCTTGACGCCCTCGACACGCAATATGATCTGTTTGTCGAAGATTCCGCAGCGAGCGACAAAATTAAAACGCCCGCGGCGCGTACCGAATTCGGTCGCCGCGAGCGTTTATCGCTGAACTGAACTTTCTAGAGACGTCTCGGTCTTATTGGACCGTCAACTGCCGGCGCGACCGGTGGATTGGCGCGATGCCCGCTGTCATGGTCGGTGCCACGACGCGCTTGACGCCAAAATCCGATCCGTAAAGCCGGCGGGCCTCTGCCTTGAGCGCATCAGCCGGGCTGCTGAAATCGGCGATCTGCGTGGACGAAGCCGCAATCGATTCCGCCGACGCGACCTTGATCGACCCGGCAGGGGCGGTGTTCATGGCAATCATGACTTCGCGGCTGGCCGCGGCGCCAGCCAGCGACGCAAACCGGCCGATGTGGCCGGGCACCGCTTCATAGCGGCGGTTTTTCTTGTAGCGGGCTTCTTCCTTGCTCGGCGCCACGATCACACGGACTTCGAGGTTGGCGACGCCCTGCTTTTGAAGCCAAGCTTTTCGGCCGTACCGCGCGAAACGTCGAGTTTGCGTTTACGCCAATAGGGGCCGGCGTTGTTGACCCGGACTACGGCCGCTTCGCCGTTCGCCGGGTTGCGCAGCAGCAGCACGGTGCCGTTCGGATAAATGGGGCTGGCGGCATTGTCGGCGGCGCCAGGGCGGAACACTTCACCCGACGAGGTCAGGCCGCACGGGTTGTAGCGGTCACGCTTGCAGTCGTCATAGAAGGACGTTTTGAAAGTGAGGTCTTTGCCAATCAGAGCCGACGTTTCCTGCAACGTGCTGACCCGGTGGCAGATGCCGTTGAAGCAATAGGTCTTGCCGGGCGTCTTGGCTTCGGCTGCGCCAGGAGCAAACAATAGTGCCGCGAGTATCGCGAACGCCGCTGCGCCTGCTTTCGACTGCGCGCTGATGCGCCATGACATGCCAGTAAACATCGATACGTCTCCTCCGAACGAACCCAGCGCTTGCGTACGCGCTCTTGCCTCCGTGGTTCCCAGGGCGGATGCCCAAGAGAACAAAACAAAAACAACCTGGACTCACCATAGAAATTAACGCTGTCGCGGTGACCGTGGCGGATTGACGCCGTTTTGCAGCGCACTAATGCCAATCATTTCAGAGTATTGCAGCGCTTTTTTGAGATTGGCAGGTGACCAGCGCCACCCCAGCGTCAAACCCGAGGGCCACTTTCAGCGTGTCGCGGGCCTCGTTCAGCGCGGTCGGTGCAGCGCAGGACCAGATCGGTCGCCGGTTTGCCGTCGCGGAGCGACGGATAGCTTCCCATGGCGACGTCCGGATAACGCTTTTGATGGGCGGCGAACAGATCAGCGATCTGGCTTTCCGGGCGTTCGAGCGGGATGGTTTCCGACAGCATCTTGGCGCCGGTCTTGAGGTGCGGTGTCACCGCCTCCAGCATCGAACGCATGATATCGGGGATGCCTGCCATCACGATCACATTGTCGATTCTGAACCCCGGAGCGATCGAAATGGCGTTTTCGACCAGCTGCGAGCCCAAAGGCAGACGGGCCATCCGCAGGCGGGCCGGGGTCAACTCGACGCCGCGGGCGTCACACGCGGCCTGCATCAACGCCCGGGCGCGCGGATCGACGTCGATTGTTACGCCAAACGCCTTGGCGATGCTGTCCGCGGTGATGTCATCATGGGTCGGGCCGATGCCGCCGGTGGTGAACACATAGGTGTAGCGGGCGCGCAGCGCGTTGACGGCGGCGACGATCTCGTCCTCGATGTCAGGGACAACCCGAACCTCTGACAGGCGGATGCCGATAGTGGTGAGATGATCGGCGATCGCGCCAATGTTCTTGTCCTTGGTGCGGCCCGAGAGGATTTCGTCACCAATGACAAGCAGCCCGGCTGTGACTTTATCTTCCTGTTGCACCGCTGGCTCCATTCCCGTTCATCTGACCGGCAAGAATACTCCCGCAAAGCACGCGTGGGAACGTGGCAGACTGGGCCGAACAGCCTAGCTCACCCAAACAGCCAGTTGAGCAGCCGTTGCAACAGGCTTGGCGGCTGCGGCACCACGATGGGGGCGGCTTTCGCGGCTTCTATGTCGTTAACGGCAGCCGCAACCTTGAGTGCCAGCAGCTTCTCGCCGCGTTCGCTCGAGGCGCGGGTCGGATCGCCGGTAACCCCGTCCTTGTCGGCGGCGCGCCGGTCAGCCCGCACACCGCCCGGATAGACGGCCATCAATTCGGAGGTGTCCCGGATGCTGGCATGGCTGCCGATGGTTGCGTCGGTCTCCCCCTCGGCTTTCAGCGCCTCCACTTGGCCATTAGCCGCATAATAGTTGTCGGCGGTGATCACCCGCACCCCATCCGCCGCCCAGCGGGCCGAGAGAGAAGCCGCCGCCGCGCGCTGCGGCTCCTGGTTCGGGCCGCTGTCGCCGAGAAACACAATCAGCTTGAAACCGTGGATCGCGAAGCTGTGGGCGGCGTCCTCCAGAACGCGGCTGAAGGTATCGGGCGTTAGGCTGATGGTGCCGGGATAGGCCATATGGCCCTCCCGTTTGGCGATGTCGCCCTCTGGGACATAGGCAAGCACGGGCGCGACCAGCGCGTTGCCGAGTTTCTCGGCAATCCGCCGCGCCGTTTCGCGAACGACGAAATTGTGTTTGCCGGTCACCATATGCGGACCGTTCTGCTCGGTGCCACCAGTGGGCACGATGATCGTCGTTTTGCCTTGCGCAAGCGCGTCGCGGATTTCGGTCCACGTCATACGCTCGGTTTCGACCTCGGCGGCGGCCAAAGGGGCGGAGAGGATCGCCAGCCCAGCAAACAGGGCGAGCAGGCCGGGTAATGTGTGAATCAGCGGGCGGGTGAGCAGCACGGCGGCCTCCAGCGGGAGAGAATGCGATTCGAATTCCGAGATTGTAGCAGTTCGCGCTTGCCGCGGATGCGGCCGGATCGCTATCACCGGGTCCATGAAATTTGCAAATCCCCTGATCCCCGGAAAACTCGTGCAGCGCTACAAGCGGTTCCTGTGCGACGTGACACTCGATAGCGGCGAGACGATCACCGCGACTTGCCCGAACACCGGCTCGATGATGGGGCTGACGGCCCCTGGTTCGGCCGTCTGGCTATCGACCAGCGATAGTCCAACGCGCAAATATCGGCACACCTGGGAGCTGATCGAGAACGACATGGGCCAGGGTCCGACGCTGGTCGGCATCAACACCAATCATCCAAACGCCATCGTGGCGGAAGCCATCGAGGCTGGGCGCATCGAAGACCTCAAGGGCTTCGGGACGCTGCGGCGCGAGGTGAAATATGGCGTCAACAGCCGCATCGACATCCTGCTCGAAGGCGGCATCGGCGGGCGCTCGTGCTACGTCGAAATCAAGAATGTCCATCTGATGCGCCAGCCGGGCCTGGCCGAATTTCCAGACAGCAAGACCGAACGCGGCGTCAAACATCTCGAAGAGCTGGCCAACATGGTGGCCATCGGGCACCGCGCTTGCATGCTCTATCTGGTGCAGCGGGGCGACGCGACCCGCTTCGATCTCGCGCGCGACATCGACCCGGCATACGCGGCCGCCTTCGCCAAAGCCAAAGCCGTCGGCGTGGAAATGTTGTGCTACCGCTGCCAGATCTCACCTGAAGCGATTACGCTGGATCGCCCGGTAGATTTTGTGAAGGCATGAATTGCGGGTCTGAAGCAGCAGCTCGAAAAACTCCGTAATTTACCGAACCCGACATTACAACTTTCTCATATACCGCACGGTATCGTGAGCAGCTTTTTCTGCCTGCGCACGAAACAATGACGGCCATTGAGACGTATCATTCATCGAGATTGAGAGGCTGTATCAACCGCTGGCCGCCGCCAGATGCAAAATACGAGGACCTGGTAATGTATTCCCGCCGCGACTTTACCAAATTGGGCCTTGCGCTCGCTGGCACACTGTCATCGACTACGTTGACTGCCCACGCCACCGAGACGACAGAAGAAAGGTTCGAAATAATGAAAACCGAGGCCGAATGGAAACAAGTCCTGACGCCGGACCAGTTTAACGTGTTGCGCAAGCACGGTACAGAGCGGTCCGGCACGTCGCCACTCGATAAGTCGTATGCCGCCGGCTTCTATAATTGCGCGGGATGCGACCTGCCGTTGTTTTCATCGGACACCAAATTCGACAGCGGTACGGGATGGCCGAGCTTTTTCCAGCCTCTCGATAAAGCTATCGGCACGTCGGTCGATAAGCGCTTGTTTTCAACGCGCACGGAAGTGCACTGCAGCCGATGCGGCGGCCATCTCGGTCACGTGTTCGAGGATGGGCCGAAACCGACGGGCCTGCGCTACTGCATGAATGGTGTAGCCTTGAAATTCGTTCCCAAGGCCGCCAGCTAAACAATGGTGGACTTTTAATCCAAAGCTGCCCGTTCAAAACGGCATCAATATAAAAGCCGTTTACCGGTCGCCTTGAAGTTCCTCCCGGCCGTCTCATTTCCTGCGGCTCGGAGATGATGTGAGGGATAGCATTCCCCCCGGTGCACCCTCACGCACGTCTTCCCTCTGCGGCGACGCAGAGGGAAGACTTAAATGTGATCCTAAGATTATCCCGAGGCCCTGATGCTCCACCGCCATCTCGTGTTCGCAGCTGTCGCGTTGGCTACCTCCGTCGCGACGACAGCCTTCGCCTATGCCCAATCGCAGTCAAAGCCCGAGCCGGAGCAGCTCGAAATCGCGACCTTCGGCGCGGGATGCTATTGGTGCGTCGAAAGCGATTTCGATAAGGTCAAAGGGGTTCTCTACACGACGCCCGGGTTCATGGGTGGCAAGACCCCTAACCCGACCTATGAAGAGGTCAGCACCGGCACGACTGGCCACACCGAAGTGGTCAACGTGACGTTCGACCCGACGATCGTCACCTATCAGAAGTTGCTCGATCACTATTGGGCCAACGTCGATCCGCTCGATCGCACGGGGCAGTTCTGTGATCGCGGGTCGCAATACCGGCCGGCAATTTTCTACCATAACGACGAGCAGAAGACGCTGGCCGAAAAGAGCAAGCAAGCCATCATCGACAGCAAGCGTTTCGATAAGCCCGTCATCGTCGAAATCGCACGGGCTTCGGCTTTCACGCCCGCGCCCGACCCCGACTATTACAAGCTCAACCCGGTTCGCTATAAATTCTACCGGGCCGGTTGTGGGCGCGATGCCCGGTTAGAGCAGCTGCGCGCCCAAATGGCCGGGCATTGAGCGGTCGCGGCACGCCTAGCCCACCATCCGGCACGCGCGGCCGCCGACTGGTTAAGGCCGCCGTTTTCCCAGAGTCCTGGCTGAGCAGACAGGTGTCAGCCCCCCAGCGCTCGGCGCTCCGGCAGGCCGGTCGTGGCGCAGGCGATCCGCTGCTGGCGCAACCACAATTCAAGTGGTTTTGCACCGCATGCCAAATGCGCTAGGCTTGTGCTAGTGAGGGCCCCTCACGTTGCATAAGCCGCTGGAAAATCAATGATGTCGAATATCCCGGATTTCACCAAAGTCGCCCTCGACGCGCCCGTGACGGCTGCCACCAGTCCGCTGCCGGCAGGGCATATCTGGGAAACGCCCGAGGGCATTCCGGTGAAGCCGGTTTATACCGGCGCTGATACGGCCGGGCTCGACTTCCTGGATACGCTGCCGGGCATCGCGCCGTACGTGCGCGGCCCCTACCCGGCGATGTACGCGCTGCAGCCGTGGACCATCCGCCAGTATGCTGGGTTCTCAACGGCGGAAGATTCCAACGCTTTCTATCGCCGCAACATTGCAGCCGGCCAGAAAGGCCTCTCGATCGCGTTCGACCTCGCCACGCACCGCGGCTACGACAGCGATCATCCGCGCGTGAAGGGTGACGTCGGCATGGCCGGCGTGGCGATCGACAGCATCTACGACATGCGCACGCTGTTCGACGGTATTCCGCTGCAGGACATGACCGTCTCAATGACCATGAACGGCGCGGTGCTGCCGATCCTGGCGCTGTTCATCGTCGCCGGTGAAGAGCAAGGCGTGCCGCCCGAGAAACTCGCGGGCACCATTCAGAATGACATTCTGAAAGAGTTCATGGTGCGCAACACCTACATCTATCCGCCGGCGCCATCGATGCGCATCGTGTCGGATATTTTCGCCTACACCGCGCAGCATATGCCGAAGTTCAACTCGATCTCGATTTCCGGCTATCACATGCAGGAAGCCGGCGCGACCGCCGATCTCGAACTCGGCTACACGATTTCCGATGGCATCGAGTATGTGCGCGCGGGCGTTGCGTCGGGCATGGACGTCGATGCGTTTGCGCCGCGCCTATCGTTCTTCTGGGCGATCGGCATGAACTACTTCATGGAAATCGCCAAGATGCGCGCCGCGCGTCTGCTGTGGGCGAAACTCATCAAGGACGAGTTCAACCCCAAAGACGCGCGTTCGCTGTCGCTGCGCACGCATTCGCAAACCTCGGGCTGGTCGCTGACGGCGCAGGACATCTTCAACAACGCCACGCGCACCTGTCTTGAAGCCATGGCCGCCACGCAGGGCCACACCCAGTCGCTGCACACCAACGGCCTTGATGAAGCGATCGCCTTGCCGACGGACTTCTCGGCCCGCATCGCGCGCAACACCCAGCTACTGCTGCAGCAGGAAAGCGGCACCACGCGCACCATCGATCCGTGGGGCGGCAGCCACTACGTCGAACGCCTGACCTACGACCTCGCGCAAAAGGCACTCGTGCATATTCGCGAAATCGAAGAGACCGGCGGCATGGCGAAAGCCATCGCGCTCGGCATTCCCAAGATGCGCATCGAGGAAGCCGCCGCCCGCACGCAGGCCCGCATCGACAGCGGCCGCCAGACGATCACCGGCATTAACAAGTTCAAGATCAAGGGCGACCGCGAGATCAACATCCTCAAGGTCGACAACAAGAGCGTGCGCGAGCAGCAGCTGGCCAAGCTGGCGCGGCTGCGTGCCGAGCGCAACGAAGCCGACGTTCAGGCTGCCCTCGAGGCGCTGACCGAAGGCGCGAAGGGCAACGCCAACTTACTCGACCTCGCCGTCAAGGCCGCCCGCAAAATGGCGACGGTCGGCGAAATCTCCTACGCGCTCGAAAAAGTTTTCACCCGGCACAAAGCGGAAATTCGCGCCATCTCGGGCGTCTATAAGAAGGAAGCGGCGATGAACCCAAGCGTTGATCGCGTCAAGAAGCTGGTCGAAAGCTTCGACAAAAACGATGGGCGGCGTCCGCGTATTCTGATCGCCAAGCTCGGCCAGGACGGCCACGACCGTGGCCAGAAGGTGATCGCGTCGGCCTTCGCCGATCTCGGCTTCGACGTCGATATCGGGCCGCTGTTTGCCACCGCCGACGAAGCCGCGCGCCAAGCGGTTGAGAACGACGTGCATGTCGTCGGCGTGTCGTCACTGACCGCCGGACATTTGACCCTCGTGCCGGAACTCAAAGCCGCCCTCGATAAAGAAGGCCGCGGCGACATCATGATCGTCGTCGGTGGCGTCATCCCGCCCGCCGATTACGAGGAACTATTCCGCATGGGCGCCAAAGCCGTCTTCGGCCCCGGCACCAACATCCCGGATGCCGCCGCAGATCTGGTCGAAAAGCTCAACGCGCAATTGGGCTATGGGGATAAGCAGGCGGCGGAGTAGGCGAGCTCACGATCGATAGCGAGATTTGAGTATTGGCTCCAAACGCGCTTCGAGTTCAGAGGACAGTTTTGCGATACGTGCATCTATCGGATCATTTTCTCTTCGCTTCCATTTGATGGTCTGATTTTGCCTCCTTTGTTCGCGCAATTCTTCCCAGTCCTCCGGCGCGCCGCCAGACAGATCTTCTTCTATATCAGCAAGTAAATTGACAGCCATAATAATGTCCGCTCGAATTTCGAGGACTGCAGCGAGCGGAGAAGCTGCACTCTTCCCAAACATTGCCATAAATTTGGGCCGTAGGCGTTGCACCCGCAAGAAGTAGTCTTTGTGATGGTCCAACCGTTCGAACGGAACAAATCGTATATCGCGACGTTGGTTCTCTGCTTCGGACTCATTATCATCTTTCGGCCGGGATGATCCTTCTCCGCCAAACGAAATTGGATTCCTAACATGGTCGAATACATCCTGCGCTTCGTAGGCAACCGCTAAAGCTTCTTCAGCCAGCTCGGATTGACGTTTGCCGATTTGCTCTCGGCGCCACTTGTTGACGCCCCAAAACGCCACGCAAACACCCGCCATTGTTGAAAGCGTTCTCAGAGCATCAAAGGTGGTCGGCCAAACGCTTGCATCCGTCATTTGCTAAGTATGTTTGGGGTTCGTACTCGCCGCAATCGGCAATCGCCCAACCATCCACAGCCTCAACTGACGTCATCCCGGCGTAGGCCGGGATCTGTCCAAGTCAACGATGGCGCACGAACAGCAACCTTGCGCGGACTCCGCCATCCCCGCGCGGGATTACGGTAGTGGTTGCATCTTGCAGCAAGCCGAGATCACGCTCTTGGAAGCGTGTCGTGGATGGCCGCCGCTGCGGCCATGACGGTGGCCGGTTGAGCGCGGTCACACGCCCACACAGATCACGGCTTGTCGTCGCCGTCTGATCTGGTTGGGTAGGGGGTTTGAAGCCTGCCAGATATTGAGCGACGGCCTTGATTTCGTCATCCGATCGGTCGCGCAGCAGTGCCGACATTCCGAGGTAATTGCCGCGTTCGACGCTGCGGAAATCCGTCATCGTCTTCACCAGATACTCTTCGTTCTGCCCAGCCAGACGCGGGCGCACCGTGTCGCCCAGAAACGTCTCCTGATGGCAGGCGCTGCAGTTAATGGTGTCGAAGACGGCGTCGGCCGTTTTTGCGGTTTCAGCCGATACCGCTTTATGATCAATGGCGGGCCACTTCTGCCCTGCGAAGTAGGCTGCTAGGCCCACCATGTCGGTGTTGCTCAAAGACGAAACGATGCCGGACATGATGTCGTTCTTGCGCTTGCCGAATTTGAAATCGCGGAGCTGATTGAGGATGTAAGTCCGGTTCTGGCCCCAGATGATCGGAAATGTCGGGTCAGCCGGAATGCCTGCCTCGCCATGACACCCAGAACAGACCTGCACCGCATCTGAGACAGAATCGGCCGCAGCGGGCACGGTCGAAACCGCACCGAGACTAAGCACAGCAGCACAAAGGGCAACAGAGAAGGGTTTCATGTGCGTTTCCTCGTAAAGCAAATCATCTGCCGGAAATCCTCACGGACACACGAGCCGCCGTGATCGGCACCAGGGCTCAAACTTCGATGCCAAGCATAACACAGCAAAACATTATTTGGTGCACTTTTGCTGCATGATATGATGCGTCGTAGCCGCCACCTGCTTGACAGGCACACCTGCCCGAGGCTTCGTTCCCGGCGAAACGGCCTGCAACCTTGCGACGCGGTGGCCTTAGGGCATCCAGGCCAACCATTTTGCGCAGTCAGCAACCTTGCGCGGATCCCCACTGCTGCGGCCCTGGCCGTGGCGGGGTGCATACGGTCGCACGCCACAATTTCCGTCATCCCCTGCAACCACCTGGGAGCCCCCCCTCGCGGGGGAGGCGGGGGTCTATCCAAGCCCGCGATTGCGCGCTGCGGCAGACGTCGCCATGGGCGCGATTAACCTGCTCAGTGACAGCGAGTTGTGGTAGCCTTCAGGTGTTACCAATGTTGAAAGGCGCACCCCCATGGCCTTCGAACAACTGAAGATGCAAATTTCGTTATTACTGACGGAAATGCAGAATGAGCCGGAAGACCGGCACGAACTTTACATGCAGCTCAACGATAAACTGCACGAGATCTCAGCCTTTGGAATGCCGCTGCCGGACGACCTCGTGAAGATGGTCGCAGAGCTCGAGGCGGAATTCTCAAGCGAAATGCAAACCCAGAAATTAGGACCGGGCTAAGCGTCGCGATGCTGTACTGCGGAAGTTGTCATTGCGGTGCGATCGCCTTCGAGGTCGAAGCACCTGACACAATTGTCGCCCAGGACTGCAATTGCTCGATCTGCGCGAAGGCGGGTTTCCTGCACCTGATCGTGCCGAAGTCGAAGTTCCGTCTCCTTCGCGGAGCCGATGCGATCACGACATATGCCTTCAATACGGGTGCGGCGAGCCACACCTTCTGTAAGGTCTGCGGCATCAAACCGTTCTATACGCCGCGCTCTAACCCCGATGGTATCGATGTCAACGTGCGCTGCCTCGACACCCAGCCAGCGCGCCTGACGATCGAACCGTTCGATGGTCAAAATTGGGAAGCCAATGCGGCGAGCCTTTCGCATCTCAGCGACGAGGATCGCGGCTAGCCAGCAAGACGGGCTTTGAAGGCGCGCTTTGGCAGAAAATGGATCGGCGGCCCTGCTGGTGCAAAGGCCGCCGATGGTGTGCTCTCGAAGTTGTCGCTCGTTAGCGCCCAGCCCTCACTCGTCGGTGAACGGCCCGATCACGAACTGCTCGATCTTCATCCAAGCTGCAAGCTGCGCATACGTCAGACCATTCGCCTTGAGGTCGTAGGTGATGACCGACTTGGTCGGGCCGACGCATTTCATGCTGTTGCTTTCTTCGTCCTTGACCGACTTGCAGTTGTCTTCCGAGTCGGCGAAGTAGGCGCGGCCGTAGATGCCGGGCTTCGACTGATCGGCGGAGGAGAAGAACGCATCGGTTTCGGCATTGGCGTTTTCGCTGTCGAAGAACGCGGCGTCAGCCTTCTGGGCCTCCTCGTTGAAGCGCAGATTATATTCGTAGTAGCCGGTGTAATCGACTTTCTTGCCGTCAACGGTCGCGCTACCCGATTCCTCGGCATAGCGGATCGATCCGGTAATCCGGTCGTTGATGGCCTTATCGGCCAACTGGTAGGCGAGCGTCAGGCCGTTGTTGTCGAGCAGCCAGTTGCCGAGCTCGTAATCATAATCGAGGCTGCCGCGCACCGTCGTCTCGGGCAGATACGAGAACGGACCGGCGGCCAAGACGAGGCCGTCGAATTTCAGCGGGTCGGCGTTCGTGACTTCGATGGTAACGGTTTTACCTTCGACAACGCGGCTGTATTCTTTAACGGCCTTCTTCTGCGCCCGCTTCAGCTGTTCGCCGACTTCCCACCAGCGCGTGACTTCGCGGCCCTGCAGTCCGCCGCGGAACGCATAGCTCGCCTGCGTGCCCTTCACGACGTCGACGCGCAGCTTTCCAGCGGTCGGATCGTAGCGTCCGGTCTTGTCGATGATGATGTCACCGCGCAGAATCGCAGCTTCCTTGGCCACCTGCGCCGGGTTCTTCGGATTGAACAGATCGAACTTGACGGAGTACGTCAGGCTCTTTTCCGGCGTGCGATTGATGGTGCCGTTCATGATCATTAGATCGGCGGCCTTCATGTTGGTGATGGTATAGACATCAACACCGGTAGCGCCCGCCCATTTGCGGGAGCCGAAATCGGCAACGATCTCGCCTGTCACGCGGGCTTTATCGGCAGCGATCACTTCAAGACCGCGATTGCCGGATTGGGCGTAGGCGGCAGGGGCACTCAGAAACGCGCTGACAGCCAAAGCGGCTGCAACGGCGGACGTCGATGAACTTCGCATGCGAATAAGCTCCGGATTTTCAAGCCAAGTCGTTTAAGAGACAAGAATAGTCGCGCACTTCAATAAAAGAGTTTGAGTAACTGCCGTGTTCCGTGGGGAACAGATCTAGCACGTGGCGGGGCCGGGGAGAACGGAAGACATGCGCCCGGATGGTTGCAAAATGTTGGGCGGTCACCCTTTGCCCCTACCCGTGCACGCGACCTGCCAACGCACCGCCGCCTCCCCGCTTGCACACCTGTGGGCAAGCGGGCCATTGTAACGAATGATGACCGCGACCGCCCCCCTCCGCCCATTTGACGTCCGCATGATCTCGGTCGGCGAAGGGCATTGGATTTACGTCGAGGAAGTCGGCACCAAAGGTGGCCGTCCGATCCTCTTTTTGCACGGCGGCCCGGGAAGCGGCGCCCAGCATGCCCACCGCGTGCTGTTCGATCCCGAGCGCGATCATGCGTTTCTGTTCGATCAGCGCGGCGCCGGCCGCAGCCATCCGTATCTGTCGTGCGACGCCAACTCGACCCAACATCTGATAGCCGACATCGAAACGATCCGCGCGCATTTCGGTATCGAGCAATGGGTCGTCGTTGGCGGCTCGTGGGGTTCGACGCTGGCGGTGGCCTATGCCGAAGCGCACCCGCAGCGCGTTGCAGGCATGGTGCTGCGCGCTGTCTTCCTTGGTTCGCATCGCGAAGTGCATTGGGCGTTCATCGAGGGACCGCGCACCTTCCGGCCGGAACTCTATGCGGCATTCCGGGATTGGTTGCCGAATGCCGAGCGGCACGCACCACTTGACGCTTACGTGCGCCGCCTGACGGATCCCGACCCGGAAGTCCATGCGCCTGCCGCCCATGTCTGGAACGCTTACGAACGCATTTTATCAGAAGTGCAGCCGCCATCGCCGACGCTGCCGCAGATTTTCTCGTCGCAAGCCCGCGTGCCACCGACGCCGATCATGGAAGCCCACTACATTGCCAACAACTTCTTTCTTGAACCGGGCGAGTTGCTGGCCAATGCCGATCGCCTGACGGGCATTGCGGGCACCATCGTGCAAGGCCGCTATGATCTGATATGTCCGCCAGAAAACGCTTACGCGCTTGCCTCTGCATGGCGCGGATCAAAACTTCAACTGATCGACACGGCCGGGCATGCGATGACCGAGCCCGGCATTATCGACGCCATGCGCGCGGCCCTCGCCGCGCTTTAGGTGCGATTTCAGAGCCCCAACAAAACTCAATCGAGTTTGCAGAGCGTCGCTGAGCCGTGGCAGCTCCAGCCAATGCTTGCGGCTTCGCATTTGTAAGTCCGCGGACCGAACGAGTAGCCGGGCGTGCCGTTGCCCGTCACCCACGTTCCATAGATGCCCCAGTCGACGGCTTGCAGCAGCGCGGCATCAACCTGGAACTTGGCCAGCCCTTCCGTCAACGCGTTACCCTGCGCCGCCTTTTTGAAGCACGACTTGGCTTCTGCGGGCACGGCGCTGACGACCGCCAACGCGGCGGCAACAAGTGCTAATTTCGAAATCTTCAACATCGGCAGTTTCTCCTCAACCTTAAGCGCGCTTCACGCACGCCTTAGCTTCAGGCTTTTAGATGAGTCGCCGGACCGTTGCGCTTCGAACGTGCGCGCGGGCCTGGGAGGCAGCGGAAGGCCCCGCTCCCAAAAGATGCTGTGAACCTTCGCCACTCTGTACCATGCCCTCCGGAGATCATCCGTCGTGGGCGGCACAGCACGAGGGCTCACTCCGTTGCCGCTGCCGGCGTGACAACCAATTCGCTGACCATGGTTGGGCCGTGCGTCGCGCAGATGATCTTGAACATGCCAGCCTTATGGGCCCTGAATGAAACGCTGTGCGCCTCACCGCGCTTCAGGGTGAAGCTTTGGTCATAGCCTTCAATGGTGGTCGGATGGCTGGCACCGTTGATGCCGACGAATTGCAGCGTCACGTCATCGCCCTGGTTGACGGTGATCTGCTGCGCTGACCATAGGTACGTCGAGACTTCCCAGCGGCCTTCGGCATTCGGCTGTTTCAAGACAATGCCGCTGCCCTCGGGCAGGGCGGCCGTCGGAAAGGGCTCCTTGTCAACCGTCACGCCGCCCTTCGGCTCAATGGCCGCGAGGGTAAACGTGCGCTTAGAGTTTGCGGCCGCAGCCGTCGTCGCAAAACCAATGGCAACGGCGGCGGATACGATCAGCAGGTCCTTGAGAGACAAGGTGGGCACTCCTTCCATTGAATAGCGTTTCGACCATAGTTCCGTGTTCGGATGTCATAGTCGAGGGGCGACCGGCCTTTTTGGGGGGCGTTCGACCGCACCACGTGAGCAGAACATGAGGGTTTGATGTCTGATCAGGGACGGGCAGCCGCCGGCGGCGATCCCGCCGGCCACGTGCCCCGCGACACTCTCCCCGCAGCGCAGCAAATCCTTGACTTGTCTGTCGAACGCACGCATACACGAGGCATTGCTCTTCTATGGCGCTCGGGTCCTCGTGCCACATCAAGCGTTGCTAACCAACGCGCTCGACCCTGCATTCAAGACCAATCCGAACAAAAATAGGCCACCCCCGCAAGCGCCGGTGTGGGCCATGGGACGAGACATCCGAGCCAGTGCGCCGGTCTCGAAGCCCTTGGGAAAATTTCACTTTGACATCTCCGACATTCGAGACCTTCGGCTTTGCCGAACCTCTCGCCCGTGCCCTCACGCAGGTTGGGTACACGACGCCGACACCGATTCAGGTGCAGGCGCTGCCGCCGCAGCTTGAAGGCCGCGACCTGCTGGGTCTCGCCGAAACCGGCTCCGGCAAGACGGCAACGTTCGTATTGCCGCTGCTGCAGGCCATCGCCGCCAACCCGGTCGAACTCGGCTGGAAACAGGTTCACACCCTCATTCTCGCGCCAACCCGCGAACTCGCCGTCCAGATCGATCTGGAAGTGGCATCGCTGGCGCGCAACATGAACATCCGCCGTGCCGTCATTCTTGGCGGAGTCAGCAAGGGCCCGCAGATCAACGCTTTGAAGCGTGGCGTGCATGTGTGCGTCGCGACGCCTGGCCGTTTGCTCGATCACGTCAATATGCGCTCGTGCGATCTCTCTGGCGTGCATACGCTGGTGCTCGATGAAGCCGACCGTATGTTCGACATGGGCTTCATTCGCGACATCAAGAAAATCGTCTCGCTGATCCCGATGAAGCGCCGCACGGCGTTGTTCTCGGCCACGATGCCGCCGGAAATTCGCAAGTTCGCTTACGAAATTCTGCAAGACCCATTCCGCGTCGACCTGTCCACCAAGACCATGGTCGTCGACCGCATCGACCAGAAGGTCATGGTTGTACGCTCGGCTGAAAAGCAGAGCCGCCTGCACACCATCCTCGCCGATCCGGCTTGCGAACGGGTGATCGTGTTCACGCGCACCAAGCGTGGCGCGGACCGTGTTGCCGAACGTCTCGGCATGGCTGGCATTAACTCGGCAGCGTTCCACGGCAACAAGGCCCAGAACGCACGCCAGCGCGCATTGAATGATTTTATGGCGGGCCATACCCGCGTGCTCGTTGCGACCGACATTGCCGCCCGCGGCATCGACGTCAACAACATCACGCACGTCATCAACTTCGACATGCCGCTCGATCCGGAAACCTTACGTCCATCGCGTCGGCCGCACTGCGCGCAAGGGCACCAGCGGCATCGCGATCTCGTTGTGTGATCCGTCGGAACGCGCTGAAATCAAGGCGATCGAACGCCTGATGAAGCAGACGATCGAAGTCATCGACGATGTCGGCGGCGAACACCTGCCGATGCCGGAAAAGCGCCCGCACCACGCACACGATGCGCCGCGCCGCGAAGGCGCGCACCGCAAGGGTCCGCCGCGTGGCGATCGCAAGCCGTTCGGTGATCGCGCACCGCGCGACGCCGGTCGTGCTGACAGCGACCGCGCTCCGCGCCGCTCGTTTGATCGTCACGATGATGCTCCGCGCGCACCGCGCACGGTAGAAGCCGGCGGCTTCAACCCGGCAGCCGAATTGCATCGCCCCGATACCGACCGCCCTGCAGATCGTCCCGCCCGTTCGGAACGGCCTGCTCGCGGTGATCGCCCCGAACGTGCGTTCGACAAACCACGCGAATTCAAACCGCGTGAGTTCAAACCGCGTGATGGTGCCCCTCGCGAAGATCGTCCGCGCGCCGACAAGCCGCGCTTCGATAAACCCCGCGAAGGTGGACGCAGCGAGCGCCCGCGTAGTGAAGGCTTTAAAGTTGACGCCCCCCGCGGCGAAGGCCGCTCTTTCGAAGCCGGGGTCCCAAGCCCGAATGGAAGCGCGATGGCGACAAGCCACGCAACGACCGTCCGCGCTCAGATGCCCCGCGCAGCGATAAGCCCCGCCACGAAGGCCCGCGTTCTGAAGGCCCGCGCCACGAGCGTCCGCGCTTCGATGGCCCGCGTCCTGAACGCACCACCGATCGCAGTTCTGAAGCACGCGGCCCCAAGCCAGAGTGGAAGCGCGATGGCGAAGCCCCCCGTCACAATGGGCCACGTCACGACGGTCCACGTTCGGATAAGCCCCGCCACGACGGCCCGCGTACGGACGGCCCGCGCGCCGACAAGCCATCACATGGCAAACCGCATACCGGCGGTGCGCCGCATCGTGCAGGCCCAAAGCCCAGCGGCGAGCGCAATTGGGATGGCCAGAAGCCGCCGAAATTTCTGAAGCAGCGCGATGGCGGTCGTCCGACGAACCGCAAGCCGGCCGCTTAAGTCAGCCGGCCGCTCAGAACTAGCAAAAGCAAAAAGGCCGGGGAGCATGCTCCCCGGCCTTTCTCACGCGCAGCGCACCCGCAGGCGCCGGGCGCAAACTTAATTCTTGTCCGCCGGCGTTTCGGGTGCCGCAGCGTCGTCACCAGCCGCAGCATCAGGACCGGCATCATTCATCACCGGACCACCGCGGTCGCCGCCATGGCGTCCGCCCCAGCCACCGTGATGACCATCATGATGGCCACGACCGCCTGCGCCCCAGCCGCCACCATGGGCCCAGCGCTTACCCATTTGTCCGCGCCCGCCCATACCCGGCGCAAGGTCACGCATCACCGGACGAAGTACGTCCTTCTGCTCATCCGAGAGAGAAGAGTAAAACGGTGTGAACGCGGATGAAAAGGCTTTCATGCGCTCGGCCCGCTCGGCCATATGCTGGCTCATCTTTTCGAGACGTTCCGCCATGTTCGGACGCTTGTCGTCGTCCGTCTTTCCATCGGCAGTGTCTTTGCTGCGCTCGGCACGGCGTTCGTCGCGCATTTTCTTGCGTTCCGCCATCTTATCTTGGCGGTCTTTCATGAAGGCACGCGCTTGAGTTTCAAGCGGCTCCCAGAGCTTCTCCTGCTCAGCAGTCAACTTGAGCGCGGCTTTCGCCATCGCGATCTTGCCTTCTTCAAGACGGGTGCGCGTTTCCGGGCTCATGTTATGCCAACCGCGATGATCGCTGGATTTGGCAACAGCCACTGTCACAGGCACGGCCACCACGGCAGCAATCGCCAGCCAGGTACCACGAGAAAAATTCTTCATGCATTGTCTCCTTAAACCGGGCCACACAGCATTGGGGGGAGCGTCTGCCGTGGCCTTCGCGAAATAGAACGGTGGGGGCTGTGCTTTCCGTCGCCCGGACTGGGCGAGCGGGCAAAATTTCCCGCGCTGATCGCGTTCCGCTAATTCGCCGTAATGCCGCCACACCGTTGGCCAGCCGTCATATTCACCGTCGTGCATGGCGGACAGGACACACCCCAAGCGTGGAAAGAGCGTGACGCCCTTCATGGGTTTGAAGGCCGGTGCGCCAGTGCGCTAGAACAATGGGCAAAAGTGCAGGGTCTGCAACGGCTCAGGTAGCGTGTGCCTTGTCTTCAAAGAGACCCTTAGGTTGGCGATGATAGTAAGCGGGGCGCGGATGAAACGATCGGCTCTTTGGCGTTGGCTGGTAGGCATCGTCCTGCTGGGCGCCGCAGCGGGCAGTGCCTTTGCGTTATCCTCCGATGGCCCGTCTAAGAGCGCCGTGGAAGCGACCGGCAAGGCGCTGGATGACGTCTGGCCCAAGCCCGTCGGCGAATTTCTGCAAGGCAATTATCTGCAGCGCGCCGATGTCGTATTGACCCGGCGCAGCGGCGATTTCGCATCCACCATCATTCGCTGGGCAACCAATTCCGCCTTCTCACATGCGGCTATGGTCTATACGGGGGCGCAATTCGATCAGGGCATTTCAGGAACGTTCGTGATCGAAGCCGGCACCAGCGGCGTCGACCTGACAAAACTCAGTGACTATGCAGAGCACAAGAGCACCTACGTCGCCATCCGCCGTTTCAAACGCGAATGGTTCACCTCCGCGCGCCAATCACGGGTGCGCGGCGTGTTGCTCGACAAAATCAAAGACAGTTACGATTACTGGGCCATCTGGCACATTGCGCGCAATTTGTGGTTTGGCGTGCAATCCAAAATCAGCACCAAAGAGAAAACTGTTGAAGCCTACCATGAACGCGATTGGCAGCCGCCGAACGAATATATCTGTTCCGGCCTCGTGCAGATTGGTTTTGTTCAAGCCACTATTGACCATCAAGCGCGGCGAACTTTCGCCCGAAGTGTTGCGCGACGTGGTGTTTTCCAAGAGTGCGCGGAAAGCCGCCTGCCACCGCCCGGTTCATGGAAAATGCTGGGTGACGATGCCAAGCTGACGGCTGGGCTGTTTCAGGATGTTCTGAACGACGAGTTGTACGCGATTACGCCGGAAGATCTGGCGCAGACCGATAAGCTCGAATGGCTATACCTGATCAAAGATGGCGCGGTTTATAAAATCAGCAGCTATGCCGATGTTCTGAAGCTCGTGAATTGACCCCGGGCGCGGATTGCGCGCCACGGGGTCTCATTCAATCCACCAATAATCCACCAAGTCTTTGATCACTCTGGAGTTGGAACCGGTGGCGTTTCACCGCCCTCGGTTTCGGGCACTGCGTCGGCGGCAGGCGCGCTCTCCGGTGCTGGTTCAGAGGCCGGCTGTTGAGCTGGCTCATCTCCTGCCGGCTCACCTGTTGGCGGTGCCATTGACGGCACGAAATCCATGCGCGCGGCGTCATCTTCCGCTGCAGCTTTTGCAGCCGGTGAAATGGCTGGATCGCTGTCCGGTGTCGCAGTCGGTTCTGGTGCCGCTTCGGCTTTCGATGCCTCGGGCGGCGTAACCTCAGAATTTGCAGGCGCTGCATCGGGCTGGGTCGGCGCGGCGTCGGCTTGCGATGCAGGCGGCTCGGCGGCAGGGGGCATTGGCGCTTCCGCCTTTGCTGCTGCCGGCGTTTCCGCAGGCTCAGAGGCCTTGGCAACTGGTTCGGCGGGCTGAGGCGCGGCGCTCGCCGCAGGCGCAGGTGGCGCGGCCGGAACAGACGGCGAGCCATCCGAAGTCAGGTCGTTATTCGTCCTGATTGTTTCGGGTTCTGACGGCTGCGCGTAGACGACGCGATCCTGTTTCGCGATGCATCCGGCGACGCAGATCACCAGATCCTCATTGGGTCGCTTCAGCATAATTTCGCGTACGGCGCGCGTGGCGCCTGACAGCCAGTGGGTATCGCCCATGCCGTCTTCCGGAACTGTGAAGAGTCTTTTTCCGCTCGGCGCGCCGGCCTGAGGTGCGGCTGCGGTGCCCGACGGAGTCGGGGCGGGTGCGTCGGCAATCGCTATCGGGATCAACGTCCAACTGATTGCGGCCGAGACGGCAATGCGGCTGGCCACGCGAACGGATTTACGAAACATCACAAACTCTCACCACACAAAGACACCATGCTCGACACTGCCGCGACATAGTAAAAAATTAGTTACGAATGCCGCGTCAAAGCCTTTCATTTTTGTCCTCCTCGCGGGGAACATGCGGTCTAGTCGCGCCACGCGATCCGTGTTTGCGCATAGGCGTGGCGTTCATGCCGCGACTGATGCAGCTCGCCCGCTACCGACGTGCGCTTCGGTTCATGGCCGTGCGCGAACACAATCGTCGTGCGCCAAGACTGATTGATGAGTGATGTTTGGCGTGCGCTTGGCGCTTGTTCAACCTTTGCCAACCGCGTGCTTTCGGTCTGTGGCTGCTCAATGATTGCACCGTTGTGGCCGACTTGCAGTCGTGATCGAATTCGCGCCGCAATGATGGCAGACTGCGCGCCTGCAGAAGCGTGTTCCACCGGCGCAAGCGCAGCAACCCGAACGGGCGGTGGCGTGACAGGCTGCGCTTGGGCGACGGCGATGCGGCGTTCGGCTTTGCAGGGCGCGCAGGCGGCTCCCGATGCTCAGTGGTATTCGGCGCGCGGGCGCAGATTTCCGCTCCGGCGGGTCGTAGCACCCGGCGATGCACGGCAATTCACCCTCTTCGAGCCCTGCCGCAGCCGGATCCGGTGCAGCGTTCGAAGAATTCGGCTCGAACTCGCCACCAGTTGACGCCACCGGCAGTACAGCCGGCACTACGGCTGCGATATAGACGATCTCGTCTTTTGTCGTCCGGCAGCCCGCCTCGCACACCACGACCGATTTGTCGGGATTGGCCAGCGCCAACGGATGTTGCTTTAAAA
>JADJVG010000012.1 GCA_016716675.1 Hyphomicrobium sp.
CAGACTGCCTCCACAGCCAATTTCCATGCCAGCCAAAGCTCTTCCGATATTTTTGCGCGCATCCGCGATTTGCGGTCTGGCTGTCGCCTTGCTTTGCGTGGCGCCTTGATGCCGTCGCGATAGATCCGCTCCGCGCTATTTTCGCCCGCAGATCTAGATTCTGCGCTGTACCACAACCACTTTTGAGAGAAGGCGAATGTTGGGCCGCGCCGCACCGTTGGCGTTGCGTGCCGTTTTGCGCCTTTGCTCTGTCTGACAGACTTGCCAATTCCGCGCTGCATTGCAGCCGCGCGTCGAAGTCATCGGCCAACCGCAACCCATTCGAGGATGAAGTGATGCTTGCTACAGTCATGTACGGCCCCGGCGACGTCCGGTTTGAGAACGTCGACGACCCGATGATCATCAAACCGTCCGACGCTATCATCAAGCTTTCGGCCACCTGCATTTGCGGGTCCGATCTCTGGCCGTATCGCGGATTGCAGGCTTCGCGTGGGCCGGCGCATATGGGGCACGAGTACTGTGGCGTTGTCGTCGAGGTCGGTAGTGAGGTCAGAACCGTCCGCCCAGGACAGTTTGTCGTTGGCTCGTTTTGTTTGTCAGACAATACCTGCCCGCATTGCGCCTATGGTTTTCATTCCTCGTGCGTGCAGCGCGAGTTCATGACCGGAGCCCAGGCGCCGTATGCCCGCGTGCCGTTGGCGGATGGAACACTGGTTGCGACGGCGGAAGTTCCCGGCAAAGACCTCATTCCGCATTTGCTCGCGACGTCTGACGTGCTCGGCACCGGCTGGTATGCCGCCGATGCCGCAGGCGTGCGCGAAGGGTCAACGGTCGTCGTCGTCGGCGATGGTGCCGTCGGACTGATGGGCGTGTTGTCCGCGAAGCAGATGGGCGCCGAGCGCATCATCGCGATGAGCCGCCACAAGGATCGGCAGGCGCTCGCTAAAGATTTCGGCGCGACAGACATCATCGCTGAACGCGGTGCGGAAGGCGTTGCGCGCATCAAGGACCTTACGCGCGGCGTCGGCGCCGATTCCGTTCTCGAGTGTGTTGGCACGCAAGAGGCGATGTCGCAGGCGATCGATTGCTGCCGTCCGGGCGGCTCCATCGGTTATGTCGGCGTTCCGCACGGCGTGACCTTCGATGGCTACGCGATGTTCTCCGCGCAGCGGCGGATGCTGGGCGGTCCGGCGCCCGTGCGCCGTTTCCTGCCCGACCTTATGAACCGCGTTCTCAGCGGCAAGATTGAACCCGGCAAGGTCTTTGACCTCTCGCTGCCCATCGAGAAAGTCGCCGAAGGCTACAAGGCCATGGATGAGCGCCGCGCCATCAAGACATTGCTGACTGTATAAGCGAAGCAACGCTTGTGATTGCCGGCTAACTCACTTCCGGCGGTCAGCGCTCACGCCATCATTCGGCAGGCGCATCGATCAGCGCTTTGATTTTGGCTTCGGTCAGCTCCGGTGAGCACAGCTCGATGAAGCGGAAGGCATAGCCGCGCAGATAGGCACCGCGTCGGACTGCAATTCGGGAGGTGTTCTTGTCAAACAGATGGCGGGCGTCGAGAAGTTTCAGTTGCGGATCGTGTGAAGGCTCGAAGGCCATGGACGCAATAATGCCGACGCCGAGACCGAGCTCGACGTAAGCCTTAATGACGTCGGCATCTAGCGCCGTCATGGCAATATCGGGCTCAAGCCCGGCAGCGGCGAAGGCGACGTCAATCCGCCCGCGCCCCGTGAACCCTTTTTGATAAGTGATGAGCGGATATTCGGCGATTGCTGTAAGTGACAGCTTCTTCTCGCGGGCAAGCGGATGCTCGGTCGGCACGACGACGCCGTGATACCAGGAATAATATGGAAACGCCGCCAGCTCTGGCGCATCGAGCAGGGCTTCCGTGGCAATGCCGATGTCGGCCTGTCCGCTGAGAAGCATGGAGAGGATCTCGGTCGGGCTCGCCTCGTGCAGCACGAGATTGACCTTTGGAAATTGCTTTTTGAATTCGGTGACGACCTTGGGAAGTGCGTAGCGCGCCTGCGTATGCGTTGTCGCGACAGAGAGATGGCCTTGGTCGCGATTGGAAAACTGGTCGCCAAGTTTTTTGATGTTCTGCGCATCGAGAAGAATGCGATCGACGATGCCGACCAGTTCCCGCCCTGGTTCGGTCAGGCCGAGCAGACGCTTGCCCTTGCGCACGAACAACTCGACGCCGAGTTCGTCCTCAAGATCCTTGATATGTTTGGATACACTCGACTGCGAGGTGAACAGGGCATTGGCAACCTCGGTCAGGTTGAAGTTGCGCCTGACGGTTTCCCGGATAATTCGGAGTTGCTGGAAGTTCACTGGATCCTGCCCTGCGTCGTATCGTTGAAGAGCGCGAGTTTGTGGCTGGCGAGTCTGACGCGCTTGCCGGCCTCTAGTCCGAGGCTGGCGATTTCGGCAGGCGAGATTTCAACCTCGAAGTATTCCGGTGCATCTTTGCGGCATTCTCCGGTGGCAATCAACTCGACCCGGCTCACGGCGCCATTGGTCAAAATGCGGTTGACCCGGGCGACGATGCCGTCCTGGCCGGCGAACTCCGGCAGGATGTGGGTGTCGTGTGGCCGCGCGTAGCCGATGACGGAGGTTCCGTCGGCCAGCTCCTGGCTTCCATGTGCCAGCAGGTCGTTTCCGACGCGCAAGTTTCCGCCTTCGACGCGACCGCGAAATGCGTTGACGTTGCCGATGAAGCTGTAGGCGAATGACGTTGCCGGCTGGTTGTAGATTTCCCACGGGCTGCCGATCTGCTCGACGTGGCCTTTGTTCATGAGCACGACGCGGTCCGCGACTTCGAGGGCTTCTTCCTGGTCGTGGGTAACGAACACCGACGAGATGTGCAATTCGTCGTGCAGGCGGCGCAGCCAGCGGCGCAATTCCTTGCGCACTTTAGCGTCGAGCGCGCCAAAGGGTTCGTCCAGCAGCAGAACTTCGGGTTCCACGGCAAGTGCGCGGGCGAGTGCGATGCGCTGGCGCTGTCCGCCGGACAACTGCGAGGGAAAGCGGTCTGCGACCCAGGCAAGTTGTACGAGATCGAGCAGGCGCATGACCTTTTCGCGGATCACGTTTTCATTCGGGCGTTGCGCACGCGGTTTGACGCGAAGGCCAAATGCTACGTTCTCGAACACCGACATGTGCCTGAACAGCGCGTAGTGCTGGAAAACAAAGCCGACGTGGCGCTCGCGCACGGTCTTGGATGTGGCGTCACGGCCGGATAGCGTAATCGACCCGCTATCGGCATGTTCCAAGCCGGCGATGATGCGCAACAGCGTCGTCTTTCCGCAGCCTGACGGGCCGAGCAGGGCGATCAGCTCACCCTTGGGCAGGCTGAGCGTGACGTCATCGAGAGCTTTGAACGCGCCGAAGGTCTTGCTGATGTTGCGGACTTCAATGCTCATGAACCGATCTCCACTTGGGCCGCTACTCCTGCGCGCCATTCAATGTAGCTCTTGATCGCCAGTGTCACGAGTGCCAGCAACGCCAACAGGGATGCGACGGCGAAGGCGGCTGCGAACTGGTACTCATTATAAAGGATTTCGACGTGCAGCGGCATGGTATTGGTCTCTCCGCGAATGTGCCCAGACACCACGGATACCGCGCCGAACTCGCCCATGGCGCGGGCGTTGCAAAGAATGACGCCATACAGCAACGCCCACTTCACGTTAGGCAGCGTCACGTACCAGAAGGCCTGCCAGCCCGATGCACCGAGCGTAATGGCGGCTTCTTCCTCGTCGCGCCCCTGCGCCTGCATCAGCGGTATCAGCTCGCGCGCGATGAACGGGAAGGTGACGAAGACGGTGGCGAGCACGATGCCGGGCACGGCGAAGATGATTTTGTAATCATGGGCGAATAGCCATTGGCCAAACCATCCCTGCGCACCGAATATTAGCACGTAGATGAGGCCGGCGACGACGGGCGACACCGAGAACGGCAAGTCAATGAGCGTGATGAGGAACTGCTTGCCGGGAAAGTCGAACTTGGTGATCGCCCAGGCGGCGGCGACGCCGAAGATCAGATTGAGCGGCACCGCGATCGCCGCGGCAAGCAATGTCAGGCGGATGGCGGCGAGCGCATCGGGTTCGATCAAAGCCGCTAGGTAGGTGCCCCAGCCCTTGCGCAACGCTTCGGCGAACACGGCGACCAGCGGCATCAGCAGGAACACAGCAAAGAACGTCAGGCCGATTGCCAGCACGACGACTTTGACGAGGCCGGGATCGCGGGTCGCGACGTTGGCTTCGAAGCGGCTGGCAGACCGCGGGTTTGGCGCGAGGCGCGCGGCGGCACCAGCCATCAGAGCGTCCTCCCCTGGCGCTTGGCGGTGTAGGCCTGCAGCAGGTTGATGATGAGCAACAGGGTGAACGACACGACCAGCATGACCGAGGCAATGGCCGTTGCGCCCTGATAGTCGTATTGCTCCAGCTTGGTGATGATCATCAACGGCGTGATTTCCGATACGAGCGGGATGTTGCCGGCGATGAAGATTACGGACCCGTACTCACCGACGGCACGCGCGAACGCCAACGCGAAGCCGGTCATCAGCGCCGGCAGAAGGGTCGGCAAGACGATTCTGGTGACTGTCTGCCAGCGGTTGGCGCCCAAGCTTGCGGCAGCTTCCTCGAACTCGGCGTCCAGATCTTCCAGGATCGGCTGAACGGTGCGGACGATGAATGGCAGTCCGATAAAGATCAGCGCCACGAGCACGCCCGGCGGACCGAAAGCGATTTTGATTCCGAGCGGATCAAGATATTGGCCAAGCCAGCCGTTCTTGGCATAGAGCGCGGTGAGCGAGATTCCGGCCACGGCTGTTGGCAGCGCGAACGGCAGATCGATCAGCGCGTCGACGATCTTCTTGCCAGGGAACGTGTAGCGCACCAGCCCCCAAGCGAGGATCAAGCCGAACACGGCATTGATCGACGCTGCCAGAAGCGAAGCGCCAAACGATAATTTGTAGGACGCGACGACGCGCTCCGATCCGATGGCGTCGATGAACTGATCGAACGACATGCCCGCCGTCTTGAAGAACACGGCCGACAGCGGAATGAGAACGATGAGCGACAAATAGGCGAGCGTGAAGCCCAGCGATAAGCCAAAGCCCGGCAGCACGCGCGTTGCTCGAACGTGCGACATCATTCTATTCCCTGTGGTTCTGGCTAATGAAGAACGATGACGGCGAGAATGAATGCCAGTGAACAGGCAAGGGCGCTCGCCGGTAGAATATTGGCAGTTGTGTGAGACGCCTGCATGTCGTGGCTCCGCGTTGGTTGTCGCGTCTGCAAACTATGGCGGAGGCTCAGGCCGGCGAACTATTTAGATCTGCGATCCATATGAGGAATTTTGATAAGCACCCCGTCACGGCCCGAAGGGTGGCGCGTCTACGATTGCGCCTTCCGCACGATCACCAGATAGCCCATTGCCGCCAACAGGCCGGGATTGAAAAATGAGTGCGCAACGTCGGCATGAAAGAGCAAAGCGTCCTCCGCCTCGAGCTTTTGCGGCGCTCCCCCGTTCAGGGTGACGTTCACGCAGCCGGACGCGACGTGTAGGGCTGCAACCGCGCCAGGCGGCAATGCCGCAGTCTCCTCGTTATGACTGGCGGCCAGGTCGAAGGCGGCAAATTCGAAAGGCAGCGGAAACTCGGTGGGGCACGCGGAGAACGGAGACGAACGTATTTGCATATGCCCAGAACTGGGAAAGGGGCCCCACGCTGGAGCCCCTTTCAGAGTGCGCATTTCAAGCCGGGCCAAACCCGGAGCGTTAGAACTTGATGATCCCTCCGGCGAACACCACGTCGAGGTCTTCAAGATCGACCGCATTGATGGCGGCGCCATCGGCAATGCCGCCGGCGATGCTCGATGCCACGAGATCACCTTGGACGTGGCGATATGAGAGATAGAGCGTCAAGGCAGCGTTTTCGAAGCCCTGCGCAATGCCCCCACCGATCACTTCTAGACCAGTGTCGATGACCGCCCCGCTGGCCGTGCCGACGCCGGCAAAAGCGCCGTCGATCGTGCGGTTGTTGGAGCCGCCTTCATAGCGATAGTATTCGCCGTAGATCGTGGTCTTGCCGAATGCGAGCCACTTCTTTTCGATACCAGCCTGCAGCGACCAGAACGTCTCCTCGTCGTCGGGCCTGACGGCGCCCGAATAGAGAGTAATGTCCTCGATCAGGTCGTCGCGCTTTATGCCTGCGCCGAAGTTGACGAACAGGCCGCTATCGACGTGAACGATGCTCGCCGAGCCGCCGAACTGATGGCAATCGGCATCCGACGCCGAGCCGATCGGGGACGAAGCATTTGCCTGCGAGGCGGCGCATCCGGTTTGCGTTTGCTGGCCATCGGAAATTGCGCCGTAGCCGAAACCGGCGGCGAGCTTCAAACCGTTGAGCTCACCCTTATAGCGCAGCGCCACATCCCAGAAGTCGTCTTCACCCCAGAACGCTGATGCAGAAAATCCCGCGACCTCGGGCGTGACGTACTTCACACCGTTGAAGCGGCGCTCGCCTTCGCCCGGCTGATCGCCGTTGACGCCGATGAGGCGGCGATACTGATAGCGCGTGCTCAACGCCCCGTCTGACCGGCGCAAGTTGAGACCAAGCCCGGTATCCTCGACGTCAGAATACTTCGAGAAGTCGGCCGTTTGCGTCTGGTTGACCTCGGTGATGGCATCGGTCGCGGTTGCCTGAAGACCAATGGAGCCGGTGCCGAGCGACTTGCTTTTTAAGTACCAATTGGAATCGCGCAAATCTAATCCGACGTCGGTGGCGTTGCCGTTGCCGACTGGATTGTCCTGCGTGAAGCGCTTGGAGTTATGTGTCCGCACGCCGATCTCGATATTATAACCGGCCTCCAGATCGTCATTGATTTTAGCCGCGCCCTTGAAGCGGATACGCGTGCGCGCGTTGTCGTTGGTATAAATGCCGGCGTTGCTCTCAAAGCCGTCATCCCAGAACAGGATAGCCTCGTTGACGTGGCCGGAGATTTCGAGCTTGACCTTGCGGTTGCCCTTGCGCGCTGTCGTCGCTTCAAGCTCGGCAATGCGCTCTTCCAGATCCGCGCAGCAGTTGCCTCCGAGGTCGGCTGCGGCGGCTGGCGTAAAGCCGGCGATAACAAGCGCGCTAACGGCGCTGGCCAATGGCCACAATCCTTCCCGGGTCTCCCGGTTGCGATGACGCTTCATGTGAATGAATCCCCCATTCTCTATGCAATTCGATCGTTGGATTTGAGTGTGATTGGCGGGTCCCAAAGCGCCAATCCCTTCCGCCGCCTGTTCAAAATCTCTGCTCTATTGGCGGTGCTGCGTCACAACAGTCTCCGCCCGATTGGGAGGTAGTACGCGCCAGCCGGCGGTGGTCAGAAGCGCAGCCGCCTGCTGCAATGTGCGGCGTTCCTCTGAATGCCGGTCGAAGCGTGAGCGTACGCGGCGTTTGACAACGGCTCGCGCTGCGGCGCTGCGTTCGCGTGCATCGTGACGGGCTACCGTGCGGCGCAGGCGCTCGAGAAGCTGCAAGCCTTCCGGCCAGGGGCCGAAGCCAGAATCGACGTTGATATGCCCGGCGGCACCCAGGTTGACGAATTCCGCACCTAGCCCGTCCGCCCAATCGGCGGCCTTCTGCAGAGACATCCAGGGATCGTTGGTGCTGCCGACGACGACCGTCGGGAACGGCAGCGGATCATGCGGCAGCAGCGAAGAAACGCCGAATTTGTCAGGGTCGGCGGGGGCAACCAGTAGCGCGCCTGCGATCCGCGTTGCGTGGTTGTTGGCCGCTTGCACTGCCGCCAGGGCGCCGAAACTGTGGGCGACGATATAGAGCCGTCCCGGCGTCCTGGTGATGTCCCGGCGGATGCGCGCCGACCAGGCGTTGAGATCAGGGGTTGTCCAATCCGGCTGAATGACGCGGACGGTGCTGACGATCTGGGTTTCAAACCAGCTTTGCCAATGAGCAGGCCCGCTTGAACGCAAGCCGGGAATGATGAGGGTCGAAGTCATGATGTCTGGTCCTTCGTAAATTTCGAAATGGCGCCGCACGCGGTGCAGCTAGAAATTGGAAAATCAATTTTCCGAACAACGACACATCGAACCCGGCCGATACTGGACACGCGATAGGTTTCGCGCCGGAGAATGATTGATGCGGACTGATGTCATCACGGGCTCCGTAAGAAATGCAAAATAACGTGCAGGGATCGTGCGTCACCCACCCTTGCCGGCGCCCTGGCAGGCTAAGGCGTTCCAGCGCGGAAATGGACGACGCACCGTCTTCCCCCGAATTAGCTCTTCTTGCCGTAGATCTGGTCGAAGATGCCGCCGTCCTTGAAGTGGATTTCCTGCGCAGCGGTCCACCCGCCGAAGACGTCATCGATGGTGAACAATTTCACCGGCAAGAATTGCGCTTTGTATTTTTCCTGCGCTTTCTGATCACGCGGGCGATAGTAATGCTTGCCGGCGATGTCCTGGCCCTCGGGTGAATAGAGGTAGTTGAGGTACCCTTCGGCAACCGTACGCGTGCCACGCTTATCGACGACTTTGTCAATGACCGAGACTGACGGCTCAGCCAGGATCGAGACCGGTGGCGTCACGATTTCGAATGCGTCCGGGCCAAGTTCCTTGGTGGCGAGATAGGCTTCGTTCTCCCACGAGATCAGTACGTCGCCGATGCCTCGCTCGGTGAATGTCGTCAGAGATCCGCGCGCGCCGGAATCGAGCACCTTGGTATTTTTGTAAATGCGGGTGACGAGTTCACGTGCCTTCTCCTCGCTGCCGCCATCGGCTTTGAGCGCCGTGCCCCAGGCCGCGAGATAGTTCCAGCGGGCGCCGCCCGACGTCTTCGGATTTGGGGTGATGACCTCGACTCCATCCTTGGCGAGGTCAGTCCAGTCTTTGATGCCTTTCGGATTGCCCTTGCGGACGAGGAAGACAATGGTGGAGGTGTATGGAGCGGCGTTCTGCGGCAGCCGCTTCGCCCAATCGACGGGAATGAGACCGCCGTGTTTGTAAAGCTGGTCAACGTCACCAGCGAGCGCCAGCGTCACAACATCCGCGTCAAGACCGTCAATGACGGCGCGCGCCTGCTTGCCGGAACCGCCGTGCGACTGCTTCACCGTTACGGTGTCGCCGGTCTTGTCCTTCCAGTACTTGGCGAAGGCGGCATTGTAATCCTGGTACAACTCACGGGTCGGATCATAGGAGGCGTTGAGCAGCGAGATATCGGCAGCGTTGGCCGGTAGTGCAACAGCGGTGACGAGCGTGAGGCCGAGAGCCAATGTGGCGCGGCGTGTAAAGCGATTGAGTGACATGGTCGATGTTCCCTTCAATGTTTGGCTGAGGGGAAGCTACGGGCAGCGTGGGCGCTGACGAACCAAGAAGAACTGCTGAGCTTATGAAGAAATGTCAGGAACGCACGTGGCTTCAGCAGCGATCACGGCGGCGGCCTTTGGCGCTGAATGCATTGGCACTGAGATGCGTGTGTTCAATTGCGTCGTCGTCGAGCGGCGCATCGGGACTGCGAGTGCCAAGGCACCGCAAACAGTATGTCGTCCGCACACGAATTATGTGCGACTTGAAATATTGGTGGTGCTGATAAGCGCGATGGATCCGATTGCGCGGGTGTCAATCGACGTTAATTCGCAACTGCACAATGACCCCTGGCAATTAAAAATCCGATGCTGGGGTGTTGCGGATTAGTGTTTCTATTCATTGGGCTGCATGGCCGGCTTAGCAAAAAGTAGGGGTGTTTAGATCCAGCACGTTGGGCGCTTTGTGGCGCATTCCGAGCGTGCACTGCAGCATGATAAAATTGCTGGTCAAGAAAAAAAGTTTCCTGAGGGTTGATTTTTAAAATCCCTTAAGCTACTTTCTTTTGAGCATCTTTCAACCCAAAGGCAGGCAACACATGTGTGGGATCGTCGGTCTATTCCTCAAAGATAAGAAGCTGGAACCCCAGCTCGGCGCAATGCTCTCGACTATGCTTGGGACAATGTGTGAGCGCGGTCCGGATTCTGCGGGCTTCGCAATTTACGGCGACGCTCATAAGGGCAAAACAAAAATCACTGTTCAGTCTGCAACGCCATCTGCGGATTTTGCAAATCTCACGTCTCTGATCAAATCAGAAACGGGCGCTGCGGCCGAAATCGCTGTGAAGTCGACGCACGCTGTGTTGACGGTGCCGTCGGATAAAGCTGATGCGGTGTGCGAAGCTATCCGCGCAAAGCACCCGTCGATCCGCATCATGGGTGTTGGCGAAAATATTGAAATTTACAAAGAGGTCGGCTACCCGACCGATGTCGCCAAGCAGTTCGACCTTGTTCACATGACTGGCTCGCACGCCATCGGCCATACGCGTATGGCGACGGAGTCGGCCGTTACGACGCTTGGTGCGCATCCTTTCTCGACCGGCCCAGACCAGTGCTTGGTCCACAACGGTTCGCTTTCGAACCACAATAGCGTTCGCCGCTTGTTGAAGCGCGATGGCATGACGTTCGAAACCGAGAACGACACTGAAGTGGCTGCCGCATATCTGACGTGGCGCATGAAGCAGGGTCTGAATCTCGGCGACGCGCTCAACAAGAGCCTCGACGACCTCGATGGGTTCTTCAATTTCGTCGTTGGCACCAAGAACGGTTTCGGCGTGATCCGCGATCCGATCGCGTGCAAGCCGGCAGTTATGGCTGAGACCGACGAATACGTGGCGTTCGGTTCGGAATATCGCGCGCTCGTCAATTTGCCGGGTATCGATAAGGCGCGGGTCTGGGAACCAGAACCTGCGACCGTATATTTTTGGGAACGCTGAGGGACGTGTAGGGAATCAAAACAATGCGGACAATAGATCTCGCTACGACGCCCTTGCGGGCGCTGAATGAAGACTTGCATCGCCAGAAAGACGGCGCCAATGAAGCTAAGTGGGAAGTTCTTAACCCGCGCGGCGCTCATGCGGTTGCTGCTGGCGTCGATGCGCCCATTTCGGTCGATGTCAAAGGAAGTGTCGGCTATTACTGTGCCGGCATGAACAAGAAGGCCGCGATCACGGTTCACGGATCGGCCGGCCCGGGCGTTGCTGAAAATATGATGTCTGGCAAAGTCGTCATCAAAGGCGACGCCAGCCAATATGCTGGAGCGACCGGTCGCGGTGGTTTGCTGGTCATCGAAGGTAACGCGTCGTCGCGTTGCGGCATTTCGATGAAAGGCATCGACATCATCGTCAAGGGCAACATCGGCCACATGTCGGCGTTCATGGCGCAATCCGGCAGCCTCGTAGTGCTGGGTGATGCTGGTGATGCGCTCGGCGACTCAATTTATGAGGCCAAGTTGTTCGTGCGCGGCAAGGTGAAGAGCCTCGGCGCCGACTGCATCGAAAAGGAAATGCGCCCGGAACATCATGAAGCGCTTGGTAAATTGCTTGAGCAAGCTGGTTTCACCGGCGTGAAGTCGAGCGAATTCAAACGCTACGGTTCGGCACGCAAGCTCTACAACTTCAACATCGACAATGCGGATGCTTACTGATGACCTATCATAACCCGCCGACAACGCCGCGTAAGTCGTGGACGTTCGATGATTACACGCTCTCGGAAATCCGTCGCGCAGCCGCGACCGGCATCTACGATATTCGCGGTGGCGGCGCCAAGCGCCGGGTTCCCCACTTCGATGACCTTCTGTTTCTTGGTGCGTCGATCTCGCGTTATGCGCTCGAAGGCTACCGTGAAAAGTGCTCGACGTCGGTGACGCTCGGTACGCGCTTCGCTAAGAAGCCGATCGAACTGAAGATTCCGATCACGATCGCCGGCATGAGCTTTGGTGCGCTCTCTGCGCAAGCCAAGGAAGCGCTTGGTCGTGGTGCAACGATCGCCGGTACGTCGACGACGACTGGTGACGGCGGCATGACGCCGGAAGAGCGCGGGCAATCGCAAACGCTCGTCTATCAGTACCTGCCGTCACGGTATGGTATGAACCCGGACGACCTGCGCAAGGCGGACGCCATTGAAGTCGTGGTTGGCCAGGGTGCCAAGCCCGGCGGCGGCGGCATGCTGCTCGGTCAGAAGATTTCAGACCGCGTTGCTGAAATGCGTAACTTGCCGAAGGGCATCGACCAGCGCTCCGCGTGCCGTCATCCTGACTGGACCGGACCTGACGACCTCGAAATCAAGCTGCTCGAAATTCGTGAAATTACGAATTGGGAAAAGCCGATCTACATTAAGGTCGGTGGTACGCGCCCATATTACGACACGGCACTTGCCGTTAAGGCCGGCGCGGACGTCATCGTTCTCGACGGTATGCAGGGCGGCACTGCTGCGACGCAGGAAGTGTTCATCGAGAACGTCGGCTTGCCGACACTCGCGTGCATTCGTCCGGCCGTACAGGCGCTGCAGGATCTCGGCATGCACCGCAAAGTGCAGCTGATCGTATCGGGTGGCATTCGTACAGGTGCAGACGCTGCCAAGGCGCTTGCACTCGGAGCTGACGCCGTCTCGATCGGTATGGCAGCGATGGCCGCACTCGGCGACAACGATCCGTCGCTCAACGAAGAGTATGCAAAATTGCATACGGCTGCGGGAAGCTACGACGATTGGCATGAAGGCCGCGATCCGGCCGGCATCACGACTCAAGATCCTGAACTTTCCAAGCGCCTCGATCCGGTGAAGGCTGGCCGCCGTCTGGCCAACTATCTCAAGGTTATGACGCTTGAAATCCAGACCGTCGCACGTGCGGCCGGGCATAACAATATTCACAACCTCGAGCCTGAGGATCTGTGCGCGTTGACGCTCGAAGCTGCTGCAATGGCGCGCGTTCCGCTCGCTGGCACGAACTGGATACCAGGACAAGGACAGGGCGGTCTATGACCGCCTTTTCTTTTGATCATTAAGTAGAAACAATAAAATAACTCAGGGAAACGCTTATGACTCAGGATCTGGCTTCGCTCGCGCGGGAGCGCGGCGTTCGTTACTTCATGATCTCGTTTACAGACTTGTTCGGGAGCCAGCGTGCGAAGCTCGTTCCGACGGATGCCGTTGCGGATATGCAGAAGGGCGGTGCTGGATTTGCTGGCTTCGCCACCTGGCTCGATATGACGCCCGCCCATCCCGATTTGTTCGGGATGCCGGATCCGTCCTCCTTCATTCAGTTGCCGTGGAAGAAGGATGTCGCCTGGGTCGCTTGCGATCTCGTCATGGAAGACAAGCTCGTTGCCCAAGCGCCGCGCGTTGTTCTGAAAAAGCAGATGGCGGAAGCAGCGAAAGAAGGCCTCTACGTCAAGACTGGCGTTGAGTGCGAATTCTTCCTGACCAAGCCGTGCGGCACCATGATTGCCGACGATGCCGATCGGGCAACCAAGTCGTGCTACGACCAGCAGGCCATGCACCGCCGGTTGGACGTGATCTCTGAGATCTGCGACTATATGAACGAACTCGGCTGGAAGCCGTATCAGAACGACCACGAAGATGCGAACGGCCAGTGGGAAATGAACTGGGACTTCGATGACTGTCTCATCACCGCCGACCGCCATGCGTTCTTCAAGTTCATGACCAGAGCGATCGCTGAGAAGCACGGGCTGCGCGCCACGTTCATGCCCAAGCCCTTCATCAACCTGACGGGTAATGGCTGCCACGCTCACATTTCGGTGTGGGATCAGGCGGGCAAGACCAACATGTTCTACGATCCGACTGACGAGATCGGTCTTTGGCAGCAGGGCTATAACTTCCTCGGCGGCATCATGCGCCACGCGGAATCGCTCTCGGCTATCACCAATCCGACGGTCAACTCGTATAAGCGCATCAACGCGCCGCGCTCGGCCTCGGGCGCGACGTGGGCGCCGAATTCGGTCACCTGGACCGGCAATAACCGTACGCACATGGTGCGCGTGCCGGGTAAGGGCCGCTTTGAGCTGCGCTTGCCGGATGGTGCGGTCAACCCGTACTTGTTGCAGGCCGTGATCATCGCCGCCGGCCTCAACGGCATCCACAAGAAGGCCGATCCGGGCAAGCGTCTCGACATCGACATGTACCAGCTCGGCCATACCGTCACGGACATGCCGCGTCTGCCGCTCAACCTACTCGATGCCTTGCGCAACTTCGATAAGGACACTGAGCTGAAAGATATGCTCGGCAACGATTTCGCGAGGGCTTTCATCAAGCTCAAGACGTCAGAGTGGAACTCGTACGCATCGCACCTGACCGAATGGGAGCGTGCCAACACGCTCGACATTTAAAACCTATCCCGCGAGCAGGGGTGATTGCCTGCTCGCGGACTTCACGACCCGTCCAATCCTCCACGACTAACTACGTTTGTCCATAAGCACCTTGAAATGCACTGAGAGCCGCTTTCCCTTGAGGACAGCGGCTCATTTTTTTTCTGCGAGGCAGGGGCACGACTATTCGCTGGCGGTGTCGCTGTCTTCGAGGCTCTCCTGCAAAACCTTGCGGGAGATGTCTGCAAGGTCACGAGGAATCTGGCCAAGTTCGCGCAAACGAGCCACGACTGTCAGTTTGCGCGTGATGCGCGGCCCCGGAAGCTTCGCGGTCATCAGGTCTTTCGAGGCAACTTTGGCTTCAGCCATGCATAGCGGCGTCGTGATCGCGAATCCTTTGGCGGCGGCGACCATGGCAGAGACGGCAAACGGGCTGTCGAACTCATAGGAATGCGGGGACTCGATACCGAGTCGTCTCAGATGACGATCGATATCAAGGCCGGTTTGTGATCGCGCACTGAAGCGAATGAGCGGCGTCGACTTGGCAAGCTTTTTAAAATCCCCAAGCGTCTGAATGGCGCCATGGCTGCGGTTCAAGAGCAGCACATAGGGCTCGACCAATAATTCCCAACGTTCCAAACCCGGCAATTCTTCGAGATCGTCAACGCCGATGAACATGTCCATGCGCCTCGTCAGCAGTTCGCTGGCGTGCGTGGCCGTGAGGCCTGTTAGAATGGAAACTTCACCGGCGCGTTCGGTAAGATAGGTTGAGATCGGCACCGTGAGCGTGCGGCTCAAAGAATCGACAAGGCCCACCCGGATGATTGGTACCTGGCCTTGCTTGGCGTCGCGCAACAGCGGTGCGATCTGGCGCGCATCCGCGATCAGTGCGCTTGCCCGTTGCCGCATCAGGCCGCCCGAAAGTGTCAACGCGAGTGGTCGGACGTTGCGGTCGAACAACGTCGTGCCCGTCTTTCGCTCAAGCTCTGCAATTGCGAGCGAGACGGCCGGTTGCGTGAGATGTAAGCTTCGCGCGGCTTGCGCCATCGAGCCGCTTTCGCACACGGCAAGAAAAATTTCGAGCGCGCGGAGGTCAAACGGCAATGCTGGATATCTGAGCGACATTGCGCTAATATAAGCATCACTTATAGTGACTACAACTGCGTATTTCGTATAGGTTCCACATCAGATTTCAGGCAGTGGGAGCGCGCTATGCCGGTCGGCGATTATTCGATCTTCTCCGTGATGAAAGAGGCCTTGCGCGGCCATACCGGCTGGGGGCCGGCGTGGCGCGATGCAGAGCCCAAGCCCGCGTACGATATTGTGATTATCGGCGGTGGCGGCCATGGCCTCGCGACGGCCTATTACTTGGCCAAAGAATACAAAGCGGCACGTATCGCCGTTGTTGAAAAAGGTTGGATCGGCGGCGGCAACGTTGGGCGCAACACGACGATCGTGCGCTCGAACTACATGCTGCCCGGCAACATTCCGTTCTACGAACTCTCCATGAAGCTGTGGGAGGGACTTGAGCAGGACATCAACTACAACGCGATGGTCAGCCAGCGCGGCGTTCTCAACCTCTACCATTCCGATGGCCAGCGCGATGCGTTTGCGCGTCGTGGTAATTCCATGCGGCTGCACGGCGTCGATTGCGAATTGCTCGATGCTGATGCTGTGCGCAAGATGGTGCCGTTCCTCGATTTCGAAAACGCACGCTTCCCGGTCCACGGTGGCCTGCTGCAGCGGCGCGGTGGTACCGTCCGCCACGACGCGGTCGCTTGGGGTTATGCGCGCGCTGCTGACCGGCATGGCGTTGACATCATCCAGAATTGCGAAGTGACGGCATTCCGGTTCGAGAATGATCACGTGGTGGGTATTGAAACCTCGCGCGGCTACATCGGCGCGGGCAAGGTCGGTATTTCGGTTGCTGGCAACTCATCGCGTGTTGCCGCGATGGCCGGAATGAAGCTGCCGATCGAAAGCCACGTGTTGCAGGCCTTCGTAACGGAATCGATCAAGCCCTTCATTGATGGCGTCGTGACGTTCGGCGCCGGCCACTTCTATATCAGCCAATCGGACAAGGGCGGCCTGGTGTTCGGCGGCGATCTCGACGGTTACAACAGCTACGCGCAACGCGGCAACATGCCGGTTGTCGAAGATGTCTGCGAAGGCGGCATGGCATTGATGCCGCGCATCGGACGCGTTCGGCTGCTGCGCTCTTGGGGGCGGCATCATGGATATGTCGATGGACGGCAGCCCGTACATCGATCGCACCCCCATCAAGGGTCTCTATTTCAATGGCGGGTGGTGTTACGGAGGCTTCAAGGCGACGCCAGCGGCGGGCATGTGTTTCGCGCATCTGATTGCACGCGATGAGTCACACGCGGTTGCCAAGGGTTATCGCTTGGATCGCTTCGCGACCGGCCACGCCATCGATGAGAAGGGCATGGGGCCTCACCCCAATCTTCATTAAATCAGGTTTTGAACCAAGGATCAGACGATGCGGATCAACTGTCCCTGTTGCGGAGAACGCGGTATTGACGAGTTCTCCTATTATGGCGACGCGACCGTCACGCGCCCGGATCTAACATCGCCAACGGCGATGGCCGAGTTTGTGGCGTATGCCTTCGAGCGCGCCAATATCCCCGGGCCGCATCGCGAACTTTGGTATCACGCGGCCGGATGCCACTTGTGGCTGGTCGTGACGCGCAACATCGCGACGCACGAAATCCTCTCCGTCGAAAGCGCGCGTGATGTTGCGCTGGCACGGAATGCCAATGCCAAAGGGAGTGCCTGATGACGGGCCAGATCAATCGTCTGCCAAGTGGTGGCATCATCGATAGAAGCCGCGGAGTGCGCTTCACGTTTGATGGTATTGTCTATGACGGTCATCCCGGTGACACGCTGGCGTCAGCGCTGCTCGCCAATGGCGTCACGCTGACAGGGCGCTCGTTCAAGTATCACCGGCCGCGCGGCATTCTCAGTGCAGGCTCGGAAGAACCGAGCGCGCTTGTTGAGTTGCGCACGGGTGCACGGCGCGAAGCCAACACCAAGGCCACCATGGCCGAGGTTTTCGATGGCCTCGAATCCACCAGTCAGAATCGCTGGCCGTCGCTGCGCCTTGACCTGATGTCGGTCAACTCGCTGCTGTCGCCGATCTTCGTCGCCGGCTTCTACTATAAGACGTTCATGTGGCCTGCAGCGCTTTGGGAAAAGCTCTACGAGCCGGCGATCCGCCGGGCCGCGGGCTTGGGCCGCGCATCGCAGTCCGCAGACCCCGACACCTACGAAAAGGCAACCGCGTTCTGCGACGTGCTCGTGATCGGCGGCGGACCTGCCGGTTTGACGGCCGCATTGAATGCCGGGCGTTCCGGTGCGCGCGTTATTGTGGCCGATGAGAACTTTGCACTCGGCGGTCGCGCCATTGACGATGCGGCAGAGATTGACGGCAAACCCGCCGCGCAGTGGGTTGCGGCGGCTGAAGGCGAACTGGCCGCAATGAAGAACGTCCGCATTATGCGGCGCACGACCGTATTCGGCACTTATGACGGCGGCACCTATGGTGGCGTCGAACGGGTCAGCGATCACCTTGCAACCCCGCCGGCTGGGATTCCGCGCCAGAGACTTTGGCACTTCATCGCCAAGCGCAGCGTGCTTGCTGCAGGTGCCACGGAACGTCCGATCGTATTCGGCAATAACGACCGGCCGGGCGTGATGTTGGCAGGTGCCGTTCGCACGTACATCAACCGCTTCGGCGTGAAGCCGGGCCAGCGCGCTGTGGTCTTCGCAAACAATGATTATGCTGCGAGCACAGTTACGACGCTGAAACGCGCAGGTGTTGAGGTCGCCGCGTTGGTCGATAGCCGTAACGCGCCGTCGAGCTACGTCAGTGGTATCGTCGGGGCCGCGGATGTGCGCTTGATCTCGGGAGCCGTCATCACAACCGTGAACGGCGGCCACAAGATCAAGAGCGTCAATGTTCGCACGGCAGATGGCCGTTCGATCAAGCTCGATTGCGATCTCGTCGCGATGTCGGGCGGATGGAATCCAAACATTCAGTTGAGCACGCACGTCGGCGGTAAGCCGGTGTGGGACGATGTGATCTGCTCGTTCGTGCCCGGCACACTGCCGCCCGGCATGGTCGTCGCCGGCGCAGCCAGCGGTGCACTCGGATTGAAGGATGCGCTTGACGGTGGCGCGGCGAGCGGCGCATCGGCCGCGGGTGCGACTGGCCACAAACCGGCCGGTATCTCGGTGCCATCAGCGGTCAATGAGAGCGTCGCCATTTCGCCGCTCTGGCGCGTCGATGGCTGCACGGGCAAGTCGTTGGTCGATATGCAAAACGACGTGGCGTCGAGCGACATCGAGCTTTCTAATCGCGAAGGTTTCCGTTCGGTCGAACACTTGAAGCGCTACACGACCCTCGGCATGGCGACCGATCAAGGCCGCACCGCGAACGTCAACGCGCTCGCGATCATGGCGGAGCTGACGCAGAAGTCGATCCCGCAGACGGGTATGACGCTTGCGCGTCCGCCGTATTCTCCGGTCGCGATCGGTGCGCTTGCCGGACACCATCGCGGCAAGGAGTTCAAACCCTCGCGTCGTCCGCCGTCATATACTTGGACGAAGGAGAACGGCGGTAAATTCAATGAAACCGGACTCTGGTTGCGGCCGAGCCTTTACCCGAAATCGGGTGAAAGCGATTGGCTCGATACCGTGAAGCGCGAAGTGAATACGGTGCGCAGTTCGGTCGGCATCTGTGACGTCTCGACCCTCGGTAAGATCGACATTCAGGGCGCTGACGCGGCCTTGTTCCTGGATCGCGTTTACATGAACGGCATGAAGACGCTTGCGGTCGGCCGCTGCCGTTACGGCGGCATGATGCGCGAAGACGGCATCCTGATGGATGACGGCACCGTGGCGCGTCTGGCTGAAAATCATTACTTCTTGACGACGACGACGGCGAACGCGGTCAAGGCCTCGCAGCACCTCGAACTTTGCCATCAGTGGCTGTGGCCGGAACTCGATGTGCAGATGATTTCTGCAACCGAGCAGTGGGCGCAGTATGCAGTGGCGGGTCCGAATTCGCGGGCGCTTCTCCAGAAGATCGTCGATCCGGAATTCGACATCACCGACAAGGGCTTCCCCTACCTACAGGTTGGCGGCATCACGGTTTGCGGCGGTATCAAAGCGCGGTTGTTCCGTCTCTCGTTCTCGGGTGAGCGGGCTTTCGAAATCGGTGTGCCAGCACGCTACGGCGACTCGCTGCTGCGCCGCTTGGTTGAGGCCGGCAAGGAATTCGGCGCCTGCGTCTATGGCACGGAATCGCTCGGCGTCATGCGTATCGAGAAGGGCCACATTTCCGGGCCTGAATTGAACGGTACGTCAACTGCGCGTGATGTCGGTCTTGGCGGCATGGTTTCGACCAAGAAAGATTTCATCGGGCGCGTGCTCGGGGATCGCCCTGGTATCGCGGATCCGGATCGTCCGGCGCTCGTGGGATTGCGGCCCGTGGATCGCACGGCTCGCTTGAGATCAGGCTCGCACTTCCTGTCGCGCGATGCGAAGCCGACAGCCGAGAACGATGAAGGGTACATGACGTCGGTCTGCTATTCGCCGACGGTTGGTCACTGGATCGCACTCGGGTTTTTGAAGCGCGGCCCCCAGCGTATGGGCGAAATCATTCGCGCTTACGATCCAGTTCGTGGCGGCGATACCCTGGTTGAAGTGGTTTCGCCGTGCTTTGTCGATGCCGAGGGAGAAAAAGTGCGTGGCTAAATCAACGCTGGCGGCGCAGTCCGCATTCACCGACCTCAAAACGTCGAAGCACGCCGCGCTGACGATCGAGGTGCTCGATGATCTGACAATGGCGAGCATCGCCAGCAGCAAAGGCAGGGCTGAAGAGGTCAAGGCCGCCATTCGCGCAGCCTATGGCGTCGAGCTTCCGACCACGCCGGAGCGTGTCACTGGAAAGGGCATCGCCTTCATCTGGCATGGCCCCGATCAGTGGATGGCGATCGCCGATCGCGGCGCAGGGATGCGCGATATCGAAGTTGAGTTGAAGCCCGTTCTGGCTGGTATTGCGGCCGTCGTCGATCAGTCCGATGGCCGTGCTGTTGTGCGGCTGTCCGGTCCGCGCGTTCGCGATGTTCTTGCCAAAGGCGTCGGTATCGATCTTGATCCGCGCGCCTTCAAGAGCAACGGCGTTGCTATCACGCACGCCAGCCACATCGGCATCGTGCTCTGGCAGGTCAATGACGCGCCGGCTTACGAGATTGCGATGTTCCGCTCGTTCGCGGACAGTTTCGCCACTTGGCTGACGCATTCAGCCGCCGAATTCATCGGCCATTGAATTGCGTCGCGCTATCAACGCCGGGGCTACCGGCGCTGATAGATGATGATCGAAAGATAGGTCGCCGGCAGCTTGATGAGCTTGTCGGGACCGTGAAGTTCCGCTGAATCGAACATAATTGAATCGCCGGCATCCAGCAGGTAGCTGCGATCGCCATGGGCGTACGAGATCTGCCCCGTTAGCATATAGATCAGTTCGATGCCTTCATGCCGGAACTCTGTGTAAGGCTCGGCGTCTTTATTCAACGTGATGATGTAGGGCTCGACGGCTACATTGCCGCCAAGCGACTGGCCGAGCAGTTGGTAGTTGTGTCCGACCTTCGTGCCGCGCCGGCGGATCGCAACACCTTCGCCCTTCTTGACATAGGAACAGCCGCGGCTGCCTTCGTAAGAGGCGAGCAGCATGGTCAGCGGCAGGTTGAGCGCAGACGACAGATACTGCAGCGTCGAGAGCGAGGGCGAGATCTGCCCATTCTCAATCTTCGACAACATGCCTGGTGAAATATCGGCGGCGGATGCCAGTTCCGATACCGTGAGACCTGCATGCTTGCGATAGTCGCGAACCTGCGAGCCGATAGCGTCTTCCAGCGAGCGCGAGATGATGTCCGGCGCGCCGGAGCCGGTGGTGAGCGACTTTGATTTTGCTGTGCCGCGCGTCTTCTTTGTTGGGGCCATGACGTCCCTGTATTGCCAATATGTCTATGGAACTGCCGTATTAGGGTTGCAAACTGCATTCATGTATAGTGCGTAGACTGATCGTATCATCCGGCAGCGCCCCTATAACGCGCAGGCAATACGATGCCGGTCAATGGCGATCTTGAGATATTCGATCAACAACATATGTCGTCTAAAGAACAGTCAAGATTTTTGGCCTGAATGCAATATGCGAGGGTTAAGCGCAGGGCTGGCGATTTCTTCTGGATAATAGTTTTCCCCTGATAATGGAGTCCATTTGCGGTTGCTTATGTTGTGAGGAGCGCGTCTCTCCGAAGCATATTGCGATCATGTTTGATGCAATGCGGTGTGTGCGAGTATTCGAGGTGGCGCTGCTGTTGGGCAGTGTGATGGTCGTGCGATCATTGCAACGTGACGTGCAAGTTGCACAGCGTTTAAGCCCCTAAAGGCAATTACCTATTTACGATCTCGGCTTGCGTGCGAGCGCCGTAGCTCTCAGCTGCGATTCAGAGAAATAGCGACGCAATGATGCGACACGCCTCGCGATGTTGATCCATAATTTGCGTAAATTGGTTGCGTTGCGGTGGAGCCCAAGCGTGCGCAGAAAAAGGTTTCCTCTGACGAAAGATAATTGACAAACAGAGGTGGCTGCGACTTACTGTCCATGTGTGTGATACGCGTCAGATTGGCGGATTGCCTGCCTTTTTGGTGCGCATTGCTTCTCTGCCACGATGGCTGCCCGTTTCGGTGTCCTACCGCGGCAAAGCTCTTAAAAAATAATAATCGAACCAACAATCGGACCTGAGACGCGACCGCAAAAGAAATGTGGCGACGTTAAGGGAAGGGAAGGATCAACATGCATCCAACATCTAACGATCCACGCGTGGCGCGCCTATTCGGAGGTGACCGATTTTGGTCGTACTCCGCACTAGGCCTGCTCTGGCTTCTATACGCTTTCGTTTTCTATTCCATACAGCCCTACATCCAAGACCCTAGAACGTTCTGGCTCTTGGCGGTCGGCGGGACGCTGGTACTGCTCTTCAATACGGCGTCAATCCTCGTGATGGTCTCGCATCTCAGCGAAGATCGCGAAGAGATTTACGGTCTCGATTTGTTTTATCTCGATGAACGTAAAAAATCCCAATAACCCGCTCGGAGGACATCATGGCAAATTCGCATTATGAGCCCCCGAAGCAATCGGTGGCTGGTCAACTCTTCGACAGTATCTTTCTACTCATCCTCGTTTTTGTTGCACTTTTTGCACCTCTCGAAATGGGACTTGCAGGTGGCGGCAAAACAGAACTCGCGGTGGCCGACAAAACCACCTGGGTTGGTCTTGGTCAGAATGCCGTTCAGCAGGCGCAATGGGAGAAGCTGGGTATGACGCCTGAGACGGCAGCCGGCATCATCACTTCGCGCTTCGATTACAGCTTTGACGTGACGGCGCTCATTATCACATTGGTCGTCGTCGTCGGATACTTCCTGTTGCTGTTCCGCTTCTCGAAGATCGAATACCGCGACGTCATCGAAGAACGCTTCGGCAAAAAATAGGAGAGGTGCAATGTCAGCCTTCAAAATCCTTGAATATGTTGCCTGGGGCATCTCTTTGGTCCTCGGGTTGTGGATGTTTATCGACATGGTCAAAACCAATCGTGCGTATTCGGAAGAGTTTCTTACCTCCTCGAAGGAAGGTGAGATTCGTGATGCGCTCGTTATTGATCCGCCGCACCAAGGGGGGCACCTGTGAGTCAAACAACAGCCGTACATGGCGAGAAGATCTCGCTACTCCGCGTTCTGGGTCCAGGTCATATCTGGGCGCTCGGCGTCGGCATCGTGCTCGTCGGCGAGTACATGGGATGGAACTTTGCAGTTGGTAAGGGTGGCGCACTGGCGGCATTGATTGCCTGCTGGTTTGCCGGCCTTCTCTATACGTGCGTTGCTATGATCGACTCGGAGGTGACCTCGACGGTCGCGGCCGCAGGTGGTCAATACGCACAGGCCAAGCATATCGTCGGGCCGGTGATGGCGTTCAACGTCGGCCTGTATCTCGTCTTTGCCTACACCATGCTCGAGGCCGCCAACGCGATCACGCTCGGCTATCTCGTGCAAACGGTCGGCACCATGGCGGGGTTTGAAGACGTCCACGACAAGCCGTTTATCGTTCTCACCATCGTCTTCCTGGCATGGTTGAACTATCGCGGCGTCTACGCGACGTTGACATTCAACCTAGTGCTGACGGCTATCGCGTTCGTCGCCGTCATCATACTGTTTGCGGCGGTGAAACCGTGGAGCCACGAGCTTCTCAAGCATGGCGATCTCTTGACGGGATTACCATACGGGATGCTCGGCGTACTTGCGTCACTGCATTTCGGGCTCTGGTATTACCTCGGCATCGAGGGCACATGCCAAGCCGCTGAAGAAGTCCGATCGCCCGCTCGGTCGTTGCCGATGGGTACGATGACGGGCATCATCACGCTGCTTCTGGCCGCGACCATGACTTGGTACATCTGCGCCGGGTTGATGCCCTGGGAGTATCTTGGCCAAGCTGTGACGCCACTGTTTGACGCCGCACGTCTGACGGAATCGCAGCCGCTGATGGTGCTGCTGTTCATCGGTACGTGTTTCTCGACAATGGCTTCGGCGAATGGCTGCATCAACGACGCCTCGCGCGCTTGGTTCTCTATGGGCCGCGACCGCTATCTGCCGACATGGTTCGGGGCCGTTCACCCGACCAACCGCACGCCGTTCCGGTCCATCATGTTCTTGGTGCCGGTGGCTGTGGTGTTCGCGTACTTCGCGCCGCTGGATCAGGTGATCACCTTCTCGATCCTGTCGGGCCTGCTTGGGTACACGTACATGTCGTTCAACGTCATCATGTTCCGCACCAAGTGGCCTTTGGATTCGATTAAGCGCGGGTATGTTCACCCGTTCCATCCGATCCCGGCTATCGTGCTGTTGTTGCTGTGCTCACTGACTTACTTCGCAGTGTTCCTCGGCTACGGCACGCAGCTGGTCGCCATGATGGTGTTCTTTGCGGTTGCGTCTCTGTGGTTCCACTTCCACCGTTACAAGTTCGTCCGTCGTGGCGATCAGTTCACGATGGATTGGCCAAGGCCGCAAGGCTATTGATCGAACGATAACGGAAAGCGGCGGAACGGGATCGTTCCGCCGCTTTACTTTCGGAAGCGTTTGAACGTTGCCGTAAGCGGTGCTATGTCGCCGTCCCCACAGTATCAATTTTACGAAGTGGATGCTGACCTTTGATTACGATGACGACTGCCGTCCTGCTCGTTGTTGGCCTCGTGACGGTCTCGTGGATCGCTATCCGTGATCACGGAGCCTTGCGCACGTCGCGCAGCAAGTTGTTCGACGAATGCGCCGCGCTTCTGGATCAAAGCCAGGTCCGCCGTGGCGGTGATGACTTTCCAAGTGTCGATGGTTCGTGGCGGGGTTTTCGTGTCCACGCCAATCTCATTCCCGATACCATGACGATCCGTCGCCTGCCGCAGCTCTGGCTGTCGTTGACGCGCTTTGAAGCCCGGCCCGGCCTCGCTGAATTCGCGGTTCTCGTGCGCCCGTCAGGTACGGAATTTTATTCGCTGACCTCGCAGTTTGATCAGCGCCTTAAAACGCCACCGGGCTTTCCATCCGAAGTTCTTGTTCGCGGCAGCCGCCCCGAAGCACAACAGCTTCTCGATCAGGCGGCACCGCTGCTGGCAGAAATTCTCAGCGACCCTAAAGTCAAGGAAATCGGCGTGACCGCTAAAGGCATACGCCTCGTGTGGCAAGCCAGCGAGGGGCGGCGCGGCGAGCATCTGCTATTGCGGCAATCGGTTTTTGACGACGCAAACGTTCGCGCGTCTGACTTCACCACGCTCCTCGACGCGATGGATGCCATTAGCCAGGCGGTTGCTAGCCCGTCCGGTGTGGCCAGTCCGGAGAAGATGGCGTCATGAAAACCGCAAAGTCCAGTTCCGCTCTGCAGACCGAGGCACCCGCTAAAATGCGCGCGCCGCTGAACCCATATATCGTTCTCGCACTCGCCGTTCTGGCTCCGGGTGCGGGCCATGTTGCCATCGGTCAGCCGTATCGCGGGCTCGGGTTCGCGTTTTTCGCGCTGCTGTTGGCGATGCTGTCGTGGCAAACGACGACGCCAGACCAGTCCTTCATCGGGCGGTCGGCGTTTGGCGTGTTCGTGTGGGCGCTGTCGATTCCAGATGCTTATAAGCTGGCGCGCATCCGCTACGAGGCGTGGCGCCGAAGCGCATAGAGGTGAGTGCGCCAAGGCGCGCGGCGCTTCAATCGGCTGGTCAGTCGTCCTGCACCACGGGCCGGTGAATGGCGTAGACGACGAGTATGCCGGCGATCAACGATCCGGCGAGGGCGGGCGCCAGCCAGTCGCCGGTCAGGAGACGCGTCAGGAACAGAACCGCGCAAACGCAGAGGCCAAGGAGCGGCACGATCTGGGGCACCTCGAATTTGCCCTCTACTTCACCGGATAGCCGGATCAGCACCAGCAGTGATGCGTTGACAACGATGAACACCAACAACAGCAGCAGCACGGTTGCCGACGCCAGATCGGTGATGTTGCCCGCCAGTGCCAACGGCAAAAGAATAATAAGGAGCACGAGGATTGCGTAATGCGGCGTCCGGCGTTCGGGGTGTACGGCGCCGAGCTGATCAGGCAGCAGGCCCTGGTTAGACATGCCGTAAAGCAGACGCGTGCCGGTGATGTAGTTCACCAGCGCCGTGTTCCCAACCGAGAACAACGCAATGCAGGTCATCACCCATGACGGAAAGGCCGGCGCCGCGCGGCTCATCACTTCGGTGAGCGGGCTTGGTGCGGCGGCGAGTTCTGCAGGCGGCACAACCGAGACCACGGTAATCGCGATCGTGATATAGAGCACGGCCGCCGTGGCGGTGGCTGCGATTAATCCCAGGGGAATCGTGCGTTGCGGGTCGCGGCATTCTTCAGCGACGTTGATGGCGTCCTCAAAACCGATGAACGCGAAGAACGTCAGCACCGACGCCTGCACGACGACGATAGCAAGTCCGATGTCGGCTTTCTCTGGCGGGATTTCAAGATAGTTGACGCTACCCCAATACGAGAACCCCGCCGCGATCACGATCAATAGCCCGGTGGCTTCGATCAGGGTGCATAGCACGTTGACCCACATGCTCTCGCGGATGCCGCGAAACACGACGCCAGTGAGGATCAAGATAAAGCCGATGACGATGATCCACACGGGCAACGCTTCGAGTCCGAGCAGGTTGGAAAGGTTGGCCGCGAAGATGCGCGATTGGGTGGCAACCGACGTCAGGCCGGAGCAGACGAGCGCGAGGCCGACGGTGAAACTCAAGATGGGCGTGCGAAATGCTCGCTGGGTCGCATACGCCGCGCCGCCTGCGTGGGGATGGCGCGATCCGATCGAGGCATAGGAGAGCGCCGTTAATAACGCTGCGACAAGCGCCACCACGAATGCCAGCCACACCGCCGTCCCCACTTGGCCGGCAGCTTTGCCGACAAGGCCGTAAATGCCAGACCCCAGCATGCTGCCGAGCGCGTAGAACGCCAATTGAAATGGACCGATAGAGCGGACCAGCGCGGGCGGCGATGGGGATGACGCGTCGCTGGACATCCTGTGCTCCTAAGGGCGTTGCGGCGCGCAGCTTGCAAGCTGCTGATTGTGATTACAAGCCTCTGGCGCCCACTATCCGCGAGCGTCAGCCGTCGTAGGCCTTTTGCAACTCTGCGATATCGAGTTTGACCATTTGCAGCAGCGCTTTCATGACCCGCTCGGAGCGTTTGGGGTCACCCGCCTGCAACATGTCCTGCAACGCCGTCGGGGTGATCTGCCACGACACGCCATATTTGTCTTTCAACCAGCCGCACTGCACGGGCCGGCCGCCATCGGCGGTTAGTCCCGTCCATAGGGCATCGATCTCGTCCTGTGTTTCGCAGGCGACGTGCAACGAAATCGCGTCGTTGAATTTATCATGCGGGGGTGCGTTCAATGCGATGAAGGGCGAGCCGTTGAGATCAAATGTGATCGTCAAAACCGTGCCCTTCGGCATGTGCGCGCCATCGCCATAGCGCAGAGTATCGACGATGCGGCCTGATGGGAAAACCGAGAGATAAAATTGAACGGCGTCTTCTGCGTCGCCTTCAAACCAGAGGCAAGGCGTGATTTTTTGGAGTTTGGCCATCGGTCTGCTCCTCAATGCATCGGACTATTGGCCGTTGGCGCAGGGGCGGTGATGAGACGATGGATGGCACCGCACGATCGGCTCCGCGACCGCTAGACAGTACGAATCTTAGAGCGCCCACCCGGGATCTCGGCCGGTCGCCCTTAGCTTGCGGCCGCCTTGCGGTCGGCGAGGCGTTGTTCGGTGGCCGCAACAATCGCGCGGCGCAAATCATCGAGCTTTTTGACCGACGGGTTGACGGCCAGATGCTGCGCTTCCGCGAAAGCCTTGAGATGTTCAGCGCTTTTGATTTCGGCCAGCCGCTTCATCAGACCATCCTTGCCGGTCTTAGCGAGAACCACAATCGCGCTGAAGGCATAGGGGTCGAACGGGGCGTTCGGCGACGCGTCCGCCGCTGGCGATTTGCCTTTCGCCGTCACAGTGGCGGCGGGTGCGGGCGCCGCTTCCGGCTCCGGCATTTCCCATACGCGCATCATGTTGACGGCTTTGGCCAACGCTTCCGCGAGTTTCTCCGTCGCAGCGCTCTCCAGTTTCTTTTCGCGTTGAATAAAGGCGCGGAAGAAGGCGCGCTTCTTATCGATGTCCCAGAGCTGGGTCGCCTTGTTCATACCGTCGCTGCTCGCGCTTTTGCCGTATCAGACCTGAAAGCCTCAACAGACATCCATCCGCCGCTGCCGTTTCTTGCTTGGCTTTGGCGGCCTGCTCCATGACGCGAACTACTTCGTTATGCAACTCTGTGACGTCGCCCGCCGCATCGCCGTACTTCGCGTCGATGGTCTGCGGCTTGCCGATGTAGTCGAACGCATTGGCGATACCGTTGCGCTGCGGCAGGAAAGTATCGAGCACCGGATGCACGAGGCTGATTTCCTCGATCATCATATAGTCTTTGTTGTCGTCGCGCACGTAGTTCGCAACGCAGGTGTAGCGGCGGTCGCTGAGCGGGATTTCCGCTAGGTCGTCGAGGTTGCGCTTGTCCTCGATGAGTAGCGCCACGCGATCGACGGCGAGCTGCGAAACGTAGTCCGGGCGGAACGGCACGATGATCTTGTCGGCAGTCTTGAGGGCGGCAAGGGCCGCAAACGACAGCCCCGGCGGACAATCAAGGATCACAACGTCGAAATCACCCTCGAACCGGCGGATCAGGCTTTCCATGCGGCCGCGAACGCGGTTTGCCACCACGTCCGGGTTGTTGCTCTGGTTGGCCTGCTTCAAATAGAGCTCGCCCTGGATGTCTTCGAGCAGCAGCGAGCCTGGCACGACGGCAACACCAGCCGCTTTGCCGTTCGCCAGCGTCACGTCTCCGACATTCTTGACGACGTAGTCGCGGGCGTTGGCCGGAATACCGTCGAACAGGTCATAGAAATAATCGGAAATGGTCTTGCCGGCCTTGCGGGCCTCGTTCCAACCCTGGCCGCCCATGAGAATGAGCGAGGCGTTACACTGGGAGTCGAGATCGATCACCAACACGCGCTTGTTGCTCTGCACGGCGAGCGCGTGTGCCAGCATGACGGCGACCGTGGACTTGCCGACGCCACCTTTGCGGTTCGCCACTGCCAGAAAGAAAGCCATACAACTCTACCCCCTTCATGATCGCGGCCGAGACCGCGCAACACTTAATAATCATTACATCCTGCGACGACGGCCGCGCGACCTTGCTGCGGCGGTCGCAACACATATTCGTTCGCGAACCATCCCGCGACCCAGATCATCCGCTTTTCGCCCGCCAAGCGCCATGCTTGTGGACCATCTCTACTTTAACCCGGGCTATGAGCCGATTCCGTGACACGGGTCTACCCAGGATCCATTGGAAAGATTTGGCGAATCGCGGTTTCAGAACACCTCCCGGTAGCTGCGGCAGCGGCCAAGCGGCATGTTGATGCAACTGAGGCGGGAAAGTGGTGCGAAAATTGCTGAAGCTCAACAGTTCCCGTACGTTGGGCGGTAATCTTCCACTGATGTGTGGCGCTCTTGCCCCCAACTGGTCCCCAACAGGCCCTCAACTGGCTTGGGACTGGGCCACTCTGGGTCGGTATTTTTGCCGCCAAAGATGGTAAAAGACCGGCTTGGATTGCTCAGACTGCGGATGGGACGCGTTGCGGCGCGGGCTGCCTCGCTGGCGGCTTCCGGGTCGAAAGACGCCCGGCGTGCGGCTTATGGCATGCGGCTTGGCTTAAGTGATGAATAACGAGGAAACCTGATGGCACGGCGGTATTTCGGAACGGACGGCATTCGCGGTTTGGCAAACCAGCACCCGATGACGTCCGAAGTGGCCCTCAAGGTCGGAATGGCGGCGGGCACGGTGTTTCGATCCGGCAGCCACCGGCACCGGGTCGTTATCGGCAAGGATACCCGGCTGTCGGGCTACATGCTCGAAGCGGCGCTGATGTCTGGTTTCACGTCGGTCGGCATGGATGTGTTCCTGCTTGGCCCGATGCCGACGCCGGCGGTCGCCATGCTGACCCGCTCGCTGCGCGCCGATCTCGGCGTGATGCTGTCGGCGTCGCATAACCCAGCCCATGATAACGGCATCAAGCTTTTCGATCCCGACGGGTACAAACTCTCGGACGACATGGAACGCCAGATCGAGGATTTGATCGACGGCGATACCCGGTCACTGCTGGCGGAATCCGACAAAATCGGCCGTGCGACGCGGGTCGAAAGCGCCCAGGAACGCTACATCGAATTCGCCAAGCGCACGCTGCCCAAGCATCTGCGCCTCGATGGCCTGCGCATCGTTATCGATTGCGCGCATGGCGCAGCATATAAAGTCGCCCCCGAGGCGCTTTGGGAATTAGGCGCGGAAGTCATTAAGATTGGCGTTGACCCGAATGGCCGCAACATCAATTTTAAGTGCGGCTCGACGCATCCCGAAGCCTTGATTGAAAAAGTACATGAAGTGCGTGCCGATATCGGTATCGCGCTCGATGGCGACGCCGATCGCGTCGTCATTGTCGATGAAAAGGGCGCTATCGTTGACGGCGACCAGCTTATGGCGGTCATTGCCGATAGCTGGAATAAGGCCGGAAAATTGTCGGCGGGCGGCATCGTTGCAACGGTGATGAGCAACCTCGGGCTTGAGCGCTATTTGCAGTCCATCGGTTTGTCGCTGGCGCGCACGCCCGTGGGCGACCGCTACGTCACAGAACACATGCGCAAACATGGGTTTAATGTCGGCGGCGAGCAGTCTGGCCATATCGTGCTGTCGGATTTCACGACCACCGGCGATGGTCTGGTGTCGGCGCTGCAGTTGCTGGCGTGCGTCGTCGAGACCGGGAAACCGGTTTCGGAAGTATGCGCGCGCTTTGAGCCGCTGCCGCAGATACTGCGGAATGTGCGCTATGAAAGCGGCAAACCGCTGGAAGATAAGCGCGTCGTTAAGGCGATCGAGGGGGCCAAACTTCGGTTGGGAGACCGGGGACGTTTGGTCATCCGCCCATCCGGCACCGAGCCGCTCATTCGCGTGATGGCAGAAGGCGATGACGAGGGCATGGTGGAATCTGTGGTCGGCGACATCGTCGATGCTGTCAAATCGGCGGCGGCCGCGGCAGCTTGATTCTGCTGCCTCAGATGGCATTCTGAGCAGGCGGCATCTATTCGATTTTTGGCAGGCGCGGAGCGACTTCGCGCCTGTTTCAATTTAACGCTTCGTTAATGCAACGAATGCAACAGCGTGCCAAAATCTTCCGGCCATTAAGGCTCCCTTAAATCTTGTCGTCGATAGTCCGTAGTGATCGCAAGTTTCATCACCACGGAACCCGGGCATTACGGGGTCTGCTTCGACACCGAAAGGGAACTCAAATGGCCTTCATACGCGCAACTGCACTTCTCGGCGCGGCCCTCGTCCTTGGCACCGCCTCCATGGTTGGCAGTGCTGGCGGTGCGATGGCAGCCGATCTTGGCAACTACGACGGCGGATCCATCAAGGATGGTGGTTACGTTCCTACCTATTCGGCGCCGCATCGCTCGTTCTACGTCCGCCTCGATGGCGGCTATTCGTGGAACACGTCGCCTGACATCTCCGAGACGATGACCTGCGGTACCTGCGTGCAGGTCTTCGACATGGTCAACACCAGCTTCGACGATGCCTGGACCATCGGCGGCGGCGTCGGCATGAACTTCTCCGACCGGCTGCGTGGCGACCTGACGTATGACCACCGCTTCAGCGGCGACGTGTCGGGTGAAGTCGTCGGCAGCGGCGGCTTCGGCATGGACGGCGTGCGCGATTTCGACCTGAAGAGCGACCTCTTCCTCGCCAACCTCTATTATGATTTCGATCTCGGTCGTCGCTTCACGCCGTACGTCGGCGGCGGCATCGGCTTCGTTCACCATCAGACCGGCGCCGGCACTGTGACCGATCCGTGCGGTTGCGGCATCGCGACCATCGACAGCGGTTCGAACACCGAATTCGCTGCGGCTTTGATGGCCGGCGTTTCGATCAACCTCTGGGGTGGTCAGCAGCAGGTTGTCGGCGGCGGCATGAAGGATGTTCCGATGTACGTCGACTCGGGCCGCAAGGTATCGCTCGACATCGGCTACCGTTACCTCTGGCTGGGTGACGCTGAAACGGGTGCCGTCGTCAGAACGGTTGGCGGCGTACAGACCGCTGACGATCCGACCGTCGAAGACATCACCGCGCACGAACTCCGCGTCGGCCTTCGCTACAACCTGAACTAATTACCGCGCGGCGGCTGCGGACGTACTCTGCAGCCGCTGACGACGACTTGGCGAAGCGAACATTTCGCTCTGCCATTAACGGCCAGAGGTACGGTTCGTTCCAATGGCTTTCGCGTTTTGTGTCCTGGTAGCTTGTCACGCGTAGCACGAACCGGTTGTTCCGGGGCGTACAGGACTGTCTCGCTGGAAGCCAGCGCTCCCCTCAACTGGCCCGCACAGGGTTCAAGATTTTGATCAGGTTTTTCGTGCTGCGATTGAGTGCCAGAAGCACACGCACGAAATTCGATTATGAGGGATTTCCGGCTATGAAGGTTCAGATTGCGTGCGTCTCGCTGGCAGCGCTTGTTGCGGTTGCGGCATCGTCCGCAAATGCAGCGGATTTTTCCGTTGGCAGCGACGGCAGCATCAAGGACATGAGCCCGGCGCCAGCCGTTGCTGTGCCTGCCCCGGTGCCTGTGCCTGATTTCAAGCCGTCCTGGTATTTCCGCCTCGATGCCGGCATCGGCACGGTTAGCGAACCGGATTTCTCGGAGAGCGGCTATAAGTATGGCCACCTTTATCAGAACGGCGACGGTTATGCTGGAACGTTCGCCGATGGCCCAACACTTCAGGATCTTGACCCGACGTGGTTCACGTCAGACTTCTCCAACTTGTCCACCTTCGGCGGCGGCGTCGGCTACTATCTGGGCGGCGGCTGGCGACTCGATGCGACAGTTGAAAAGCGCTCGAATGATCAAGCCTACATCAACGGCAGCGAGACCTGGGAATCCAATTCCTACTACGACACCGATTTTGACGGCTTTGTCGACACCTACGGTACAGATGCCCGCCAGGACGGCGACTTCGACGGCGATGGTTCCGTTGCCGACCGCCTGACCACGATCCATGTCACGGACCGGGTCGATGTCGATGGTACGGTGTGGATGGCCAACATGTATTACGACATGTCGAGCTATCGCGGCTTCACGCCCTATATCGGCGCCGGTATCGGCTTCGTGTGGAACCAACTCGATCGCCAGCACACAACCACCATCACGTCTTGCGATGCCGAAGTGTCGTGCGGTGGCACGCGGGACGTAGCGTCGTACTCGACATCGGACAGTGCCGACACGATCAGCATCGCAGCGGCCGCGATGGTCGGCTTCAGCTACGACATCTCGGAAATCGCCGCGGTGGATGTCGGCTATCGCTATCTGTACATGGGCGGCACCGACTTTGCGATGAACATCGCAGGCGTCGAGTCGCGCGTCGAGATCGGCGATCAGAACGTCCACCAGTTGCGCGCGGGTCTGCGCTTCAATGTCAACTGAGGCAATCGACCTCAACGGCTTTTGGAAAAGGCGGTCTTCGGGCCGCCTTTTTTAGTTCAACTCAATGGTCTCGGTGTGCTAGGCGGTGGTCTCCACAATTTTTCTGCCGACTTTGAGTGAAGCACCATCATGTCTCGATTTTCAAAACCATCGAAGAAGCCGTCGCGTCCATATTTCTCCTCGGGGCCATGCGCAAAGCGCCCAGGCTGGTCGCCTGACGTTTTGAGAAGCGCGCTCGCCGGGCGCTCGCACCGCTCAGTCGATGGCCGCGCGCGGCTGAAGCGCGCCGTTGATATGACGCGCAGCGTGCTGCAGGTGCCGGAAGGCTATGAAATTGCGATTCTGCCGGGGTCCGATACGGGCGCGTTTGAAATCGCGATGTGGAACCTGCTCGGGCCGCGTGGCGTCGATGTGTTCGCGTGGGAAGTGTTCGGCCGCATCTGGATGCGCGACGCGGTTGAAGAATTGCGCCTGAAGGATTTGCGCACGTTCGATCCGGCTGCGTGGGGCGTGTTGCCCGATCTTTCCAAGGCGGATTTCTCGCGCGATGTGCTGTTCACCTGGAACGGCACAACGACCGGCGTGCGTGTGCCGAACGCCGATTGGATCGCGGACGATCGCGCGGGCCTGACGTTCTGCGACGCGACGTCGGCGCTGTTTGCCCAGCCGATCGATTTGAGCAAGATCGATGTGCTGACCTATTCCTGGCAGAAGGCGCTGGGCTCGGAAGCCGCGCACGGCATGTTGATCCTATCGCCGCGCGCGATTGAGCGGCTCGCAACGCATCGCCCGGCGTGGCCGGTTCCGAAGCTGTTCCGCCTGACCAGCGCCGGCGGCGTGATACATAATGTATTCGAAGGCGTGACGATCAATACGCCGTCGATGTTGTGCGTTGAGGACTATCTCGATTCATTGTCGTGGGTGGAAAGCATCAGCGGATTGCAGCAGACCATCGCGCGCGCCGATACCAATGCCAAAGTGATCTACGATTGGATCGAACGCACGGCCTGGGTTGAGCGGCTGGCCGCTGATCCGGCGACGTTGTCGAACACATCGGTGTGCATGCGGTTTGCTGACCCCGCCGTAACTGCGCGCGGAGACGAGGCGGCATTTGCCGTCACGCAGGCGATGAGTGCGCTGCTGGAAGCCGAAGGTGCGGCCTTCGACATCGCTTCATATCGCGGCGTGACGCCTGGGCTGCGGATCTGGACCGGCACGACGGTCGAGCGTCAAGACCTTGCTGATCTGACGCCCTGGCTCGATTGGGCCTATGGCGAAGTCATGGACCGCACCAGCGCTTGATGGGCGGTTGCAGCGGGCCGATGGATTGGTAAACGGCTTATCCCCATGGTTAACCTCGGGGGAGGGGCGTGGCTTTTGTTTGGCCACCGCTTCAGCCATAATCTCCACCGGTCTCTCGCTTAAGACGACACAGTGTTGTTGCAGGACGTGGGTCTCATTTCAGCGAAGCCGATAAGGGAAATCTCCGATATGCGTTTGGCCGTTTCGATAATCTGCTTGTTGCTGTCGTCTCAGATGCCGGCATTCGCGGCGGACGTGTCCGCGCCGTCGCGCATCAGCGCCGTGACGGTCTTCCTGCAGGGGGCCGAGGTGACGCGCGTTGCCAAGGTGAAGCTGGAAAAGGGCGAACACACCGTCATCTTCAACGACATCCCAGCCGGTGCCGTGCAGGGCTCGATCCGCGTCGAAGGAACCGCGACCGGCAAGCTTGATATCGGCTCGGTCGATACCGCGCGCAAGTTCTTGGCGCGGGCTGAAAGCCAGGCGGCGGACGGGGATCGCAAACGCATCGAAGACGAACTTGAATCGCTGCGTGACCAGAAAACGGTGATCGAAGCCCAGGTGCAAGCGGCCGAAACGCAGAAGCAGCTGATCGCCAATCTCGCGCAATTGCCGCATCGGCCGGCGCCCGTCGGTGGTGTTGGCGGGACCAGCGAAGACTGGCCGCGCGTACTTTCGATCATTGCGCAGGGCACGGCGGATGCCAGCAAGCTCGCCATCGACGCGCAGCTCAAAACCCGCAACATCGATCGTAATATCGAGGATCTCGAAAAGACGCTGGCGGAATTGGCGCCACCCAAAACCCACCAGACGGAAGTGCGCGTGTATGTGGAAGCCGCGAGCCCGCTGGATGCGGATTTTACCATCCGCTATCAAGTGCAAGACGCGAACTGGGTGCCGCTATACGATGCGCGTTTGCAGACCGGATCGAAAACGGCACCGGCCACAATGGATTTAGCGCGCCGTGCCGCGATCACCCAGAGATCGGGCGAAAATTGGTATGATGTGACGTTGCAGCTTTCGACGGCGCGGCCATCGGAAGGCGCGTCGGCGCCAATGCTTGAAACGCAGATCGTCGATTTCGAGCCGGTTATAAAGCCAGCTTCCGCACCACAGCCAATGGCGAAAGCACTGCGCCGCCCTGAAAATATTCAGCAGGATATGGACGGTGCGAGCGGCAGCGCCGAGATGGCCGAAATGGCGGCGGCAGCGATGCCGATGGCAAGTGCCGCGCCTGAGCCGCAGGTGGTGGCCGAAACCGAAGCCGCTTTGACGACCGCGCCATTCGACGCGACGTTTGCGGTGCCGGGCAAGGTGTCGGTGACTGGCAATGGCGAAGCCAAGCGTGTGATCCTGATGACCGATAGCCTGGAGCCGGTTCTGTCGAGCCGCACGGTCCCGAAGGTTGAAACCAACGCCTATCTCTATGCAAAACTCAAAATGCCGAAGGGCACGCCGTTGCTGCCGGGCCGGGTGTATCTGTTCCGCGACGGCACCTTCGCCGGCACCTCGAATTTGCCGCTGCTACAACCGGGCGAAGACCATGACCTCGGCTTCGGCGTCGATGATCAATTGAAGGTCAAGTATGTGGTGCTGGAAGAAAAGCGCGGCGAGAGCGGGCTGATTTCAACGTCGCACACAGACAGCCGCAATTTCCGCGTCACGCTCAAAAATTTGCACGAGCGGCCCATTCAAGTCAGTGTTCTGGATCGCATTCCGGTGTCGCAGAACCAGGACATCAAGGTCGAATATACTGGGCGCACGACGCCAACCAAGAGTGACTTCGAAGATAAGCGCGGCGTCTTGAGTTTTGAGGCCAAGCTGGAGCCGGACGAGGAAAAGGTGCTGGAAATGGGCTATCGGATCTCGTGGCCTGCGGCGAAGTCGATCATCTATGGGCCGTAAGGGGGCCTCGCCGCCCTCGAATCTCCGATATAAGACTAGCGCTTGATAATGGCGTCGTTACATGAATGGCCCTGGCGCTTGCTGGGGCCAAACTTTGAGGTGTTAGAAGATGGCCAACGCCGTAGTGGTTGGCGCCCAGTGGGGCGACGAGGGTAAGGGCAAGATTGTCGACTGGCTGTCGGAACGCGCCGACGTGGTCGTGCGCTTCCAGGGCGGTCATAACGCCGGTCATACGCTGGTCATCGGCGAGAATACCTACAAGCTGTCGCTGCTGCCGTCGGGCGTGGTGCGCCCCGGCAAACTCGCGGTCATCGGCAACGGTGTCGTCATCGATCCGTGGGCGCTGCTCGCGGAAATCGAAAGGCTCACCAAGCAGAAGGTGGCGATCACCGCCGACAATCTGCGCATCGCTGAAAACGCCACGCTCATTCTGCCGCTGCACCGCGAACTCGATCAGTTGCGCGAAGCCGCTGCCGGCGCCGGCAAAATCGGCACGACGGGAAGGGGCATTGGTCCGGCCTACGAAGACAAGGTTGGCCGCCGTGCGATCCGCGTGCAGGATCTCAAAAATCTTGAGGCGATGGAATCCAAGGTCGATCGCATCCTGGTGCACCATAACGCGCTGCGGCGTGGTCTTGGTCAGCCGGAAATCTGCAAAGTCACGCTGATGGCGGAGCTGACCGAAATCGCGCCGAAAATCCTGCCGTATATGGATGTGACGTGGGATCTGCTCGACAAGGCCAACCGGCAGGGCAAGCGCATTCTGTTCGAAGGCGCGCAGGGGGCGCTGCTCGACATCGATCATGGAACCTATCCGTTCGTCACCTCTTCGAACACGGTTGCGGCACAGGCGGCGACCGGCTCCGGCATGGGTCCGCGCGCGGTCGGCTATGTGCTCGGCATCGCCAAGGCCTACACGACGCGCGTCGGCTCCGGCCCGTTCCCGACCGAACTCAGCGACGCGATCGGCGAAAAGCTCGGCGAACGCGGTCATGAATTCGGCACCGTCACCGGGCGCAAGCGCCGTTGCGGATGGTTCGATGCCGTGTTGGTACGCCAGGTTTGCAAGGTATCGGGCATCGACGGTATCGCGCTGACTAAGCTCGACGTGCTCGACGGCTTCGACACGATCCGCATCTGCGTCGGCTATGAGCTGGACGGCGAACGCCTCGACCGGTTGCCGGCAAGCGCCAGCGAGCAGGAGCGCATCGTGGCGATCTATGAAGATTTCGAAGGCTGGAAGGACTCGACGCGCGGCGCACGCAGCTGGGCGCAATTGCCGGCCCAGGCCGTCAAGTATGTCCGCCGCCTTGAAGAGCTGATCGAGTGTCCGGTGACGCTGCTGTCGACATCGCCCGAGCGCGACGACACGATCCTGATGAAGGACCCGTTCCAGGGCTAGTCCTTGGCGGGTCGCCGCGGCCGGTGGCAGCTTCCCGCGCGGGTCCACACAGGGCGGTGGCCCGCTAAATTCACGACCGTCCACTGCCGTCGTTCATACATTGCTAATCTTTTGTGGACTATGTTGCAACTTACGCGTGTATAAAGTGAATAATTCGCGTACTTTTGGCGAGCGCCGGCGGCCGATTTTGAGTCTGCCCAGTTTTTTCGCCCTGACTGTATGGATCCTTCCATGTCGTCCAACCTTGAGATTGCGAACATTCCCGAAGAGGGAGAACCGGTCCGCGAAAGTGAAAACCCGGCGCAGCGCCGCCAGCATCCGCGGTATCCGACCAAGTGGCCGGCCCTTTGCGAAGCGGCAGGCGTCGGTATGTGGCCGGTGACGATCATCAACGCATCGGAAGGCGGCTTCGGGCTGTCGCGCGATCTGCCGGTCGAGGTCGGTGCAGAGCTGACGATAAGGATCAGCGAAATCGGAGACTTTCCTTGCGCCCTGGTCTGGAAGCGTGAGGATCGGTGCGGCGTGCGCCTGTTGCGCGCCAAGGGATCCTTCTCCGACGATCAGATGAGCGGGCTGGCCGCCGGTCTGGCGAGCATCGCCTGAGCCGCTAAGCAGGCGTCGTGCGCCGTCAACGCCCCGTCTACGGCTGGACGGCTATATATCCGCCAGTTCGCCACAGTGATGTCCCCATGCAGCCACGCGCAGCGCTTATGCCAGCGACGCGCAGCCTTTGTGGATGCGCTGAGTGTTGTCACGGGAGTGCCTGCGTGAGCGGCGTGTTGCGCGGTATTGCGGTCAGTTGCGTTTTAGCGAGCGGGCTCATCACGCCAGCGCACGCGCGGCTTCCGCACGGTGCTGTATTGAGTGCTGACGAGCAGGACGCAGATCCGCAAACCGGCGTTACGATCGCGCGCGGCAACGCTGAAATCAGCGTCGCGAAATTTGCTATTCTGGGCCGCGCCGATGCAATCGAATTGCATCCTGGGGCAAACGAAATTCAGTTCAAGGGTGGAGCGCGCGTTACGGTTGGTGAGCAACGCTATGATGGCGAGGCCGTGACCTGCACGCTCGATTTCAGCCGCTGTGCAACGGTGCTACCCAATCAAGCGTCGCAGGTGGATCAGGCGTTGCCGCCGCCATCGGGCGTTGGCGCGGCGGCAACCAATCCGCGATAGCGGGGAAGCGCGCCCGCCACCAATTCAACGGCAAGAATGCGCGCCGGATTAACGGGACCCGGAAACGCGATTGATTTGAATGGCACCGGCTTGAAGCCGAAGCGGCCATAGTAGGGCTCGTCGCCGACCAGCACGACGAGCGAGAACCCGGCCGCCTTCAAGGCGTCGAGCGCTTCAGACACGAGCTGCCGGCCATAGCCCTGGCCACGAAATTCGGGATCGACCGCGACGGGGCCGAGCAGCGCCGCACCCGGCACGCCGCCAATCGTGGCGACGGTAATGCGCACCGTCGCGATCAGGCGACCGTCGCAATCGGCGACGCGGCAGAAGCGCGACATCAGTCCATGGCCTTCACGTACGCGATAGGCTGAGCGCGCAAACCGGCCGGGGCCGAACACGCGCGCCTGCAGCGCGGTGATAGCGGCGAGGTCCTGCCCGGTGGCCGGGCGGGTGACGATGGACGATTTCATAAGGGGCGCGGACAATGACGTGGAATCCCATGTTTGGAAGCGGGCTTCTACCACATCTCTGCGGGTGCGCTAGCGTCCAGGATTTCGTTAATACGCCTGAACGTTGGCGGATTGAGAGCGGATGGCAGTTGGTCGCGGGCAAAGAAGCCCTGCTCGGCGATTTCGGCATTGGGTTTGGGAATACGCGGCTGGCGCCACGAGCGCACGACAAACAGGGCAATATGGTCGCCCGGAAACAGTTGGCCGTTTCCGTAGATGCTGAATAGCTCGGGGCGGCCGTCGATGAGAATGCCGGCCTCTTCGTCGAGTTCCCGCGCCAGCGCGGTGTGCACGGTCTCGCGTTTTTCGACGCCGCCGCCAGGGAAATGCCAGCCGGGCCGATAGGTGTGACGGATCAGGAGGACGCGGTTCGAAGCGTCGAGCACGCACCCCTGCGCGCCAAGCGTCAAGCCGCGCGAGATGCGCCAATAGCGCTGAAAGCCGCGCGTGACGAATTTTGCGACTGGCACGGCCGATCGGTTCCTGAATTGCCCGCGTTCCGCACTGTTTGACCGTGTTCGCGCGTGCTTTGCAAGTCAGGTATGCTAGCGTGCCGCCGCCTCACCGTGGCACAAGCCTGATGCACGCCCATTTCTGGGATCCCGACCGACATTGCTCCCGAGAATTTCCCCGACGATAGCCATGACAGAGACATTTACCCTCGCGCATTTTACCGACGTGCATTTGTCGCCCATTACCGGATTTACGCCGCACTATTGGAATCCCAAGCGCATGCTCGGCCTTTTCAATTGGCATACCAAGCGCCGCGGGGTGCATAAGCGCGCGGCGGCCGACCGGCTGATTGCCGACGCCAAAAACCTGCGCGCCGACCACATTGCGATAACCGGCGATCTCATCAATCTCGGGCTGCCGCAGGAATACGAGGCCGCGCGCGATTGGCTGACAACGGTCGGGCCAGCGGAGCGTGTCACGGTGATCCCCGGTAATCATGATATTTATTCAAGTCTGCACGGCGATATGGGCATAGGCCGCTGGGCCGATTACATGGGCGGAGATGCCGATACGCATGCCTTTCCATTCGTGCGCCGAATAGGCCCGCTGGCCTTGATCGGTTTGAATTCCGCGGTTGAAACGCCACCGTTCGTCGCGGCCGGACGGCTTGGCCCGGATCAAATCGAAGTCACGCGCGATCTGCTGGAGCGGCTTGGCGACGAAGGGCTGATCCGCGTGGTGCTGATCCACCATCCGCCGTTGGCAGGATTGGCGCCGCCGCGCCGCGCATTGAAAGATGCCAGCGTGTTTCAACGGATGCTTGAAAAGAACGGCGCTGATTTGGTGCTCTATGGACATAACCACAAACAGCAATTGACGTGGCTGAACACGATCAACGGTCCGCTGCCCGTCGTCGGCGGCGGATCGGCATCGGGCGCGCGTTATTACAGAGACGATCCATTGGCGCGCTACAACCTGTTCACGTTCTTCAAGAGCGGCGACAGGTTGCGCGTTCGCCTTGCGGTGCGTGGTATGGAAACTCCCGGTGGTCCGATCGTGAAGCTGAGCGAGTCGGTGCTGGAGCCTGTCCAGTGAAGCGGTTTTGCCACAGGATAAACGTGCCGCGCTTGACGGCGGTGATCTGATCTGAACAGATACGTCTCGTGACGGTTCCGGTGCCGCGTAAGCGGTATTCGGTGAAAATGGGAATCCGGTGCACGCGCGCTGAAACGTGTTTCAGCAAACGTAATTCCGGGGCTGCCCCCGCAACTGTAAGCGGCGAGCTTCTGCCACATGTGCCACTGGCCAGGGTCAGTTTGATCCGACGTCGGGAAGGCTGGTGGAAGCGTTTGAGCCGCGAGCCAGGGAGACCTGCCGGCGCATGTCGCCCATCTCTCGCGCGGGGCGCGCGGAAGAGCGGATACCCGTTGTGGCGACTGATGAACCGGTGGGGAGCCGCATCAGGAATGCCGTGGGTCTTTAGCTTATCCGCTGAGACACGTTCGAAATGACATCCGCCGGCGCGAGGAACGCCGGGTGGTGTCGATGATTGCGTGAACGGTACGCTGCTGTTGCTTCCTGTCATGTCGCAGTGACGGGGGAAATATGTCGAAGAGACCAACATATCTGCAAGTGAAACGAAGCGCGCTTGGTGCAACGGTCGTGCTTGGCACGGTTGCGCTGGCAGGCGGGCAAGCCCATGCGCAGCTCGCAACATCGCCGCCTGTGGAGCTGCCGGAAATCGTGGTGACGGATGGCGTCACATCCGGCCAGCCCGCAGTGAAGAAGAAGCGCGCGAAGCCTGATCAGGCACCCGCCGCCGCGCAGCAAACCGCGACGCCGCCTCGCAAGTCGCCATCCGCAGCCAAGCCAGAAGAACCTGTCGAAGGTGCCGACGCCGTTGCTGGTGCGACGCCTGCCAACGATGAGACGGCCGCGGCAACGGCGGTTTCAGCGACCGGGTTAAATACGCCCATCGAACAGATCGCGAGTTCCGTCAGTGTCGTGACGGCGGCAGAGATCACGGCACGGCAGTATCGCACGGTGCCTGATGTTCTGAGATCCATCCCAGGCGTGCAGATCGTGCAGGGCGGTGGTCCGGGTGCGCGCGCGGCGATCTTTATGCGCGGCACCGAATCCGATCACACCAAAATCTACGTCGATGGCATCGACGTCAGCGACCCGGCCAGTGGCGGGCGCACGTTCGACGTTGGTCAAATGTTGACCGGCGACATCGATCGCATCGAAGTGCTGCGCGGCCCGCAGAGCGGCCTTTACGGCGCCGACGCGATTGGCGGCGTGATCGTGATCTACACGAAAAAGGGCGAAGGACCGCCCAAGTTCACAGGCATGGTGGAAGGTGGATCGTTCGGCACGTTCAATCAGAACGCCGGTGTGTCGGGCGGTCAGAACGGTTTCAATTACGCCTTCAATCTTGGGCATTATCGTGCCAGCGACATTCCGGTGACGCCGCTCGACATTCTGCTGCCCGGGACGCGGCGCTTCGGCAACGATTACGAGAATTGGACGTTCTCGACCAAGCTCGGTTACGACGTTTCGAAGGAACTGTCGGTCAACGGCGTGTTCCGCTACACGCAGGCCGATCTTGATTTCACTGCCGATGGCTTTGATCTCGGCACGTTCACGTCGCGGCCCGAGAACTTCCAGCGCCATCAATCGACGGAACAACTGTTCTCGCGCGGTGAAGTGGTGTGGAAGGCGCTCGGCGGCGCTGCAACCAGCTTCTTTGGTGTCAGCTACAGCGAGACGGGCTACGATACGTTGAACCCTGTTGTGTTGGCCAATTCGACGACCAGCGACGGCGACCGGATCAAATACGATTGGCGCACCGTCGTGACGTTGAGCCCTGGGTGGACGGCGGTTGTCGGTGCCGATTATCAGAACGAACGGCTCGATACCGGTGCTGTTACGGCGGAGGAAGCCAACAGCGGCGGATATGTGCAGCTCGAAGCCGAGCCGGTGCACAACCTGTTCGTCACCGGCAACGTCCGCTATGACGACAACGAGAGCTTCGGCGGCGTTACGACGTGGCGAATTGCACCGTCGTATCTGATCGAGCAGACAGGCACGACGCTGAAAGCCAGTTACGGCAAGGCATTCAAGGCGCCGTCGCTGGTTGACCGGTTCGTCGACTTTCCCGAGTTCCTGTTTTTCGCCAATCGTGATTTGCGCCCTGAAGAAAGCACCGGTTGGGATGCAGGCTTCGAGCAGGCCGTTCTGGATGGCAAGGTGCGCTTCGGTGCAACCTACTTCCAAAACGACATCACGGATCTGATCGAATTCGTGTCTGATCCGGCGACGTTCTCTTCGACGGTCGTCAACGTTGGCGAAGCGGAAACGTCGGGTGTGGAAGCGTTTGCTTCTGCCGACGTGACGGAAGACCTGCGGTTCCGCGCCGACTATACGTTCACCGATGCGATCAACGCGATTACGGGCGCTGAACTGGCGCGCCGTCCGCGCCACAAGTTCGGGGTGTCGGCCGGGTGGACGCCGATCGATCCGCTGCTGTTGACGGTGAGTGTGCTCTATACCGGCGAGAGCCAGGACTTTGACCGGGTAACCTTCTCTCCGACAACGCTGCCGTCTTATGTGGTCGTTAACGTTGCCGCGGATTATAGGATCAATGACAACGCCAGCCTGTTCGGCCGCATCGATAACCTTTTCGATAAGCAGTACGAAGTGCCGGCGGGTTTCGAAGCAACCGGCATTGGTGCTTTCGCAGGCGTAAGGTTTAACTACTAAGATGGTGCGCCGGGCGAGGACGTTCTCGCCCGGCTCTCCGCACAACGAAGGATAGTGGTTCGGTGGTTTTGCGACGTCTCAGAGGCATGTTGCGAACGGTGGTTGCGCTTGGCGCCGCTGCGTTTGTGCTCGCCTCTGCCGAGGCAGCCGAGCCGCCGCGCAGAATCGTTTCGCTGAATCTGTGCACCGATCAGCTGCTGCTCGATCTGGTGGAACCGGAACGTATCGCTGGCGTCAGCTATCTCGCCACCGATCCGACGCTGTCGGCGGATGCGGTGCGGCTGGAACCGTTCAAGAAGTTGAAGGGCACGGCCGAAGAAGTTCTCGCCCTCCACCCCGATCTCGTAATTGCCGGCGAGTATACAACCGGTGCGACCGTCGATCTGTTGCGCCGTCTCGGCCAGGAAGGTGGTGATCGTGCCGATGGCGGTCGACTTCGACGGCATGCGCGCCACGCTGCGCCAGGTTGCGGCGGCTGTTGGTGAAGTCTCGCGCGGCGAAGAGGTCTTGCGGACGTTCGACGACCGCCTGCACGCGGTGCGCTCGACCGTTCAATCGCGGCCGACGGCGATTGCCTATCAGGTTGGCAGTTTTGTTTCAGGACCAGAAAGCCTGCTCGACGCCGCGCTGACGGCGGCCGGCTATCACAATATGGCGCGCGATCTGGCGCTGGGCGCCGGCGGACGCCTGCCGCTCGAACAACTGGTGACGACTCCGCCCGATCTGCTGGTGCTGGCAAACGCGCCCAATGATTTTCGCACCGTGCTGGCGGATAATCTGCGCCACCCCGCGCTTCAACAGCTGATGCATAAGCGTCCGAGCGTGCATCTGCCGATGCCGTATTGGATGTGCGCAACGCCGAAGATTGCTGACGCCGTCGAGATTTTGGCATCGATGAAGGCGACGGGATTTGCGCACGCCACGACGCCTGCGGACGAGAGGCTTGCGCAATGACAGCGGGCCGCTGGGTGGCGGTGGCGCCCGTGCTGACGACCGCTGGGCTGGCGATCGTAGCGTTCTTTCTGTCGCTGTGGATCGGGCCTGAGGGCTGGGGCCTGCCAGACAATCCGGCGGCGGCGCAACTGGTCTTTACAGAAATTCGGGTGCCGCGCGCTGTGCTTGGCTTTCTAATCGGCGCGGCGCTCGGGCTATCGGGCGCGGTCCTGCAAGGCTATCTGCGCAATCCGCTGGCTGAACCGGGCTTGCTCGGTATCTCGGGCGGCGCGGCGCTGGGCGCGGTGATGGCCATCCATTCGGGCCTTGCGGGCCGCATCGCCATGGCCTTGCCGATGGCGGGGTTGGCGGGCGCGGCGGCGGCGGCCATAGCGATCGTTGCACTTGCGGGCGCCACCGGATCGACAACGACGCTGATCCTCGCTGGTGTTGCCGTCTCAAGCGTCGCGGGTGCGTTGACATCGCTGGCGCTCAACCTGTCGCCCAATCCCTTTGCATCAACCGAAATCATGTTCTGGCTGATGGGCTCGCTGACCGATCGCAGCCTCATTCACGTTTGGCTGGCAACGCCGCTCATTCTGATCGGTATCGCCATGCTGCTGACCACCGGGCGCGATCTCGAAGCGCTGAGCCTCGGCGAAGATGCCGCCAAGAATCTCGGTGTCGATTTGACCGGCCTGCGCTTCAAGGTGATCGCCGGCTCGGCGTTGGCGGTTGGTGCGGCGACGGCGGTTGCGGGCGCGATCAGCTTTATCGGCCTGATCGTGCCGCATGTGATCCGTCCGTTCGTCGGCCATAGCCCGCAGCGCTTGCTGCTGCCGTGTCTGTTCGGTGGCGCGGCCATGGTGCTGTTCGCCGATGTGTTGCTGCGGTTTCTGTCGCCGCAAGGCGATCTGCGGCTTGGCGTTTTGAGTGCGCTGATCGGCGCGCCGTTCTTCCTGTGGCGCGTGTTGGCGTCGCGCCGGGAGATGGCGCCATGACAGCCAATGCGCGCGAAGTGCTGACGCTCTCAGCCGAGTCGATCCGTGTCAGTCTTGGCGGTCGCTGCGTGCTCGAAAATTTTTCGACGCGCATTGGGGGCGGTGAGTTCGTCGCGGTCGTCGGAGCCAACGGTGCTGGCAAGTCGACGGTGTTGAAGGCGCTCGCCGGATTGATCACGCCGGACGAAGGCCGCGTGCGGCTCGATGGCCGTCTGTTGCCGGATATTCCGGCTCGCGAACTGGCGCGTGCTGTCGCCTATCTACCGCAAGATCGCACCGTGCATTGGGCGCTCGGTGCGTCGCGCGTGGTGGCGCTTGGCCGCTTGCCGCATCGGTCGTTTGCCGCGGCGGAAAGTGCTACAGATCAAGCTGCGATCGACGCCGCGATGGTGCGTATGGATGTCATGCCCTTCGCTCAGCGTCCCATTGTCACGTTATCGGGTGGCGAACGAGCGCGTGTTCTTGTCGCGCGGGCACTTGCGCAGGAAGCGCGCTTTTTGATCGCAGATGAGCCGACAGCGGGGCTTGATCCCGCGCATTCGCTACATTTGTTCGAAGAATTTTCGCGCCTCGCCTGCGACGGAAATACTGTTATCACCGCAATCCACGATCTATCGATGGCTTTGCGTTATGCCCACCGCGTGATACTTCTGAGCGGTGGCCGCTGCATCGCCGATGGCCCTGCAGCAGCCGTGCTAAATAATGATCTTCTTGCCCAAGCGTTTGGCATTGAGACAATCGTGACGACAGTCGGAGGAATTCCGATCGTCCTGCCTACGTCAGCGCTGACATAAGTTTGCTACATGATCTATCCAGAGTGAACGTTCAGGTCGGAGTTCCGGCCGGAATGCACGTGGGACAGTGGGGCTTTGCGAACAAAATTGAAAATCAATCTGGCACTGCAAGGCGGTGGCGCGCACGGCGCGTTCACCTGGGGTGTGCTCGACCGGCTTCTCGAAGAGCCGAGCATCAGCTTCGGCTGGATTAGTGCTGCGAGCGCCGGCAGCGTGAATGCGATCGGCTTGGCTGCCGGGCTGGCGGAAGGCTCACGCGAGAAGGCCCGCGCCAAGTTGTTCAAGATCTGGGAGGCCGTTCACAAATCCGGCGTGCCGGATCTTGCCAAACTCAATCCATTTCTCAACGGCTTCTCGCGGCCCGCGTCGATGGCGCAGATCGCAACCATGTGGTCGCCGTATGAATTCAATCCGCTCGGCTTCGATCCGCTGCGGCGGCTGATTACCGATCATGTCGATTTCGAATTGATCCGCCGGGATTCGCCGGTCGAGCTGTTGATTGCGGCGACGCATGTCTCGACGGGACGCGCGCGGCTCTTTCGGCGTCACGAGCTGACGGTCGAAGCGGTGCTGGCATCTGCCTGTCTGCCGACCCTGCATCATGCGGTCGAGATCGATGGCGCGGCGTATTGGGACGGCGGCTATAGCGCCAATCCCGACCTTGTGACGCTCGCGTCCGAAAGCCATGTCGGCGATACGCTGCTGGTTATGGTGTCGCCGCGCGACAACGACACGCTGCCGACAACGGCGCGCGATATCGCCAACCATACCAACAGGCTGACGTTCAATGCCCCGCTGTTGCGCGACATTGAGATCATCACGGCGGTGCGCGAGACGGCAGGCAGCATTTTGCCGAAAGGGCGCCTGGCGGGCCTCGCACGGCATCGCTTCCATGTCATCGACGGCGGCGAGGTAACCGGCGCGCTCAATCCAGAGACGACCATCAAGCCGGACTGGAATGTCATGACCTATCTGCATGGCGCGGGCCGCGATCACACAGAAAAGTGGCTGGCGGCGCATCGCGGCGACATCGGCCGCAAAGAGACGGTGGATCTGGCGCGGCATTTCTTTCCCGGCATTTCCGGGGCGGATCAGCCGCACGTCATCGCGGCCGGTCCGCGCGGACCAGCGACGCGCAAGTCGGCAATGGGCAAAGGCGCTTAAGCAAAACAGCTAGACCAAGCGCGCGTAACCTTGCTCGACGGTATCGGTGAGCAGAGTTTTGTAGTGCGCGTAATGGCGGTTGCCGGTGGCAATCTCGCCAAGGCTATCGGGTTCAAATGCCGTCTGCTGCGCGAACACGATCGGTGTGGCGACGGGAGTAAACGTTGCCCGCTTCTTGTTGAGTGTCGTAATCAGACCGCGCATGACGCCCTCGCGATCGATCTGCGAGACGATGATCATGCGCATCGCGCCCTTGGTCAGAGAGACCAGGTGAATGAACATCGACGATGACGGAATGTAGAGCCGTCCACGGTGCGAATACGGCGCATCGGGCCGATCGCGCTCTTGGAACAGCAGGCTCGGCCATTCCGGGTCCCAGGTGATGTCGGTGCGATAGGCGACGATCGTCTTGTCGTTGGCGAAGGCCCAGCGGATGGTCAGATAGCTGCCGATGTAGTGATCAACGGCGGCGCGTGTGTAGGCGCCCATATAGACGGGGGCGACCACGCCGCCATCACCTTTCAATTCCATCGGGCCGTTGGCGACGGCGACCGTCTCACCGTGCCAGGCGTCGCGCAGGCCATGGAAGTCGAGACCGAGCACCATACAGACGTCGAACAGCGTCTGATCGCGGACCGAGCGCCCGCCGAGTAGGTTCTGAATGGTCTTTTCGTGACAGTCGCTGGCGTCGGCGAGTTCAGCCTGGGTGAGCTTTTTCTCGACCATCGCGGTCTTGATGATGTCGAGCGCTTCCTCGCGTGAGACCGCTGGCGCGGCTGGAGTGGCGGGCTTCTTCATGGTGGACGCAATGCTTCCCCGGTCACGGATGGCCTGCATGGCAGATACGCAGGCTAAAAACTTGCGGGAAAGTACCGGTTTTTGCGGGGGGCGGGCAAGCGCAAAGCCAAGGCAAAGCCCGGCAGGGTTAGCGGCACGTAGCGAGAGCGGGCGGCTAGCGTCCGAGCACTTCAAGGCGGACGGAAGACAACCCGACGCCGGTCATGCCGATCTCTTCGGCGGCGCGCTCGGAGAGGTCGATGACGCGGCCCGGCTTGAAGGGACCGCGGTCGTTGATGCGGACGATAACGCTGGAGCCGGTGTCGACGCGGGTCACGCGAACGCGGGTGCCGAATGGCAGGGTCTTATGGGCGGCGGTCAAATCGCGCTTATTGAAGCGCTCGCCGGTCGCGGTAACTTGGTCTTGCCAATAATACGAAGCAACACCGTTGAGCGAGTGGCTGGTTCCCGTCAGGCGGGGGCCCGGCAAAGGCTGCCTTTGCGCGTCGCGCGCTAGGGCGCGGGAGGCGACGGGTTGCTGGGCGGCGGCAACGACGATCGTGGTCCAAGCGCCAAGCGCGGCCTGTTGTTGGGATGCGCTGGGCGCAATGGCCGCCGTCTCTGTGGGCGCGGTTACGTCGGCGGGCGCCAATTTCGAGGCGCTGTGCGCGGCCGGCAGCGAATCGGTCGTCTCAAAAAATGAAAAGAACGGGTCGGCCTGGGCAGTGCCGATGGCGGCAGACATGGCCAAGGCAACGGCGAACGCCTGCCCGATAGTTCTGCGAATCTGCAAAGCCCCGTCCCCCCGTCGCTTTCCGTAACCACGGGCTAGAGTGATTCGGTGGCGGAAAATAGAACGGGTGGCGGAAGTTATGCTTCCGCCACCCGCAAACTTTGGAAAACCGAACTGATGGCGACTTAGCCGCGGCCGAGAACGGCGACCTGGACCGGAACGACGCCCGAACCCTGCATGCTGATCGCGTGAGCGGCAGCCTTGGAGAGGTCGATGATACGGCCGGCGACATACGGGCCGCGGTCGTTGATGGTCACGACGACCGACTGGCCGTTGTGCTGGTTGGTGACGCGGACCTTGGTGCCGAACGGCAGCGTCTTGTGCGCGGCCGTCATGGCGTTCGGGTTGAACCAGCCGCCCGAGGCAACGCGCTGCGGCTGCCAGTAATACGACGCCTTGCCGGACATCGATCCGCCGCTCGAATAGGCGACCTTCTTCGACTTCTTAGCCTTCACCGGTGCATCATACGAGGCATTGCGGTGATGCGCCTTCTTGGACGCATGTTTGGCGGAAACCTTCTTGTAGGTATGTGCTTTCGCTGAGGCCGACTTGCCGCAGACGAATTCTGGACCTTTGCATGACCAGTTGGCCGCTGCCGGAGCGGCGGACTGGAACATGGCGGCAAGTGCGACTACCGCAAATCCTAGAAATGAACGCATCGTGTGAACCTCTCTTTGCAAAGGGCGACAGTGGTTGCGGGTCAAATAAGCCGGCTTTCCCGCCCAAGGCTGAGTTGCGCGCATGGCGCGCTGTCAGCCGCAGGGCAACCGCTCAGGTGAGCGGCACGACAACGGGGGTGTTGGGAAAGTTGCTTCTCAGGTGCGATCCGAAACCAAACTCCAGAACTCAGTTTTCACTGCCACCATGGATTTTGGGGATGCCCCCCCGTCCTGGCCGGCGGAAAGGACCATCGCCGCGAAGGCCCGTCAACCGGGGGTTCTGATCGCATTTTAACCATAATTGGTAAGGCTCTGAGGGGGCGGTGTTTTTTATGTCGCAGCTTTCGTGCGCGCGACGGCACGCCGCAGTTTTGATGGGGCTTGGAGGCCGTTTTGGGCCGTTGATTTTGGGCATTTTGACGGCATTTCGCTGCGGTGCAGCGATGGTGATCCGCTGATCCGCCTCCGGCATCTGTGTAGAAACGCGATCCGTCGTTGAAGTGTCGCCCAACCCCGTTAGCGTCGCCGAACGCGGATCGCAGTGACGGCACGGGCGGCGTATCATGGCGGCGCGGCGAATTCCTATACAACTGACAGGCGACACAGCGTGACAATCGAAACCGCGCATCCTCCGGCCGCCTTCGCCGATGCGCTCAAGGTGTGGACGCGCATTGGTTTGACCTCGTTCGGCGGTCCGGCCGGGCAGATCGCCTTGATGCACAAGATCCTGGTCGAGGAAAAGAAGTGGCTCGACGAGCGCACGTATCTGCTGGCGCTCAATTTCTGCACGCTGTTGCCGGGGCCGGAGGCGATGCAACTCGCGACCTATTCAGGCTGGCGGCTGCATGGCGTCAAGGGTGGACTGGCGGCCGGACTGATGTTCGTGCTGCCGGGTGCGGCGCTGATCCTCCTCCTCGCGATGCTGTATGCGGCGTTCGGCTCGGTGCCGTTCGTCAGTGCGATTTTTCTCGGCGTTAAAGCGGCAGTGCTGGCGATCGTGATCGAAGCCTTGGTGAAGATTTCAAAGCGTGCCTTGCAGGACTCTACGGCCTACGTGATTGCGGCGCTGTCGTTTGCCGCGATTTTTCTATTGCAGGTGCCGTTTCCGCTGATCGTGCTGGCGGCGGGCGTGTTCGGCTATCTGCGCGGCATGTCTCGGAACCCCGTGGACGTTCCGACAGTCGCGCCGGTGCCTGTGCCGGTGAAGCAGACGCTGACCACCATCGCGGTGTGGCTGGCAATCTGGATTGTGCCGCTTGCCGGCATCGTCGTGATGTTCGGCTGGGATCATGTTTTGTCGAAGCTCGCGCTGTTCTTTTCGACGCTCGCCATTGTGACCTTCGGCGGGGCATACGCGGTACTGGCGTATATGGCGCAGGAAGCCGTCATGACCCACGGCTGGTTAAGTGCCGGCGATATGCTTGATGGTCTCGGGCTTGCCGAGACGACACCGGGTCCGCTCATTCTGGTGACGGAGTTCGTCGGCTATCTCGCCGCCTATCGCGCGGAGGGCGCACACAGCATCGCCATGGGTGTGCTGGGAGCACTCGTGACGCTGTGGGCAACGTTTGCGCCGTGTTTCCTCTATATCTTCGCAGGTGCCCCTTACATCGAGCGCTTGAAGGCGGCGCCACGGCTCGGCGCAGCGCTGGCCGCCATCACCGCCGCTGTGGTAGGCGTTATTCTCAATCTTTCGGTTTGGTTTGCACTGCATGTGCTGTTTCGAACGGTGGCAACGGTCGAGGCCGGTCCGTTCCGTTTGATCGTAGCCGTTGCGTCGCTCGACGTGGAGGCGGTCGCGATCGCAGCGGTGGCAGCGGTGCTGCTGTTTCGCCTGCATGCCGGCATCATGACGACGCTCGCTGTCTGCGGTGCGCTCGGGTTAGCTGCCGCCCAGATCGTCTGAGATCGTCTACGTCGCGTTTACAGCCAGCCCTTGCGGCGGAAATAGAGGTACGGCAGCAGGCCCGAGAGGAACATCAAGGCCAGCGCCATCGGATAGCCAAATGGGAAATCGAGTTCCGGCATATACTTGAAGTTCATGCCGTAAACGGATGCCACAAGCGTCGGCGGCATCATCATGACTGCCATGACCGAGAAGAGCTTGATGATCTGGTTCTGCTCGGTCGAAATCATGCCGAGCGTTGCTTCCAGCAGAAAGCTCGTGCGGGCTGCAACGAACCGCAACTGTTCAGAAAGCGAATTGATGTCACGATCGGCCGAGTCGATGCGGGCCATGAGTTTGGCGTCTTCATTGCGTTCGCGCGCTGCGTCGGCGAGGAAGACCAGGGTGCGGTGAAGCGATGTCGCGGCTTCGAGCGATCTCGATATGATGTCGCCTTGCTTGCCGACGGTGCGGAGCATCACTTCCAGCCGGCGGCCCTGAGCCTGCTGCGCCGACCTCTGACCGAAAATCTGGGGCGCAAGTCTCTCCACTTCATCCTGCAGCCGCTCGATCAGATCAGCCATCCTTTGGATGATCATTTCGAGCAGGCCAACCAGCACTTGCGATCCTGTCATGCAGCCTTCCGCATTGCGGCAGACGCGGTCCGCGAACAGGGCGAAGGCTTTCGGTTCGCCGTAGCGCACGGTGATCAGCCGGTTGCCGGCCAGAATGAACGTGATGTTGGAGGTGGTGACTGTTTCTTTCTCGGACGAATGAATGACAAAGGCTGTCAGGAAATGCGCGCCGTTTTCCGAGTAGAAGCGGTTCGACACCTCGATCTCGCGCATTTCGGCGCGTGTCGGGACTTCCAGATTTAAGGCTTTTTCGACCTCGGCTTCTTCCTCTTCGGTCGGATTGAGCAGGTCGATCCAAATCGTGTTGGGGCCGGCGGTGGTGTCGCCTTCACGCTTGATGAGGCAAGTCCCAGCGGTGTCATACAGCGAGATCATGGGCAAAGTCCGTAGCGGTGCGTGTGGCGGGACTGGATTTCCAACCGCTCTCTAGCGCACTCTGGCCGGCTTCGACAGGGCTAATGGCCGGCTTGGTGGCTGCGGCGCTGCGGGTGTCGCGTCCCCTCGGGAAGAGGAATATGATATTTGTCGGCGACAAAGCGTAATCCTATCGCACTGCGGAGGTAGCTATGGCAACGCAACCTGTGATGATCAAAGTTTGGATTGGTACGGCGGCGGTTTCGGCAATTGCGTTGGCGGGGAGCTTCTCTCCGGCGTCGGCAGCCATCGCGTGCAAGGACGGCTATCAGCGCGTTCAGGGCAATTACATCGCGACACCCTACTGTCAGGATGAATTGCTGACCAAAGTTGCGCGCGAGTTTGGGATGAAAGTCTCTGGATCAAAGATCCGCTGGAATCCCAACTATAAGCGGCAGGTGTGCCTGACCGTCGGTAACGACATTCGTGTTCAGGAGATCTGCCGCACGGTCAATCCGACGATACGCGGGCGGTCGTTCTGAATTCGCCGCTCGGATTAGACTGGGATGTTCGTGCTGATCTATCGGCACATGTGTCTATCGGCAAATGTGGTGACGCGCGCAATGCGAGCGTCACCGCTATCAGCGGGAATATGCGCCGTGCGCGGCCCAAAACGAGCCGACGCAACGGCAATGCCGAGACGATGCCCGGCTCTGCAGGATTTTCAGCCGAGGTCTTTTAGCTAAGATCTGGCGTGACTTCCGAAACGTCCTTGGCGCGACGGACGCTACCGTCGAACTGAGCACCTTCGGCAATCGCCAGCGTCTGCTTGACGATGTCGCCATCGACGCGCGACGTGGCGTTGAGGATGACGGCAGACCCCTTGAGTGCGCCGCGCACTTCACCTTGCACAGTAATCGTGCGTGCGGTGATGGTGCCGGAGACGCTGCCGGTTTCGCCAACAGTGACGCTTTCGCCATGCACGTCGCCCTGGATCTGTCCGGCGATGAGCAGCGAGCCTTTAGTTTTCAAAACCAACTGCTGACCGGAGATCGTGATGTCCTGGCCAAGCACAGACGTCGGCGTGTCGATCGCGCGCATCGGCTGAGGAATTGGTGCCTGTGCAAATGGCGGCGGCGACGGCTTTTGCGGCTGCATGGGTGGTGGAGCACTGGGAACGGATGGGATCAACAGTACGCGGATCAGGCGTGGCAACGCGATTGAACATAACGAACCCCCAAAAATACTATACCATAACTGCTCTGTCCCCGTTGGGAGCACTACAGCCGGAACGATGGGCCTAATTATGGCCAATCCGGCTAGCGGGCGCCAGATACAATCTGCGTGGCGGACCATTCCGGAGGCATTAATTGGGGTTGTTGGGGCAAGGCGCGCGTCGCAACCGGGATGCCGACAAGCTGCCAGCGCACAGCCGGCAGATGGACGCCGGAGGAGCGCTGGCCTTTTGGCGGCGATGGCGCCTTAGCGCGGAACCCAAAGATCGACGAATGGCGCGATAACATGGCGTCCGTGGCGGTCGGTCATGACATGGGCGAACGGCGCATCGACGACCACGCGGCGGTTGCGGTGATAGCGGTGGCGGCTGGTCTCAACGCGCGTGAACGGCGCCTCGACGATGTGATGGCGGCGACGGTGGGCGTGGCGGGTATTGCGGCTATGGACCCTAACGACGTCGCTGGCGGCGGACGCACCCATGCCGACAGATTGCAAAGCAGGGGCGGAGACGGCGAATGCCGGTGAAGCGCCAGCGGCGTACAGGGATGCAACGCCGGCAACAAGTGCCCAGCGTACATTTGCAAATCCGTGCAACATCTTGAAACTCCATACAACCAACGGATTGGGCGGACTTTAGAAAGCCAAACAAAAAATTGTGCAACTGCGAACGCGGCAGTCCTGTCATGCAGTTGAGAACACTTTTTGAGCAATCAAAAAATAGCGTTGAAAATGCTGCTTAAAAACTGGAACCCGCGTGTTTTGCGCGACCATGTGCGCGTCGGGTGATAAGCTGGGGCATTAAGAATCATATTTTTTGGAGGTTGCAATGCGGGTTGTCGTGATCGCGGCGTTTTCCGTCGCGGCACTTTCGGTCGCGGCGGTGTCGATGTTCTCAAACACGGCACGGGCAGCGTCACCGGACCACTGCGCCAACGCAAACGCGCTGGGCGTTGGGCGCACCGTTGAGATTGATACGACGGGCGGTCCGGGCTTTGGCTTCGAGCACTATAAGGCCTACGATTTCCTGCAACCCAAAGAAGTCGTGCTGACCTTCGACGACGGCCCGCAGAAATATTCGACCGAAGCCGTATTGGCGGCGCTGGCTGCTGAATGCACGAAGGCGACGTTCTTTTCGATCGGCAAGATGGCGCTCGGCTATCCGGAAATTTTGCGCTCCGTCACTCGCGCCGGTCACACCGTCGGCACGCACACGTGGAGCCACAAGACCATCGCCAAGCTGAAGACGTTCGAGGAAGGCCGCGATGAGATCGAGCGCGGCGTCAGCGCCGTGAAGCGCGCTGCAGGCATGCCGATAGCGCCGTTCTTCCGTTTTCCCACGCTGCGCGATACGCCGGACGCCGTTGCTCATCTCGGCAAACGCAATATTGCGATGTTCTCGACCGACATCGATAGCTTCGATTTCAAGCTTCAGCCGCCTGAAAAGCTGGTGCAAGGCGTGATGGATAAGCTTGAAAAGAAGGGTAAAGGCATCCTGCTGTTCCACGACATTCACAAGAACACCGCGAAAGCCTTGCCGTTGCTGCTCACCTCGCTGAAGGACAAGGGTTACAAGGTGGTTCATCTGACCGCCAAGGCACCAGTTGAAACGCTCACTGAATTCGATGCGCTGATTGAGAAAGACGCTAAAGGTTTGCCGCAGGCGGGCTCGGATCTCCCGGTATCGAGCGTCGTGCGCACGATCGAAGGTGATGCGCCGCGGCGAAGCCCCCAAGACCGAGGCGGCTGCTCCTGGTAAATCGTCGGAAGTGACAGCACCCGTTGCCGCTCCTGCCGTCGCGCCAGTAGCTGCACCGCAAGCGGCGGCGACGCCAGCTGCTGAAGCTGCCGACACATCGACTGCGGCTGCAAGTCCTGCAACCAGTGAACCGGCTGCAGCGACTGCCGCGTCGCCTGTTGCGACGGTCGGTGCGCCAGGCTCGACGGCGTCGATCACACCGCGCGCGGAAAATGGCGACGCAGCGAGTGGTGAGGCCGCCGATGAAGCCGCGGCCACGGCGCCAGGCAAGTCGATTTCAGAGCAAGCCAAAGAGCTCTGGGATATGTGGTTTGGTAAATAGCGCGCGCCGCGAGCGCAGATAAAGCGAGCGTGCAGCACGATTTGCTCGCGCCGCGTGACCTCTGAAACGCGAAAAGGAGACGGGTGGCCGCATTACGGCCACCCGTCTCCTTTTGGACGCCCTGAGGCCCCCCCGGGCCCGCCGCAAACCAAATCCGCCGCACACATGCAATTACGCACATGCGTGAAACGATGGGCGATTGCACAAACTGAGACGCACAGTCCCAAGACGTGCACTTCCGGCTATTTGGTGGGAATTTCTTACCCCCAGCTAATCCCCCGACCAGCTGTCCCACGAGGGCTAAGCTAAAATATCTTCCACAGGTCTTCCACAGAAAACGAATCGTTTTACTCAGAATCCTTGCAACTGTGATGATTCGAGCACATCGAGTTTTAAGTATGTCAACCGCTAATCGTGCCGCGGTTTGATTGTTTTCGCCTGTTTCGCGGCCCCGCAGTTTCGTGTGCGTGCTGCCAAATCAAAAGGGCCGCTTCGATAAAGCGGCCCCCGTGAGAGTTTAGCGAATGCTGCGATTGTTTTGCTCATCGCGGGCTCGCAGGCAACGCGTCAGCGGATGCAATCCGATGAAAGCGTGTGCGACCCAAACATCGCAGCCTTCATAATCCCACTCGACATCGGATCACCTCCTTTCGTTTGTTGAAGATGCTGCAAAGCTGCCATGCTTTGCGGCGGCTGTGAAGTTACAGTTGCGAAAGGCACGCTTGCGCCGGACGAAGTTCGATCCACAACCCGATAGGAGTGCGTGTATGGAAATTCACATGCGTGTTCTGGCACCGCATCCCAATGTGTTGGCGTTCTATGATGGTCGCGTGGAGGGCTATCGGTTTTCTGACGGCGCCAATTGGGTTGACGATGGCGCGCTATCGCTCGGCATCGCCAGTTATGCGATTGTTCACAGCGAAGAGGCGCTCGTCTACGACACGCACGTCTCGATAGCGCATGCGGCCTTCATCCGTCGCACGTTGGAACAGAGAGGCATCCGCCGCATAACCGTGGTGCTCAGTCACTGGCATCTTGACCACATCGCGGGGAACGCCTTTTTTGCCGATTGCGAAATCATAGCCAACGTCCGCACAGCGGCGCATCTCGCGCGCCACAAGGCGGCGCTCGAAGCGGGCACCCTCGAGGGGCCGCCGGCGATTGCGCCGCTGGTCATGCCGACACGAACTTTTGAGGACCGTTTGACGTTGAACGTCGGTGGGCTGCCGGTCGATCTTATGACGTTCGATATTCATAGCGATGATGCAACCGTGCTGTGGCTGGCCCAGGATCGGTTGCTGCTGGCGGGTGATACCCTGGAGGATACCATCACGTACGTTGCCGAACCCGACGGTTTCGCGCGCCATCTGGTTGATCTCAATCGTTTGCGGGCGCTATCGCCACTCAGCATTCTGCCGAACCACGGCGCAGCGGAGCGCATCGCTTCGGGCGGCTATGGTGCGGACTTCATCAACGCAACCGAGCAGTACATCCGCGCGCTGCAGGCCATTCAGCGCGACCCGTCGCGGCGCGACGTGGCCTTGCGGGATCTGATCGCGGCGCCGTTAGCGTCGGGTGCGGTGTCGTATTTTGCGGGCTATGAAGCCGTCCACGCCCGCAATGTCGCGTTGGTGCTCGAAGCAGCGGCGGGCGCCGCTTAACGCCGCCCGCCGGTTGTGCGCATCAGCCCAATGCCTTGTTTGCAGCCTTGTGCTTGAGCTCTGGCACCAAGCCCGAATCCTTCACCTTATCGGCGTCGAGATAAAGCTCGTTGCCCATTTCTTTGAAGCGCGCGCTCATCTCGTCCATTCCCATTTGCCGCTCCAGTGCGCTCGCCGACGCGGCGCCGGATTGCGGATCGATGGCGCCGACTTCCTCTTGGATTTCGGCGAGTGCTTCACCGATCCGCGCGTTTTGCTGGGCCGCGTAGTCGCGCACGTCCTGCGTGATCTTCATCGAGCAGAACTTTGGGCCGCACATTGAGCAGAAATGCGCGACCTTGTGGGCGTCCTTCGGCATCGTCTCGTCGTGGTAGCTGCGCGCCGTGTCGGGGTCGAGCGACAGATTGAACTGATCTTCCCAACGGAAATCGAAGCGCGCGCGTGACAACGCATCGTCGCGCAACTGGGCGGCCGGATGGCCCTTCGCAAGATCGGCGGCATGAGCTGCGATCTTGTAGGTGATGACGCCCACCTTGACGTCGTCGCGGTTCGGCAGCCCCAGGTGCTCCTTCGGCGTGACGTAGCAAAGCATGGATGTTCCGAACCAGCCGATCATGGCGGCGCCGATGCCGGAGGTGATGTGATCGTATCCGGGCGCGATGTCGGTCGTTAGCGGCCCCAAAGTATAGAAGGGGGCTTCGCCGCATTCGCGCAGCTGCTTATCCATGTTGATTTTGATCTTGTGCATCGGCACATGGCCGGGGCCTTCGATCATCACCTGACAGCCCTTGGCCCAGGCGATCTTGGTCAACTCGCCGAGCGTTTCGAGTTCGGCGAACTGCGCCCGATCGTTGGCATCCGCAATGGAGCCGGGGCGTAAGCCGTCGCCGAGCGAGAACGACACGTCGTACTTGCGCATCAGATCGCAGATCTCGTCGAAGCGCTCGTAGAGGAAGCTTTCCTTGTGATGCGCGAGGCACCACTTGGCCATGATTGATCCGCCGCGCGAGACGATGCCGGTGACGCGATTGGCGGTCAGCGGCACATACGGCAAGCGCACGCCGGCATGGATGGTGAAATAATCAACGCCCTGTTCGCACTGCTCGATCAGCGTGTCGCGATAGAGTTCCCAGGTCAGTTTAACCGGGTCGCCGCCGCATTTTTCGAGCGCCTGATAGATCGGCACCGTGCCAATGGGAACTGGTGAATTGCGAAGAATCCACTCGCGTGTCGTGTGGATGTTGCGGCCGGTCGAGAGGTCCATGACGGTGTCGGCACCCCAACGGATCGACCAGACCATCTTCTCGACTTCCTCTTCGATTGAGGACGAGACGGCGGAGTTGCCGATGTTTGCGTTGATCTTCACGAGAAAGTTGCGGCCGATGATCATCGGTTCGACTTCGCCGTGGTTGATGTTGGCAGGAATGATGGCGCGGCCGCGTGCGATTTCTGAGCGGACGAATTCCGGCGTGATGTGCTCTGGAATTTCGGCGCCGAAGCTTTCGCCGTCGGCGATAGCGCCTTTGGCGCGTTCGAGCGCCGCCGTGCGTCCGAGGTTCTCGCGGTGGGCAACGTAGACCATTTCCTTGGTGATGATGCCGGCGCGCGCGTATTCAAACTGCGTGACGGGGGCGTTCGTGATGGCGCGCATCGGCTGCGGCTTGTTGGTGAAGTCGCGGGCGGCGTGCGATGCCGAGACGTTGCCGTTATCCTCGGGCTTGATGGCGCGGCCTTCATAGGTTTCGACGCCGCCGCGTTCCTTGATCCAGGCTTCACGCAAGCGCGGCAGGCCCTTCTCGACATCGATGACGGCGGCTGGATCAGTGTACGGACCCGATGGATCGTAGACGCGGAAGGGCGCTTCCCCGCTTGCTCGGTCAGCACGATTTCGCGAAACGGCACGCGCACGTCGCTATAGCCCACGGGTGCATCATAGATTTTGCGCGACGATGAAATGGGACCCGTCGTGACTTTGGGAACCATCAGGTCGGTGGGGCGGGTGATCTTGTTCATAGGATACCTTCTGCGAGGGAAATGGCGAATGCTTTGCGGCTGACGCTGGGTCAGCCGAGTGCGAAACCTTTGAAGGAGAGGAATGCGCCGAGCGCGAGCATGATGAGAGCCGACGTTGTGACGGCAGTGGTGTTGTCGATGAACTTGCGGGCCATTGCTGCCGATTGATCAGGGATCATCATGCGCACGAGACCGCCGAAAACCGCTAGCCAACCGGAGATCGTGATGAGCACCGGCCAGCCGCCGTCCCAGATGTTATGCACGCGAATGATCGCGAGGCCGGCCACGAGCAGCAGGAGGCCAGCTAAAAACACCACGGCAAAGTTGTCGGAGATCTGACCGATCATGGCATGCAATGCCGCGCGGTTCGTGAGCATCGCGAGGGCGATTGCAATCAGTGCCGGACCGATCAGGCCCGCAATAAATTCGGATGTCGACATCACAGCCTCCTCCTGCCGCAAGTCCGCATCGTGCAGCGGTTCAGCACGGAGTCGGTTCTCGCAATGAGATTGGCCACTCCGTCCCTCACGCCGGCATGACCCGGATCAGGTTCTAAGGGTGGCCGCGCTCGATTACGCGTGTCTCAGCCGGACAACCGGCACCCCTCGGATGCTTAGAGTGTGATGTCTGATGCGCAAAAATACAAGGTTGATTGCATGCGCGTCTGGCAACGCAAGGCTGCGACAGGTGTCGCGAAATGAGCAGCGCCGCCCGCATTTCTACGGACGGCGCTCGTTAGTTTGTGCGTGCTTGCTTGTCTGTGTCAGGCGGCGAGCGCTGCGGCGGCGGCCGTGACCCATGATTTAATCTTTTCGAGATCGGGTGGCTGGCCGTCGCGTAGGATGCGCTTGCCGTCAGAGGATGTGGCGTAGGTCAGTACATCTGCGGACAGGTCAACCGGGTCGGCATCCGCTATGGCGTGTACGGTGCGATAGCCAGCGCCGACGAGCAACTGCGCGCCGCCGCCGCGCATGCCCGGCACATCCATGACGAGTTGCGCTTGATCTTGCCAATCGGTGAGCACCTCGCCATCGATGCGGCTGTCATCGAGAAGCTCCGCCATGTCGTGCGGATCGTGGCCGAGGAAATCAGCGACGCTGTGAATGCCAAGCGCTGCAAAGCGCGCCGCCATTTTGGGGCCGATGGAAGGCGCGTCTTCGAGTGGGTCGCTCTCCGACAGATAGTATCGAAGGTCCGCTGGTTCCGGGGCGGCGGACACCGGCATCGCCGTGACGCTGCTGGTGTCGTGCAGCGGCTCAGGCGGCAATTGCGCCTGCTCGTCGAGCGGCGCATGTGCGGCCTCGATCTCTTGCAGCGGAGCAGGTGGCGCCGTGTGCACGGATTCGATCTCTGGTTCGAAGCGGGGCGCAGATGAAACGGTCTCCACGTCCTGCAGCGGCGCCGCGGTGATGGGGACAGACGCGCGTGCGACGGGTTCTGGCGTTACGACAGGTTCAGGCATCGCGGCGGGGAGGGTTGCGACCGGCAATTCAAGGGGCGGTGCCGACTGGACCGGTGCAGGCGGCGCCACTGGTGCAACCGGTGCCGCCTTTGCAGTGGGCACGGCTTTGGCAGAAGGCAAAGGAGGACGCGCGGTAGTGTCGAGGGCTTCCTTGAATCGCGCGATATTCGTGATCACGGTCGGCGCGTTCGCCGCCGGCAGCCGCTCGGCGCGCTTGGCGCTACGCTTGGCAAGTTTGGGTGCGAGCACTTCTGTTGCGTGCAGATCGCGGATCGTCCGGTCATCTTCCGGCAAGGTGGCGTCAACGCGGCCGGTGGCTTTCAATTCGTCGTACATCGATTGCACGAGCTTGCGGTCTTCAGCATTGGTCAGCTTCTTTTCGATCCACTTGGACGGGATCTTGAGGGTTGCGAGGAATGTCTCCACCGTCAGGCTGACTTCGGGCGCGGCGACGCCCGCTTCCGTAATCGCCCGATCGAGCAGCAATCCGTAGCCTTCGGCGGCATACATCAAAAGCTCGGCGATGAAGGTTCGCGAAATGCTGTCGAGGCCCTCTTCGGGAACCACGACGCCGCGATGGATGTCGTAATGCGCGATCAGCTTTTCATAATAGCGATGCGCGGTTTCGGCACCGTCGCAGGTCATCTCTTTCAGCCAGTCGGCGCCGTCGCGGCGCGGCACAGCGATCAAGCCGTAGCGGTCTTCACCGATCTTGCGAAGGGCATTGTAGGAGCGATTGATGCTCCATTCCGTTGCCCGGTGAATGGCGTTCTCGGCTTCCGTCTGGCCGGTGTGAAACGGCATGACGGGATCTGTATAGTAGTGGCTCAACACGCCAGCGGCATAAGCGGCGTCGGCCCAGTTGCCGGCGCGCAAAGCCTCTACCGTCGTGCCGTACCATTCTTCGACTTTTTCCGGCGCGCCGCCCCAATAGCTTTCGCCGACGTGCAGCACGTGGTTTTTGAAATCCTTGAAAGTCTTGTCGGGTGCTTTCGAGCCTTCGAGGAATTTCTCGACGTGCTTGAGAAAGACGCGCCGCCAAGTTTCCGCGTCGGCCCGCTGCATGTGATTGAGCGCGTCGAGTGCCAGCTTATGGTGGGTGCCGTTGGCGTGGGCGGCGTAGACGATGCGAAAGAGGGCCGACATGGAAAGCCTCGCGAAGACGGAATCTGAGCGCGAGTTTTATGCGAGTCGGCGGACCAAGCCGCGCGCCGATCGGCGGCGAAGGTGATTCGCTAACGGTTTTCGACGGTTGGCAGCGAGAACCGATATGCTCAGCTGCGCCGCGTGAGGACGACTGCCAGCCGCGCGCCGGTGAAATCAATGATATCGGCCTGGACGCCGCGATCTTGCGCCAGCCGAAGCGCCAGGCTGGTGCGCTTTGCCAGGCGAATGATGTTCGGCGCGGCGGCTGTACCGGTATCGCCGTCGAGCAGCCGCGTCAGCGCGTCGCCCGCGATGCCGAGCGCGCGGCCGACAGACAGCGCCTCATCGTGGGCGATGTGGTGGGCGGCTTCCATGTAGCCCATCAGCGCGGCGGCGGTGTGTGCGCTGCCGAGCGGGCCGGTGCAGTCGACGCGGCCGAGATGCGCGAGGATCGGCACAACCTGATCGACCGAAGTTGGAAACCCGCCGAGGAGCAGCGCCGCATGCCCACCTTCGACATCGCCAGCCATATTGCCGGTATTGCCAACGAAGGCTGCATCCAAAATCGCGACACCGCGCATTCCGATGACGCCGAGGAGCGCCTGCGATTCCCGTGGCGGGCGGACGCCGAAATCGACGAGGATCGCGCCGGGGTTCATTTCCGCGCCAAGTCCCAGGCGCTGTGGTGTGCCGATCAACAGCTCGCGGAAGGTCGTGGTGTCGTCAATGAAGGACAGCACGATTTCACAATCGAAGCCGATGTCGGTCGGCGTTGCGGCGGCTTCGATGTTCTTCGGCAGTTTGCCGTGATGGGCCGCATCGATTTGATAGAGCAGGACGCGCTGTCCGCACGCCGCCAAGCGTTCGGCGACCGGACGGGCGGCGCTGTCGGATGCGATGATGCCAATGGGACGATTGTTCATGCTGTACTCGCGCCAGCTTGCCCTTGATCGGGCAGAGGCGCCGGACAATAGAATGCAATGATGGCGCTGTCACGCTACTGTCACGCAGTTGAGGCGTATGCATTTCGCAACTGCGATGAAACCGGTGCGCGGGTCTGCGTGCCCGCGCACCGGCTGACCGGCCGGCTAGTTCAGCGGAATGCTGAGCCAGAGTTGTCCTCCCCAAGCATCGAGGTCGCTGCTGCCAAGGCCGTCGTACGAGATCGTGGCGCGTGCCGAGCTGCCGTCAGTCGCGCGGACCATGAGGCCGGCTTCCGTCTTCACCCGGAACTCGTCAGTGCTGGCGATCAGCCCGCCAATGTTGGCGGTTTCGTCTTTGTCGAAGTCCCACATGCCGGTGAACGAAACGTGCGGCTCGACGATGGTGCCGTCGTTCATTTGGATGGCGTAGCCGAACTCGGGACCGAACGTCATGCGGCCGATGTGGACAGACTGCTCGCCGATCGTGGCGCCGAGGCTATCGACGTAGGCGTTCTGCGTTTCTTCGACATAGATCACGCCGACGCTTGGCGAAATCCGCAGGCCGTCGATGAACCAGTTGCCGGTCAGATTGGCTTTGGCCAGCCAGCGGTCGGTTTCAAACGAGTCCTTGTAGGTGCCGAACGGACTGACGTCGTTATCGGACTGGCCCCACGCGGCGCGTGCGTCGAACACGATCGCGTCGGAGAGTTTCATGCTCACGTAGGGTCCGGCCATCCAGCCGGTGCCGCTGACGTCGGTGCTGAGCACTGACGACTTGTCGTCCATCTAGTCGAACTGGACGAGCGCACCGACCAGGATCCACGAATTGACGAGGTAATCGGCGCCAACATAGAGGATACCGAACGAGCCGGAGCGATCGCCGTTGCCGAGATCGTCTTCCCATTTCTGGAAGTGGCCTTCGACCCAGACATCGACGCCGGGTACTTGCGCGAACGATGGCGACACGTAGGTCTCATCGCGTCCCGAAGCGCCAAGGCTCATACGTCCGTCTTGGCGCCCATCCTGGCGAGATGCCGCGAGTTTGCTGTTTGCGGCAGCGGCGTTGGCTTGCGCCATTTGGCTCAGGCTGGTTGCGAACGAGAAGCGGGCGTTGCCGTTTTCGGCGCTGCCGCCGAGCTTCATCGGCCCGTCATCCTTGAGGCTGCCCGTCGGCTGTTGCGGCCGATCGAACCTGCGTTGCAGGCGCGCGCGGTCTGGGTCGTTGGAGGCGAGCAGGTCAACGCGTTTGTTGATGAAGTTGCGGATGGCGTGGCGCGTCTTGTCGGGATCGCACTTGATGGTGGCATTGGCGCTGGCCGTTGCGGTTTGCTCGCCGAACGTGCCAGTGACGGTCGCGACGTTGGTCACCGAACAGGTCGTGAGGTCTTGCGTGGTGATCACGTAGCTGCCGGTGCAGGTCATCGATTCAGCCGGTGCCAGCGTGGTCTTGGGGCAGACGACAGAAGCGATCTTGTCGTCCGTCACAGAAACGTTGGTCAATGGCTGGTTGCCTGCGTTCGTGGCGACGTAGCTGTAATTGATCGTCTGGCCGAGCGTTTGATAGACCTCGACGTTCGGCGTCTTGGTCAAGGTCAGTTGACCGACCGTCTTGGTGTTCACGAACGTGCACCTGACGCTCTTGCCGGCTTCCAGGTTGATCTTAACCGTCGACGTGGTGCCGTCGCGCGCGCCATCTCCGACGCAGGTTGCAGACGTGAGCTTCCAGCCAGCGGGTACGATTTCGGAAACCGAATAGGTACCAGGTTCGAGGTCGGATACGGTTTGAGACGCCGGATTCGACACGGTCGTGTTCAGCGGGCCAACGCTGAAAGTTGGCTGGGGTTCCGGCCTCGTCGTCGTGAAACTGAACGAGCCTGTGCCGAGTTCGGTCTTCTTCTCGATCGTGATGCTGCCCTTTTCACGGTCCTGTTTCGTATTGACGAATGTGCAGGTGCCGGTACCGCCGGGCTGCAGCGTTACCGTGCCGGTGTTGCTGCTGGTTGGCGTGCCGCTAACGCCCGTGCCTTGGCAATCGACAGCGGTCAAGGTCCACGTTGCGTCGGGCAACGTCTCGGTGAACGTGTACGTTCCGGGCGTCAAATTGTTGCGCGTGGTGCCCGTGCTGATCGCGCCGGCACTGGCGGTTGATTCCGTGAAGCCCGTGATCGTGCTCGGCCCGGTGGCGGTGAATGGAAAATCACCGAAGCCGTTGAGCGTTTGTTTTTTGATGGTGAGACTGCCACGGACGTCGGCGGCTTTGGTGTTGACGAACGTGCAGGTGATGTTCTGTCCTGCAAGTGGAGTTAGGGTGACGCCATTTGTCGTGGTGCCGGTCGTAAGAGTGCCGCCGCCACTATCGAGCACGCAGCTTGCGCTTGTGAAGCTCCACCCCTGTTGCAAAGGCGAATTTTCGGTGAGGGTATAAGCGGTGCCAGCGGCGAGGGTGTAGGTTGCCGACGTTTCTGTGACATCACCGGCACCTGGCGTGAGTGCTGTGATGGCGCCGAATGACGGAACGCTCGTGAAGTTGAACGGGGTCACGCCGTCGCCATTGGTTACCGACTTCTTGAGCTTAAGCGTCGGGTTGGCTCGCTGGTTATTGAATGTGCAGCTGATGCTTTGTCCGGCGAGCGGTGTCAGCGTTACGCCATTTGTGGTGGTGCCTGTCGTCAACGTGCCTGGACCGCTGTCGAGCACGCAGCTTGCGCTTGTGAAGCTCCATCCCTGCTGCAATGGCGTGTTTTCGGTGAGGGTATAAGCAGTGCCTGCCGTGAGCGTGTATTCGGCCGACGTTGCCGTATCAGCCCCCGCACCGGGAGTGAGCGCTGTTATCGCGCCAAATGTCGGGGAACTCGTGAAATTGAACGCGGTTGTGCCGTCGCCGTTTGTCACCGACTTCTTGATTTTAAGCTTCGGGGCAACAGGCGCGGGAGTGCACGTTGCTGTATAAGAGAATGCCTTTCGATTTGCAGCATTCTCGCAATCCTGTTCGGCCGCCGAAGTTGGAGGCCCCATGTTTATCGTTACGCCGTGCGGTCCGACGGCCGCTGCAGTGTAGACGACAGTTGCTGACTGGTTTGCGGCCAGCGGTGCGGTCATTCCAGAAGTCGATGGAGCGTTGGTCAAGCCAGATGTGAATTGCCCAGTGACGTTACCTGGGTTGCGGCTGAAGGTAGCGCGCAAAAGCCTGCACCTTGACCATCACTATTCGGGAGGTGGGTGACAAGGATCGATACAACGTCATTGGCGTTCAACGTAAGATTCAATGATTCATTAGTATTGTTTTCGTCGGTCGAGCAGCCTTTGCCTTGGCAAATAATGCCGGTGCCGCACGTAACGCCCTGCGCAATGGCGAAGCTTGAACTCGCCATATGTAGGAAGGCTGCAAGTATCGGCAGAAAAAAGCGGACGCGGTTCAGCCGCGAAAACGCAAACTCTAAACGCATTACAAAAACCCTCGTACGCACACGTAACGCAACACACACAACCTGACGCACGTCCCCGGCCGGCCGCGCGCAAGCGCGGTCGTTCAAGCGGGAGCGCCGCTTGGCCGGTCGTCAGATTTTCGTTAAGTCCCCTTCGTCTTCAGGCGTGCGCCGAGCCCTGAGAATTGCTCGACTGATTGGGCGCACCGCCCTTCGCTCCCCATTCCCCGTTTCAACTTCGGAGGCCGGAGACAAACTCCGTTAACCTCGCGTCAACTATTTGCAGGCTAGCCGCTGAGGTGCCTGTGGAAAACCTGTTGATATCTATAGGTGTGGTGCAAAGGCACCTTAATTCAATGACTGGACACAACCTAAGATTGGTTTTGAACGTCATTCATGTGATATATTTGCAACGCGTTCTTGAATAAGATAAACTACCCAGAATATTGCCTCGAATTGCATGGTTGCCGTCGCATCCGGAAATTTGAAACGGCTGCATCAATAAAAAATATCGACGGATCAGAAGCCACCTCGGGCGGGCTCACACCGCGTGAGGTTGAGTGTCTGCAGGCGCTCGCCGAAGGGCTGACAAACGACGGCATCGCCAGGCGTTTCGCGATCGCTCTGCCGACGGTCGCGATGCATCTGGTCAACGCCCGCCACAAGCTGGGCGCAACAACACGAGAGCATGCCGTCGCGATCGCCGTGCGCAAGGGCGTGATCAAATAGCCGTCGTCGCCGCGGGAATGATCACGCGAAGCGCAGCAACACCACATCGAACGTGGCGCGCCACGTTGCAGCGGTCGTGTCGAGCGCCACGATGTTCTTGGATTTTGCTGCCCACGGATCGTTGGCGATTTCGGGATCGCCCGCAAAGTAGATCTGGGTGATCAGTGGCACGGTGCCGTTATGGCTGGTCATCAGATGGATATGCGAGGGGCGCAGCACGCCGTCATACGCCTCGAAACCCGGCAATTTTCCAGGGATCTTGTATTTACCCGGCACCACCGTTTCGACCTCATAACGCCCCGCCGCATCGGTTCTCAGAAGTCCGCGAAATTTGAACTCCGATGGATCGAGCGCCTGCCCTGGGTTTTTGAGATCGTAGACGCCGTCCGCATCGGAATTCCAGATGTCGATGATCACGTCGGGCACGGGCTTGCCGTCGGTATCCATGACGGTGCCCGATAATTGCAACACTTGCCCCTTGGCGCCTGCGGGAATGATTTTCGATTTAAACGGAGCGCCGGCACGCCAGAACGGGCCGAGGATATCATTGCGCGTGGCGACCAGCGGCTGAGGCAGGGCGTGCGCCGTGGTGTCGGCAATGAGGTCGATGCCGGGCGTCGGCGCGAACGTCATGCCTGGAAGCCGCATCCTGCCGGCGTGGGCGGCTGAGGCCGCAACGGACCCGGCAAAGGCGATGCCGAGGCCGAGCAGGATGGAGCGGCGGTTTTCGAGCGTGAACGGCTTGCCGTGGTCGTGATCAGTGTCGCACATGCGCGGGGCTCCATGGATCGATCCGAACCACGGAGTTATGACCGGACGCGGAGCGCCCTGCCATTGGTCGCAAGTGCTAGCGCCCCTCGCGCCACCACGCGAGGGCAATGAGAGCGAGCAGCGCCGACAAAGCCGCAAGCCCGGTGAACATCGGCGTCAGCTTCACGCCGCGCGTCAGATAGGCTTCCCGATCCCTGAGGCCGAGCCAGCCCGAGCCGGCCATGACCTTGGCATTCGACATCATCGAAATGCGCGGCACGTCTATGCTGGGCGCGGCGGATGCCAGTAGCCCGGTCGATTTGGTCCAGAAGACGCCGCCGCCCGTCGCGTCGGCGATCGGTTTCAACTTGTCTTCCGTCGCGGTGACCTCGCTCATTTCGCGCGGGTCTTCAACACCGGCATTGGCAACGGCTGTCAGCGTGGTCCGCGGACCAGCTGTCTCTGCTTTATAGAGGCCGGGAATTTTGACATCGACCGTCGCGCGCCAGGCGCCGGAATTGGCGGCAGTCGGCTCCAGCTTGACTTCTGAGGTCTCGCCGCCGGGGCCGAGCAATTTGACCGTGCCGACGTTGTCTAGCATGGAGCGGCGCTCGAGTGACAGCTTCAAGCCCTTCGACGTTGCGATCAGGCGTTCTTCTTCGAGGTCGGGTTCTTTCATCAGCCAGTGAGACAGGCGGCGCAGCAAATCGGTATGCGGACCGCCGCCGTCAAAGCCGCGTGCCCACAGCCAGGCGTGATCGGATGTCAGCAGCGCGATGCGGCCCGCGCCCTTGCGATCGAGAATGAGCAGCGGCTTATCCTCGGCGCCGCTCATCACGACGGTTCCGTGTTCAGCGCGCACTTCGGCCTGCCGGAACCAGCGGCCCCAGGTCGGCTCGGCGCTTGCGTCGGCAAGCTGCGGCGAGATTGATCCCGGCAGCCGCATAGTGACCGGGTGCTTGGCGCCCTCAGCGGTGATCTTGGCGCGGAACGGCGTCTCGATCACGCGGCCCGTGGGTGAGGCCGGAAGGACTGATCCAAGCGGCGTTTTAAAGATCGAGAAATTACCGGCGTAATCGTCGCCAGCCGCGATCAGCACCGCGCCGCCGTGACGTTCGACATAGCGCGCGATGTTCTCATAATACAGGAGCTGCAGAATGCCCTTGTGCTGGTAGCGGTCGAAGATGATCAGATCGAAATCATTGATCTTGTCGACGAACAGCTCGCGGGTCGGGAAGGCGATCAGCGACAGTTCATTGATCGGCGTGCCGTCCTGCTTTTCCGGCGGGCGCAAAATCGTGAAGTGGACGAGATCGACGGCGGCATCGGATTTCAGAAGGTTGCGCCAGGTGCGCTCGCCCGCATGCGGCTCGCCGGAGACCAGCAAGACGCGCAAGTTTTCACGCACGCCTTCGGCGGCCACCACCACGCGGTTGTTGGCGGGCGTTAATTCCCCTGGCGTCGGGTCGAGTTCGATTTCGACGATATTTGTGCCCGTGTGCGGGAAGGCCATCGCGACCTTGTTGGTGCGGCCAATCTCCGTGCGGATGATTTCGTCCGGCTTTCCTTCACGGCGCACTTTCAAAGTGACGGGTGCCGATTGCGCCGGGGCTTTGCCCGTCTCGCGGACCGCCAGCTGAACGACGCGATCTTCGCCGACGAGGCCATACTTGGGCGCTTCGATGATCTCGATGCGCCGGTCAAACTCGCCTTTGGCACCGGTCAGCAGCGTATGGATGGGCGCATTGAAGCCGAGGCTCTGCGCCGACTTCGGCACGTCATGCACTTGGCCGTCAGTGACGAAGAGCACGCCCGCGATGCGGTCGGGCGCTGTGTCGGTCAACGCGGCGTTGAGATCAGCGAACAGGTTGGTGCCCGCCGCGGCCGTGTCGCTCGGCCGGGCGCCGCTGACCCATTTGATCTGCAGGTTCTTGATTTTTGCGAACTTGGTTTCGAGATCGGCCTTGATCGCCGCCGTCTGCTCCGGTCGGCCGGCGAGTTGCTGGCTTGTCGATTCATCGAGGACGACAATCGCGACGTTGGCGAGGCTCTCGCGCTCTTCTTCACGTAGCGTTGGATTGAACAGCGCCGCCAGCATTGCGGCAAGCGCCGCCAGCCGCAACCATGCGCCGCGTGACCGGCGCAATAGCAAAACGGCGACGAGCACGACGGCGGCCGCGACCAGTGCCCATAGAATGGGGCCGGGCAGCAGGGGCGCGAAATCGATGGACCAATTCATGGGCGCCTCACTGTCCAAGCCGTTCAAGCAGGGCCGGAACGTGGACCTGATCGGCTTTGTAGTTTCCGGTGAGCGCGTGCATCACGATATTGACGCCTGCGCGATACGCCATCTCGCGCTGCATCTCGCCGCCGGGAACGACCGGATAGATCGGGCGGCCGCGCGCATCGAGCGCCCAGGCGGCGGCAAAGTCATTCGATGTAATCATAATCGACGTAACGCCGTCTGAAACGCGCGCGCGCCGCGTGTCATTGGGGTCTTCCGAGATTGCCTCGACCCACAGATGTCCACCGTCCCAGCGTCCGGGGAACGAGCGCAGCAGATAGAATGATTTTGTGACGACGTGATTTTCAGGAACGGCTTCGAGGCGCGGCACATCGAGCTTGCTCAGCAAGCGCTGCAGCGCGTTGCCGCCCTTACCGGCCATCGGCAGGGTGTTGCTGCCGCCCTGGCCATAGTCGCGGGTATCGAAAATGATCAGCCCGCCCTCTTTCATGTAGGCATCGATTTTCGCAATCGTCGCGTCGGGCAGCGCCTCGGCGTTTTCAAGCACCGGCCAATAGAGGATCGGATAGAACGCGATCTCATCCTTGGCGATGTCGACGCCGATCGGTTCGCCGGGTTCGACGGCGGTTCTCGATTCAAGAACCTTGGCGAGGCCGGCGAGGCCCGCGCGACTGGCTTCGTCGGTCGCCAAATCGCCTGAGAGGACGTAGCCGAACGTGACCTTGCTGGTCGCTTGAATAGCCGTCTTTTCATCAAAGGCAGCTTTGGGAAGGGCCGCAGCTGCGGGCGGCGTCGCGGCAGGCGTTGTCTGCTGTGCGAGCGCGCGATTACCAAAGGGGAAGGCCGCCGCCGCGATAGCCAGTGCGATTGCCGCGACCGTTGCGGGCGCGCGGCGCTGCATGAGGCCCTTGAGCCCACCAGCCTGCAGCACGAGGATCGCGATGATGTCAGCAAACAGCAGTGCCAGACCGAGCGCCAGCATCCACGGTTTCAGCGATGTTGCGGACGCATTTCCATACGATAGCCGCTGCACGCTGGCCGAGACTGTCGGGAACGGCGCGAGCGTTGTCTTGGGCGTCAGCACGTTGAGCGCGCGCGGACTGCCGCCGTCGCCATAGTAGCCGGGCGGATGCAGGCGCGAGGGGATAACGGTTGCCAGCGCCGACGCCTTGATCGGCTCTGCGGTCGGCGGCGGGGCCTTGAGCGCGCCTGTGCCATCGAGTGTGCGGATAGGCGGCAGGACGTTCTGCGTTTCTGTCTTTGCGGTGTCTGCCGTTGTGGAGGATGACGTCGCGTCGCCGCTGCTCGCGCCAATGGTGCCCATCGTTGATAGACGGCGCAGCATATCGACGAACAATCCAGAGATCGGCAAATTCGACCAGTCGGAATTAGCGGTGACGTGGAACAGCACGAGGCGCCCATTCTCGTGCTTGGTTGCGGTCACGAGGGGGGTGCCGTCTTTCAGGCGTGCCCAGATTTCAACGTCCGGCGTCAGCATGGCCGGATCGGCCAGAACTTGGCGGTTGATCGACACATCGGCGGGGATCGGCAAGCCTGCAAACGGGCTCGACTCGTCGAAGGCCGCAAGCTGCTGCGGGCTTGACCACGACAGCGCGCCGCCCATCGAACGGCCGCCAGCGCGCAATGGCACCGGCAACAGTTCATCGCCCGCCTTTTCAAGGCGTGGGCCTGCAAAGCGCACCAGCACGCCGCCGCGTTTGACGAATTCATCGACCTGTTTGGCGGCTTCTCCGCTCAGCGTGCCGATGTCGGCGAGCATGAGCACCGACACGTTCTGCCGCAGCACGCTATCGAGGGCTTGCACGAGGTTGCTGTCGTTGGTGACGGCAAGTTCGGCGTAGGGCTTCAAGGCGCGCTGAATGTAATAGAGCGGCGCGAGCAGCGGCTGCGCCTGTTCGCGGTTTTCGCCGGAGATCAAGCCGACGCGGTGCCATTGCGTGGCCGCATCGATCAGGCTGACGGCGCCTGCCGAACGCTCTGAAGTGATTTCAATACGCGCAACCTGATTGCGCAGTTCAAGCGGCAGATCGAAGCCGGTCTCAGCAACGGTCGCGCCGGCGTTCAGCGTAAAGGGCGCTTCGCCGAGACGTTCGCCGCGCGCAGAGAAAGCGTACACCGCGCCTGCGCGCTGTGATCCGCCGGGCGACATGACGAGCGCTTCGAGCTTGCCTTTTTCGCCAAGTCTTGCGGCCACACCAAGCGCGTGCGCGCCTTTGCTTTCATCGACCACGGCGAAAGAACCGTTGCCGGCAAGCGTTGCCAATCGCGCCGCGATTTGCTCGGCGTCGTTGTTGTGATCGAGTCCGTCATGCAGCCAGACGATGCTCGGATCGGTGGCTTTGGCGGCGGTGAGGGTCGTTTCAAGCGCGCTGACCGCGTCTGCGCGCGCCGGAGCGACGGCTCGGGAAGGATAGCGGCAGCCGTGTTGCGGGCCTCGGTAGGTGCTTCAATTTTCGGCGGTGATGTCTTCGTCGCTGACGCCGTCGGCACAACGACGACGGAGCGCTGCGCGCCTTCGGCTTGATCGATCAGCCGGTCGATCATTGACGCGCGCTCCGGCCAGCGTGATGCCGCAGCCCAACCATTGTCAGCGACGATGACGACAGGGCCGGTGCCCTTGAGCGCCGCGTTGCGCGTCGGATTGAGCACAGGATCGGCGAGCGCCAAGATCACCAGTGCCGCCGCCAGAAGGCGAATGAGCGTTAGCCACCAGGGCGTTTTATCAGCGGTCTTTTCTTCGTTCTCAAGGCCGACGAGAATGCGCGTCGGCGGAAATGATACGCTCGCCGGGCGCGGCGGCACGGCGCGTAACAGCCAATAAATGAGCGGCAGCGTGATGAGAGCCGCAAGCAGCCAGGGGCTGAGAAACGCGAGTGGACCGAATGTCATTGGGTGCGCTCCGACGCATCGGAACTGGCGCCCATCCACCGATACCCGCCGTGCGATCCTTGCAGACGCATCAACAACGACAAGAGCGGCTCGGATGCCGGGCGGTCCGTATGGTGGACGAGGAACGACCAGCCGAGGCGATGGGCGATCTCTTGGATGGCGTTGCGATGCGCCAGCAGCCGTGCGCGATAACGCTCGCGCAGACTTTCAGCGCGATCCGCAATCCAGCGCTGTGAGCCGTCCGGTGACAGGAATTCGGTGCGCCCAGAATAGGGCAGTGTCTCTTCCGCCGGATCGAGCACCTGGACGAGATGGCCGGTGGCACCGGCAGCACCCATGGATTCAATCGTCTCGCGAACTTTATCTATGGGGTCGAGAAAATCTGAAAACAGCAGCACGGTCGAGAAGCGCGTCAGCCGTGTGACTGGCGGCTCCGATTGCGCAGCGTGGGTGCTGACGTTCATGACGATGGCTTCAGCGAGTTTCTGCGTGGCACGGCGGCTGGCTGTTGGCTGTGTGAGGCCGAGAAGCGCCACGCGCTCTCCGCCGCGCACCAGCAGTTCGGCAGAGCCAAGCATGAGAACCAACGCACGGTCGGCCTTCGTGGTGGCGCTCAGATGGCTTTTGAAGTCCATCGACGGCGACATGTTCGGCCATAGATACAGCGTGTGGGCTGCTTCCCATTCGCGCTCGCGCACGAACAAATGATCGGAACTCGCCGATCTGCGCCAATCGACGAGATGCGCGCCTTCGCCCTGCTGATACTGGCGGAACTGCCAGAAGGTTTCGCCCGGTCCCGCGCGCCGCCGGCCATGAATACCGTGCGCGACGGTCGCGGCAATGCGATCCGCCTCCATCAGAAGCCCCGGCATACGATCGACGAGACTGACCGCCTCGCGCTCAAGGGTCATGACACCGCGCCGATCGTGAGCGGTGCCGCCGGAGCCTTGCGACGCGCGGAGGCCTTTGAGGCCGGCCATCAAGCTTACTCCACTGCCGCGGCGAGACGGGCGATGATGTGCGTGAGATCTTCGCCTTCGGCACGCGCGGCGAACGACAATGCCATACGGTGCTTCAGGATCGGCTCAGCGAGCGAGATGACGTCATCGACTGACGGTGCCAGACGACCATCGATCAGTGCTTTCGCACGCACGGCGAGCATCAAGGCTTGGCTGGCGCGTGGCCCTGGACCCCAGGCGACGAACTTGTCGGTCTCGGTGTTGGCGCCGGTACCTGGACGCGCCGAGCGCACGAGCTTCAGGATCGCATCGACTACCTTGTCGGGCACGGGGATCTGGCGCACGAGGCGCTGGTGGCCATCAACTCCGGTGCCGACAGGATCGCTTCGAGCTTGATGCTATCGGTACCCGTGGTCGCATACAGCATTTTGCGTTCGGCGATCAGGTCCGGGTAATTGACGTCCACCTGCAACAGGAACCGGTCGAGCTGTGCTTCCGGCAGCGGATAGGTGCCTTCCTGCTCCAGCGGATTCTGGGTGGCGAGCACATGGAACGGCGTCGGCGTATCGTGGCGCTGCCCGGCAACAGTTACGTGATGCTCTTGCATGGCCTGCAAAAGCGCCGACTGTGTTTTCGGAGAAGCGCGGTTGATTTCATCGGCCATCAGCAGTTGCGTAAAGATCGGTCCTTTGATGAAGCGGAAGGAGCGTGCGCGGCCCGGCTCGTCTTCGAGCACTTCCGAGCCGATGATGTCGGACGGCATGAGGTCAGGCGTGAACTGGATGCGCTTGGCGTCGAGGCCCAGCACCTTGCCGAGCGTATCGACGAGCAATGTCTTGGCGAGGCCAGGAACGCCGATGAGCAGGGCGTGACCACCCGAGAGCAGCGTAATCAGAACGCGCTCGATCACCTGGTCCTGGCCGAAAATAACGGAGGCAGCGGCCTTGTGGGCCTTCTGCACGCGTTCGGAAGCGGCCTCCAGGCGTGGAACGATATCGGTCTGGGTATCGACGACTGTGCTCATCGTGGTGCGCGGCCTCGCGGTTTCAGTGGCTTTATCGTTATAATTCAAGCACCAAGCTGGTTCTGGCCCGGTCTGTAGAAGTCTGGACGATCCAGCCGCAAGCGCCTAGGGTCAAGTGAATGTTACGTTATCTTGAAGTTCCAGCCGACATGTTCTACCCGCCAAAAGTTGTACCCTGATGCCGCCGAAGTGACGGCCGGAGGCTCTGGCTGAGTGTGGCTGCAATTGCAAACGGTGATTGGTGACAAAAGCTTGATGACGTCCGGCCCCGAAACCACAGGTACGATAACTCCGAGCGGACTTGAAGCGTTATTGGCCGCTGCCGGTCCAGGCGCGGGGCCGCGCCCGGTTGAGCGCTGGAATCCACCCTACTGCGGTGACATCGGCATGAAAATCCGCAGCGACGGCACCTGGATCTATCAGGGCAGTCCGATCGGGCGCATTGCACTGGTCAAGCTGTTCGCCAGCATATTGCGGAAAGACGACGACGGGCGGACGTATCTCGTCACCCCCGCGGAGAAGGTTGATGTGGCGGTGGAAGACGCGCCGTTCCTCGCGGTCGAGATGGCGGTGAACGGAACGGGCGCCAGTCAAACGCTGACGTTTCGCACCAACGTTGATGACGTGGTGACGATAGACCGAGATCACCCGATCCGCTTTGAGAGCGCGCCGCCCGACGGCGGATTGAAACCCTACATTCTGGTGCGCGGGCGCCTCGAAGCCTTACTGACACGCGCACTCTACGCCGACCTCGTCAACCTTGCCGTCACCGGTGAAAGCGACGCGCTGGGTGTGTGGTCGGCCGGCGTATGGTGGCCGATGGCGTGATACGGACGTGCCTTAGCGGCCCGACGCCGTTTGCGCCTGGATACGCTTGGCAATCCACATGGACACCGGAATGGCGACGATGGCGGCGGCGGAGCAGGCGATTGGGATGAGCCGCATCGAGTCATTGGCGAACTGCGGAACCGTCAAAATGACGATCAACGTCATGCCGGCGAGCGTGACGCCGAGCACAATCCAGACGACTAAAGCGATCTTGAACATAGTGGCCTCCATCCCAATTCGTCTTCAAACGCCAGGGTCGCCGAACACGCTGCTTGTCAGGCGCTCAGACCGGCGGGCAAATCAACCGGCTCAAATTATGGGGTATACGCCGGCCGCCGATTGATTCCGGTCAACGGCGGTGGCGATTGGCTTATCGGTCGCATCCCGCCCGGCTGTTCGGCATTAGCCGGGTGGACGTCACCTCACAGGAGCGCCAACGCGCCGGTAGATAAAGGGCGGCGATGGTTCGTGCGATTCCTTATCTGCAACGTCTGCGAAAGCCTGGTGCCACTCGGACAACTCACACGCCGGGTCGGTGTTGCGCGCGTCACCGGTGACAGCCATCGCTTGGCAGCGGCATCCACCCCAATCGATTTCACGGCGATCGCACGAGCGGCACGGCTCCTTCATCCACGAGGTCCCGCGGAAGGTGTTAAAGGCGTTGTTTTTGATTTAGATGTCGGCGAGTGACTTGTTGCGAATGTTGTCAACTTCGATGCCGGGGATCGTTTTGTAGGCATGGTATGGTATGACCTTGTCGGTTGATGACACGTCGATGAGATTTCGGCCCCAGCCGCCCATGCAGGGCTTTGGCCGCACGGCATAGTGGTCGTGCGAGACGACGTCGAAAACCAGGATGCCTTTCAAGCGTTCCCTGGCCTCTTCGGCGATCTTCAGAGACTTGTAGAACTGTTCGCGCGTTGGGATCAGCGCCGCGCGGTTCTTCAAGGCCCACGCATAATATTGCGTATGGGCAATCTCGATGCGGCCGGCGCCGATCTCGACGGCGTAATCGATAAATTCCGGAACGCTTTCGATGTTATGGCGGTGCACGACGACGTTGAGGGTCAGCGGCAGGCCGAGTTCTTTGGTCCAGCGTGCAACATCGCGCTTCTTCGAACTGCCGCCCGGATACCCTGAAATCCAATCGGCTTTCTCGGGGTCGGTGTGCTGGATCGAAATCTGCACGTGATCGAGGCCGATCTTGGCGAGGTTTGCAAGCCGTTCGCGCGTTAGCGTCACGCCCGACGTGATGAGGTTGGTATAAAGCCCGCAGGCGACAGCCGTCTCCAGGATCTGTTCGAGATCCTGGCGCACGCACGGTTCGCCGCCCGACAGATGGATTTGCAGAACGCCGAGATCCGCAGCCTGACGCATCAGGCTCTGCCATTCCGCCGTCGTCAATTCCTCGGCGCCCTTTTCCATGGCGAGGGGATTGGAACAGTACGGACACTGCAAAGGGCAGCGATATGTCAATTCCGCCAGCAGGCCGAGTGGAGCGCGCGGGCGCTCGCAGACTTCGGGCGCATCGGCTATGTCGGCCGCGTCCTGGATATGGGTGGTTTCGGTCATGGCGCGGGCTCCTGCTGCAAATAAGTGCGAAAGCGATTGCAGACGCGGCGCTTGAGGCCGCCGCGTCCGCGGCGGGATTACATACCCTCGGGGCGATAGGCGCCGGGCGGGATCATGCCATCGACGTAAGCCAGCTGCAGAGCATCAAGCTGCGCCCACAGCACATCGCATTTGAAGCGCACGGCGTTGACGCAGGCTTCCTGCAGTTCGCGCGTATGGGCGTTGTTCTTGATGAACTCGAGTGTGAAGTTGGCGTCGCGCGGGGCTTGCGATAGGCGGCGCTTGAAATACGCCATCACGTCGTCGTTGACGAAATCGTAGTTGGCGAGCATTCCGGAGATGCGCTCGCGATGGATCGACGGCGCGAACAGCTCTGTCAGAGATGACGCGGCGGCGACGACAAGCGGTTGCTCGACGACGAAGCGCACATAAGCCTCAACGGCGAAGCGCGTGGCGGGTAGCGCGCCTTTCATGCTCATCACGTAGTCTCGGTCGAGACCGAGGCAATCGGTCAGCACCAGCCAGCGCTCAATGCCGCCTTTCTCTTCCGGCGGCAGACCATCATGATCGTGAATGCGATTGATCCATTCGCGGCGCAGTTCGCGATCGTGCGTGCGGCTCATGAAGGCCGCATCCTTGCGCGGAATGGCTTCCTGATAGCAGTAGCGATTGAGCGCCCACGCGGCCACCTGGCCTTTGTTCAGCTTGCCGCCGTGTAACGCCTTATGGAACGGATGCAGATCGTGATACTGCACCGGCCCGACGGAACGCACCTGGGCTTCAAATTCTTCCTTCGTCCAAGGCTTCTGCACCGCTTCAAATTTCTTCACGAACTCATTCATAGGCGTACCTCCATTCCGTCAAAGCCGACGTCCCAACCTGCGGCTTCGACGGTTTGGCGTTCTTGCGACGCCTCATCGAGAACCGGATTCGAATTGTTGATGTGCACGTAAATCTTGCGGCCGATGCCGAGATCGCGAAAAGTGGCAATCGATCCATTGGCGCCGCTCATCGAGATGTGGCCCATGCGCGGGCCCGTTTTAGGCATCAAACCGGCGCGGACCATTTCATCGTCGTCGTAAAGCGTTCCGTCGAAGAAGACATGGCTGGCGCCCGTAATGCGTGCCTTCAGCGCGTCGTCCAATTGCGCGCAGCCGGGAATGTAGAAAAAGGACTTGCCGGTTGCCCGCTCGGTGATCTTGAGGCCGATGGTGTCGCCGCTCGTCGTGCCGAAGCTTGGGCCGGCGCTTGCGTCTTCAAGATAGAGCGCGATTTTTCCGGGCACGTCGAAGGCTTCACAATCGAGGCCGAGATCAACGCCGGCACCGGTGAGCGGACGTGCAATTCCAAGGGGCAGCTCTTCGTGCGGCACCATATTATCCGCGAGAATGCGGAAGATAGAATTGTCCTCGACGATGCCGAGCACGCGGCGGGTTGCGTAAATCGTAAACGGCTGCGCTTCACGCAAATTGATGACACCTGACATGTGATCGACGTCGCCGTTGGTCATCACCACTGCCTTGATCGGGCTGTTGCGCAGGCCATGCTCAGGCTTCGCATGCAAGGCCGGTGTCGCCGCAATCTGTTGGCGGAGATCCGGAGAAGCATTCAGCAGCGCCCAGGATTGGCCGTCAGCACTGACGGCGAGGGAAGATTGCGTGCGGGGCGTAAATCCCGGCTTGCCGTCGCGCGCTGACTGGCAATTGCGGCAGGTGCAATTCCATTGCGGGAACCCGCCTCCTGCGCCGGCTCCAAGCACGCGAACGAACATCCCGTTTCCTCACCAATCATTTTTTGCGACGCGCGTTGCATGCAACGGCGTTCAATCATTGGCGGCTAATGTGCAAATGGGGCGACGCATGCGCTTGATCCACGTCAATGGCGCGATCAATCCAGCTTCAACGGTTTGTGAGCAGCGGAGTAATTTTGCCGTTGGGCTTGAGATACAAGTCTGGCGTGGCGCATGTTCAAATTTGATTTAAAGCTTGTTTCGTGCTGTTTCGCCTGCTCAACTTGCACCATTGCCGCGATAGGCCGCGCTCGACCGACTGATGTTTACCCTACAGGTGTGTTGATGTGCTTCTCCGCTGAAGCGAGCTTTCTTGCTGCGGCTGTGACTGGGGTCGCGGGCGTGGTCGCCATCAGCCGCACAACGCGGCGTAGCGAGTGGCCGCTGGCTGCCATGCCGCTGTTCTTCGCCATTCAGCAACTAATCGAAGGGTTTCTCTGGCAGACGCTCCCCGCCGTTCCAGGCGAGCCGGAGGCGGCGCTATGGACCGAGCTGTTTCTGCTCTTCGCGCTGGTATTCTGGCCCATCTATGCGCCGGTTTCGGTGTGGCTGGTCGAGCCTGAGCGGCCGCGCCGCCAATGGATGATGGTGAGTGTCGTCGCCGGCATCATCTCCAGCGCCTATTTTATGTGGTCGCTAAGTTTGGCGCCGCAGTTCGCGACCGTCGATAGCAGCCACATCGTCTACAGCGGCGATCCCGACATGCCGGGCATTTTCCGGCTGCTCTATCCGGTGGCCGTGTGCGGTGCGGCGGCGATGTCGTCGCTGCGTCCAATTCAGGTGCTGGGGCTGATTTTAATTGTCTCGTCACTGGCCGCGTATGTCGTCTTCTGGCACGAGTTCGCTTCCGTTTGGTGCTATTTCGCAGCGCTCGCCAGTCTGGTGATCGTCTTCCAGTTTGAATACGCGCGCCACGCCCACAAAGCCGAGACCCATTAGAGCGTGCAGGCATAGCGCTCGCGCCGCGCACAGCAACGCGGCCGCAACTTGCGGCCGGTCGGTTGTTAAAGCCTGTGCTTTGTTAATGCATGTACGGCGTGTAGCCGCCGAACGGGCCGCTCGGGCGCGGATAGAAGAAATCACTGTCAATCGGGCCGCTCTCATACAGACCCGTGGCGACCGGACTATGGGCGAACCGGTTCGGTTGCATCACGTCGCTGTAGGAATACGAATAGCCGCCTATCCGGCGCTGTCTGCCGTAGATGACACCCTTCAGCGGGCCCTTGGATTTCACTTTTCCAGAATTGGTCGCGTAATACTTGCCGGAGTACTTCTTCGGCGCCGCATCGGACGGAATGGTCGAGGCGACCGTGAAAACAGCGGCGAGGGCGGCAATCGCCGGAACAATCAATTTCATCGAATTCACCTCGGTTCGATCGTCGTCTACTAGAAATGGGCTTGTTGGCTCCTCTTTGCAATAGCAGCCGTGCCCTAACAAGGCGTTTGCGAGGGGTGGGATTGCCCGCAAATCCGGCAAATTGGGTTATGGTTAGGCCGTTAATGCCGTCCGGGTGAACGCCATGGTTGGCGTTTGAAACGGTTACCGCGTGGCGGCCGGCGTTATGCTCGCAATGTGTCACAACGCCGATTTTAGCCACGAACCGCGGATATTATGAAACACAGACCAATCGGGGACTTCATTCAGGGACGCTCAAATGTTGAAGAAATTTCTGTATGCCATCTGCATGGTGGCGGCGCTTTATGTCGCCGGCGCGGATCGCAGCGAGGCCGCGTCAGCGCGCGAGATCGACGGCGGCGTGAACGAAACGCTCGACCGGTTCTTCCATAAAATTGGCGGCGCTCGTGAGTTGGCCAACAAGTCGGTCGGCATTCTGGTGTTTCCGTCGGTCGTGAAGGCCGGTATCGGCATCGGCGGCGAATACGGCGAAGGCGCGCTGCTGATCAATCGCCAGACGGTCAATTATTACAACACGGTGTCGGCGTCGATCGGCTTTCAGCTCGGCGTGCAGGAGCGATCGGTCATCATCATGTTCATGACGCAGTCGGCGCTCACCCAGTTCCGCAAGACGGCGGGCTGGAAGGTCGGCGTCGATGGCTCGGTTGCCATCATCACGCTCGGCGCGGGTGGCTCGATCGACACCAACAAGATCACCAGCCCGGTTGTCGGCTTCATCCTCGATCCCAAGGGCCTGATGTATAACCTGACGCTCGAAGGCTCGAAGATCTCGCGCATATCGAAGTGACGGCAGGCAGGGGCGCGCTCTGCGCTCGTCTGCCGGTTTCGTGAAAGTCCCCTGCCCAGTGCAGCGCTGCGGTTCGCGCGTTTTTCAAACGCGCCCCGCGAAGCCAAGGCTTCGCGCGCGGGCATCGCCCGGAACCGCATCACTGCACTGGGCAGGGGTGCGGCGCGATGACGGCCAAATAAATGCTGTCATCCTGGAACTTGTTCCCGGGATCTATTTTTCCGATTGCGTAGGTGCGTGTGGCTCGATGGATCCCGGCAATAAATGCCGGGATGACAGCGGTGGAGAGCGCCGCGCCTTCGCATTTCTATCGCGGTCCGATGGTTTGTATGCGCTATTGCGTTTCAGCAATTGCGAGTTGAGAAGAAAGAAACTATTTGTTCTTCCCGATGAACGCATCACATTCGGGGTTTTGCCAAATTCCCCCCCCCAATCAGAAGTCCGACTCTCGGTCGGCGCTGCCTTCAATAGTTGGCAGTTTGCACCAGACTTCAGTTTAAGCGCCTGCGCCTAAGGCGGGTATATTCGGTCGACCCTTGGCACGCGCTGGCCAAAGCTGCATTTTAGTGCAGGCGGATTGTTGCGGACTCAGAGACTCATCGGTGTCCTTTGCGCGGCCGCTGGGCTGGTCAGGGGGCCCTTGAGCGCCAGTCTTGGCTAAACAGCTCTGGTCATTCGATCGCGCCACTCTCTCTGTTTGTCGTGGAGAAGGGGCATGCACTTCCGGTCGATCGAAAGTAGCGTGGAGCCCCGCTATGGAATACTACGTGCATGAGTTCGTGAAGGCCTACGCCTTTCAAATGGTCCATTGCTCTCTGCGGCAAACATGCCCCAAAGTGAATTTCTTTTTCGAGAATGGCGAAGGCACATCCTCATTCGTCATCTTGATGCACTACGACGGCAAGGGTGTTCGCTTCGGGCAGTAAGTTGCGTGCGCTCTCAAGCATCTGCATAATTGGAGGCATGCGGGTATTCTCTAGACCGCAACAGGGCACACGAATGGGGCCCGCACCTCGCATTGCGACGGAAAAGACGAGGTCACCTCACCGTCGAATATATTCGGCAAGTGCCTATGCAATCTGGGGCGCCGTCTCCAGCGCCCCAGTTGACAATTCACGAACACCCACTCGTGCTGCCGCACGTTTCGCACTTTAAGCACGTGCCGTTCCGCACCATCGTGAAGTTGTGGCACTCGGGGCAGCTGGTGCCTTCGTAGCCGCGCAGTTTGGCTTCCGACATGCGCTGTTTGTAGAGTTCCGACTTCGTCAAAACCGCAGGCGCCGCGCTTGCCTCGACCTTGGTCGAGCGCATAGTGACCGTGGTCTTTTCAACGGCGAGCGCGTTAGCGCCCGATGTTGACGGCGTGTTGCCGTAGAGGTCGGTGACGCGCTGTTGTTCGGCGCGCATCTCGTCCATCGACGCAGAAACCGTGTGGCTAGCGACGTGGTGGCCGCCGCGGCTTGCCAAGCGCAGCGGCGTGCCGCGCATGTAGCCCTTCGACACGACTTTCGACACGCTTTCCGGCAGATCGAGATCAAGCTGTTCGTCGGTGTCTTGATCCGACGAGCCGAGCCCCGTCTCGCCGACGATTTCGCGCGGATCGACGTGGGCGAGGTCATGGCGCCCAAGATACGATACGGCGAGTTCGCGGAAGATATAGTCGAGGATCGACGTGGCGTTCTTGATCGTCTCGTTGCCCTGCACGAGGCCGGCCGGTTCAAAGCGCGTGAACGTAAAGGCTTCCACGTATTCTTCGAGCGGTACGCCGTACTGCAGGCCAAGCGAAATCGCGATCGCGAAATTGTTCATCAACGAGCGGAAAGCAGCGCCTTCCTTGTGCATGTCGATGAAGATCTCGCCAAGCGCGCCGTTGTCGTATTCGCCGGTGCGCAGATACACCTTATGCCCGCCGACGCTGGCCTTCTGCGTGTAGCCCTTGCGGCGACCGGGGAGCTTTTCACGCTCCTGCTGCTTGACGTATTCGACGCGCTCGACAATGCGCTCAACGATCTTTTCGGTAATGGCGGCGGTGCGCGCGGCCATCGCCGGATTGGCCAATAAGGCTTCGGCGGCGGTTTCGCCGGTATCGTCGTCATCGTCGCCGAGAACCTGGCTGTTCAGCGGCTGCGATAGCTTCGAACCGTCGCGATACAGCGCGTTGGCTTTCAGCGCCAGTTTCCAAGACAGCATATACGACTGCTTGCAGTCTTCGACGGTCGCATCGTTCGGCATGTTGATGGTTTTCGAGATCGCACCCGAAATGAACGGCTGCGACGCCGCCATCATGCGGATGTGGCTCTCGACCGACAGATAGCGCTTGCCCTTGCGGCCGCACGGATTGGCGCAATCGAACACCGCCAGATGCTCGGCTTTCAGGTGCGGAGCACCTTCGAGCGTCATCGCGCCGCAAACATGTTCGTTGGCCGCTTCGACGTCTTTTTTCGAGAAGCCGAGATGCGCGAACAGATCGAACGCCGGGTCCGACAGCTTGTCGGCGGGAACTTTGAGCGTATCGGTGAGGAACGCGTCGCCCAGTGTCCAGCGATTGAAGACGAACTTGATGTCGAACGCCGTGCCGAGACCGCTTTCGACCTTGGCGAGGTTTTCATCGGTGAAGCCTTTCGCCTTCAACGACGTATGGTTGATGGCGGGCGCCTGCTTCAGCGTACCGTGACCCACCGCATAGGCTTCGATTTCGGCAATCTGGTGCGGCCTGTAGCCGAGGAACTGCAGAGCTTCCGGCACCGTCTGATTGATGATCTTGAAGTACCCGCCACCGGCGAGCTTCTTGAACTTGACCAGTGCGAAATCGGGCTCGATGCCGGTCGTATCGCAATCCATGACGAGGCCAATGGTGCCGGTTGGCGCGACGACGGTTGCCTGCGCGTTGCGGTAACCGTGCTGTTCGCCAAGCGCGACCGCGCGATCCCAAGCGGCTTTGGCGGCTTCGACCAGGCGCTTATCCACGCACGACGCGTGATCGAGCGGCACGGGTGCAACCGACAGCTTTTCGTATCCGCCCGCTTGGCCATAAGCCGCGCGGCGGTGATTGCGCATGACGCGCAGCATGTGGTCGGCGTTCGGTGCGTAGCCCGGGAACGGCCCGAGTTCCTTGGCCATTTCGGCACTCGTTTCATAGGCGACGCCGGTCATGATGGCCGAGATCGCACCGCAGATGGCGCGGCCTTCATCCGAGTCATACGGGATGCCGGCCGACATCAGCAGGCCACCGATGTTGGCGAAGCCAAGGCCCAGCGTGCGATAGCGGTAGCTGAGTTCAGCGATCTGGCGCGACGGGAACTGCGCCATCAGCACCGAGATTTCGAGCACGATGGTCCACAGACGGCAGGCGTGCTCATAGGCTTCGATGTCGAATGATTTGTCTTCGCGGCGGAAGCGCAGCAGATTGAGCGACGCGAGGTTGCACGCCGTATCGTCGAGGAACATGTATTCCGAGCACGGGTTCGATGCGCGGATTTCACCAGACGCCGGGCAGGTATGCCAATCGTTAATGGTGGTGTGGAACTGGATGCCCGGATCAGCCGACGCCCAAGCGGCGTAACCGATCTGCTCCCAGAGATCCCGGGCTTTCAGCGTCTTTACAACCTTGTTGCCGAGGCGCGAGGTGAGGTTCCAATCGCTGTCAGCATCGACGGCGTTGAGGAAGCCGTCGGTGACGCGCACCGAGTTGTTGGAGTTCTGGCCGGCGACCGTCAGATAGGCTTCGCTATCCCAATCGGTGTCGTAGGTGTCGAACGCCATATCCTTGTAGCCCTGCTTGGCGAACTGGATGACGCGCAGAATGTAGTTCTGCGGAACGCCGTCGCGCTTGGCTTCGCGGATCGCGATCTTCAGCTTCGGATTCTTGGCAGCATCATAGCAAGCGTCGCCGTCGGCTTCGCAATTGACGCAGGCCTTCATCACGGCTTTCAGGCGCTTCTGGCAGATCTTCGAGCCGGTGACGAGGGCCGCAACCTTCTGCTCCTCGCGCACCTTCCAGGTGATGTATTCCTCGATATCCGGATGATCGACGTCGACGACGACCATCGTGGCGGCGCGCCGCGTGGTGCCGCCCGACTTGATGGCACCGGCTGCACGGTCGCCGATTTTGAGGAAGCTCATCAGGCCCGATGAGCGGCCGCCGCCGGAAAGCTTTCGTTGGCGCCACGCAGCGATGAGAAGTTCGAACCCGTGCCCGAGCCGTATTTGAACAGACGGGCTTCGCGGACCCACAGGTCCATGATGCCGCCCGAGCCGACGAGATCGTCAGCCACCGACTGAATGAAGCAGGCGTGCGGCTGGGGATGCTCGTAGGCCGATGAGGAATGCGTGAGAACGCCGGTTTCGTAGTCGACGTACATATGGCCCTGGCCGGGGCCGTCGATGCCGTAAGCCCAATGCAGGCCGGTGTTGAACCACTGCGGCGAGTTCGGCGCGGCCATTTGCATGGCCAGCATGTAGCGCATTTCGTCGAAGAACGCCTGGGCGTCGGCTTCGCTCGTGAAGTAGCCGCCCTTCCAACCCCAATAGGTCCAGGTGCCAGCGAGACGATCAAATACCTGGCGCGCGTCGCTTTCGCCGCTGGTGCGTTCTTTGTTCGACAATTGAGCCAGCGCTGCTTCGTCGGGGACGGAGCGCCACAGCCAGGAGGGGACCTGAGTTTCTTCAAATTTCTTGAGGCGCGTTGCGACGCCGGCCTTGCGGAAATACTTCTGCGCCAGAATGTCAGCGGCGACCTGGCTGAAGTGCTCAGGCACGTCGAAGCCATCAAGACGGAAGACGACCGACCCATCAGGGTTCTTGATTTCGGAGGTGGCTCGCCGGAAAGGAATTGTAGCGTAGGGCGATTGGCCTGCTGTCGTGAAGCGCCGCGTGATCTTCATTAAGTCCCCCGATATGCATGGTCGGAGGTCTGCGTACAAAAAACGAGATTCGTAGACCCGAATGAATTTTATGGTCGGCCCACGCCTGGAACCTGTTTTGCAGGCCCTGTTTTCCAGGATGTGCCGTCGTGTCGATTTGTCTTTGCGCACCCCCCGGTGCGAACAGACCGTGTCCTGATCGCGTCGATGCTATCCGAGACCGGATGGCATCGAGAATGAACTGCGGAGCTTTTCGGCCCCACTCGTCGCGGTCGCGCGTTTTGCACAGGCCGCTTCGTGCCGATCTGCACCACGCGCGCGGTGACCCAACGGCACTAAACTGTCCTCAACTTCCTCAACTGGAGTTCGCCAAACTGGGCCGATAACCCGGCCCACGGGCACAATCGAGACGCCTGGACGCTGAACGGAACCGGAACGATCGTCACGCCGACACCGCAGTCACATCCTTGAAGTGGCGCCGAAAGGAACTGGGCAGCATCGCCGCCGTCGCTCGAACCACCATGGCCAAAAGCTAGGCCGATTCGAGCCTGCAGTCACGGCCTTGAGCGGCATATATTGTGGTGGCAGAGGCAACTGACACAACATCTAGTGGTGTGGATATCATGTGGGGAAGGCCGCGCGATCGCCCGTATTTGCCTGGGTTCAGGAGGCTGAGGCCTTGCCTGGGGGCTGTGTACGAGGCTGTATGGTGCGTCCGAGGCGGCACTTTGAGAGGTCAGACTAGTACGATTCCGGCTCAGTGGTGTTGCAAGTGGGCATCGCCATGCGGACGCATGGACAGAAGGCCCCGGTGCAGGTATTCGAGGTTAAGAATTCCGGCACGAGCAGCGAGGCGCAGCCATGGGCATCTTCAGTGAAATTTTCTGCTGGTGGGGCGGCAATACGTGGGGCACGCGCTTGTTCACGTTCCGTAAGGGCCACAAAGTCGGCGAGGACGACTTCGGCAACACCTATTATGTGCAGAAGAGCGGCGTCGGCCCGTTGGGGGTTCCGGCGCGCTGGGTGATCTACCGTAACCTCTCTGAAGCCTCTCAAGTGCCGCCCGAGTGGCACGGCTGGCTGCATCACACGGTCGACACGCTGCCGACAGACGAAAACTATCAGCCGAAGCCGTGGCAACAGACCCACCAGATGAATATGACCGGCACGGCCAACGCTTATCGTCCGGCGGGCTCTATTCTCGGAAGCGGTCCACGCGCCAAATCGAGCGCCGACTATAAGCCCTGGAAACCGCAGTAAGCCGTGTACGATCGTCTGCAGATGGCGCTAGAGCCTTGCTTCAGCCACCATTTCCATGAAATTGAGTGGGAGTGACAGCGCGCGCCGCGCCGTATCATCCGACGACAGGAATTGTGGATTTTGCGCTTAGCTGACTTCAGACGTTTTCGACCGCTGGCCGTTGCGCCGTGCGCGATGGCGCTCGCGGCGGTGCTTGGGCTGACCTGCGCGACACCGGCCCTGGCCGATCGCATAGAAAACCAGATCGCCGAGTTCTCAGCGCTCGACAAAGTGACGGCGCGGATTTCCAAGTTTGAAGTGGCGCTCGGCGAGACGGCCACCTTTGGCGCACTGAAGGTGACACCGCGGGCATGCTATTCGCGGCCCTCAACGGAACAACCCAAGACGACGGCGTTCGTCGAAGTCGATGAAGTTCAGCTGGATGGCCAGCAGAAGCGCATTTTCACCGGTTGGATGTTTGCCGAAAGCCCAGGTCTCTACGGTGTTGAACATCCGACGTTCGACGTCTGGCTGACGCAATGCAGCAAGCCGCAGAAGACTACGGCCGAGAAAGCGCCTGACGCGGATTCCAATTCCAAGTCGGAGGCAGGCGCGGCAGACGCCGAGGCGCCCGTGAATGACGCCTATGATCCCAACGCCGAAGTGACCCAAGACGCGCGCCGCCGCGTGCGCCGGTAAAGCGGTCGTCGGCTTCCCCGCGTAGCTACCTCCCCACGGTCGTCATCTCGGCGCGACCACCACCCCACAGTCATCATCCCCGCACAGACGGGGAACCGTGCAAGGTTGCTGGTTGAGTTCCATCGCGGGCTTGGACGGATCCCGGCCTTCGCCGTGGTCTGAGACCGTTGTCTCCTCCTGTCAGAGGGAGAGTCCTGGGCTAACTTTTTGACATTGATCGTTGGTCACGGCAAGAGCCAAGTGGTGAGCGTGGAATTCTTCCGGCGTCCGGTTGGCGAGAGCCGAATGCGGTCTCACCTCATTGTAGTCGCGGCGCCAGCGCGCCAGCACGGAACGAGCCTCAGTCAGCGTCGAGAATAGCGTCTCGTTCAAACACTCGTCGCGCAGCCGGGCGTTGAAGCTCTCGATGTATGCGTTCTGCTGCGGCTTTCCAGGCTGAATGTAATGCCAATCGACACCGCTCGAACGGCTCCAGGCCAGGATCGCCATGCTCGTCAGCTCAGTGCCATTGTCGGAAACGCACGTCACCGGCTGGCAACGCCGCGCAATGATCGCATCAAGTTCTCGTGCCACGCGACCGCCCGACAGCGACGTATCGGCGACCAGCGCTAGGCACTCGCGCGTGCAGTCATCGACGACCGCCAGAATGCGGAACCGGCGCCCATCGGTGAAGCTGTCCGAAACGAAGTCCAGACTCCAGCGTTCGTTAGGGCGCGATGGCAATGCAATGGGTGCGCGCATGCCGAGCGCGCGCTTGCGCCCGTTGCGCTTCCTCACCTGTAAACCTTCTGCCCGGTAGAGACGCCGGAACCGCTTCTGGTTCATCACCACGCCTTCTTTCTTCAAAAGAAAATGCAATCGCCGATAGCCGAAGCGCCGCCGCTCGCACGCTAACACCCGAATGCGCAGACGCACCGCCGCGTCGTCGGGCCGGCGGCTCCTGTAACGGATCGTCGACCGGTCAACTCCCAGTGCGTGACATGCCCGCCGCTCGCTCACCTCGTGCGACTGGCACGCATGAGCCACGACCTGCCGCCGAACGGCGGGCGTCACCACTTTCGGGACGTCACGTCCTTCAGAATTGCGTTGTCCAGCATCGCTTCGGCGAGCAGCTTCTTGAGCTTCGCGTTCTCGTCTTCGAGCGCTCTGAGCCGCTTGGCGTCAGAAACGTCCAGCCCGCCGAACTTGGCTTTCCATTTGTAAAATGCCGCACTCGAAATCCCGTGACGACGGCAGACTTCAGCGGTCGTGCTGCCCGCCTCCTGCTCACGCAGGATCGCGATGATCTGTTCTTCGGTGAACCTACTCTTACGCATCGTCCGTCTCCTCTCTGGAGGTTACGGACTCTACCCAATTTTGGAGGAGTTGGCGGGTCTCAGACCAGCCGGGATGACGTTCATCGAGGTGTGATGAGTGCGCACCACATCACCACCGTCATCTCTGCCTTTGCGGGATGACGTCGATGTTGTGCAGCAGGCGCGTCTGCTGCGATTAGGTTTTGCGCAGCAGCTTGGCGGCATGTGGGGCGAAGTATGTCAGCACTGCTGATGCCCCGGCGCGTTTGAACGCGAGCAGGCTTTCGAGCACGCACTTGTCGAGATCAAGCACGCCCTTTTCGGCTGCCGCGACGATCATCGCGTATTCGCCGGACACCTGATAGGCGAGCGTCGGCACCTTGAACGTTTCCGAGACGCGCCGGACGATGTCGAGATACGGCATGCCCGGTTTCACCATCACCATATCGGCGCCCTCGGCGATGTCGAGCGCCACTTCGCGCAGCGCTTCATCGCTGTTGGCGGGGTCCATCTGATAGGTGCGCTTATCGCCCTTGAGCAGTCCGCCTGATCCAACGGCATCGCGAAATGGGCCATAGAACGCACTCGCGTATTTGGCGGCGTAAGACATGATCTGGGTGTTGTGGTAGCCGCCCGCTTCGAGCGCGCTGCGGATCGCGCCAATGCGGCCATCCATCATGTCGGATGGCGCCAGAATGTCGGTGCCCGCTTCAGCCTGCACGAGAGCCTGTCGGACCAGCGCGGCGATAGTTGCGTCGTTGGCGATTTCGTCGCCTATCAACAGGCCGTCGTGGCCGTGGCTGGTATACGGATCGAGCGCGACGTCTAGGATGACGCCGACATCCAGCTTCGCGGCCTTGATGGCGCGCGTGGCGCGGCAGACGAGGTTGTCAGGGTTGAAGGCTTCCTGGGCGTCGTCGGTGCGCAGCTTCAAGTCGGTGTAGGGAAACAGCGCAATCGCCGGAATGCCAAGACTGACGGCAAGCCGCGCGGCTTCGACGATGAGATCGACCGACAGGCGCTCGACGCCGGGCATGGAGGCGACCGGTTCGCGCTTGGCGACGCCTTCCATGACAAACATCGGCCAGACCAGATCGCTGGGGCTCAACAGCGTTTCAGCAACCAACTTGCGTGCCCACGGCGCGTTGCGATTGCGGCGCATGCGAATGGCGGGGTAGCTGCCGGGCGCGAGTGTCGGCGCATGGGCATTTGCGCTGGTCGTTGCGGGGCGTTGCGGCGTCTTATCGCGCGAAGGCATAGGGGATGTCCGGCTCTGTGGATGGCGGTTTAATCAATTTCAGATCATGGCCGTTAGACCCAAGACCTGCCCCGACCATCGCCGAGAGCGTGGTGCTTTGGCAAGTCGCCCGTCGCAATCGTGGTTGCGGCCTTTGATTTTAGGCAATGAACGGCCGCGCCTGTTGCGAGTGCCCGTCAGTCGCAGATCTTGGCGACGCGGCGTTGCGCCATATCGATATGGAAATGGTTGCGATGCGCGTTGTTGGCTTCCGGTCCAAGTGTCGTGCCGAAAATCTGGCAGGCGGCGCGGTGGGCGGCGTGCAGAAATTCGCGCTTACGCAGGGTCTGTGGAGCGGCATCAGAGGTTTCAGATTTAGGGCCGCCGAGCCTGTCGGGTTCGGCAAAAGAATAATCGCCTTTATCCTGCGCGTCTGGTTTTGCGCCTGGAAGGGTGACCGTGAGTTTCGGAATGCCGTCGATAATGGAGCGGCGCGCGATGCCGGCCGCAGGGGCGCCGACGTTCGAGGCCGTTGCGCTGGGTGGCGTTGCTGCTGCGTCGTTCTTCTTGGCAAGCTGATTTGCCTGCGCGGCTTTTTCCGCTGCTGCCTTGATGGCGGCAGCTTTTTCTTCGGCCGCCTTGGCGGCTGCGATTTCCGCGACGATCTCGCGTTGCGGCTTGCCCCAATCATCGAGAACGTAGGCCGTCTTTGCGGATGCCGTGACGAAGCCGCGAATATCGAGCGCGTTGGCGACGCCATGCTCGCTGAGCTTACCGCCCTTGCGGCCATAGGCGTTGCGGCACGAGTACGAGCTCATCGTTTCGATTTTGATGATCTCAGTGTTGAAATTCTTGCGCGCGAGGGGCTGCAGATCGCTTTCCAGCCACGTACTCAGCGCTTCAGCCAATTCGCAGGTGACGATGGCGGGCGGCGAAATCGACACCTGAGGCTTGCGGCCAATGCTGATCAGTTGAATGGGGGCCGGCGTTCCGCAGGCGCCTTGCTTGATCGGCGCTTCCGGGATTGCAATCGCCGCAATCTTCTTGAGGATGATATCGCAGCGCGCCTTGGCGGCGGCGATATCAGCTGGCGCCCACACCTCAGGCGGCTTGGTTGCAGCCTCTTTTTCAGCTTTGGCTTCTGGCAGCGTTTTCGGCCACGAAGGCGCGATCTGGATCTTGATGCTGGCGGCGGGGCGTCGCGTGTCCGAGGTAGCTTTGTCGGAGGTCGCTTTGTCCGATGTCGTTTGGTCCTTCGACGCGGCCGGCGTCGCGTTCTGGCTTTTCAGCGTCTTCTCGGGCGCGTCAGCGGCGTTGGCCGGGACTGTGGCGGGCAGAGCCGCAAGTGCGGCCAATGCAGCAACGACGGCGCGCGCTGCGACTGCGGCCCATCGATCATTCAGCTGTTGCCCCTTCACTCACGTCCCCCTTCGCGACTATCAAGCCCCTGAGAAGTCACGCTCTCCTGAGACAGATGTCTCCGAAGTGGCCTCTCATGCTAGCGTCCGGTGCATGCCGGCGCTTGGGCTGTTTGCGATGTGGACAAGCCCCCGCTTGTCGTTGACATCTGGCGTCGAAACACGCTGCGAATCAGTCATTCGCAGTGTGACGGCCAATATATGGTCTGTATAGCCGCAAAATATGGCGAAACCAATGGAAACGCGGCATATGTCCGGCGAAACTGAGTATCCGAAATAAAGGGTGACACGATGAGTGACACAGGCAAGGCGTCGTCCAATCAGCACGCGGCCGCACCGGATCAAGCGACCGTCAAGCCGCCTAAGCTTGAAATCGGCCGCCGCAGTGCGGTGATGACGATCACGCTCAACCGGCCCGAAGCGCTCAACGCGTTCGACGATGAGATGCGCCAGATATTTGCAGCGGAAGTCCCCAAGATTGCCCGCAATCCCGATATATATGCCGTGGTCCTGAACTCGACGAGCCCGAAGGCGTTCTGCGCCGGTGGCGACGTGCGCGCGCTCGTCAAAATAGCCGCCACCGATAAGGCGGTGGCTGCCTCCTACTTTGCCGGCGAATACAGCTTGAACTGGCTGCTCGAATGTTTTTCCAAGCCAACCGTCTCGTTGATCAACGGTCTGTGCATGGGCTCGGGCGCTGGGCTTACCTGCTTCAACACGCACCGTATTGCCGGCGAAGCCTATAAGTTTGCGATGCCGGAGACCGCCATTGGTCTGTTTCCCGACGTTGGCGTTGCCTATGTGCTGGCGCGGCTGCCTTGGCCGATGGGGCTGTATCTCGGGTTGACGGGGCGCATGGTTGGTCAAGCTGATGCCTATTGGCTCGGCCTAGCATCCCATTGCATCGGCGCGGCGCACTATCCTCACATCATCGAGCAACTGTCGAACGCAGAGCCGATCGATCCGCTGCTCGATAGTTTGCACGAACCGCAAAAGCCCGGGCAGCTTCAGGGCGAGCAGTCCATGATCACGGATTTGTTCTCAGGCGCTTCGCTGGTTGAAATACTGCAAAAGCTGGCGGCGGCAAAAGGCGCGAGTGAAGCCTTCGCGCAATCAACCCTTGCCGACCTCAGAAAGCGCTCACCTATATCGCTGGCAATTACTGACCGCCATATCCGTTCCGTGCGCCAATTAGATTTGCGACAAACGCTTATTCAGGATTATCGCCTCGCCGTGCGCTGTCTCGAAGCCCGCGATTTTGCCGAGGGCGTGCGCGCGGCCCTCATCGACAAGGACGGCGCGCCGCGTTGGCAACACGCATCGGTTGAAAACGTAACGGAGCGTGAAGTTATGGCTTATTTTGAACCACTGCCGGGCGACGACCTCAACCTGCTGGCGCGCGACAAGATGCAGGCCGCCAGAGTCTAGGTGAGAGTTTAGGAGTGCATAAGGAATGTGTGGGATTTTATGGATCGCGTTATTGCGATATTAGCTATATCTGCGGGAATACGTCTAACTCCCTTAAAAAACAATTCGCAATCACCCCGGGAAGTATTCTTTTACTATATCTATTTAATCGTCATTTAGTCCTCTGCGTTATGGTTTGGGCAACCCGGAATAATCGGGAAGCGCGAAACAGGTATGAGGCAGGGTTTATGAGTGTAGCAATCGATGTGGCGCGCCAACGCGCGCCGGTGCAGGATGAAAGTTTCCGCACCGAGTATCTCCAGGCGTTGCGTTTGATCGAGCGCCTGCACCGTCTTCTTCTCGATGTCATCAAGGACGAGTTCGACCGCGAAGGCGGTGCCGAGCTCAACAGCGTCCAGGCATTGTTGCTCTACAACATCGGCGAAAGCGAACTGACGGCCGGCGAATTGAAATCGCGCGGCTATTACTTGGGGTCGAATGTCTCCTACAACCTCAAGAAGCTCGTCGATATGGGCTACATCCACTACAAGCGGTCGGATACCGACCGCCGTTCGGTACGCGTCAGCCTGACCGACAAGGGCATGGCTGCGTGCGACGTGGTCCACAAGCTCTACCACCGCCAGCTCGGCTCGGTGCAGTCGGTCGGTGAAATCACCGGCGACGACTTCAAGGGGCTGAACAAAGCCCTGGTGCGCCTTGAACGCTTCTGGTCTGACCAAATCCGCTATCGCCTCTAAAGGCGCCGGCGGCTCCGCCCAAGCCCTGAAGACTTGACATAAAAGGCCGTCCCGCTCACCAGCGGGGCGGCCTTCGTCGTGTTGGAGGAAGCCACACCATCTCGCGCGGGTGTTCGCTTGCGGTAAGTCGCTGATGTACAGTAGAAATCGTTCCGTCGCGGGCGGTGTGGCCTTCCGGCAGCGACAGGCGAGAATCGGCTAAGGGGCGCTTATCCTCCCTCGCTCGCCAATGGCAAAGCCAGTACCTTTGCGCCCACTATGGCGTGGCTGTGGGGCCTCGCCATTCTCTGAATTTGTCGTGTGGAAACCATTCGTTAACGCATTTCGCGCAGCCCTAGTGGGTGAGGCGCGGTGCTGGCGCGAACGTTTTGCGAACGGCCCCATGAAGGTAAATTGGAACGGAACGCGATGATGACACGCCTGGCGCAACTGGTGCTTGTAACGCTTGTAGCGGTTCTGGGTGCCGCTGCGCCTGCGACGGCACAGGGTTTGGCCTGGATCCAGGCCGGTCCGGTCGGCGACGGCGCGCGGCCGACAGACACCTATGACCGCGAGTTCATCCGCGAGTGGGAATCGAACCCGCCGAAGGGCTTCGCGACCCTATCTAAAAACAACATTGAGCCGACCAAGGCCGCGATCAAGCGTTATGCGGACATCGTGGCGGCGGGTGGCTGGGCGGCGGTCCCGGACGTGCCGATGCAGGCTGGCGGGAGCTATCCGGCGGCCCCATTGCTGCGCGCGCGTCTGGCGGGTTCTGGCGATCTGAGGGCCGACGATACGTCATCGACGAGCTTCGATTTTGAACTGGAAAAGGCCATCAAGCGCTTCCAGGCTTCGAACGGCCTGACACCGACGGGCATTGTCGATAAGCGCACGATCGCGGCGCTGAATGTTCCGGCCGACGCGCGGCTGAAGCAATTGAAGGTCAATCTTGGCCGCTTGACGGAACTGTCCAGCTCGCTCGCCAAGAAATACGTGATGGTCAACATTCCCGCTGCGCAGATTGAGGCTGTCGAGAACGGCCAGATCGTTGCGCGCTATGCGGGCGTTGTCGGCAAAATCGATCGCCAGACGCCGTTGCTGCGTTCGAACATCACCGATCTCAACTTCAATCCGATGTGGCGGGTGCCGCCGACGGTTGAGTCCGAAGACCTTATTCCCCGTGGCCGTCAGATGCAGAAGAAGGACCAGAACGTCCTTCGCAAATTCCACATCGATGCCTACGACGGTTCCGGCAAGAAGGTCGATCCGGATAACGTCGACTGGAACAATGTGCGCCCGGGCATGTATTCGTACAGCCAGCAGCCGGGCAAAGAAAATCCGCTTGGGTTCTTGAAAATCAACTTCCCCAACGGACACTCGGTTTACATGCACGATACGCCGTCGGACACGATCTTCGGGCGTAATTTCCGCTCGGCGAGTTCCGGCTGCATCCGCGTGCGCAATATCGAACATCTCGCCACCTGGCTGGTGAGCGATCAGGGCGGATGGGACGGCGATCGCGTCGCCAAGATGAAGGAGTCGGGCGAACGACTCGATCTCCGTTTGAAGAAGCCGGTGCAATTGAATTTCGTCTACGTGACGGCGTGGGCAACGGAAGATGGCGTCGTGCAGTTCCGTCGCGATCTCTATCAACGTGACGGTGTAGGCGCGGTCGCATCGGCCTATTGAGGCGCAGGCGATCCAAACGCCGAATTGCGCGAACGATTTCGGCCACATTTCGCAACTGCGAAGGCGCGTTGAGCCCCACGCGTCTGGGTATTTTTGCGAGTTTCACAAACCTGCGACGGCATGGCTAACTGATCTCCGTCAGAGGCTTGACTTTGGTCAATTCACCGACGGTTCAGGTCGACTAACCAATATCTCGTTTCAAAGATTGGCCGTTGCGGATTCTGTGATTTTGACGAGTAGCTTCGGCGGCTGATGGCCTTGGAAACGCGCGCGACGAAACGAGCACTAGCCCGCACAGGCTAGTCGCGCGATAAGGGTAAAAAAGTGCCTTGGGAGTGAAGATCGTTCATGACCTATGGTGACAAACGCGGCGCCGCTCTTGAAGCTGTCAAGCGTGAGGGTCGTTACCGTGTATTCGCAGACCTGAAACGCCGCCGCGGGTTGTTTCCAAAGGCAGATGTTCAGACCGGCGTAGACAGCCGTCAGATCACCGTGTGGTGCTCGAACGACTATCTGGGCATGGGGCAGAACCCCAAAGTGATCGCTGCCATGCATGAGGCGATCGAGACGGTCGGCGCTGGTTCTGGCGGAACGCGCAACATTTCCGGCACCACGCATTATCACGTCGAGCTCGAACACGAGATTGCGGATTTGCACGGCAAGGAAGCCGCGCTGCTGTTCACGTCGGCGTTCGTCGCCAACGAAGCGGCGCTGTCGACACTGGTTCAGTTGCTGCCCGGCAGCATCGTGTTCTCTGACGAGAAGAACCACGCGTCGATGATTGCCGGCATCCGCAACGGTCGCGGGCCGAAGCAGATCTTCCTGCACAACAACGTCGCCGATCTCGAAGCCAAGCTGCAGTCGGTGCCGCTCGAGACGCCGAAGATCATTGCGTTCGAGAGCGTCTATTCGATGGACGGCCACGTCTCGCCGATCGCCAAGATCTGCGACCTGGCCAAGAAGTACAACGCGCTCACCTATCTTGATGAAGTTCACGCCGTCGGCCTCTACGGCCCGCGCGGCGGCGGTATCTCTGAGCGCGATGGCGTGATGGACCGTGTTGACGTCATCAACGGCACGCTCGCCAAGGGGTTCGGCGTCATGGGAGGTTATATCGCCGCCTCGCGCACGCTCTGCGATGCGGTTCGCTCATATGCGCCGGGCTTCATTTTCACGACGTCGCTTGCGCCTGTAATCGCTGCCGGAGCGCTCGCCTCGGTGCGCCACCTGAAAACGAGCAACGTTGAGCGCGAAAAGCACCAGGAGCGCGCTCGCACGCTGAAGCGCCGCCTGATGGCTGCCGATTTGCCGGTTATCTCGGGCCCGAGCCACATCGTGCCAGTGCTGGTTGCCGATCCGGTCCGCTGCAAGCATCTGACGGACATCCTGCTGTACCAACACGGGATTTACGTGCAGCCGATCAACTATCCGACGGTTCCGCGCGGCACCGAGCGCCTGCGCTTGACGCCGTCGCCGCAGCACACCGACGCCGATATGGATCATCTGGTCCATTCGTTGACAGAGCTGTGGGCCAAGTGCCCGATCGCACTGGAAGAAACCCTGCGTCAGGCAGCCGAGTGATCGGCTGCCACCGTGGCGTCGTAGCATCCCCACCTGGGTAGGTTTCCGCGCCGTTTTTACGCGGGCGAAGCTACCCTATAGGGTGTTGAGCCGGCCCCTGCGGCGACCTACTATCGTCGCAGGTTCGCGCGGACTAGGGACGGCGTCCTGAAGTCCTGCTCAATGTCTTCAAACCCGTCAAAAACAGAGGGAACGACCCATGTCGACCGCACCGGCCGCTGCGAATGCAACACTATCGCGTTTTTTCAAATCTCATCTGTCTGAAACCGATCCCGAGCTGTTCAGCGCCATCCAAAAGGAGTTTGGCCGCCAGCAGCACGAAATCGAGCTCATCGCTTCTGAAAATATCGTCTCGCAAGCTGTTTTGGATGCCGCCGGTTCGGTGCTCACCAACAAGTATGCGGAAGGCTATCCCGGCAAGCGCTACTACGGTGGCTGCCAATTCGTCGATATCGCCGAAGAACTGGCGATCGAGCGTGCCAAGAAGCTGTTCGGTTGCGGCTTTGCCAACGTGCAGCCGAATTCGGGCTCGCAGGCCAACCAGGGCGTGTTCAATGCTCTTGCCAAGCCCGGCGATACGATCCTCGGTCTGTCGCTTGCTGCCGGCGGTCACTTGACCCACGGCGCGCCCGTCAACCAGTCGGGCAAGTGGTTCAAGGCTGTCCACTATATGGTCAAGCCCGACACGCACCTGATCGACATGGACGACGTGCGCAAGCTGGCGCTTGAGCACAAGCCGCGCATCATCATCGCTGGTGGTTCGGCCTATCCGCGCAAGATCGACTTTGCAGCGTTCCGCGCCATCGCTGACGAAGTTGGCGCCACTTCTTGGTCGACATGGCCCACGTTGCGGGTCTCGTTGCGGCTGGCATGTATCCCAATCCGTTCCCGCATGCTCACGTCGCGACCACGACGACCCACAAGACGCTGCCGCGCGGCGGCATGATCCTGACGAACGACGAAGAACTCGCCAAGAAGTTCAACTCGGCGATCTTCCCGGGCATCCAGGGTGGCCCGCTGATGCACGTGATCGCGGCGAAGGCGGTTGCGTTCGGTGAAGCGCTGCGTCCCGAGTTCAAGACCTACATCAAGAACGTCATGGACAACGCAACGGCCATGGGCGAAACGCTGGTCAAGAACGGCTTCGCGCTGGTTTCCGGCGGCACCGACTCGCACTTGATCCTCGTTGACCTGCGTCCGAAGAACCTGACCGGCAACATTGCCGAGAAGTCGCTCGGTCGCGCTCACATCACCTGCAACAAGAACGGCATTCCGTTTGACCCGGCGAAGCCGATGGTCACGTCGGGCATCCGTCTCGGTACGCCGGCCGGCACGACGCGCGGCTTCGGCGTCGCTGAGTTCCAGGAAATCGGTCGCCTGATCACCGAAGTTCTCGATGGTCTTGCCAAGAATGGCGAAGAAGGCAACGCAGCCGTTGAAGCGGCCGTGAAAGCCAAGGCGGAAGCACTCTGCGCACGCTTCCCAATCTACGCTTAATCGCAAAAATCGACTAAGGCTTGAGGCGCCGGGAATCACCTTCCCGGCGCCTCTTGCTATTTTGGAGTGAGCTTATGCGCTGCCCGTTCTGCGGAAGCGAAAATTCGCAAGTGAAAGACAGCCGGCCGTCGGATGAGAATTCCGCCATTCGCCGGCGTCGCATCTGTTCCGACTGCGGCGGACGCTTCACCACGTTCGAACGCGTGCAGCTGCGCGATCTCATCGTCGTCAAGAAGTCAGGCCGCAAGGTGCCGTTTAACCGCGACAAGCTCTCGCGCTCGATTGAGGTGGCGCTGCGCAAGCGACCGATCGAACAGGAACGACTCGAAAGGCTCGTGACGGGCCTCGTGCGCCAGCTCGAAAGCTCTGGCGAAACCGAGATCACGTCAGCGGAGATCGGCGAACTGGTTATTGCCGCGCTGCGCGAACTGGACCCCGTCGCCTATGTGCGCTTTGCATCCGTTTACCGAGATTTCAGAGATGCTGCCGATTTCGAGTCGGTTTTGCGAGAAATCGCCTCTGACGTTTCTGATCATCGTCTAGGCCGCGACGCCTTCGCTGATGACGCAGATGCGGATGATGATATGGACAAAACCAAATAGCGGGCTGTAACCCTCACTGCGAAACCCCGTGCAGCGTTGCGGGGCGTGAAGAAGATATCGATGACGTCCGAGCGCACGAAATTTGACGAGCACATGATGGCAATCGCGCTGCGTATGGCGGAGCGCACCATCGGTGCAGCCGCGCCAAATCCTGCGGTCGGAGCAGTGATCGCAGTGCCGGAAACGGGTGAGCTTATTTCGCGCGCTGCAACTGCGCGCGGCGGCCGTCCCCATGCCGAACCCCAGGCGATTGCATGCGCGGCGCGCGCCAAAGGCGCGACCATCTACGTCACCTTGGAGCCTTGCTCGCATCACGGACAGACAGGCCCGTGCGCCGACGCGATCATCGCTGCTGGACTGGCCCGCGCGGTCGTCGCGATCGAAGATCCTGATCCGCGCGTTGGGGGCCGCGGCATTGACCGTTTGCGAGCCGCCGGTCTCGAGGTGATACGTGGTATCGGAGCGCCGGCCGCCCGCTGGCTGACGCGTGGCCATATCGTGCGCGTGACCGAACGCCGGCCGATGGTCACGTTGAAAATGGCGCTGAATGGCCGAGGCGGCATTGCGCGCGGCGATGGCGTGCATCCGCTTTTTGTGACCGGCCCCAATGCCCGCGCTCACGGCCATTTGTTGCGGGCTCGGCACGATGCGATCCTGGTTGGCGCCGGCACCGTCCGCGACGATGACCCAGAGCTGACCTGCCGCCTGCCGGGATTGTTGGACCGTTCTCCTGTCCGCGTGATGCTGTCGCGCAATCTCAGCCAGCGGGCCGATACGCAGCTGGCCAAATCCACCGACAAGGCGCCGCTGTGGATTTTCACGAGCAGTGAAACGTCGCCCGAGGCGCGTGCAAACCGGCAGGCCCTCGGCGCCGAGGTCGCGACGGTGCAGGTTGTCGGTGGTCAGCTTTGGCTGCCGGCCGTCATGGAGGCTCTGGTTGCGCGCGGCATAACGCGCCTGCTGCTGGAAGGCGGACCGACCGTGTGGCGGGCGTTTGCGGACGCTTCCCTCGTTGATGAAATCGTACTCTACATGGCGCCCGATCCCGCCCATGGCCCCGCTAACGAAGCGCGCGCACGGGCCGCTCTACAACACTGGCTGGGCGCCATGCCGGTGGCGCTTGTTGAGACCAGGCACATTGATCCTGATACGATGTGGCGGTTCCGCCGCGTCACGCACAAGGAAGGACACTAGCCAATGTTTACCGGGCTGATTACGGATGTCGGCGCAGTGGTTTCGCGCAATGGCGGACAGTTTACGATTGCGACGGCCTATGTCCTCGAAGAGAAAGACCTGGGCGCGTCGATCTGTTGCGATGGCGTGTGCCTGACGGCGACTGGATTTGAGGCGACGGCTCACGGCACGCGCTTTACCGTCGACGTTTCGAACGAGACGCTGAGCAAGACGACGCTCGGGTCGTGGACGCCGGGCCGGTGCATCAACCTCGAACGCTCGCTGCGGGCGGGCGATGAGCTCGGTGGACATATTGTCTCCGGCCACGTCGATGGCGTTGCCAAGATCATCGCAATCACGCCCGATGGCGAAAGCCGCCGCTTCCTATTGGAAGCCCCGGAGCATCTGGCCCGTTACATCGCGCCGAAGGGCTCGGTGGCGCTGGACGGCACGTCCTTAACGGTCAATGAGGTGTCGGGAAGCCGATTTGGCGTCAACCTCATTCCGCACAGCTTGACGGTGACGAGCTGGGGGGCGAAAAGCCAGGGCGACATAGTCAATCTAGAAGTCGATGTTTTCGCCCGCTACGTAGCGCGGCTCATGGAGTTCCGTCCCTGATGCAGGGCAGTTCAGAAACACACGCTGTTAAAACAAATTCGGCACTCTCTCCGATTGAGGATATCATCGAGGAGATGCAGAACGGCCGTATGGTCGTGCTCGTCGATGCCGAAGATCGCGAAAACGAGGGCGACCTCGTGATCCCGGCGCAGATGGCAACGCCGGACGCGATCAACTTCATGGCGCGCCATGGCCGAGGCTTGATTTGCCTGACGCTGACGCAATCGCGTGCGAGCACGCTGCGCCTTGAATCGCAGGCATATACCGGCGCGGGCCGTGCGACCGCGTTTACCCAATCGATTGAGGCCCGCGTTGGCATCACCACGGGGATATCGGCGTACGACCGTTCGCGCACGATCTCGACAGCCATCGATCCGACCAAAGGCGCCAGCGATATCGTCTCGCCTGGCCATGTGTTTCCGCTGATCGCCCGCGAAGGCGGCGTTCTGGTGCGCGCCGGCCATACGGAAGCATCCGTCGATCTTGCGCGCCTAGCCGGTTTGCTCCCTGCCGCCGTCATCTGCGAAATTATGAACGACGACGGCACCATGGCCCGCATGCCGGACCTGGTGGAGTTCGCCAAAAACCACGGTTTGAAGATCGGTGCCATCGAAGACCTGATCGCTTACCGCCTCAAAAACGATCGTATCGTCTCGCTGGTCGCGAAGACCGAGGTTGAAACGTCGAATGCGGGCCACTTCAATCTGCATGTCTACGAGACGACCGTCGAGTCGACAGAACATCTCGCGCTCGTCAAAGGCAATATCCACAGAGGCGGGCCAGTGCTAGTGCGCGTGCAGCCGGTCAACGTACTGCATGACGTTCTGCATATCGCCGGAACGGCGGGCGGACCGGGCGAAAGCGGCACGGCCATCGAACAATCGATGCGCGCCATCGAACAGGAAGGCCGCGGGGTCATCGTGTTGATCCGTGACCTCAGGTCCAAATCAATGTCCGACTGGGTATCCCGCCAATCCCAGCCGGCGGCCAGTCGCGAGCCGGCGAAAGATCGCCGTCAGATTGAAGTCGGTATCGGCTCGCAAATTCTGGCAGACCTCGGCATCACCGATATGGTGCTGCTGACCTCATCGCCGCAACGCGTTTATGTCGGGCTCGAAGCATTCGGGCTTCGTGTCACCGGCACGCGCAGGATCGAGTAGACCCATGGTACAGAAGACGACCACAGCGCCTGGAGCAGACGATGCAGCGCAGGCCATGCGCGCGCATGTGCTCATTGTCGAAGCACGGTTTTACGAAGGCATTGCCGATATGATGGCGGAGGGCGCGATCGCGGAATTCGCGGCGCGTGGCGTGACCTTCGAGCGTATCGTGGTGCCGGGCGCTCTCGAAATTCCGCAGGTCTTGGCCGCCGCCGCTGGTGCGCGTGCTGCCGGACACATGGCGTTCGATGGTGCGATCATTCTCGGCTGCGTGATCCGTGGCGAGACGGCGCATTACGATATCGTCTGCAACAATTCCAATCACTGGTCGATGGACGTTGCGATGCATCAGGGGGTTCCCGTCGGAAATGGCATTTTGACCGTCGAGACGGAAGCACAGGCGATTGCGCGCGCTGAAGGTGGCCGCTCGGGCAAGGGCGGCGACGCCGCGCGCGCGTGCTTACGATTGATAGAATTGAAGCGTGGCTTCTGGGCTCGTGGCGCATGACCAGCACCGGCAAACCAACGGGCAAAAAACAAAGCGATAAGGACGATCCGATTTCAGCCCGCACGGCGGCGCGCGTGGCAGCCGTGCAGGCGCTGTATCAGATGGATCTCGCCGGCACCGACCTCAATGATGTGATCGCTGAGTTCCTGGGGCTGCGGTTTACCGAAGAAGGCCGCGAGGAAACCATCGAGGGTGCTGACCGCACGTTTTTTGCGGATATCCTGCGCGCCGTGCTGCGCCGCCAGCGTGAGATCGATCCGATGGTCGATGAACAATTGGCGACGGGTTGGCGGCTGGTGCGGGTGGATTCCATTCTGCGCGCCGTGCTGCGGGCAGGCGCGGCCGAGTTACTCGATCGCAATGACGTGCCAGCGCGCGTCGTCATCAATGAGTATATCAACGTTGCGCGGTTCTTTTTCTCGGAAGACGAGCCACGCGTCGTCAACGGTGTGCTCGATAAAATCGCCCATGCGGTGCGGCCCAAGGAATTCGAGGCGCGGCCCGCGAAGTCTTAAGTGGCGCTGTCAGATCAATATGGATGCGTTCCGTGACCGGCAGGATCAGCGACGAAACCGAACTTATCCAGGTCTATTTCGCACCGCTGGCGGCTCCCGGCGGCTTCGGCCTTAAAGACGATTGCGCGCTGATTGATGTCGCGCCCGGACACGATATCGTCGTATCGACCGACCCCATCATTGCGGGGGTGCATTTTTTTGCCGATGACGCAGCGGCCGACATCGCCTGGAAGGCGCTGGCTGTCAACGTCTCCGATCTGATCGCCAAAGGCGCCGATCCGATTGCCTACACGATGGCCTTGGCGTTTCCCGAAGCGCCACTGAAGACGTGGGCGCAGGATTTCAGCGACGGCATGCGCGCCGCGCAGACGGCATTCGGTTGTGCACTCATTGGTGGCGATACCGATCGTACGCCGGGTCCGCTGTCGATCTCGATTACGGCGTTCGGGCAGGTGCCGCGCGGCGGGTTCATTCAGCGCAACGCCGCGACAGTCGGTGATCATGTATTCGTGACAGGTAGCATCGGCGATGCGGCGCTGGGATTGCTGGCACGCCGCGAGGAAAGCGTGGTCTCGGCTTTGCTCACTGCCAGCGAGCGGCAAGGCTTGCTGCGTCGCTATCTGCGGCCGGCTCCGTGCCTTGAAGCTGTGCCGCTGATCCGGCGGTTTGCATCGGCGGCGCTCGATGTGTCCGACGGCTTGGTGCAAGACGCAACGCGCCTCGCGCGCGGAGCTGGCGCCGGTCTTTGTTTGCGCAGTGAGACACTGCCGTTTTCCAGTGCCGCACGCAAAATTATCGCTGCCGCGCCGCAGCACCTCAAGACACTCGTGGCGGGTGGCGATGACTACGAGATCCTGTTCTCGGCCGCGCCAGAGAATCGCCTCCCGATTCGCGCCATGGCCGAGCGTGATGGGATTGCGGTCACCGAAATCGGTGTCCTCGATGGCAGCGGGTGCGTGACTGTGTTGGCCGCAAACGGCGCGCCCCTAGCAATCCACAGCGGCGGATATGACCATTTTCGAGGCACCCAATGACGGTCCGCGCCGGGCGTGGCACCAATCGGCGGTCTGCCATCGCGCCAGCCGCCGCGATTGCCGGTATGCCGAGATTTTCGATGCGACTCTGGTGCAACAGTGCGTTGTGGACACGCCCCTCGCGGCGATCTGCCCCCGCTGCTATTCGGTCACCGTTTTGCCATAACCCCTGGGGTAGATACCTCGCGGATTTGCTTCGCTTTTTATGACCCATGCGGCATGAATTGGCGGCGCTTTGGTTGAAACACCTCCCTTTATTCACTCAAACACTCAGGCAGGCGGGATGACGTTTTTGAGGATTGGCAACGCTCAGCGAAACACCTTTCGCACGTTTTCGCTGTTGGCGATGCTGTCTTTGACGGCACTCAACGTATTCGGGGCGTGGTCGCCCGCAGCGGCGCAAGGCAATTGGTGGGACTGGCCGCAAACCGGCGCGCCGAGCTATGGCGAGAAACGGAGTGAGGCCGATCGTACCGAGCGAAAGCCGGTCGTGCTTGAGGATCTGCGCCCCGGTCAGACACCGTGGTGCAGCGATGTGATGTTCAACGCCATCGGCGGCGCCATCGAGCGCTATGAGAAGATCGTTGCGAACGGTGGCTGGCCGCAGATTCCGAAGGGCCGCATGATGCGGCCCGGTGATGAAGACGAGCGAGTGCCGGTCCTGCGCAAGATGCTGCGGATCACCGGCGATATGCCGGCGAAGGGCCAGTATTACGCGAGCCAGACCTACGACAGTGAAGTCGAAGAGGGCGTCAAACGCTTCCAGATTCGCCACGGCTTGAAGCCGTCCGGCACCATCGTGCAGTCGATGTATCCGGTTCTCAACATCACCGCAGAACAGCGCCTCTCACAACTGAAGCTCAACTTCGAGCGCTTGCGGGCGCTGGGATCATGCGGCAACGAAGAACGCTACGTGTTCGTCAATGTGCCGGCCTTCCAGCTTGAAGCCGTTGAGCAACGCGAGGTCGAGCAGCGTCATCGCATCATCGTTGGGCGTAACGAGCGCCAGACGCCGGACGTGCACACGGTCATCAAAGCGTTGAACTTCTTCCCCTACTGGCGCGTGCCTGACAGCATCGCGATGCTCGATCTTGTGCCGTTGGCTCAGAAGACGCCTGAGTATCTGGTGAACGAGGGCATTCGTGTTTTCAACGGCTATAACGGCCCTGAGCTCGATCGCTCGACCATCGATTGGACTTCGCCTCAGGTTACCAACTACAAGTTCAAGCAGGATCCGGGTGACAAGAATGCACTCGGCCTCGTCCGCCTCGACATGTCGAATGAGCACGGCGTTTATATGCACGATACGCCGATGAAGAAGCTGTTCGACCAGCGCAGCCGGCCGTTCTCGGCGGGATGTGTGCGCGTCCAGGAGGTGTTTCAGTTGGCGGAATGGATCGCGCGATATGAGCCCGGTTGGGATAAACCGGGACAGGTGCGCGCCGTTCTTGAAAGCGGACAGGCACTCGATCTCAACCTGACGCGGCCGGTCCCGGTGTATTTCGCGTATCTGACGGCGTGGGCTGAACCACAAAGCGGGAGCGTAGAGTTCCGCGCTGATATTTACGGCCGGGACGGCGCGGATTCGCGCGATACCCTGGTCCACGACGAAAACGATGTGCCGCCGGCGGCGGCCGCGAACGCACTCGCCCCGTAAGCCGCGCCACACTGCCGTGGTCGCTCCCGCATGAGGGCGCTATCGCAACGAGCTCAGGTCAGAGTGACCTGAGCTAGCGACGCCCTGTGAGCGGCGATCCGCTTCCTTGATGCGTTAACCAGTTGTTAACCACGACAGCGCCACAGCTTAGCGGTGCGGTTCGTGGTGCTTCGGCTTGCCCGCTGCACTCGCAATTTGCTGACGGGAGATGGCGAAATGGTCCGGGCCATGATGTCTGCGATGGTGGTGCTGTTATTGGCCCTGCCGGTCAGCGCCGTCTGGGCGTCGCCGGCCTATCGCGTCGTCAGTGAAGATGGCGACAGCGCCGCCTTGCGCGTCACAGTGCGGCTGGATGCGCGCCAAAGCGAAGCCGACCTTCAAGCCATTGCCGACGAAGTGCGCGCCCACCTGCCCACTACAAAGGTCGTCCGCTCGGTGCTGTTCTATCTGCCCGCCACCGCTTTGACGGAAAAGGCCTGGGCGGAAGTGCGCCTGTCGACGCCGCCCGCCGTGACGATTTCAGGCGTCCGGCTTGATGAGGAAGCCGCCTATCGCGCCGAAGTCGCATCCGACACGCGCCCCCGAGTCGGCGTTTGGCTGACGTCGCCACCGGCGCTGACGGGCCGGCTTACGATCTATCGAGACAAGACTGGCCAGCCGTTTGCGGAGTGGCGACTGCGGAGCGGACAAATGACAACGGACGCTCTGAAAGAACTCCGCACCAATCAAGGGCGGCGCTTTGTGATCGTCGATAGCGACGGCGGGTATTATCAACTCAGCAGCAACGGCACGCTGGAGCTCGGCGTGGAAGGCCGGAAGATCGCCATCGCTGAACCGCTCAAAATCGCAAGTCCTGCGGTCGCGGTGCGCAGCCCTGCCAAAGCCGCGCCGGATACAGCTTCCGTAGTTCAAAGCGACGCTCAGAAATCAGCTGCTGAGATCGCCAAACTGCCGGCAAAAGCCGAAGGCGCTGCGCCGGCACACGCGAAGCCTGCCGTACGGCGCAACGCAGCGGTGCGCAAGAAGCCGGCCGTCCGCCAAGCCGATGCCACCGCGAACGATGCAATTTCGCGCGCCCTGGCGCAGCAATCGCGCAGCGCCGCCGACAATTTCCGAATTTGAATGAACGCCGCGCTCCGGACCAATCACGCTCCGACTGCGTCTGAATTTTGGCTCCGCGGGTAGGATTCGAACCTACGACCATCCGATTAACAGTCGGACGCTCTACCACTGAGCTACCGCGGAATACCGAACCTCTTAAGGTGCGGGGGCTCCGATTAACAGAACTACCCGCCCCTGGCGAGGGCTTTCGACGAAAATGCGCAGCGGCAAAGCGTTGCGAATTTGGAGGCCACGCCCAGAATTGAACTGGGGTACGCGGATTTGCAGTCCGCTGCGTCACCACTCCGCCACGTGGCCTCGACGCGTCTTACCGCTTGGTGGCGGCATTTCCACCCGGATGCAAATTGGCTGTCATCAGGGCAGACCCGGCGTCTACCATACAGCATCAAGTTTTTACAAGGCGTTCACGCTCACCAAATCACACCTGCGACGGCTTTCCTGTCGCAACCCGCCGCAACGTCGCGTATAGCCATGCTTTAAACGGGGCCAGGACAGGCCGAGCGTGCGTACTAGGTGGCAGATCGGGGAGGCCGGAAATGGCGGATATTGCTCTTCAGCGCAAAAACATGGTCGCAAGCCAAGTTCGCCCGAGCGACGTGACTGACCGGCGTATTACCGGCGCTATGCAGGCCGTGGCGCGTGAAGCATTCGTGCCGCCCGCGTTCGCCAACATTGCCTATATGGACGATCCGCTGGCCGTGGCACCCGGCCGCAGCCTTCTGGCGCCGCGCACATTCGCCCGGCTTCTACAACTTGCGGACATGCAGTCCGACGACAAGGTGTTGATCGTCGGGGCGCTGCAAGGCTATTCGGCGGCCGTGGTCGCCGACATTGCCAAGAGCGTCGTGGCGCTCGAATCCGATAAAGGTCAGAGTTCCAGTGCCCAGGCCGCGCTCACTTCAGCCGGCGTTATTAGCAGTGTGAAGGTCGTGAACGGCCCACTCGCGGAAGGCTGGTCAGCAGACGCGCCTTACGACGTGATCATTATCGAAGGCGGCATGGAAACCCTGCCGGATGCGCTCACCGCTCAATTGGCGTCCGGCGGCCGGATGGTCGGAATTGAGACAGGCCCCGGCATCGGTCGCGCCGTGCTTTTCCAGAAAGTCGGCGACAAGGGCCAGGAAACGCTGGCGCGCCGCGTCGCATTCGACGCGGCAGCAACGTGCCTGCCAGGGTTTGCGCGCCCGAAGGCATTCACCTTCTAAGCCGGCCCTTCTTAAGCCGGCAACGCGCCGTCACCGCCCCAACCACCACAGCTCAGACCCGCAAGCCTCAAACTCGCGGTGTGCGGTTGGTTGCGCTGGTGACCAGCCAAGCGCGGCTTCGAGGTTGGCGCGGCCAGCGCTCTGCAACTTTACCTTTCCTTCAGCGAATCAGCAGCCAATCGCCCGTTGCGGAAGGCGAATGTCTCGGCGCGCTTGGAGCTTGGAATGCGGAAGTTTGGGCGTCGAGACACGAACGATCAGACCAGACGGATCTGGCGCGGAGACGCTTGCCGCGTCGCGCTCGCCGTTGTTCTGACAGGTTTCGGATCGATCGCGGCAACGGCCGAGAGCCTGCGCGATGCGATGACGGCCGCCTATCAAACCAATCCCAAGCTCGACGCCGAACGCGCCAAGCTGCGGGCAACCGACGAAGAGGTCAGCCGCGCGGAATCGGGGTTCCGGCCGACGGTTGGCGCAAGCGCCGAATTCGGCCACCAACGCACGACGTCGGAACCGGCATCGGCGACCGTCGGAGATGCCGATCCCTGGGGGTACAGCATTTCCATGCGGCAACCGGTTTTCAGCGGTTTTCGCTCGGTCAGCGATGTTGCTGAGGCGAACGCCGGCGTGAAGGCCGGACGCGAGTCGCTGCGCCTTGTCGAAACAACGGTGTTGTTGCAAACCGTCACCGCTTACATGGACGTGCTGCGCGACCTGGAAATCGTGCGGATTCGCGAAAACAACATTGCCGTACTGACGCGAGACGTGGAAGCCGCCGAGACGCGCCGCGCCGTCCAGGAGGTCACGAGAACCGATGTTGCCCAGGCCCAAGCGCGCCGGGCACGAGCTGTTTCCGCCGCTGATCTGGCCCGCGCCAACCTCAGAACGTCGCGTGCCACGTTCGAGCGGGTCGTCGGACACGCCCCGTCAGGCCTCGCTTTGCCGTCGCCGGACCTGAAACTACTGCCTCGCACGATCGAGGAGGCTTGGCATCTTGCCGAAAAGCAGAATCCAAACGTCAATTCAGCGCTGTATCGCGAGGAAGCCGCCCGCTTTGCCGTCGATAAGGTGCGCGGCGAACTGCTGCCCGAGTTCAATATCGAGGCAAGCTACGCGCACCGCGAAAACCCCAATGCCGCGTTCGACGAGCAGGAGGCCGCCAGCATTTCGGGTCGGGTCAGCATACCGCTGTACGATGGCGGCGAAATTCGCGCGCGCGTCCGCCAAGCCAAGCACACCCATGTGGCGCGTATTCAGGAGATCGAACAGGCGCGGACCGAAACGCAGGAGGGTGTGACAGCGGCCTGGTCGCGGCTTATGGCGGCGCGCGCCCAGATAAAATCCGATCGCCTTCAGGTCGAGGCGAACAGTCTGGCGCTCGAAGGCGTCCGCGAGGAGGAAAAAGTCGGCCAGCGCACGCTGTTAGACGTGTTAAATGCCGAGCAGGAGTACCTTAACGCTCAGATTGATCTTATCGTGACGCGCCGGGAACTGGTGGTCGCGAGCTATGAGCTTTTGGCGCAGGTCGGGTTGTTGAACCCCGAATCGCTTGAACTTGAGACTGAGATTTACGACCCAGACGTCCACTACCGGGAAGCGCGCAGCAATTGGTTCGGCATCGATATTACGCATTCTGATGGCCGCCACGAGACTTATCATGCCGCGGATCCCGAACGCGACGTCGTGGAAATCGCTGAATAAAGCACGGCGCTGAGCGCCCTAAAGTCCGCTCTAGATGTCTGTGGGAAATTAGCAACGTGGCGCGACCGATCGTGCCCGGCGATGTCGGCTATCGCAGTCCCGTTCCAGAAATTAATCTATTGTTTGTGGACACGCATGGTGGGTCTTTGATTCGGTTTGTTGGAATCAGGTACGACCTCTTTGACGACGCGATGTTCGCATGTCTTGTCCTTCCCTACGTGCCCATTTTGTCGGGCCGTTCAGCCGGGATGACTTGACAAAGGACTATATATGGGTGGGTGACGGCGCATGTTTACAGCACGTGGTGGCAAGATCCGGCAGCTCTTCGATTGCCGCCGTCTGAAAATCCTTGCGCTTGCATGCAGCGTAATAGCCCTGACGACGTTCGATGCTGCTAACGCAGAGAACCTCAACGACGCGATGGCGCAGGCTTATAGTTATAGCCCGCAGCTCGATGCAGAGCGTGCGCGCTTGCGGGCCACCGACGAAGACGTTGCGCGCGCCAATTCCGGATACCGGCCGGATATCCGCGCATCCGCGGATGTCGGTCATGAACACACCTACACGCGGCCCAGCTCATTCAATAACGGATCGACGTCGCCGAAGGGGTATGCAGTACAGCTCGTACAGCCGATTTTTCGGGGCTTTCAGGTAACCAATGCGGTCAATGCCGCGGAAGCTTCGGTGCGCGCGGGTCGCGAGCAGTTGCGCAGTGTTGAGCAACAGGTGCTGCTCGATGCGGTGACGGCCTACGGTAACGTCGTCGCCAATCAAGCGATCGTCCGCCTCAGAGAGAATAACCTCAACTTTTTGAGCACCGAACTTAAAGCCACGAAGGACCGCTTCACCGTCGGTGAAGTGACGAAGACCGACGTTTCACAAGCTGAAGCGCGCCTTGCACTCGGTCAGTCGGACCTCGATTTGGCGCGAGCCAATTTGAATTCGTTCCGCGCCATTTATTTGCAGGTCGTCGGCTCGCCCCCTAAGAATCTTTCGGAACCGAACCTGCATTCGAAATTGTTGCCGGGCTCGCTGGACGAGGCGGTTGCCATCGGGACGCGCGAAAATCCGGCCGTTGTTGGTTCGCTCTACGCCGAACAGGCCGCTCGCTTTCAGGTTGATCAAATCCGCGGCGAGTTGCTGCCGGATGCTCAGATTGAGGCAACCTACTCGGACCGTTTCGACTCTTCGCGCTCGCTCGACGAAGCTGAGACGGCTTCGATTGTCGGCCGGTTGAATGTTCCGATTTACGCCAACGGCGGCGAAGTGCACGCGCGTGTTCGCCAAGCCAAACAAACGCATCTGTCGCGCATTCAAGAAATCGAGCAGGCGCGCGCGGGCGCCCAGTCGCAGGTGGCGCAGGCTTGGGCGCAGCTGGTCGGCTTCCGGGCACAGCGCGAATCCGACAAGGCGCAGATCGCGGCGAACCAAACGGCGTTGAACGGCGTACGCGAAGAAGAAAAAGTTGGTCAGCGCACGCTGATCGAAGTTCTGAACGCGCAACAGGAACTGTTGCAGTCGCAGGTCCAGCTCGAAACCACCAAACGCAATGTTCTGGTGGCAACCTATACGGTCATCGCTGCGATTGGCCGGTTGAGCGTTTCCGAAGTCGGCGCGGTCGATAGCGTCTACGATCCGCAGATCCATTACGAAGAAGTGCGCCGCAAATGGTGGGGCATCGACATCACGCGCGAAGATGGCCGCAGCGAGCATATGGATCTCTGGAACGCCCGGATCGAGCGCGAGCCAACCAAGTAATTTCGAGCCCGTGAACCGAGGTTGCGAGGCTGGTTTCGCCTTGGGTGCCTGCTTGGTTGTTGGTGTTTAGGTTTTAAAGCCCCTGACAAGCCCTGAGCGCATGTGGCCGGGGGCCGTTTGCCGCCGGTGTCTGTCGCAGCTTAGGCCGAGATTTGGTCGATGGCGGGCAGCGTGGCCAAGCTGCACGGCCGGGCGAATCGCTCATTGTCAGATCGATTGCCAGATCGCCGGCCACCCTGTGTCTCAAATTGAACCAGCGCCCGAGGCGTGACCGCTCAGACGCGTCATTCAAGCGTTTTTTGCCTTGAGAGCGCCGTCCTTCGGGGATAACTCAGAGGGCGGCGTTGCTCGTCATAGTGCAACCTGCCACGGTGGCAAACTTGGGGCAGCGTTCGTGAGCAACGGGTTATGCGAGTACGGCAATAGCCGCGTGCGGCCACGACAGGCTTCGAGGGGCATACGTTTTTGCACCACGATCGCCGATGTTGCATCGGCGATGATTGCGGCGGGACTTCGAGAAGGTGCGGTATGACGAGACTTGATGCGACCAGCGAACCGAGCATGGAGGACATCCTCGCCTCGATCCGCAAAATCATCGCTGAAGATCCGCCGGGCTCGCGGGCAACCCCCGCGCCCGCCGCGAACCTCGGTCGTCCGATGGCACAGCCACAAGCGGCGGCAGACGCTGTCGCGCCGCGCGGCTCCGCACGAGACACATTCTTTCCGGTTGGATCTGAACCGGCCGCAGCGTCGCCGTCGTCAGAACCTTATCTGAGAGCCGAGCCGCAGAAGCCGTCGCCAGCCGCGTTCGACACCGATGGGTTCTTCGCCAAGTCGCAACAGAAGTCTTTCATTCCCGAGGCCCCTGCGGCGCGCATCGAGCCGTCGTTTGCCCCGATGTCTAGTTCACCGCAGACCGCGCCCGACGCGCGCACCGCGACTTTGAGCGTCGACGCGCAACTCTCCGACTTGCTGGGCGATACCGTGCCGGCGGGCACGCTGTCGGCCACGACGCCCACGGCGGTACGGCCCGGTGTCGCCGCGCCTATCACGTCATCTCATTTTACCGGAAAGCCCACGACCAGCGCCGCACCGCAGTCGCCTGCTGAACAAGCGCCAGTGGGCGATATGCAGCAGAACCCTCGACAGGGTTTTACGGTGTCCCGCGACGGCTTTGTTCCAGGTCAGGCTTCGACAGCGCCCGCCGCCGAGCGGGATCCGTTCGATTTTGATCTTGGCCCATCGCCATTCGAGGCCAAGACGACTGGCATTCAGACATCTAAGACGGAGTTCCGTGAGCTGCCCGGCTCCGACGAACGGCCGTCAGCTCTCGACATCGGCGGCATTGTGCCGATGCGCACGGTTGAAGCGCACTTGCCGCCTGCCGCTACATCGTTCAAGCCTGCAGGCGCGGCATCGGAAATCGCAGCCGCACCGACGGCTGATGCCGGAAGTGCGCCAGTCGAACACCCGGCTGCCGCCGCCGTTGAAACACCAGTCATTACCACGGCAGCACCATCCGTTGCGGCAACCATCGCGCCGGCTGCGGCTCCAACAACCGCTTCGATTGTGGCCACCCCTGCACGGGACGCCGAGCCTGTTGCACCTGTTGCGCGCTTCGTTCCGGCGAATGCCAGCATCGAAACGCCGAAGTCCGTTGCGCGCGATGTATTGGAAGTCGTTTCGCCGGCCCCTGCGGTTGAGGTTGAAGCCCAGGCTCACGTCGAAGCTCCGACACAATCTCAAGCCCAGTCGTTTGACGCGGACGCGATCGTTTCGTCTGCCGGCGTTCCGATGACTCAGGACAGCGCCCATCAACGCACGATGGAAGAGACCGTCGCTGATTTGTTGCGGCCGATGCTGCGCTCATGGCTCGCCGAAAATATGCCGCGTATTGTCGAACGCGCGTTGCGGCGCGAAATCACCGAGCAACTCAGCGGCGATAAGCAGGAAGCGGCCGAGTAATCGTCGCGCTGGGTCGAAGGCTTCTACTCATTTTGATGTTTGAAAGCGGAGTGAAACTCACTCCGCTTTTGCTTTTTTGTTGGCGTTTTTTGCGCTCATTTGCCGCTTCCGCCACAAGTCCGCCGTGGAGTGGCTTCAATATGACACTGCACGCGAAAAATTTCGGTTCAGCAGCGGGGGCTGTTGGGGAGTTCGCGGCGCCAATCGGTGGCTTGAGATGCGTTGGGATGCGCAATCGTTTGTCAGGTTGCCGGGCACGACGAACCGAACGGGGCAAATAGCGGGGTGCCGGCGCGGTTCTGCGGTTTTTCATTTCGTACGCAGAAAGAGGAAGCGTCATGACAATCACAAATGGGGCGAACCACAATACAGTTGAAGATCTACTGTCATCAATCCGCTCATCGATGAGCGAGGATCACGTCTCGATGCGCTCGGCGCCATCGAGCCCAACGGCGCCGCAAGCACGGCGCGACGGCGCTATCGGCGACGATAACGCAGAGTTCGAATTGCCCGCGATCTTCAAGCCCGGACATCATCAAGCGCAGAACGAACGTCCCAATAATCTGTTCGGGCGGTTGAGCGATGCGCTGAAGCCGACGGCCCCGGCGGAGCAGGATCGCGCGCGCACCGTCATTCGCTTCGAGCCCGCCTCTGGCCGCATGATTGAGCCGCCGCCGCCGGCCGCTGCGGCTCCGCAGACAAGCCCGCAGATGTCGCACGCATCCCGCAACGACCCGCCGGTCGATGCGGCGGAGCGGGTGGCGCAGGAAAACGCGCCGGTCAAGCGCGAGATGCCATCGTTCTTCGATACCCGTCTCAATCGTCTTGGCGAGATGACGCGGCAGGCGAACGCGCCCAAGCAGCTCGAACCGCCAAAGGCCGAGCCCCAGGCCGCCGCACCCCAGCCGCCGCCGCTGCGCCATCCGATGCAGCAGTCCGCCGAGGCAGTTCAGGCGGCTAGCAGCGCCGGTGGCCTCGAAGATGCCGCGGCCCAGCTGCTGCGTCCTATTCTCAAGCAGTGGCTGACCGAGAACATGCCCAAAATTGTCGAAAAGGCCCTTCGTAGCGAAGCTGGCGAGGAGTTTCCTCAGCCGGGAACGGGTCCGGGCGGTCGCAAGCCCGGTCAGTGAGCGATGGTTGCGCCTGCCGGGATGCGCGGGCAGGTTGACAGCTGGGGAATGGGGGCCTTACCACCGGTATCAACACCGGTTATGAGCGAACCCCCACCCCATGCTTGAGAAGACTTTTCAGCCGGCCGAAATCGAGCCGCGAATCCATGCTGAATGGGACAAGGCCGAGGCTTTCAAGGCCGGCCGTGCTGCGACAGGCGGCAAGAACGCGCCCTATTCGATCGTGATCCCGCCGCCGAACGTCACCGGCTCGCTGCACATGGGGCACGCACTCAATAACACCCTGCAAGACATCCTCGTGCGCTTTGAGCGAATGCGCGGCCGCGACGTGCTCTGGCAGCCGGGCACCGACCACGCCGGCATTGCCACGCAGATGGTCGTCGAGCGCCAGCTTGCCGCCAACAAGGAGCCGGGTCGCCGCGACCTCGGCCGCGAAAAATTTCTCGAAAAGGTCTGGACGTGGAAAGCCGAAAGCGGCGGCGTGATCGTCAATCAGCTGAAGCGACTTGGTGCGTCGTGCGATTGGAGCCGCGAACGCTTCACGATGGACGAGGGGCTGTCGAAGGCCGTCGTCAAAGTGTTCGTCGAGCTGCACCGCGCCGGTCTCATTTACAAAGACAAGCGCCTCGTCAACTGGGACCCGAAATTCCAGACCGCTATTTCCGATCTCGAAGTCGTGCAGATGGAAAAGCGCGGCTCATTGACGTGGGTGAGCGGCGATCCTGAAAAACCGTTCGATGAAGCAGCCCTCGGCAAGGCGCTCGCCAAAGATCCGAGCGGGCAGATGTATCACTTCCGCTATCCGCTGACGAAGAAGATCGCGGGTTACGACAAAGACTACATCGTTGTCGCGACGACGCGGCCCGAGACGATGCTCGGCGATAGCGGCGTTGCCGTGCACCCTGAAGACCCGCGCTACGCGGCTTTGATCGCGGCGAAGGCGACGGTGAAATTGCCGATCGTCGGCCGCGAGATTCCAGTCGTTGCGGACGAATACTCCGACCCTGAAAAGGGCACAGGCGCGGTGAAGATCACGCCGGCGCACGACTTCAACGACTTCGAAGTGGGCCGCCGCCACAACCTTGCGCAGATCAACGTGCTCGATGCGTTTGGCAAGATCAACGACGAGGCACCGCAATCGTATCGCGGGCTCGATCGTTTCGAGGCGCGCAAGAAGATTGTTGCGGAATTCAACGCGCTGGGTCTGCTCGAAAGAATCGAGCCGACGACCCACACCGTGCCGCACGGCGACCGCTCGGGTGTCGTCATTGAGCCGTGGCTCACCGACCAGTGGTACGTGAACGCGGCCGAGATGGCGAAGCCTGCAATTGCTGCCGTCGATGGCGGCAAAACTGAATTCATTCCGGCCAACTGGAAGAAGACCTACGACGAGTGGATGCACAACATCCAACCGTGGTGCATTTCGCGTCAGCTGTGGTGGGGGCATCAGATTCCGGCGTGGTACGGGCCCGACGGCAAGTACTTCGTCGCAGCGGATGAAGCAGAAGCGTCCGCGCTCGCAAGGGCACACTATAAAAAAGCCGTGGAGCTGACGCGCGACGAAGACGTGCTCGATACGTGGTTTTCTTCGGCGCTGTGGCCGTTCTCGACGATGGGCTGGCCGGACGATACCGCCGAACTCAAGAAGTATTATCCGACGTCGGTGCTCGTTACCGGCTTCGACATCATCTTCTTCTGGGTTGCCCGCATGATGATGATGGGCCTGCACTTCATGAAGGATGTGCCGTTCAAGCACGTCTACATCCATGCCCTCGTGCGCGACGAGAAGGGGCAGAAGATGTCGAAGTCCAAGGGCAACGTCATGGACCCCTTGGTGCTGATCGACGAATTCGGCGCCGACGCCCTGCGCTTTACGCTGGCCGCTATGGCCGCCCAAGGCCGCGACATCAAGCTCGCCAAATCGCGCGTTGAAGGCTATCGCAACTTCGCGACCAAACTCTGGAACGCCGCGCGCTTTGCTGAAATGAACGAATGCGTGCGCCGCAAGGATTTCGATCCCGGCACCGTCAAGCATACGATCAACAAGTGGATCATCGGCGAAACCGAGCTGGCGGCCAAGTCCGTCACGGCGGCGCTCGAAGCCTACAAGTTCAACGATGCGGCGACGGACGCTTATGAGTTCGTGTGGGGCCAGTATTGCGATTGGTACGTCGAGCTCATTAAGCCGCTGCTCGCGGGCGATGACGAAGCCGCCAAGGCAGAGACGCGCGAGTGTTCGGCCTGGGTGCTCGACCAGATCTTGAAGATGCTGCATCCATTCATGCCGTTCATCACCGAAGAGCTGTGGGCGCATATGGTGGAATATGGCGTCGCGCGCCGCTCGATGCTGTGCCTCAGCGAGTGGCCGCAGATCGATGGTCTTGTCGATCGCAATGCGGTCGATGAAATCAACTGGATCGTGCGGTTGGTTTCTGAAATCCGCTCGGTGCGCACCGAGATGAGCGTGCCGGCGGGCGCCAAGATTCCGCTTGTTCTGGTGGGCGCCGATGCGGCGCTGAAGGAACGGACGCTGCGCAACGAAGACACCATCATGCGCCTTGCGCGCCTCGATGAAATCACCTTCGAAGCGACCGCGCCGAAAGCGGCTGCGCTGATTGTGACGGGTGAAACGACGGCCGCCTTGCCGTTGACGGGCATCATCGACATGGGTGCGGAAAAGAAGCGTTTGGCAAAGGCCATCGAAGGCGCAAACAGCGACCTTGCCAAGATGGACGCCAAGCTCTCCAACCCGTCCTTCATGGAGCGGGCCAAGGAAGAGGCGATCGAGGAAGCCAAGGACCGCAAGGCCGAACTCGAAGCCGAGATTAAGCGCTTCTCGGCGGCCCTCAGCCGGTTGGGCGACGCCTGACGCTGGCCGGTTGGGTTGAGGGGGAGGGCGGCGTGTGGCTGCCCTGCCGCTGTCCCCGGAAATCGTAGTTCTGACCTTTGACAGGCTGCGAGCAATTCAACAGCATCCCACCCGTATCGCGTTGGGGGTGGGTCATGTTGCGTCGCGTATTTTTAGCCGCTGTTGCGGCAAGTCTTGCGTTTGTGCCGGGGGCGGTTTCGCCGACGTATGCCGCCGATCAGGCGGCTGAAATTCTGCTCAATCAATATTCGATTTATCGAGCATCTCCCGCCGCGCATTATTTCACGCCCGGATCACTGATCATGGGCTGGAATTACAAAGGCGTGTTGCGCCTAGAGATGGTCTGCCGCAACAAAGTCGACATCGACGCCGACGACACGCTGTTGAAAGCGCCGCTGCAACAGGGCGATTTTTCGGGCACCTCGGGTTGGCAATTCGACGTTGGCGCGACGGCCGTGAATGTCATCAACGCGACCTTCGGCGGCAACTTCGTCAATAGCGTCACCATGAAAATCGAGAACCCGGTGGTCTATGAATATTCCGCAGAAGACCTGCGCGATATTCGCGAGAAGATGCTGAAGCGGCCAGGGTGCGCGGCTGAAGTGCGCAACGCGCGCTATCGCATCCGCGAGTGGAACGGCGGCACGGCCGGCCTGTTCCAGAACCAGCGGTTTGCGCTGGGTACCGTCAGCTACGAAATCGATTTCAACAAAGACAATCCGAAAGCCTTGACCGCCGACGTGCAGGCAACGATCACCAAATCGTTCCAGGTCAAATTCGGCCTGACATATTTGAAGCAGTCGGGCTCGAAGCTGTCGGGCAACAACGTGCTGATCGGCGTCTACCCGATCTGGCGCAATATGTGGAACTGATGCTTTGCAGGCTTAGCGTGCTGCTGCCTTGGCGCGTTCCCAGAAGCTCGGGGTTGCCTTTGCACGCGTGCCTGTTCCTGTGTCTGTAGTGGCCGCTTGGGCTGGCGAAATGAAGCCTGTGCTCCAGCTCTTGCCGCGGGCTGCGGGCGGGGAGGCCATATCGCTCATCAGCGTCTGCGGGGCAGCCGACGCGGTCGTCAACATGCGGATGCGCAGTTCCTTCAGCATCCAGCCGGAACGGGTCAGCTCAAGCTTTCCGAGGTAGATGCGGTTTGCATCATTCTTGTCGGCCATATCGACTTCGAACGTCGTCAGGCCGGTGAACTCGGCGCGTTTAATGCGCGTCCAGAACCGTTTGACGCGCTCGAGCACGGGCAGCGCCGCCGTTTCATCGCTCGCGCCCGTATAATCGCGATAGGCTTTGCGCATCGAAAACAGTTGCGGCAGGCCTTCCGGCGTCATGTAGCCGTCGATGGCGCGATTCACCGCGCCCTGGCCCAAGTAGGCTTTGAAGCATTGCCACAGACCGGGTTTCGTGGCTGTGGGCTGCTCCTCGCCGGGCAGATCGAGCGCGATGCGGCTCAAGTCCGGCTTCAGCGTTTCGCGTACCGACGGCCAGTCGATGGCGCGGGCGAGATAATCGGTGTCACCTGTGCGCGCGGCTTCGCGGATCGACCACGCCGTCACGAACGGCGATGCCATATAGGCCGCAATCGCAAAGCCGATCAGCGCAGCTTTCAATAACAGTCGTGACATCCGATTTTCCCGCGCTCGAAGGTGCGTATCCGGCCAGGCCGGTAGTTTCCAGCAATTACCAGTAAGCATGACATTCTGGCCATGCCTTGACGATTTGCGGCGGCGCCGTGGCAGCCTGCATGGAAAATGAGAAAAGACTTCTGCGCGACAAGGCCGCTACAGCTCGGTGGGCTCTGTGTCAGGCGACGTTTTCGCGGGGTCCGCCGTCTCCGTGCAGATCCGCTTCAAATCCCGCCAAAGGCCCTCGTCGAGTGCTGGCGTTGCCGGGTAATCAGCTTGCTGGCGCACCAATTTCTTGCGTTCCGCGGTCGGCGGGTGGGTGCGCAGCAGATCGAGCGGACGCAGCGTCTTCGTGGCCGTATCGTCTTCTTCGATCGTCTCGACGCGATTGAAGAAATCACCCAGTCCTTTGTTGGAAATACCGGCCTTCTTGAGGAGGACCAGCGCCTGCACGTCGGCTTCATGCTCGGCGGTCCGCGTGTATCCGAGCTGCGCCAGGAGCAGCCCCATATTGGCGAGCGCGCCGCCCGATCCGCCCATCATCAATTCCACGGTGGCGGCAAGGCCAATAGCGCGGATGATGCCGGTTTCAGGATGCAGTTCGATGCCGTGACCAATTTCGTGGGCCAGCACGCCGGCGACTTCATCGGCGCTGCCGGCACTATCGATCAGGCCTTTGGTCATTACAACCTTACCGCCCGGAACGGCAAAGGCGTTGAGCAGTGGCCAGTCGTAAACCACGACCTTGATGGGTGTGTCGATACCAGCTGCTTCCGAGAGGCGAACCCTCAGTGCTTCCAAAGCCGCCACACCATCGGGCGCGGTGCAAAGTTTATGGCCTTCCGTCATGGACGTAACCGCGCTGTCGCCAAGCCGTTCGCGCCATGTCTGCGGCAGCACGCTGGCGATCGAGCGAATGGGGCTCCAACCGGCGGCGTAAATGATGGCAATGAGACCGGCGGCGACGGCAGCGCCGATGATCCAGGGGCGGGCATTTCGCAATCGTTCAGCGTGCGCTGTCAGGTGAGGTGCGAAGTCACGCAAGCTGCGGGCGAAGTCGGCACTTGGAACAAACAGCGATGCCCCCGGATGCGCTGTCGAGGTCAGCAGCACGTCGATGGCGTGCGTGCGAACCGGCTCTCCGGCTTTGAGCGACTCGTAGGGCCAGATCACCATCTCGTCCGGTGCGACGACGCTGATTTCAACGCCGGTGATACCGAGCTGCACGGAGACATCGCGGCTGCTCGCCGATTTGCCGTCGCTGAAGCGCGCGTAATAGGCGGCCGCGGCGGTGGACGGTTGCGAGGGTTCAGAATGCATCGATATCAAACACCTGTGCCAGGCCTTCGCCGCGTTTTGGTCTGCCGCTTTGACTTTGCATGATGAGCCCGAGATTAACCGGGCCATCAAGTTTTAAGCGTGACAGAAAATAGCGCGCACTGCGGAACTGAGCGAGCGTCCCGGCCACCGTTGTCATCACGATGATCGGCGGCACAACCATCAATAATGCGACGGCGTCCGCGCCTTGAAACGCCATGTCACTCGCTGGGGTGGAAGGCGCCGTCGCATAAACCAGCAGGCCGCCGATGAGCACTCCGGCGGCGATGCCCAGGATCGAGATCAGCCAATTGGAGAGAACCAGCCACATCAGCGTGCTGCCGGTCGCTTCCCCCCGGAACGTCGCGCCTTCGAAGTGGGTGTTGCGCGCGAAGTGATTGATCTGGCTGGCGCGATACCAAGCCGTGACGACGGCGCTAGCGATCAGTGCCACAATCCAGATGCCCACAATCGGCAGGAAGTCGAGCGGGTGCGGGCGAATGCCGGCCAGTTGCTGCGCATACAGCCCCGATTGCATAACGTAGACGGCGGTTGAGGAAATAGCGGTTCCGAAGATCACGGCGTTACCCAGCCACGCAAACAGATAGCTACGGTAGAGGGGGCTCGCGGTGCCCGTGTACGTCATCGACCGGTCGCCAAACGTCATTTCGCGGGTGATCAGTCTTTGCAGGTAGTTGGCGCGCCATGGCAGCACCCAAAGCACGGTTAGAAGTGCTAGTACCATGATCACGCCGCCAACGGCCGGCCCGGTCACATACGCGAGGATGCCGGCAATCATCGAAATGCCTGTGAATGGCAGCGCAAGGGTCCAGAAATAGGCCCAACCGTACTGCCCCGGACTGCCGGACAGTCCGCCGCGAATGCCGCGCCACTCGGTGCGGCTCAGGCGATAGCGCTGGGCGCGGTAGATGGCATTGCCGAACAGAACGAAGAACGCGACGTACACAACGCCCTGATACAGAGCGAGAACCTGCGGACTGCCGCCGAAAAACACATTGACAGCGGCGCCGCCGAGCAGCACTGGCAACACCACGCCGAAAAACGCGACCAGAAATCCCAACAGCAATTCCTTGCCGGTGCCCGTGTAGGTTATCGGTTCGCCGTTGAGGCGCGTCGCCGACCAGATTCGCCGCCGCACTTCGGTCTTCGCCCAGAATGAGTAGAGGCCGAGCGTCAGCACTTTGAGCAGGCCGTTAACGAAACCGAGGCCGGCCATCGGTGCGCTGCTGCCCTGGAATGAAATATCGATAGGTTCCTTGGCGGCGGCAGCGTCGTCTGTGATCAAGATATTCATGCGGTACCCGAGAGCTGGTCTGGTGCGACCCAAAGCGAGTCGTTCAACTGCAGTTAGTCATAAGCGTTGCTGCGACGGGCGGTCGCGCAAAAGTGCTGTCCCCAGAGTTTAGGCGGTGGTCTGGTAAATCAAATGTCTTCCCCTGCCATGCTCCGATGCGAAATTGCCGCCGCGCCGACAAAGTCGAGCCCTCTGGACGCCGAAGTCCGCTCTTATCGTACAAAATAGCAAGTTTTAGGCAGATGCCGGGCGCTTAACGCTGTGCCGAAAGCGGCATCTGACGTGCGTCATTCTTGAGGTGCCGTTCACTACGCTGTGGCTGCCCGTTTCGCGAGTGAGAACAGTCTTGGTAACGATGTTGCCGCAAAGCCACTCTTCGAGGTGCGAGTGCCACGATCGGGCCACAAAGACCGCGCAGGTGGAAGGAAAGACGCGGGTGCGAAATGCTAGACGATATGGCTAAGTGTACACGTTGCCTTTGGTTGCGGCGGTCCTTCAGCTTCCAGCATTTTCCGGCTGTCATGATTGGGCGCCGCTTGGCCTTTCAGTCGAGCAGACGAGGAATATAAAAAAGATGGACGCGAAGACGTTCGATAAGTCGAAATTGCCGAGCCGTCACGTGACAGTGGGGCCATCGCGCGCCCCGCATCGTTCGTATTATTATGCCATGGGGTTGACCGAGGACGATATCAATCGCCCGTTCGTCGGCGTTGCGACGTGCTGGAACGAAGCCGCTCCCTGCAACATTTCATTGATGCGCCAGGCGCAAGTCGCGAAGGCGGGTGTAACGGACGCTGGCGGTACGCCGCGCGAATTCTGCACCATCACCGTGACGGACGGCATCGCCATGGGACACCAGGGCATGAAGTCGTCTTTGGTCAGCCGCGAAGTCATCGCCGACTCGATCGAACTCACGATGCGCGGCCATTGCTATGACGCGCTCGTCGGCATCGCCGGTTGCGACAAGAGTTTGCCGGGCATGATGATGGCCATGCTGCGCCTCAATGTGCCGAGCGTATTCATGTATGGCGGATCGATTCTGCCGGGCCGCCATAGAGGCCATGATGTCACCGTCCAGGACGTGTTCGAAGGCGTCGGCATGTATTCGGCCGGCAAGATGTCTAAGGAAGAATTGCACGAACTCGAATGCGGCGCCTGTCCGTCGGCAGGATCGTGCGGCGGACAGTTCACGGCCAACACCATGGCCTGCGTTTCCGAAGCTATCGGTTTGGCGCTCCCCGGTTCGGCTGGCGCGCCGGCCCCGTATGAAAGCCGCGATGAATACGCCCGCGCCAGCGGTGCGGCAGTGATGAACTTGGTTGCCAGCCAGTTGCGCCCGCGCGACATCTGCACGCGCAAGGCCTTCGAAAACGCCGCGATCATGGTCGCCGCAACCGGAGGCTCGACCAACGGTGCGCTGCATTTGCCAGCCATGGCGCACGAATGTGGCATTGAATTCGATCTGTTCGATGTCGCCGAGATCTTCAAGAAGACGCCGTACATCGCGGACTTGAAGCCGGGCGGCAATTTCATTGCCAAGGACGTCTTCGATATCGGCGGCGTGCCGCAGATCCTGAAGGCGTTGCTCGAAGGCGGCATCCTGCACGGCGACTGCATGACGGTGACCGGCAAGACGATGGAAGAAAACCTGCGGTCGGTGAAATTCAACACCGAGCAGAAGGTTATCTATCCGGTATCGAATCCCATCTCGCCAACTGGCGGCGTCGTCGGCCTGAAAGGCTCGCTCGCTCCCGATGGTGCGATCGTCAAAGTCGCCGGCATGAAGAACTTGAAGTTCAGAGGTCCGGCGCGCTGCTTCGATTGCGAAGAAGATGCGTTCGCGGCCGTCGAAGCCCGCAACTACAAGGAAGGCGAAGTTATCGTCATCCGTTACGAAGGGCCGAAGGGCGGTCCGGGCATGCGCGAGATGCTGTCGACGACGGCGGCGCTGTATGGCCAGGGAGCCGGCGATAAACTGGCGCTCATCACCGACGGTCGATTCTCAGGCGCAACGCGCGGCTTCTGCGTCGGCCACGTCGGCCCAGAAGCGGCTGTCGGCGGCCCGATCGCGCTGATCAAGGATGGCGACATCATCGCGCTCGACGCTGTTGAGGGCACGATCGAACTCGAAGTCGATGCGGCTGAACTCGAACGCCGCCGCGCGACGTGGAAAGTGCCACCCAACATGTACCAGTCGGGCGCGCTCAGAAAATTTGCGGATCAAGTGGGACCGGCTCGTTTCGGCGCGGTCACACATGCAGGCGGAAAGGCGGAAATCCACTGCTATGCGGACATTTAAGCGTTTTGCAGCAGGTTTGGTTATGATCGTGGCGTCGTCGGCGGCAGCACTTGCCGCTGACAGCGTCACGTTCAAGTCAGCGGACGACGCCTTGCGTCAAGGCATCTCCGCGTTCAACGGCGGGTATTATGAACTCGCCGTGCCGGCGCTGGAAGTCGTTGCAGAAACCAATCCCTCTGTAGGCCGCTATTATCTGGCTCGCATTTATGCCGACAACGAGGGGGCGTATACCGATCATGCGCACGCCTATCAGTTGTTCAAGGCGCTTGCCGACGATCTGCAAGATGTCGATCCCGATGACGAAGCGCTGGCGCCGATTGCGGCCAAGTCGTTGACGGCGGTGTCGCGGTATTTGCGGACCGGCATTTCGGAAATCAAAGTCAAGCCGAATACGCGGGACGCGGATCGCAGCTTGCAGCGTGCAGCACTGACCTTCAATGACGAAGATGCGCAGTTTGAATTGGCCAAGGTGCTGCTGCGTGGCGAAGGGCCCGATATCAAGCTCGGCGGCGACGATGATGCGTCCAGCAAGATCGAGAACGGCCGCCACTGGTTGTCGCGCCTGTCGCGATCGGGGCACGCGGGCGCGCAAGCGTTTCTCGCCGATCTGTTATGGCGCGGTAAGTTCGTCACCAAGGATCAAGTGACGGCGCTACGTCTGATCGATGTGGCCGTCGCCAATGCGCCGCCGCACGAACGTGTGTGGATCGACGATATTTACCAGAACATTTTCTGTAATGCCGGCGAGGGCGTTCGTCAGCAGGCAACGGGCAGCGTTGCGGAATGGCATAATCGTTATGGCCGCCGACAAGAAGAGCCGGTCGATAAGAACGGCCTCGATGATTTGTCCGCTAGGCCCATCAGAACCTGCGCAAACGGAGAGATCGTCAAGCCGATTGGTAAGTTGAGCGACGCGACGGAAACGTCGCTTGAGGTGCCGAAGCCCGCACTCGGCCGCGAAGTTTCAACGCCCCCGGCTTTTGTTCCAGCAGACTCGAGCGCGGCGCCATCGACAGGCCTCTCATTCGCGCCTGTGCAGTGATTGCGGTCGATCGCTTCTTAGTACTGCTTCTCAGTGTTGGCTTGAAAGTTCAATCCACACCGGCACGTGATCGGACGGCTTTTCAGCGGCGCGGGTGAATTTATCGACGCCGCTTGATTGAAGCAGTGTCGCCGCATTGCCCGACAGCAGCATGTGATCGATACGAATGCCGTCGTTCCTCTGGAATGCTCCTGCCTGATAATCCCAGAATGTGTAGAGGCCCGGCTCTGGGTGGCAGGCGCGCGTTGCGTCGGTCAATCCGAGATTCAGCAGAGCGCGATAAGCCCGGCGGCTTTCCGGTTGAAAGAGTGCGTCGTTCACCCATGCTTCGGGCCGCTTGGCGTCTTGCGGTTCGGGGATGACGTTATAGTCGCCGGCGAGAACCAGCGGCGTCTCATCGGCGAGCAGATGCGTGACGTGACGCTTCATGCGCGCCAGCCACGCCAGTTTGTAAGCGAATTTTTCGGTGCCGATTGGATTGCCGTTCGGCAGATAGAGCGAGACGACGCGCACCATCTGCCGCTCGAAAGGAACGAGGGCCTCGATCCAGCGGGCTTGCGGATCGCCGTCGTCACCGGGCAGGCCGCGGGTGACGTCTTCGAGTGGGAGCTTGGACAGCAACGCCACGCCGTTGAAGCCTTTTTGGCCGTGCGTTTCGACATTATAGCCAAGGTCTTGGAAGGCTTCGCGCGGGAAGCCCTCATCGACCGATTTGATTTCCTGCAAGCAGACGACGTCGGGGGCTTCCTGCTTCAAATAAGCAAGGGCTGTCTCCAGCCGGGCTTTGACGCCGTTGATGTTCCACGTCGTAATTTTCATGAAGGCTGTGTGCCACTAGAGCGCGCCAAACGCAAACGCTTGAGACGACCGGCTCACACCTCCATGAAGCGCACCGCGTAAACTGGCGGCAGGCGGGCGGCAGCCTCTGTCCAGCTATCGCCTTGATCGGCCGACACCCACAATCCGCCGGTGGTCGAGCCGATGACCAGATCATTGCCGCTCGCGCTGACGTCCATGCCGTGACGATAGATGATGTCGTAAGCGTGCTCTTGCGGCAGGCCGCGTCTCAGGATGTCGAATGTTTTGCCGCCATCGCGGGTGCGCGTGACGACCAGTTCGCCGCCCGCGGGAATGCGTTTTTCATCCTTGATTTCCGGCACGAACCAAGCGGTGTCAGGATCTTTCGGGTGCACCGAAACCGCGAAGCCGAATGACGATGGTTTTACGTCTAGAACTTCGTGCCAGACGCTGCCGCCATCGTCGGAACGGAAGATGCCGTTGTGGTGCTGGATCCACATGCGATCCGGGTTTGACGGCGACTGCACGAGGCGATGGGCGTCCTGTCCGTTGGGATCGAATTTGAATTCCTCCGGCGCATGGTCCTGCCACATGCCGGTGTTGTCGTTGCTCCAGGTCGCGCCGCCATCGCGCGTCATCCAGACGCCGCCGGACGACACGCCGACGCGGACGGTTTTCGAGCAGCGCGGATCGACACAGATCGAATGCATGCCGGGCAGATCGGCGCCGCCGCCCATCCACGCGACGCGCTTGGGGTGCCGCCACAGGCTTTCGACAATCTCCCACGTTGCGCCGCTATCGCTGGAGCGGAACAGTGCGCCGGGGATGGTCGAGCACCAGATCACGCCCGGTTCGTCAGCGCCGCCCGTCTCCATGCCCCAGACGCGCACCGTGCTCCACGGGATCGGCCGGCCCCACATATCAACTTCGTTGGCTTCTTCAGGCTTTGGCGGATAAGCGGGCGTCGCCGTTTCGACGAACGGTGCACCGTAGCCGCTGGCGGTGTGCATTTTGACGCCGAAATGGCCGAGATCGAGAGCCGCGAACAGTTTGCCATCACGCGGATCGGCAAGCACCATCGACACGTTGTCGGCGAGGAAATCGGTGCGCTCAACGCGCCACGGATTGGATGCAGTGCCGTTTGGTGCGAGCGTGAAAAGGCCTTTGCGTGTCGCTGCAAGAATTTTGAGAGCCATGGTGCATCCTCCGTACCGCGAGCGGCCGGGATGCTATCCGCCGGACAAGGCCGGGACAATCAATATCTGACTGTCATCAGATACGGCTTCGGCAAGGCGTGTGCGGTCGCGCACCATGCGGCCGTCGCAGAAGATCGACACGTGTTTGCGGACGTGGGATTGGTCATCGAGAACATAACTGCGGGCCGAGGGATGGATCGCGAAGGCCGCGTCGAGCACTTCGCGTACGGTCGTTCCGGCAACATCGACTGGCGGACATTTGACGTGGCGCTGCATGGCCGGTGTGAAGACGACGCGGGGCATGCGCACCTTTCCGCTCGCGACAGCTAGATCGTAAAGCTGGTGCCGCAGCCGCACGATGCGGTCGCCACCGGATTATTGATTTTGAAGGCTGCGCCCATCAGGTCATCGACGAAATCGATTTGCGCGCCGTCCATGTACTGCAGTGACACAGGATCGATGATGACGGTGGCGCCGCTTTTCTCCAGCACAATGTCTTCGGACTCGGCGGCGGCGACCAGATTGAACTTGTATTGGAAGCCGGAGCAGCCGCCACCTTCGACCGTGACACGCAGCAGCGGCGTTGCGGGATCGCTGGCGGCAATCTCGGCAATGCGGCGGGCGGCGCTATCTGTCAGGGAAACGGCTTGGGTCATAATAGCAATTGGCTCCCGTCGGGTTGATTGCGTTAACAGCCAATCGGCGGCATGTCTGGCTGCGTGCGCGGCACTGGAACGCTGATCTTGAACAAGATAGGTGTGCTAGGAGCGATGTCAAACCCCTCAATGATTGCGGCCGATCGCGGCAGCACCGCCTTTGGCAGCAAAAAGTTATGGCAAGCAAGCTGAATTCCGCGTCTGGCGCCCAAGATGGCACTCAGGACGGCACCAAGGATTATGGCGAGGCCCTGAAACCGGGGCAGCGGTCGCCCGCGGGCTATGCCGCCAGTGCCGCCGCCAGCCGGGGGCGGGTGTTTCGGGAGCCTGACTGCCCAACGCGCAGCCCGTTTCAGCGCGACCGCGACCGCATTCTGCATTCCACAAGCTTCCGGCGTTTGACCTACAAGACGCAGGTATTTTTGTTCCACGAAGGCGATCACTATCGCTCGCGGCTGACGCATTCGCTCGAAGTCGCGCAAATCGCCCGCACCATCGCGCGTCAACTCCGGTTGGACGAAGACCTCGCCGAGGCGCTGGCGCTGGCTCACGATCTTGGCCATTCGCCGTTCGGGCACGCCGGAGAACGCGCGCTGGATAGCGCCATGCGGCCGTTCGGCGGATTCGACCACAATGCCCAGTCGGTGCGCGTCGTGACCAGCCTGGAACGCAAATACCTAGCGTTCGACGGCTTGAACCTGACTTGGGAAATGCTGGAAGGACTGGTCAAACACAATGGTCCGGTTGGAAATCGCGATTCCGCGGTTGCCAAGGCGGTGAGCCGGATTGAACATTGGAAACCGCTGGATCTCGACAGCTGGGCATCGGCGGAAGCGCAAGCGGCAAGTCTTGCGGACGACATCGCCTATCTGTCGCACGATGTGGATGACGGCTTGCGCGCCCACCTGCTGTCGTTCGACGCGCTTGAAGGCGCAGCCCTTGCCGGCGGCATCGCGGCCGAGGTGGCGGCCATTGCGCCACCGTCACCTGGCGATGGACGGGCGATCTATGAAGTGACGCGCCGTATGATCACCGCCATGTTGACTGACGTCGTGACGGAATCGCGCCGCCGGTTGCGTGCGCTCGCCCCGCAAAGCCCAGACGATTCGTAGCGCCTCCGATGCCGTCGTGGCGTTCTCACCCGCGATGGCCCGCGATCTAGCGCAGCTCAAAGAGTTCTTGTTTGCCCACGTCTACCGCCACCCCAGGGTCATGGGTGTCATGGCTGGCGCGGAAAGTGTGGTCATGGACCTATTCGAACGGTATCTGAGCGACCCTGAAACCATGCCCGAGGCGTGGGGGCGGACCGCCCAAGCGCTGGACCCGCGACGACGGGCGCGGCTAGTCGCGGATTTCGTGTCGGGCCAAACGGACCGCTACGCCATTGCCGAACATGGCCGCCTGTTTGCCGCAACGCCGGAATTGCGTTAGAGCGCGGCAGTGACTTTCGTCCTCCCCGTGTGCCCGACCGGGGTGCAGGGCGGGGATTAGACCTCCAGGACCGAAAAATGAATATTTTTGCCGACGTTGAGGCCCGCGTGATCGCTAGCCTCGAAGCGCTGAAAGCGGATGGCGTGTTGCCCGCTGATCTGGTACTTCCCGCAATCGTTGCGGAAGCGCCGCGCGATGCCACCCACGGCGATGTGGCAGTCAACGCCGCGCTCGTTTTGGCGAAGGCTGCCAAGATGAAACCGCGCGATATTGCAGACGCCTTGAAAGCAAAACTCGCAACGGCGCCCGATATTGAAAAGATCGATGTCGCGGGTCCGGGCTTTTTGAACATCACGTTCAAGCCGCAAGTCTGGCACGGCCTCGTCAAGACGATCATAACCGAGGGCGAGAAATTCGGCAGCGGCTCAGCGAGCAAGGGCGAAAAGGTCAACCTCGAATACGTGTCGGCCAACCCGACCGGGCCGATGCACGTCGGCCATTGCCGCGGCGCCGTGTTCGGTGATGCGCTCGCCAATCTGCTGGCCTTCGCGGGCTACGACGTGACGCGCGAATACTACATCAATGACGCCGGCGGGCAGGTCGATGTGCTCGCGAAATCAGCGTTCCTGCGCTATCGCGAGGCGCTTGGCGAAGACATCGGCGCGATCCCGGAAGGCCTGTATCCCGGCGATTACTTGAAGCCGGTTGGCGAGGCGCTCGCCAAGGACCATGGCAAAAAGCTGCTCGCGATGCCGGAAGCCGAATGGCTGCCGCTGTTGCGCGCGTTCGCGATCGACCGCATGATGGATATGATCCGCGACGACCTCGCGGCGCTCAACATCCGCCACGACGTGTTCTTTTCGGAAGCCTCCCTGACGCGGGCCGGAACCAATAAAATCCAGGCCGCTTTGGACGTGTTGAAGGCCAAGGGGCTGGTGTTCGAGGGCAAACTCGAAAAGCCGAAGGGGCACGACGACGGCGAGTGGGAAGACCGCACGCAGGTTCTGTTCAAGTCAACGGCGTTCGGTGACGACGAAGATCGCGCGATTCAGAAGTCGGACGGCGGCTATACCTATTTTGCCGGAGACATCGCTTATCACTACGACAAGCTGCAGCGCGGCTTCTTGCACATGATCAACGTCTTCGGCGCCGACCACATCGGCTACATCAGCCGCATGGAAGCGGCGGTGGCGGCGCTGTCGGACAGAAAGGCCGACCTCGACATCAAGGTCGTCAATCTGGTCAAGCTCTTCAAGAACGGCGAGCCGTTCAAGATGTCGAAGCGCGCGGGCACGTTCGTGACGCTGCGCGATGTGGTCGACGAGGTGGGCCGCGATCCGGTGCGCTTCATGATGCTCTACCGCAAGAACAACGAGCAACTCGACTTCGACTTCGCCAAAGTGACCGAGCAGTCGAAGGACAATCCCGTTTTCTATGTGCAATACGCGCATGCCCGCTCGGCGTCGATTTTCCGCAACGCGGCGGAGCAGTTGCCGGAGCTCGATCTGTCGCCAAAAGCCCTTGAAAACGCAGATCTTTCTGTTTTGACGGATGCAGGCGAAATCGACTTGATCAAGCGTCTGGGAGCGTTCCCCCGGATGGTCGAGGGGGCCGCCAAAGCCCACGAACCGCACCGCGTGGCGTTCTATCTTTACGATCTTGCCAGTGCGCTCCATGGCCAATGGAGCAGAGGCAACGATTCGCCACATTTGAGATTTATTCAATCAAATGACGGGGTTGCGACTTCGGCGCGCTTGGCGCTCATCGCCGCGACAAAGACGGTGATAACCTCTGGTCTTAAGGTCCTCGGCGTCGAGGCGCCCGATGCTATGCGTTAGAGTCGCGATTCGAAGGTGAGCATAACGCGTGCGTTTTTTCTAAGTGCCGCGTTCTGGTTGAGGGGTTTTGACGATGTCGTCGCTGAACGGTTTTAATGGTCAGCTAGGCAGGCCGGGGGCTCGTTCCACCGCTGAACAACCCCAGGCTGGTCAACAGCAGGTAGCGCCGCAACAGAATGCGTGGCAGCAACCGCAGGGCCATTATCAACCACCGGGTGCTCAACCGGCCCAACAGTGGGCACAGCCCGCCGCCCAGCAGGGATTTCCGCAGCAGGGCTACAGCCCGCCCTACCCACCGGCGCCGCCTCAGGCGGCCGCTTATGGCCAGCAGAAACCCCCTGTCCATAACCCGGCCCCTCAGAGCCCCGCCACACAAAGCTATGGCGGCTTGAACCCCAATCCCGACTCCTATGCACCGGACGCCTATGCGCCGAGCTTTGAGCCGTTCAGCCCGGCAGCCGTGCCGCGTACGGCGCCGCCCGCGCGTCCGCAGCAAGCAGCCCCGAGCTATCAGCAGCACGCCGCACCGCCTCAGGACTACAGCGTGCACGGTGGCTACGGCGCGCCGGACCCGCGTGGGTCCGCAAATTACCCGCAATCCGCTCAGGCGTGGCCCGGCCAGCCTGCGCCGCCGCTTGGCGGCACGCCCACGACAGGCGGTCATGGTGCCGGCAGTCATGGTGCCAACGCGCGCGGCTTCGAAGTCGGAAATTATCTGCAGCAGCCGACGGCCCAGCCGCCGCATCAGCAGCAGTATCGCGCCGCTGAGCCACACCACCACGATACGCTGCATCAACACGATAGCGAGCCGACTTTTTCCGATTGGTCGCAGCCGCAGCAGCACGCGCCGCAGGGCCAAGGCTATGACTACGGCGATGCCCAGGGCCATCATCAAGGCCACCATCAGCACGATCCGCAGGATGATTTGGGCTTCGCGAAGCCCGCTGGCGGCGAGCTGGAACAGGGTTACGTCGAGGAAGACGGCGAAGAGTATGAATACGAAGAGCCGAGCCGTGGCCGCCGTCCGCTGATGATTGCCGCCGCACTTGCGGGCGCGATTTTTGTCGGCGGTGGATTGGCCTATGGCTACAAGGCGTTTCTCGGAGGCGGTGCCACGGGCAATCCGCCGATGGTCAAGAGCGCCAGCGAACCGTCTAAGATCAAGCCGGCCGATGCCGGCGGCAAACAATTCGCCCACACCGACAGCAAGATCATGGGCCGTCTCGGCGATGGCTCCAGCGCTGCGACCGCGACCTCGACAGCTTCCGGCGAACTCGATGCCAATGGCACGCGCAAGGTTTCAACGCTGGTTGTTGGCCGTGACGGCAGCATCCAAGCGCCGCCCGCCGCAGCCGCTGATCCGGTTACCGATCCTGCCGGAAACGTGGCTGTGCCCGGCATGATGGTCGTTGATGCGTTGGGCACCGGTGCTAAGGCGACGGCTGCTAAAGTGGATAATGCGGTTCAGACCGCGCAGAAGCTCGTCGTCAATCCGCCGCCTCCCACGCAGAAGCCTGTGACGGTTGCAAAGGCGGCGGTGGCCGACGTTGATGACGCGGTGCCGAGCGCTACGGGCAGCATTGCACCGGCCGCGCCCGCCGCGCCGAAGCCGACCGTGAAGAAGGTCGCGGCGGCAGCGCCTTCGATCGCGAATGATGCCGCGACGGCAGCGGCGCCGGTCGTCTCCGGTGGCGCTAGTGGCTATGTGGCCGTGCTCGCCTCCGTGCCGCGCTCGGATACGAGCCGCATGGATGCGCTGAAGCGTTTCGCCGATATGCAGCAGAAGTATAGCAGCGTTCTGAGCGGAAAAACGCCAGACGTGGCCGAAGCCAATCTCGGGGCCAAGGGCAATTATCATCGCCTTGTGGTCGGTCCGCCCGCCTCGCGCCAGCAGGCGTCGATGCTGTGTACGGATCTGAAGGCACAGGGCTATACGGATTGCTGGGTCACGTCCTACTAGTGGCGCCCGGTGCTATGATATTTGCGACAAGGCCGGCGATTTTCCTGCCGGCCTTTTGCATTCCTGGACGCAACTTGCAGCAACGCATCCCGCAATTTCCCTGGCAACGGTCATGATAGCAGCCCTCATTTCCGGCCTGTCGGGCCAAACGCTTACTGATGACGAACGCGCGTTCTATCGCGACGTGAAGCCTGTCGGCGTCATTCTGTTCCGCCGCAACGTCGAAGATGGCGCGCTTGTGCGGCCATTGGTTGAGAGCGTGCGCGACGCGATCGGGCGCGACGACGTGCTGGTCTTGATCGATCAAGAAGGCGGGCGCGTGCAACGCCTGAAACCGCCGAACGCGCGTGGTCTGCCGCCGGCTTCGGCCTACGCGGCGCTCTATCAGCATGACCCGGAAGCGGCGAAAGCGTCAGCGTTCTGCGTGGCTCAACTGGTGGCCAATGAGTTGCGCGGCTACGGCATCAATACCAACTGCGCGCCGGTTCTCGATGTGCCGGTTGCCGGTGCCCACGACATCATCGGCGATAGGGCGTATGGCGCAACGCCAACCCAGATCATCGATCTGGCGCGCGAGGTTGGCGACGGTTTGATGGCGGGCGGCGTGGTGCCGGTGATCAAACACATTCCCGGGCATGGCCGCGCCACCGCCGACAGCCACCTCGATTTGCCGGTCGTTGCGACCGGTTACGATGCGCTTTCACAAAGTGATTTTGTGCCGTTCCGCGCGCTCGCCAATATGCCGGCCGCGATGACCGCACACGTCGTGTTTTCCGCGATCGATGCGAGCAATCCGGCGAGCACGTCTGAGGTGGTGACCCGCAAAATCATTCGCGGTGACATCGGCTTCGATGGCCTATTGATGAGCGACGATCTGAGTATGAAGGCGTTGGCCGGTCCGATGCGCAATCGCGCTGAAGCGGTGATCGCGGCGGGCTCGGATGTTGCGCTTCATTGCAATGGCGATTTGACGGAAATGCGCGCTGCGGCCGAAGGCGTGCCGATGCTCAGTGGTGCGGCGCTGGCGCGATTCGTGCGTGCTTTTGCGGTGACACAGAAGCAGGAAGCATACGACGAAGACATCGCCGTGCGTCACCTCGCAGCCCTCATGGCTCAGAAAGCGATGCTCTCGTGATGCCTGGGTTTGAAGGCGGCGGGCTGAATCAGTGTAAGGTCGGTTTTATTGAAATGGTGGGCGCCGTCGCCCTGGATGATCGGCACACGCGGATATGATGATCGAAACGCAACATGCGGAGGCGGCGGAGACGCAGGGCTATGAAACGCCCGCGATCGACGATCTGCCGTCGGATGGTGAAGCCTTCGTCGTCGATATCGAGGGCTTTGAAGGTCCGCTCGATCTGCTGCTGGCGCTGGCGCGCACCCATAAGGTCGATATCGCCAAGATTTCGATCCTCGCGCTTGTCGATCAGTATCTGCATTTCATCAGCGAAGCGCAGAAGCTCAAGCTTGAATTGGCGGCCGACTATCTGGTGATGGCCGCTTGGCTGGCCTATTTGAAATCGCGCCTGCTGCTGCCACGCGACAAGGAAGATCCCGACACGACGAGCGCCGAAGAAATGGCGCTGAAGCTGCAGTTCCGGTTGACGCGGCTTGAAGCCATGCGCAACGCCGTGGCACGGCTGATGACGCGCAAGCGGCTGGAGCGCGATGTGTTCGCGCGCGGCCTGCCAGAGGCGATCACGACTACGCGCGATACCACGTACACCGCAGAGATCTATGATCTGCTGAAAGCCTACGCTGAACAGCGCCGTCGCACGGTGCGTGTGGTTCACGTCGTTAAGGTGCGCAAGGTCTGGTCGATCAAGGATGCGCGCCAGCGCCTCGAAAAGTTGATCGGCGCGTCGGCGGGCGAATGGGCACAGCTCGATCTGTTTATCGAACAGTATTTACCAATTGGCGAAGAAGGCCGCACGGCCATCGCCAGTTCTTTCGGAGCGACGCTCGAAATGGCGCGCGAGGGGCTGCTCGAACTCCGCCAAGACGAGCCTTTTGCGCCGATTTACATGCGTAAGCGCGTTCCAGGAGCCGCCTGGGAACGGGTCGGTTAATTCCATTTCGGTTGAGTTGCTGTGCACGCGCCTATATTTGGGGGGCTAAGATAAGCTAATGGTTCCGCCGAGATTGACACTGGTGTCGGATAATTCGCGCGACAGGGACGGAGATGCGTCAGGTGATAACGCCGCCCATTCGGCAGGCGTTGGCGCCACGCCGTCGTATGCCGATCCGGAAGCCGTTGTCGATACGTTGGCGCAACGCGCGCGGCGCGAGAAGCTGCGCCGCCTCGAAGCCATGCTGTTCGCCGCGTCTGAGCCGCTCGACGTCAAAGCGCTCGCCCGCGCACTCGAAGACAGCGACGATATCGAAGCGCTGCTGGCGCAGTTGCAGCAGGAATATCACGATCGCGGCGTGTCGCTGGTGCGCGTTGCCGGCAAGTGGCAGTTCCGCACGGCGGAAGATCTGTCGTACCTGCTCGAACGCCAGCAGAAGGAAGAGCGCAAGCTATCGCGCGCGGCGCTCGAAACGCTGGCGATCATCGCTTATCACCAGCCGGTCACGCGCGCCGAGATCGAAGACATCCGCGGCGTATCGACATCGCCCGGCACGCTCGACGTCTTGATGGAGACGGCGTGGATCCGTCCGCGCGGCCGCCGCCGTGCGCCGGGCCGTCCGTTGACCTACGGCACGACCGAACTGTTCCTCAGCCACTTCGGGCTTGATGCGATCAAGGATCTTCCGGGGCTTGCCGATTTGAAGGCGGCGGGCCTGCTCGATAGCAATTTGCCGCCAGGGTTTACGGTTCCCGAACCGACCGATGTGGCGGCCCTTATGCCCGACGAACTGCCGTTAACGGATGACGGCGACGACGCCGAGGAACCGCAAAGCGAATTGCCGCTGGAGGAACCGGCGGAGGACGACGCCTTGCAAGCCGAGGACGAGGCCGGTAAGCCGGAGGCCGAGAGCCAGTAAAGCTGTAAGCAGGGGCGAGACGGCAAACGTCAATGCCACTGACAACAAGGTGTCGCGTGTCACTGAAGTCCTGGTTATCTACAACCCAGAAGCCGCTTCCCGGTCCCATCGCGGTTTCGAACGCCGTGGCAGGTGCGCCGCGCAGCCGCGCTGCGGCAACCTTCGCCGCGCGCCTGACCATCGAGAACCTGACTCGCACATACGGCGAGGCGACCGCGCTCAACGGTGTTTCGCTCGATGTTTCACCAGGTGAGATCGTCTGTCTGCTGGGACCGTCAGGCTGTGGCAAGACCACATTGCTGCGCGTCGTCTCCGGCATCGAGCGGCCGAGCACAGGCCGCGTGCTGATCAACGATCGTGAGGTGGCGGGTCCAACGCGCTACGTGCCGCCGGAAGATCGCAGCATCGGGCTGATGTTCCAGGACTTCGCGCTGTTCCCGCATCTCAATATTCTGGACAACGTCGCCTTCGGCCTGCGGTCGCTGGCGCCCGATGTGCGCGAACGCTCGGCGCGGGCCATTCTGGATCGCGTGGGGCTTGCGGATTTCGCGGAAGCCTATCCGTCAACGTTGTCGGGCGGTCAGCAGCAGCGCGTGGCGCTGGCGCGGGCCATCGTGCCGCGTCCTGCGGTGATGCTGATGGATGAGCCGTTTTCAGGCCTCGATATTCAATTGCGCGACACCATGCAGGAAGAAACGCTCGCCCTGCTGCGCGAAACGCGGGCGACGTCGCTGATCGTCACGCATAACCCCGAAGAGGCTATGCGGCTTGGCGACCGCATCGTTGTGCTGAAAAGCGGGCGCATCGTGCAGCAAGGATCGACGGAGACGCTGTATCGCAATCCGGCCTCGTTGTTCGTGGCGCGGCTGTTTTCCGAGATCAATGAAATCCCGGTTCGCGTTCAGGATGGCCGGGTGGTGACCGCCGCTGGCACCTTTGCCGCGCCGGGGCTCAGCGATGGCACCGCTGCCGTGCTCTGCCTCAGAGAGCGCGCCATCGAAATCACGCCGGCTGGGGCCAATGGCTGCGATAAGCTCAATGGGCGCGTTACCGATATCAAGTTTCTGGGCGACATGACGCGCATCGATCTGGCGGTCGAGGGGTTCGATCAGATCCTCAAAGCCCGCGTTGGCGGGGCTGACGGCTTGCGCAAGGGCAGCGAAGTTAAGGTTTCGATCCAGCCCGGCGCCGGCCTGGTTTTTCCCTTTGAAAGCTAGATCGTTCACCGCCCGGGCGGTGCGGCATGGTGCTTTGGGCCAATCTTGCCGCCCTCTGGTTCTTCTGCGATAGTGCGCCTATGTGTTGCTGCGCAACATGTGGCGCAGAAAGGAACTTCCAATGGGTCTCGGTGCTCAACATATTCTGCTGCTTTTGATCGTGGCTTTGCTGCTGTTCGGGCGCGGCAAGATTTCCGAGTTGATGGGCGACGTTGCCAAAGGCATCAAGAGCTTCAAAAAAGGGATGGCGGACGATGAGGATGTGGCCAAGCCCATTCCGCCGCGCACCATCGATAACGACGTGTCGTCGACCAACGATCGCAGCAAGACCGGCTGAGGCCGAAGTCACCGTGCGTTGGTGTGCGACGCGCGATTTTGCGAGATACACGGCCTATGTTTGAAATCGGCTGGAGCGAACTGCTGATCCTTGCGATCGTGACCCTGATATTTGTGGGTCCCAAGGAACTGCCAGTGTTTCTGCGCACGCTCGGCCGCTATGCCGGCTCGATCAAACGGCAAGCGGCGGAGTTCCGCTCGCAGTTCGATGCCGCGATGCGCGAAGCTGAACTCGATACAATGCGCAAGGAAATGGAAGCCTTGCAGGCGTCCGTCAACGCCGAGGTGATGGGCGCGAAGGCTGCTGTGAACGAAGCCGTGTCGCCGCCGGTCATGGACAAGTTGCCGTTGAGGCCCATCGTCGAGTCCGCCGCCGCAGCGACGAGCGCTGCCGCTGTAACGGCTCCCACAACTGCAGCACCTACTGCAACTGCTCCCGCATTGCCGATGCCGCCCATGCCGGCGCCGCCGCGTATGGAGCCCTGACACCATGCAGGAGCGTTTGACATCGGGCGGTGCGGCGCCTGACGGCCAGGATGAGATCGACGCCAGCAAAGCGCCGCTGATGGATCATCTGATCGAGCTGCGCACGCGGCTGATGTGGGCGGTCGGCGCGTTCGTCGTCATGTTCTTTGCCTGCTTCGCGGTGGCCGGCCATATCTACAACGTGCTCGTCTGGCCGTACATGTGGGCATCGGGTAACGATCATGTCCGTCTGATCGCCACGCACTTCCTCGAACAGATCATGACGCAGGTGAAGCTCGCGATGTTCGGCGCGGGGTTCTTGTCGTTCCCCGTCATTGCAACACAGATCTATAAGTTCGTCGCGCCCGGCTTGTACAAGAACGAGCGGCGCGCGTTCCTGCCGTATCTGATTGCCACGCCGGTTCTATTCGTGGTCGGCGCGGCCGTTGTTTATTTCATAGCCATGCCGGTGTTGATCACTTTCTCGATCGGATTGACGCAGACGACCGGGGAGGGTGCACCGACGATCGAACTGATGCCGAAGGTGTCGGAATATCTGTCGCTCATCATGACGCTGATCTTCGGCTTCGGCATCATGTTCCAGTTGCCGGTGATCCTGACGCTGCTGGCGCGCACCGGGTTCGTGACCGCCGAGACGCTGGTTGGCGCCCGGCGCTATGCGATTGTCGGTATCTTCGCCGCCGCTGCGATTTTTACGCCGCCGGACGCCTTGAGCATGATCATCATGGCGCTGCCGACCGTGCTGCTCTACGAGGCCTCGATCATTGCCGTGCGGTACGTTGAAAAGAAACAGGCTTCAACGTCGAATTAGACGGTTTGCCGCCTGGACCGGGGCGCGGGGGCTGGATTAAGACCACTCAAGGCGCTTGCCGGATCACCGCTAGGAAGATCCAGTCAGAAGCGATTCCGTTTTTAAACGTCCGCCCACTCCCTTTCGCGAATTCATACGAGGCCGCCCGTGTTCGACATCAAATGGATCAGAGACAACGCCGATGCCTTCAATAGCGCGATGAAGCGCCGGGGTATCGCTGAGCAGTTCTCCGCCAGTGCACTGATTGCACTCGATGACCAGCGGCGCGCGATCTTGACGGCACTGCAGGATGCACAGGGCCGCCGCAACGCCGCGTCGAAGGACATCGGCAAAGCCAAAGCCGCGAAGGATGAAGCGACAGCTGCCAAGCTGATGGCTGAAGTTGCCGCGCTCAAGGACCAGATCGCCAAAGGCGAAGAGGACGAGCGCCGGATCGACGCCGAGATCAAGGCTGTGCTGGAGGTCATCCCGAACCTGCCGCGCGAAGATGTGCCAGAAGGTGCCGACGAGCATGGCAACAAGGAAGTGCGCAAGGTCGGCACGCCGGGCACGTTTGATTTCACGCCCAAGCAGCATTTCGAAATCGGCGAAGCGCTAGGCCTGATGGACTTCGAAGCCGCGCAGAAAATTTCCGGCGCGCGGTTCGTCGTGTTGCGGGGGGCGCTGGCTCGCCTTGAACGCGCCATCGCTTCGTTCATGCTCGATCTGCACACGAGCCCGGCCAACGGCAAGCTCGGCGGCTACGTCGAACACAATCCGCCGTTGCTGGTGAAAGATCAGTCGGCGTATGGCACGGGCAATTTGCCGAAGTTCGCCGAAGACCTGTTTAAGACGACCAACGATTTCTGGCTGATCCCCACGGCAGAAGTGCCGCTGACCAATATCGTGCGCGACAGCATCCTCGATGAGGCGCAACTGCCGATGCGCATGACGGCATGGACGCCGTGCTTCCGCTCGGAAGCCGGTGCCGCAGGTCGCGATACGCGCGGCATGATCCGCCAGCATCAATTCTCGAAAGTCGAACTCGTGTCGATCACGACGCCAGAAGCGTCGACCGAAGAACACGAACGCATGACGGGCTGTGCCGAAGAAGTTCTCAAACGTCTCGGCCTGCCGTTCCGCACCATGCTGTTGTGCACCGGCGACATGGGCTTTGCCTCGCAGAAGACCTACGACATCGAAGTCTGGCTGCCGGGACAGAACACCTATCGCGAAATCTCGTCGTGCTCGGTGTGCGGTGATTTCCAGGCGCGGCGCATGGATGCGCGTTATCGCCCGAAGGACGGCGGCAAGCCGGTCTATGTGCATACCCTCAACGGCTCGGGTCTTGCGGTCGGGCGCACGCTGGTCGCGGTGTTGGAGAACTACCAGCAGGCCGATGGCTCCGTCATTATTCCGGAAGCATTGCGTCCGTATATGGGTGGGCTCACCAAAATCGAGAAGCCAAAGACCGAGAAATAGCGTGCTGCGCACCTACGATATCGTGACGGTCAACGCCAGCTTCGAGGATGAAGAAATCCGAGGCCGGCGCGGCTACGTTATCGGAGAGGTCCAGGCCGATCAGATCGGCGTATTTGTTTATGATATCGAGCGCGTCTGGTGCCTACATCCCAATGACGTGACGGCAACGGGCGAGATCGACATTGAAGCGCGGGACGAACCGCGCGGAGCAGCGATCCGTGTGAACTCCAAAGGCGAGATTGTCGGCTGATGCGTATTTTGATTACCAACGACGACGGCATCAATGCCAAGGGGCTTGAGGTTCTCAAAGCCATTGCGCTCGGACTTTCGCCCGACGTGTGGACGGTTGCGCCCGAGACCAATCAATCCGGCACGTCGCATTCGATGACGTTGCACGCGCCATTGCGCCTGCGCTCGATCGACAGCCGCACGTTCGCCGTTTCCGGTACGCCGACCGATTGCGTGATCATGGCCGTGCGCCACCTGTTGAAAGACGAACCACCGCAGCTGATCTTATCCGGCATCAACCACGGATCGAACCTCGCCGACGACATCACCTATTCGGGCACGATCGCAGCAGCGATGGAAGGTACCGTTCTCGGCATTCGCTCTATCGCGCTGTCGCTGATGATGGGCTTCGAAGAAGGTGGCCGCCGCGCCATTTGGGATACGCCGCTCGCGCACGCGCCGTCGCTGATCGCGCGGCTCATCGCCGACACATGGCGTCCGGGCTCGCTGATCAATGTGAATTTTCCAGACGTCGCGCCCGATGATGTGGCGGGCATTGCGGTCACGCGGCAAGGCGTACGCGACGCCGCCTTGCTCAACATCGACGACCGCACCGACCCGTGGGGCACGCCCTATTTTTGGTTCGGTTTCGAGCGCCGCAAATCGACACTCGTCGATGGCACCGATCTCGCGGCGGTCGCCGCAAACAAGATTTCCGTCACGCCGCTCAGTCTTGATCTGACGGATGCCGACGCGTTGCTTCCGCTGCAGAAAAAGCTCTCGCAGGACCGTTAGGCGTCACCGCAACGGCGGTTGCATAAGCTTTGAAAAGCCGCCGGTTTGACGAAATCCCTCCGTGAATTCAGCGTAATCACTGTCTAAGGGAGAAGCATGGCCTGCTCTCCCTGGGTCATGCCGCGAACTGCATTTCGTTTGGGTCCTGGCACGGCCCTGGCGTGAACGCGATCCAAGGGGAGGAAACAGAGGGCTGAGGGAATTCGCACGAACTACGGGGTCCTTAACCCCTCGTTAACCGAAAGACGGTTAATGGATGGTGCGAGTAGAGGTGCGTACCATGTTTGATCTGACAGGCTTAGGCCGTCGCGTTTGTTTTGGCCTCAAAACACCGCAGTGTGCCGCAATCGTTATCGCCGTAATGACCGCCGGCTGCAGCGCCGACGTCACGCGCTTTGATAGCGCATCGTTCAATCTTAATGATCCCCCGGAAGAGACCGCAGCGGCACCCGTTCCGACGGAGCCAGTGCGCAGTCATTCCGACTACAGCAGCTCGGTTGCAACATCGACGCCGCGCGGGCCTTACGGTGCCGGTGCCGGGTCGGTTGAAGTTGCGGCTTTGCCAGAGCCTCAGTCGCCGCCGCCGGTCGTGCGGCCTTACACGGATGAGAGCTGGAAGCGCACACCCACAGCGCCGTCGTATGCGCAGCCCGCCGCAGCGAGCCCCGTCACGACGGCGGCTGCCAGCCCGGCGCAAAATGAAATTATCACCGTTCAGCCGGGCGATACGCTCTACGGCTTGTCGCGGCGTCACCATGTGTCGCTCAATGAGCTGATGACTGCCAACGGGATGACGAGCCCGGCCCGGAGGCCCGGGCAGAAGCTAATTATGCCGGCATCAGGTAGCCAGCCGAGAAGCGCGCCGCGCGCAGCCGAAGTTGCGGCAGCAGCAGCGCCAGAGCCCGTGCTATCTCCTGAAATCACCGCCAAATACGGCAGCACGTACACCGTTCAACCGGGCGATTCGATTTACAAGATCGCACGCTCCAACGGTGCAAATTACGCAGAACTGCAGCGGGTCAACGGCATCACCGATCCGCGCAAGGTCATGCCGGGTAGGGTTTTGAAAATTCCTGGCGCCGCATCGGTATCCTCGCCGGTTGCGACTGCCCCGACCTTGCCGCCCGCGGCTGTTGCCGAAGCGGCTCCAGCGGTCAGCGCGCCGCGCATGGCACAGAGCGCCACGACGCAGCCGACCGTTATCAATGCCGGTCAGCAGGTTGCCGCACTCAATGGAACGGCGACCGATGCGTCTCCCGCGCCGCAGGCTTCTGCCGAGCCGGCACCGAAGGCCGACAAGATCGCGAATGCCGAACCGCAAGCCCAGGCGCAAGCCGGGGACAGCACCAAATTGCGGTGGCCGGTGAATGGTCGCGTGATCGCAGGTTTCGGTGGTCGCCCGGATGGCACGCATAATGACGGCATCAACCTGTCGGTTCCGCTCGGCACCGATGTGCATGCGGCTGAAGCCGGGATCGTTGCTTACGCAGGCAGCGAACTCAAGGGCTACGGCAACCTGATCCTGCTGCGCCATGACAATGGCTGGGTGACGGCTTACGCGCACAACGACGAAATGCTGGTCAAGCGTGGCGACAAGATCAAGCGCGGCCAAGTGATCGGCAAAGCTGGCAAGACCGGCACCGTCGATCAGCCACAAGTTCACTTCGAATTGCGCCAGGGATCAAAGCCCGTCGATCCGACGCCGTTCATGGAGAAGATCTAATACGGCGCACTTTTCCTGCTGCACTCGTGCAGCGGAGCAGGCAGGCGCCGACAAAGAACACTTTTTGCCGCGTGCAAAAGCATGAGGGAAGACTGGAAAGGCCGGATCGCAAGATCCGGCTTTTTATTTGGCGCTTAGTAAGGCCCCACGTGACGTCAGCCGCCACCCGCTGGCATGTGGGCGCGCTGCTTAGTGGCCGTCGAGCATGACGCCCTGACGGCCGGCAAGGTCGATGATGTATTGCCAGGCGACACGGCCCGACCGCGCGCCGCGCGTGGTTGCCCATTCGAGCGCTTCGCGCTGCACGTCAGCATCGGAGATCGCCAGCTTATAGTGCGCGGCATAAGCGCGGATCATGGCCAGATAATCGTCCTGGCTGGCGTTATGGAATCCGAGCCAAAGCCCGAAGCGATCGGAGAGCGAGACTTTCTCTTCCGTGACTTCCGCCGGGTTGATGGCGGTCGCGCGTTCGTTGTCGATCATTTCGCGCGGCATGAGATGGCGGCGGTTCGAGGTGGCGTAGAAGATGACGTTGCCGGGGCGGCCTTCGATACCGCCTTCTAGAACCGCCTTCAGGGATTTGTAGCTCGTGTCGTCCTTGTCGAACGAAAGGTCGTCGCAGAACACGATGAAGCGCAGCGGCGCGGCTTTCAGATGCTGCAGACATGCGGGCAGGCTGGCGATGTCCTCGCGATGGATTTCGACCAGCTTCAATCCGGGTGCGGCGCGGGCGGCCTCCGCGTGGGCGGCCTTGATCAGAGATGATTTGCCCATGCCGCGCGCGCCCCACAGCAGCGCATTGTTCGCCGGCAGACCGGCGGCAAAGCGGCGCGTATTGTCGAGCAGAATCGTGCTGGTCCGGTCGATGCCTTTCAAAAGCCCGAGCGGCACGCGGTTGACCTTGGTGATCGGTTGAAAGCCGCCCCCGGCGGGTTGCCAGACGAAGGCCTCTGCGGCCTGGAAATCAGGCGCTGGCTGCGGCTTCGGCGCGAGTCGGTTGAGGGCTGCTGCAATTTGGGCGAGAAGTGGGCTGAGGTCGGTCGGATTTGACATTATAGGCCTTCGGACGGGGAGGTGTTGAACACCTCTCTAGTCCCCGTTGCCCTTCGTGCCAACTGGCCCCATATGGCTGAAACCGCGCCCGAAAGGGGTTTCGACCCTCTCAGGTTGCAAAGCGGTGGCCGGTCACTATAGTCCCGGCCAAATTGGCGGTTCGGTTTCAGGTCATCAAGCCCAAGCGGCTCTGGCCCTGGAAGCGTGCCGCGTTGGCTTTTCCGATACCAATAGGACCCGCTCTCATGTTTGTGACGCCAGCCTTTGCGCAAGCCCCCGTTTCTGCAACCGATCCGTTCAGCAGCCTTTTGATCCCGATGCTGTTGATGCTTGCGATCTTCTACTTCCTGCTGATCCGGCCGCAATCGAAACGCGCCAAGGAACACCGCGAACGCATGAGCTCCGTGCGCCGTGGCGATACGGTAATCACGTCGGGCGGCATGGTTGGTCGCGTCACCAAGGTGACGGACACGAGCGACGAAATCGAAGTCGAACTCGCCGACAATCTGAAGGTGCGCATTATCAAGAGCACGCTGATGGATGTCCGCTCGAAGGGCGAGCCGGTCAAAGAGCAGGCGTAGGTCCTTCTCGGCAGCGCTACTGAACGCAACGTTAGGACGGCGCCCGTTGCCGCACCGTCCACGACACCAGAGAAGAAGATCAAATGCTGCACTTTACTCGCTTGAAGACAATTGCGGTCCTGTTGACGTGTCTTGCCGGCCTTCTGTTTGCGATGCCGAATTTCTTTACCAAGGAATCCGTGGCGACCTGGCCGAACTTCATACCGAAGCAGCGCTTGAACCTCGGGCTCGATCTGCAAGGCGGCGCACATTTGCTGCTGGCCATGGATCAAGACGAGATCAAGAAGGACTGGATGGTGAACCTGCGTGACAGTGCACGCAGATCTCTGCGAGACGCGAAGATCGGATATTCCGCTCTCGGCATCCAAGGCACGCAGCTGCAAGTTCGTCTCACCAAACCGGAAGACCAGGAAGCCGCTCTGAAGGATCTGCGCAAACTGATCCAGCCGATCGGCAACGCGATCCTGGGCAGCAGCGGCAATGATATCGAAGTGACCGAAGGCAGTGAGCCCGGCACGATCACCATGTCGCTGACAGAACAGGGTCTCAAGGCCCGCGTAGCCAGCGCCGCCGCTTCATCGATCGAAACCGTTAACCGCCGTATCAACAACCTCGGCACGTCGGAATCGACGGTCGTGCGCCAAGGCACGGACCGTATTCTCATCCAGTTTCCTGGCCTCCAGGACACCGCCGAACTCAAGAAACTGATCGGTGAAACGGCTAAGTTGACCTTCCACGAAGTTCATCCCTCGTTGACGGCCGAAGATGCGAAGCTGACGGCTATTCCGCCGGGTTATAAAATCTATCCGGGCACGGGAGATGAAGGCGGCGAGTATTTGCTGCGTGAAACGCCCGTTGTGCCAGGCGAGGATCTGGCGGATTCACAACCGGGCTTTGACAGTCGCGACGGTCAGCCGGTCATCAATTTCCGCTTTAATCAGGCAGGCGCCCGCAAGTTCGGCGCCTTCACCAAGGAAAACGTCGGCCGTCCTTTCGCGATCGTTCTTGACGATAAGGTATTGTCGGCGCCGGTCATTCGCGAACCTATTCTTGGAGGCTCAGGACAGATCTCGGGCAACTTCACGGTTGAGAGCACGAACCGGCTTGCGGTCCAGCTCCGCTCTGGCGCTCTGCCGACCAAGCTGACGATCGTTGAAGAACGCACGGTTGGTCCGTCGCTCGGCGCCGACTCTATTTCAGCAGGCAAGACCGCCGGCGTCATCGGTGGCATTGCCGTCGTGTTTTTGACCATCCTGGCTTACGGCACATTCGGCATCTTCGCTGTCGTCGGATTGTTCGTGCATCTCATGCTGACGCTCGCCATCATGACCGTGATGGGGTCGACGTTGACCTTGCCGGGTATCGCCGGTCTGGTTCTCGGTGTCGCCATGGCGGTTGATGCGAACGTTCTGATCTATGAGCGCATCCGTGAAGAACTTCGCACCGGCAAGCCGCCAATCTCGGCCATCGATGCCGGTTTCCAGCGCGCATTCATCACCATTGCGGACTCCCAGCTCACCACGCTGGCGTGCGCCATGATCATGTTCTGGCTCGGCTCCGGTCCGATTCGCGGCTTCGCCGTGACGCTGACGATCGGCATTATTACATCGATTTTCGCGTCCGTGACCGTCGTTCGCCTGCTGATTTCGCAATGGATCAAAGCGCAGCCCAAAGGGCGTGGCGCGATTAAAGTTCCGGTTTAGGAGACCTCGCGCGTGTTGATGAAACTTATTCCGAACTTCAAGGGCATGGACTTCTTTCCGCACGATCTGCGGCTTCCGTTCATGCGCTACAAGGACCTCGCGATTGGTCTGTCCGTACTTGCCATGGTCTTGTCGTTGGGTCTGTTCTTTGCGAAGGGGCTGAACTACGGCGTCGATTTCAAGGGCGGTTCGATGGTTGAGCTGCAGGCGAACAACGGTGTGGCCGATGTCGCCGCACTGCGCGATAAGCTTGGCAGCCTTGGTCTCGGCGGCGTGCAGATCCAATCGTTTGGCGGTCCGTCGGACGTCTTGATCCGCATTGAGGAACAGCCAGGCGGTGAAGTGGCTCAGCAGGCCGGATTGAAAAAGGTTATCGACGCCGTTGGCAGCGGATATACGCAGCGCCGCGTGGAAGTCGTTGGTCCGGCCGTATCGAGCGAACTGAGAACCACAGGTTTGATTGCTGTCGTCTGCGGCATCCTCGCGATCGTGGCTTACGTCTGGTTCCGCTTCGAGTGGCAGTTCGCGGTCGGCGCGGTCGTGGCGCTCTCACATGACGTGTTGGTGGTGGTCGGCATCTTCTCGCTGTTTCAATTCGAGTTTGACCTGTCAACAGTCGCTGCCCTACTGACAATTCTCGGCTATTCGGTCAACGACACGGTCGTCGTGTCGGACCGCATTCGTGAAAACCTGCGCAAGTACAAACGCATGGAACTCAACGAGCTTCTCAATCTATCGATCAACGAGACGCTGTCGCGCACCATCCTCACAGGTGTCACGGCGATTGCGGTGCTGATCTCGCTTTACATCTTCGGTGGCGAAGTTATCCGTAACTTCAACTTCACGATGTTGGTCGGTGTGATCATCGGCACCTACTCGTCGATCTTCATTGCAGCCCCGCTGCTCGGCTACCTCGGTGTCAAGCGCGACTGGAGTGATCAGGCTGCCAAGAACGCCGCGCCGTCGAAGGCGTGACGACGATGCGCGGGGTGGCGTCCGCTGCAATGCGAGCACATCCATGACGGCCTTTGATGGCAGATACCCTTATGAAGCCGCCGTCACCGCGTATGGTAACGGCGGCTTTCGTTTTGCAGACATGAGCCATAAAGGCTCGATCCTGTGTCTGCCGACGGGCGTTCACGCTTGGGCGCCAGTGAATGCAGAGCAATTGACCGTCGACGATTTCGCGCAGGTGTTCAGCGATCTTGAGCCGCCCGCCGTTCTGCTGCTCGGCACCGGCGCGACGCAAGTGTTCATGGGCGCCGAGATTACACGCGCGTTCCAAGAGGCGGGCATCGGACTTGAGGCCATGGCGACAGGGGCCGCAGCGCGCACCTACAACATCCTGCTCGCTGAAAAGCGGAAGATCGGCGCGGCGCTGATTGCGGTCGCATGACGGAGCGCGATAGCCCATCACAAGTGAACGAGGCTGCAGCCGATGCGGTTCGAGATGCTGCGCGCGGCGGCGCGCCGGATCGCTATTTGTCGGCCTTGCTGGCGCCGCGCGCCGTTCGCGGCGATCTCGTTGCGCTTGCCGCGTTCTCGGCAGAGATCAACAGAATCGCGTCTCAGGTTCGCGAACCGCACCTCGGCGAAATCCGCGTGCAGTGGTGGCGCGATGCACTTGATGCTGGCAGTCGGGGCGAGAAGTCCGGCCATCCGGTGGCCGACGCGTTTGTGGAAACGATAAAGCGGCATGATCTGCCGACGTCCAGGCTTGAAGGATACTTCGACGCCCATGTGCACCGGCTGTATGGCGATCCGCCGGCTGATGACGCTCATCTGGCGCTAGAGCTCGATCTGATCGAGGGCACGCTGTTTGTGCTCGCCGCACAAATCCTCGGGGTGCAGACAACGGCGGAAGATCCCGCAATCGTGCATCACGCGGCGCAGGCGTACGGCTTGGCGTGCATTGGCCTCGGATTGCCGCAGTCTCTGGCACGCGGACGCATCCCCCTGCCTCCTTCAATGATCGACGAAAATGGTGGTGGCGCGCCTGATGATTGGCGGCGCGCGATAAAAGCCCTCACGGTGCTCGCGGGCAAGCATCTCGCGCATGTCACAGCTGCATATTCGGCAGAGCCCCGCGCTATTCGGACGGCATTGTTGCCCGTTGCCCTTGTCGAGCCCTATTTGCGGGCTCTGTCACGACCGGGACACGATCCGGCACATGATATCGCCGAGATCGCGCCATTGACGCGAACCTGGCGGCTCGCCAAAACGCACGTCGCCGGACGGTTGTGATCAACGGTTGCAAGACCCGCGCACGTCAAGAGGGACAGCAGTGAAGCGCATCATGCATTTTATGTTGGCGATCGTTGTGCCGCTGTTGGCGATGACGGCGCCTGCGTCCGCTGAAGCGATCATCAAATGGCGCGTTGAAAACCCATTCCGGTTTTTCACCGATCCTGCCGATTCCGAAATTCATCGCGCAACATTCCGCGCACTCAGCTCCGAAGAGAGGCTAAGCCCGATCCTGTCTGCGGAACGCGCATTGCAAGCCCGGCACGACTCCGGCTGGGCGGCAACGATGTACCGCAAGACGTGCTGGAACTGGACGACCAACCGCTTCGATTGTCCGGCCTACGACGACTACATGAACCCGGTCAGCCACACGGTCATCGCGGACGTCATGGGCATCGATGATGCCGCCAATCTGACGTGTACGTGGCTGACGGCACCGCATGGCGGCGACAACCCGCGCGGCACGGCGGTCAAACAACCCTGCAACGATCGTTTCGTATTTGATGCGCCGTATCCGGGCGGCGCGGCATTGAAAGTCGAAGTCGGCGGCCGCGAGGTTGCGGCGGCAGACGTGAAAGTTCACGATATTCTTGTCGCCGGCATGGGCGACAGTTTTGCGTCCGGTGAAGGCAATCCCGATATTCCGGTACGCTTTTCCCGCGATCGCACTGCCGACTACGCGAGCCCTGGCAGCAGTGCCGATCTTTCCGGATACCCCGCCCGCGTCGGCGACTGGCGGCAGATCGGAGACCAGAAATTCATCAGCGAGAATGCGCGCTGGCTCGATCAGGCGTGCCATCGGTCGCTCTATTCGCAGCAATTGCGCGCGGCCCTGCAATTGGCGTCGGAAGATCCACATCGCTCGGTCACATACGTCGGCGTATCGTGCTCGGGCGCTGAAGTGACGGCAGGATTGTTCCTGCGCTACAAGGGCAACGAGTGGGTGCCGAACCCGCCGGCGCTATCGCAGATTTCAGCGGTGGCCCAAGCGCAATGCGGAAAACACGACGCAGAGGCGCTCGATCTCCCGGAAGCCTATCACATCAACGGCAAGATCCCCGAGTTGAAGGGCGGCTTGGTGCTGCGCAAGTGCCCTAGTGATTATGCGCGCAAGATCGATCTCATTTTACTGTCGATCGGCGGCAATGACGTCGGATTTTCGCGCCTCGTAGCGAACGCGGTACTCTCCAACGAATCCATGCTGCGCCAGCTCGGCGGTTGGATCGGTGAGGTGCACGGGCAGGCGCGCGCATCTTCGCAGATGTCGCGATTGGGTGTGCGCTATAAGTCGCTCAACCGTGCGATCCACAATCTGCTCTACGTTCCGTGGGAAGAGAGCGACCGTATCATCCTGACCGGCTATCCAGGGCTTGCGCTCTCAGGCGACGGCAGCGAAACCTGCAAGGATGGCAACGCGGGCATGGAGGTTTTTTCAGACTTCCGCTTGAGCGAGCAGAAGTTGCGCGAAGGCACCTGGATTGCGGACAAATTACACCGCGCGATGCGCGATAGTGCCGAGACCTATGGCTGGACGTTTGCTGAAACCCACCGCCACCAATTCATCGATCGCGGCATCTGTGCGGGGGCGTCGGGCGGTGTTGCGAACGGCAGCGAAGAACTTCGCCTTCCCCGCAAGGTCAACGGCATCTGGAAGCCCTACAACCCGGCCGATTTCAAAGCGTATGTCAGCCGCAGGCGTTGGTTCCGCACGCCCAACGACGCTTTTATGACCGGCAATTTCCACGTCGCCGCGTCGCTGCTGCAGAAGGTTATGAAGCTCGATTCCCTGGCGTGGTTCCAGTTGCTGCTGGCATCAACCTACTCGGGATCGTTCCACCCGACTGCGGAAGGTCATGCGGCGATTGCGGACGCCGTCGCCGATAAAGCCCGCACTGTCTTGAAGAAGTACGGTCAGGGCAGCGATCCCGAGCCTGAATTTGCAATTCAAAAGCCCGCGGAGCCCGTTGATGAACCGAACATCGAAGTGCCCGTGATCCCAACGGACGGGCCGATTGCGCCGCCCCTCCCAGAACCGGCAGCAGTACCGACGCCTGGTGCGGCGCCCGGTGTGACACCCGATGTAACGCAGGCGCCGCCGCCAGCTCCACAGAGCGACGTGAATGACGCCGCAGCGGGCGCTACTGATGCGCCTGTGCCGCCGCTCTCAGAACCGGTTGACGTGGAACCAGCGGATACCGATGTGATGCCACCGGTCGATGTCGCACCGACCGAAAGCACGCCGCGCACCGGAACCTCGGTCGGTCCTGACGACGGCAGCGCACAAGCGGCGCCGCTCGTCGTCGAGCCGTTCGCGAAACCGTGAGCGCGCAGCCTAATTGGTGGCAACGGGCATGTTGGCGGCCGCGAGCCACGCTTCGAGATCGGCGATCGCGCGCTGTGACATGACTTGCTTTTTGGCGCGGCCGCGCTCGGGGCCTTTGAGTTTTTTGCCAGCAGCATCGGTCACGGGGGCTGCTTCGAGATCGGGCAGCAAACCGTAGTTGATGTTCATCGGCTGGAATGACCGCGCCGTCGAGCGTTCGCCATCATCAGCGATCAAATGGCCGCCGGTGATGTGGGCGAGAAGCGCGCCGAGCGCCGTCGTGACCGGTGGCGCGACGATGCTATGGCTCAGTGCGTCGGCTGCTGCAAAGCGGCCGGCGAGCAGGCCCATGGCGGCGCTCTCGACGTAGCCTTCGACGCCGGTGATCTGGCCGGCGAAGCGCAGCCGCGGCTGCGCTTTCAAGCGGAGTGCCGCATCCAACAGTTTCGGCGAATTCAAATAAGTGTTGCGATGTAAGCCGCCGAGGCGCGCGAACTCTGCAGCCTCAAGACCCGGGATCATGCGGAAAATGCGAACCTGCTCGGCGTGCTTCAGCTTGGTCTGGAAGCCGACCATGTTCCACAGCGTTCCGAGCGCGTTGTCCTGACGGAGCTGCACGACGGCATAGGGCCAGCGTCCCGTGCGCGGATCATCGAGGCCGACCGGCTTCATCGGCCCATAGCGCAGCGTTTCGCGGCCCCGTTCCGCCATGACTTCCACCGGCAGACAGCCGTCGAAGTATGGCGTGTTGGCTTCCCAGTCTTTGAAGACGGTTTTGTCACCGGCCAGAAGCGCATCGACGAAGGCGTTGTATTCTTCCTTGTTCATCGGGCAGTTCAGATAATCGGCGCCCGTGCCGGCGGGACCGGTTTTGTCGTAGCGCGACTGGAACCAGGCAATCGAGGTATCGACGCTTTCGCGGTGAATGACAGGCGCGATGGCATCGAAGAACGCTAACTCGCCTTCGCCCGTCAGCGCGCCGACGGCTGCGCTGAGCGCGGGTGATGTTAGCGGGCCGGTGGCGATGACAACGCTGTTCCAATCATCAGGCGGCAGTCCGGCAACCTCACTGCGTTCGATTGTGATCAGCGGGTTCGTTTCGATGCGGCGCGTGACTTCCGCTGAAAAGGCGTCGCGGTCGACGGCGAGCGCACCACCGGCCGGCAGCTTATGAACGTCGGCGGCGGCCATGATCAGCGAGCCGCAGCGGCGCATCTCCTCGTGCAGCAGGCCGACGGCGTTGTTTTGCCAATCGTCGGAACGGAAGGAGTTCGAGCATACCAGCTCGGCAAAGCCGCCGGACTTGTGGGCGTCCGTCATGCGCTCGGGACGCATTTCATGCAGCACCACGGGCACGCCAGCCGATGCGATCTGATGCGCGGCTTCAGAACCGGCGAGACCGGCGCCGACGACGTGAATAGGGGCGGGACGTGTCATATGAACAATGTTTCCACAGCTGCGAATCAATGGGGCTTGGGGATATTTGACGCGAATCACCCGAGGGATTAGCCCGGTGGCTGTTGAGGTGCATCCAGCGCCGCGTTCCGAGTTTGGACTGTCTATCGCGGGGCGGCATGAGCTGGCAACGATTGAGTGTGACTGCTGTTGTGGCAATGGGCGCTGCTTTGAGCGTTGCTGCCTGCACGCATGAGCGCAATGGGCCGGTCGAAGGCCATTTTCAGGACTTCCATGTCGCGCAACCGGTCAAGAACTCGGTTACCGTATGCCACGCCTACACCTGCAAGATGCAGACGAAGTTCACCTTCAAAGACGCCGATATTGCAGAGATCGCCGCGATCTTCAAAAAGGTCGAGAAGGACGATAGCGCCGGAGAAGAGCGCCGCGCCATCGCCTATGCGATCGGCTGGATGGAAACCCGCGTCGGCAAGGAGATCGGCACCGATAAGGACCGTCCGGGCATGGACTTCAAAGCCTCCGGCGATCCGACGCAGCAGGATTGCGTCGATGAATCCACCAATACGACTAGCTATCTCCTAGTGTTGCAGAATAATGGTCTGTTGAAGCACCACACGGTCGGCACGCCCTTCGCCAAGGATCAGTTATGGCGCGGCGTCGCAGGCTGGACGCACTGGACCGCCGTGATTAAAGACACCGCCACCAGTCAGCGCTGGGCCGTTGATAGCTGGATTTACGAGAACGGCGAAAACCCGGCCATCGTCGAAACAGAGAAGTGGTACATTGAAGATCTCGGCAATCTGCCGGTCGCGACGCGCTGAAGCCGCGCCACGTGCTGGACCTAGCTGCGTCGTTCTAGCCAAGCACGAAATCGGTGATCAGTTTGAGGTTGAGCCCGACGATGATGACCGCGATGACGGCAGCAATTGCCGTTAGCCAGCGGGGCGCGACGAGCTCTCCCATCTTGGCGCGGCTGGCGGTGAATTGAACCAGCGGAATGATGGCGAACGGCAACTGCAAACTGAGAATGACCTGCGTGAGAATGAGCAGCTTCCCGGTCTCAGCTTCGCCGTAGAAAATCGTCACGCCCGCTGCCGGAATAATCGCAATGGCGCGCGTGATGAGGCGGCGCACCCAAGGCGCAACCTGCATCTTGATGAAGCCCTCCATCACCACCTGACCGGCGAGCGTGGCCGTGACAGTGGAATTCAGGCCGCATGCCAGCAGCGCAATGCCGAACAACGTCGGGGCCATGGCGGAGCCGAGCAGCGGCGCTAACAGCGTATGCGCCTGGCCGAGTTCGACAACTTCCGTGTTGCCGGATTTGTAAAAGCCGCTGCCGCTAGGATCAGGATCGAGCCGTTGATCAACAAGGCGAGCATCAACGCGACCGTTGAATCGATGGTCGCGAAGCGCAGCGCCTCGCGCTTCTGCGGCAGCTCGGTGCCATAAGCGCGCGTCTGCACGATTGCCGAGTGCAGGTAGAGATTATGCGGCATCACTGTCGCGCCGAGAATACCGAGCCCGAGATAGAGCATGTCGGGATTTGAGAAAAGGTCGGACGTCGGCGCGAAACCGCGAATAACTTCACCCCAATGCGGATCGGCAAGCGCAATTTGAATGCCGAAGCACAGCGCGATGATGGCAAGTAACGTCACAACGAACGCTTCGAGATGACGGAAGCCGAGCCGCTGCAGCATCAAGACGAGAAAAACATCAAGCGCCGTCAGGATGACGCCGATTTCCAGTGGCATTCCGAACAGCAAATTGAGACCGATGGCCGTGCCGATGACTTCGGCGATGTCGGTCGCGATGATGGCCGCTTCGGCTAGAAACCACAGCGGATAGGCGGCCCATGAAGGGTATCCGTCGCGGCAGGCTTGCGCGAGATCGCGCCCGGAGCCGACCGCCAAGCGCGCGCACAACGCCTGTAGGACAATGGCCATGATGTTTGAAACGAGCGCGACGAACAGCAGCGCGTAACCGAACTTCGAGCCGCCGGCGATGGCCGTTGCCCAGTTGCCAGGGTCCATGTAGCCGACGGCGACGAGGTAGCCCGGGCCGAGGAATGACAGGAAGCGCTTCCACGTTGAGCCCGTCTTGCGAACCGGCACTGTGCGGAACACGTCCGACAATGAGTTGTCGAGAGGCGCGTGTCGCCATCCACCCTGATCGGACGATGCGAGCGGAGGGGCAACAGCAGCTTGGTCCGTCATGGGATCCCGAGAAATGTGCAAATGCAAATCATTCGCAACTATAGCAGGGTGGTATCTGTTGGCAATGGCGTTTGCGAACCTGTCCCCAAACCTCGACGTCGGGGCCGTCAGGCGGCACGGGCAGGTGCGGCGGCAAACTTTCCGGTCATCGGCAGCTTGAATCACGCAGAGGCCATTTTTACCGTATATTTGGGCGTTCGAAATTGCGCCGTCCGGCACGCCGCCAGCCGCTACCAGGGAACAGAGTGCATGTGGGTCAACAGTAAACGGTTGACGGAAGATGTCCGCCGCTGGCGGGCCGAGGGGTGGGTTACGCCGCAGGGCGAAGCCTACATTCTGGATGACCTCGCGCGACGTGGCAGCGGACTGAACCTCGCGTCATCGCTTGGCATTCTGGCGAGTGTGCTGCTCGGTTTCGCCGTAATGTCGTTCGTTGCGGCCCACTGGCAGGAGATGTCGCGACTGGTGCGGCTGTCGTTGCTGGTGACGCTCATCTGGGCGGGCTACGTGACGGCGGGCGCGTTCGCATCGCGCGGCAAGCAGATGTTTGCCGACGCCGCCATTCTGTTTTCCGTCGCGGCGTTCGGCGCCAGCATTATGCTGATCTCGCAGATGTTCCACATCGACGGCAATCCGCCCGACGCGATTCTGGCGTGGTGGCTGGGAGCTTTTCTTTCCGGCGTCGTCTTGCGTTCCAATCCGGCGCTGGCGTTCGCGATGGTGTTGGTGGCCGTTTGGACCGGCATGAAAACCGGCGATAGCGGCCACGTCCACTGGCCGTTTCTCGCGGCCTGGGCTGCAATCACCGCTGCATTCGTCTGGCACAAATGGCAGCCCGGCACGCACATCTCGGCCATCGCGCTGGCGGGCTTTGTCATTAGTCTCGGCTACACGCTTGAAACGGCTGCACCGCATCTGATCGTGGCGGGCATCGGCCTTGCCGCGGCGCTTGCAGCTGTTGCCGTTCTGCGGCTGCACATTGGCTTCGACGCGATAGCCGCGCCGGCGCTCGGTTATGCGATTGGTGTGCTATTTGCGGCGTTGTTTGCCCTGCAGTTCATTGAGAACACAACCACGCTCCAGCTTCTCATCTATGCGGCGGCCACGCTGGCGTTACTTCTGGCGGCCATCGGCTATGGTCTGTCGTACGATCATCGCGGGGCGTTGTGGCTCGGCTATTTGGGGTTTTCGGTCGAGGTACTGGCGCTTTACTGGAAGACGGTTGGTACCATCCTCGACACATCGCTATTCTTTCTTGTCGCCGGACTTATCGTTGCCGGGCTCGCGTTCCTGGCGTGGCGGCTGGCGCACCGCTTTGACGGTTCATCCGCCCATGAGCAAGGGACCCGCGCATGAGCATCACAACAGGAAAATACTGGGCGCTGCTCGCTGGTGTTGCCGCGCTCCAAACCGGCTTCCTCGGCAAGATGGCTTATGACCGTGTGTCGCTGATCGCGCATGGCCGGGAGATCACGCTGAACGTCATACCCGTCGACCCGCGCGATGTGTTTCGCGGTGAATATGTCGTCCTTGGCTATGATATCTCTCAACTGAAATCCGGCATTGGCGCGGCGGCGCCCCTCGACAGTCTCGATCGGGGGCAAACGATCTATGCAACGTTGCAGCAGGGCGCGGATGGCGTCTGGGCTGGCAAAGGTTTGTCACTCACCTATCCCACAGGCATCGGCGCCAATGAGGTCGTGTTGAAGGGGCTGGTGCGCAATCGCTTTGTCTCGGCGGGAGGTCGCGACGAGACGGTGTCCGTCCGCTACGGTATCGAGAGCTATTTCGTGCCCGAAGGGACCGGCCGGGCCCTCGAAGAGAGCGTTCGCGACAAGAAGATCGAGGCTATTGTGGCCGTTGGGGCTGACGGAACGGCGGCTCTCAAAGGGCTAATTATCGGCGGAGAGCGTCACGTAGACCCACCGCTGCTTTGAGGCTTTCACGGCGGTATGCGCCTAGGCTATGAGGTCCCCATAAATCATAGGGAGTAAACCTCATGTCGATTAAGCGCCACGAAAGCACCGCCGTCTATTCTAAGGTGACCGAGGCCAATGGTCTGGTGTTCACAGCTGGCGTCATTCCGACCGATCTGTCACGCGATTGCGAAGGTCAGACGGTCGAGGTTCTGGCAGAAATTGATCGCGTGCTCGCGCTCTGCGGCACCGACAAATCGAAGGTCGTGCAGGCCACGGTCTGGCTCAACGACATCCGCCACCGCGACGCCATGAACAAAGCCTGGGGCGCTTGGCTTGGTGGTAAGGATGCACCCGCCCGCGCCTGCATCGAAGGCAAGTTGATCGACCCGCGCATGCTGGTCGAAATCTCCGTGGTCGCCGCCAAGTAGGCGCAATCCCATAAATTTTTGATCGCGATCAAGCGCGGATGGCTTTTTGCCGTCCGCGCTGTGCCTTGTTTGCCGCGTACCGCAAAAATCGTGGCGATCACGATATCCGACTAATGAGGTGGCGCTGTGAATCAGTAATCTTCCGACCGCTGGTTCACGCATTTGCTAAATTAGGTCGGAGATTGCCAATATGTCTTTGAAGAGCACGTTCCGCTTTGCAGTTTGCCTCGGTGCAACCGCCACATTGCTGGGCGGCCTGGCTGCCGCCGTTGAAGCAGCGCCTCGCAAGAAGTCGGGCGCTGTGGTGGCTGTCACCGGATTTGCCGCGATGCATGACCTTCGCCGCGAAGGCAATCGGCTTTGCTTCTCGGATCACTGGCATTACGGAACGAGCACTGGACAGAATAGCATCCAGGCTGCTCAGGCTGCGGCGGTCGGATCTTGGGCGGACTTCGTGGTGTTCGAATACGATACGACGTGGGCCAACTCAAAAAGGCATCCGAAAAGGACGTGAAGTGCTCACAGGGCTCGACCGGATGGGGTTGTGACGTCTCCGCCCGCCCCTGCCGCTAACGCTATTTTCGACGGGAGCACTGGAAGACCGGCTCGGCAGCGGGCCGGTTTTTTGTTGCCTGGTGCAATGTGCCCGCCGTGCCTTAGCGCGTGAACATGCGCCGGACGAGATTAACCAGCCAGCGCAGAATGAGCCCTTGGATCAGCGTGCCAATGACGCCGCGGTTTTGGGTGCCGAGAAGGCTGCCGAGGACTGATCGGATGATCGCTTCGAGCGATCCACCGCCTGGCATCTCGGTGCCGCCACGACGGATGATGTCCGGTAGATTTTCAAAAGGATTGGGGTTGGGATTGCTCGGCGCTCTGCGTCCGACGCCCGGAATATTGTCGCCAGGGAGCGGCAGGGGGCTGCGGTTTCCGGCAGCCTTCAGGGCCGGCATATCGCGTACCAGCTTGTTGATTTCCGGCTGCGCCTGCTTCTGCAGCCCCCCCACCATCATGCTGGCCACAACCGGCAGCAGCTTCTTCGCCACTTCGACATCGATACCGGTGCGCGAAGCCGTGCGCGCAGCAATGCCGCGGCTGACGTGTTTGTTGCCGATCAGCACATCGAGAACGTGATTGCCTTCGTCCACCACTGCGGGATCGGTCAAGGATTTCGGATCGTCGAGCGTGCGAGCGGCCTCCTGGGACCCGAGCAGCCCGACGACATCTGCGACGCCGCCGCGTGACAACATCATGCGCGTGAACCGCGTGGTCAGTGCCTCGGACAGACTGTCAACAACGGGCGCCACTTGAGCGGCATCAAGACCGTAGGCTCGCGTGATGCCGTCGATCGCGGCTTTCGCCTCTGCGGTTTTCAGGATGGGAGCAATGGTCACGCAGGTTCTCCAAGGGTCAATTGTGTCACTGGGCGCGTTGCCTACGCGCTTATAGCAACGTGCTGCCCGCCCGCAACGCTCGTGGTGGACTTGAGGCTGTGCTGAAGGGCGCGTCGTGCGCTGCAAGCCGGCACTCTGGGGCACCCGGCAAGAGGGCTCCGCTGCGGTATTTTCGCTGACCTGGAGCCTTTCGAGCTGCTGCTGACGCCGGTAAGTCCCCGAAGGGCCGGAAATCGGATGCTGAAGCCGCCTTTCTGCACCGAAAGACCTAGGAAATGCGGGGGTGGCCATGTTGCAACGCGGAGGCACTTTTGGCATGGTCCGCCGCGACTCTCGCTCCAAAGTCAATTTCGGGGGGCGAGTCGGTTTCTGGCGACGGTCAGGGGCCGTTATCAGCATTAAAAATTCGGGACCAAAAGGGACCTTTCCATGACCAACATTCTTTGGGGATCATCGCCTGCGGGGCGCTGTCGATCCTCTACGCTTTCATCACTGCTCAGCAGGTGATGAACGCTGACGCCGGCAATGCCCGAATGCAGGAAATTGCAGGCGCGATCCGCGAGGGTGCGCAGGCCTATCTCAACCGTCAGTATCGCACGATCGCAATGGTCGGCGTGGTCATCTTTATTCTTGCCTGGGTGCTGCTCGGCCAGCTGGTGGCATTCGGCTTCCTGATCGGCGCCGTGCTGTCGGGTCTCGCCGGTTATATCGGTATGAACGTTTCGGTGCGCGCCAACGTGCGGACCGCTCAGGCCGCGACGGTATCTCTGGCCAAGGGTCTTGATATTGCGTTCAAGGCTGGTGCGATCACCGGCATGCTGGTTGCTGGTCTCGCGCTGCTTGGCGTCGCCGTCTACTACATGATCCTGACCGTCGCGCTCGCCAAGGAACCCGGCAGCCGCGAAGTTGTTGACGCGCTCGTCGCGCTCGGCTTCGGCGCATCGCTGATTTCGATCTTTGCCCGTCTTGGCGGCGGCATCTTCACCAAGGGTGCGGACGTCGGCGGCGATCTCGTCGGCAAGGTTGAAGCCGGCATCCCCGAGGACGATCCTCGCAACCCGGCAACGATCGCCGATAACGTTGGCGACAACGTTGGTGACTGCGCCGGTATGGCCGCTGACTTGTTCGAAACCTACGCCGTGACGGTTGTTGCGACCATGGTTCTCGCAGCCATCTTCTTTGCGGCTTCTCCGAACCTCGCTGCCATGATGGTTTACCCGCTGGCCATCTGCGCCGCGTGCATCGTGACGTCGATCATCGGCACCTACTTCGTGAAGCTCGGCTCCAACGGCTCGATCATGGGCGCGCTGTATCGCGGCGTGATTGCCTCGGCGGTGCTTTCGATTGCCGGCCTTTACGCGGCAACGGAATACGTCATCGGCTTTGGTGAAGTCGGCGTCGTCAACGGCATGTCGATCACCGGCTGGAGCCTGTTCCTGTCGGGTCTCGTCGGTCTTGCGCTGACGGGTCTGATTGTCTGGATCACAGAGTACTATACGGGCATCGGCTATCGCCCGGTGCGCTCGATCAGCCAGGCGTCGGTCACCGGTCACGGCACCAACGTCATTCAGGGTCTTGCGGTATCGTTGGAAGCCTGCGCCCTGCCGACGATCGCGATCGTTGCTGGTATCCTGTTTACGTACAACCTCGCTGGCCTGTTCGGCACGGCGATCGCGACGACCACCATGCTCGGCCTTGCCGGTATGATCGTTGCGCTCGACGCGTTCGGCCCGGTTACCGACAACGCCGGCGGCATCGCCGAAATGGCCGGTCTTCCCAAGGAAGTTCGCCGTTCGACCGACGCCCTAGACGCCGTTGGCAACACCACCAAGGCCGTTACCAAGGGTTTCGCCATCGGTTCGGCTGGTCTTGGTGCGCTCGTGCTGTTCGCGGCGTACAGCTTCGACCTTCAGCACTTCATCACTGAAGCCAATAAGGAAGGCTCGACGAGCTTCCAGTTCTTCAAGGACGTGAAGGTCAACTTCGTTCTTGAGAACCCCTACGTCGTTGTCGGCCTGCTGCTCGGCGGTCTCATTCCCTACCTCTTCGGCGGTATGGGCATGACGGCTGTTGGCCGCGCTGCCGGTTCGATCGTTGAAGAAGTTCGCCGTCAGTTCAAAGCCGATCCGGGCATCATGAAGGGCACCTCGAAGCCTGATTATGCACGCGCTGTCGATCTGCTGACCAAAGCCGCGATCAAGGAAATGGTGATCCCGTCGCTGCTCCCGGTTCTGTCGCCGATCCTGCTGTTCGTCGTCATCAACGCCATCGCCGGCAAGGGCGAAGCCTTCTCGGCGGTTGGTGCGATGCTGCTCGGTGTGATCGTGACGGGTATCTTCCTCGCCATCGCGATGACCTCGGGCGGCGGCGCCTGGGACAACGCGAAGAAGAGCTTTGAAGACGGTTTCGTCGACAAGGATGGCGTGAAGCACCAGAAGGGCTCGGAAGCTCACAAGGCGTCCGTGACCGGCGACACGGTCGGCGATCCCTACAAGGATACCGCTGGTCCAGCCGTCAACCCGGCGATCAAGATCACCAACATCGTAGCGCTGTTGCTGCTCGCGGTTCTTGCCCACGGCTAAGCGTTAAGACATTGCAAACGGTAGAGGCCCTGGAGCTCGCGCTCCGGGGCCTTTTGTTTTGCGTAGAGAAGGAGAGAGATGGCGCAGAGCACGGGCGGGGCTATCCGCCTAGCAGATCGCTGGCGTCGCCCAACCCTGCGGTTAACAGCGTTTAGAACGCAAAATTGCGCATAAAGGACATGGTAGGTGCACTAGGTCGATAAAATTTGAAACAACATCGCAAAGCAATCTTAGGTTGCTGTGGGGTAGGGTGATCGGCAAATTCGTCGTCGCAGAAGAGTGAACTCGTGAAAATTCAAGTTGGAACGTGGCGGCGCCCGTCGAGCCGCAGTGCTGCTCGCTTCCTGGCTAGCGAAGATGGGTCCATTGCGCCGCTCTTTGGACTGCTGATCATCGTGATTCTGAGTGTCGGCGGGTTAGCGCTCGATTTCGATCGCGGCACGCAGATGAAGTCTCGGCTCAATGATGCTGCGGATGCCGCAAACCTTGCCGCTGCCCGCGCGGCCATCGATATGGCTAATCTCGACGGGCAAAGATCGAAGTCGGAGATTGCTGCTGAGGCCGCCACGATTGGCAAAAATATCTTCGTGGCAAACCTTCAGACGCTCGGCGGAGCGACGGTGACCTCCAATAATGTCGTCGTGACCTATGACAAAGGAAACTGGACTTCTAAAATTGATTTCTCGGCCAAGATGCAGGCCAGCCTCGCCGCCGCCGCGGGCATTGATAGTCTTGACCTCAGTGGCACCGCAGAGGCAACCGTGGCGCCCGGCAAAGCTGCGCTCGATATCGCCATGTGCGTAGATTCGACGGGCTCGATGCAGCCGACACTCGACGCCGTCAAAGCCAACGCGATGAACTTTTACAATAGCCTCAATACGGAACTGCAGAACCGCAACATGTCGGCATTTCCGGTGGTTCGTGTTCGCATGATCTACTTCAAAGATTATGGCGACGAGATGCCCGGCTATTGGGACCCCGATCCCATGCGTGCCTCGCAGTTCTTTTCGCTGCCCTCGGAAGCCAGCAACTTCGATAGTTTCGTATCGCCGCAAGTTGCTTGGGGCGGCCTGGACGCCACGGAAAGCGGCCTGGAATGTCTCAATGAGGCGATCGACTCGCCATGGTTGAAGCCGGGAGATGTTCCAACAGGTCACACCGATCCTGTCACCGACGTCTACCCGCTCATCGTGGTGTGGACCGACACGTCGGCGCGCGCGCCAGGGTACGCCAATGCGCTTGCCAATCCGGACTATAAGCCATCGACGAAGATGCCGCGTACATATGCGGATTTTCTCGCCAAGTGGAATTCACAGGCATCGATCGATCAAACCAATAAGCAGATCTTGTTCTTCGGCGATCCGAGCGTCGATTGGGATGTGCCGTCGCTGCCTCAGAACGGTGGCTGGCGTGAGGTGAAAAACTGGCCGGAATTCGTGGTCGGCGGGACGCTGCTGGAAGGCAATACGTCGATGATCGAATTCTTGGCGGAAGGCATTGCGACGAAAACCAAAGCCCTGCGCGTTTCGCAGTAAGGCCGCGCAGTAATCTCGACACGCAGATCTCGGCGCGGCGCAGCGTCGGTTCCGAAGCCGCAGCAATGGCGCGCGCTCGGTGCCGCGTCCTATTCGCCGAACAGCTGCTTCTTGCCGAGGTTGCGGAACAACGACTTCAGGATGCCTTCGTCCTTGCCGCCGGGCGCCGGTGTGGTGCGACTGATGAAGTCGAACACTTTGCCGTCCTTGAGCCCGTAGTTGGCAACCGACTCGACAACTCCGCCCTCGTTGAAATAGACGGCGACCACCTGACGGTCCGTTTCAGACGGGGTGAAGAACGCCGACTGCGACATGGTACTTGAAATATAATAATAGGCATTGCCGTTGCCGACGACGGCGCTTGTCGCCGGCGTGCCGAGCGTCGCCTTCACCTGCGGCTGGCTCATGCCGGGCTGGATGGCCTGCAGGTCAGTTTCGTGGAACTGATGGCCGTGCTTGGTGATCTGCTCGCTACATCCTGAGAGTGCAATCGCAGCGGCCAAGCCGAGCACGACGCGAAGCGACCCGCGCAGGCAAGACTTGCCTTGGCACTTGTGGCCATCACGTACTGTGCTCCCAGTGTCATCTCGGCGCATGTTTCGACTTGTCTCCCGAGAATCGCTTCGCTCTCGCGCTGAGTGGCTTTAAACTGGGCAGGGGGCAGGTGCAACGCTGCCCCACTCCGGCGCCTCGGGACAATCCCCAGGCAAATGACAGATATCCAGACACGTTTGAGGAATGGCCCCGAATGCGCGATTGGTTGACCCGGCCTGCCGGTGTGAGACGCAAAGCAGGGGAGCTTTATGGCATGGTCGTGGCCGCCGCCCGAAACCCGGACTTTTATGGGGTGGGGCGTGTCGCGGATACGCCTGAGGGGCGGTTTGAGCTGGTGGCACTCCACCTCTTTTTGATTGCGGAGCGCGTGGCGCCGGTCAAGCCGGAGGGCGAAGCCCTTGCGCGCCATCTGATCGAAGCGTTTATCACCGATATGGATGACTGCATGCGCGAAATGGGGGTCGGCGACCTGACGGTGCCGAAGCGCGTCAAACGTGCCGCCGCCGCATTCTACGAACGCTCTGGAGCCTATCGCGATGCGCTGGGTGTGCAACCTGCGCCAGAGCAAACCGCAGATCCGCTGATTGCGGTGGTGTCGCAAGCGCTCTTGAATAGCGAGCAATCCGGGCCCTTCAGTGCCGCGCAAGCGGCGTACATCCGGGCCTCGCATGACGCGCTGTCGCGAACCAGCTACGACGACGTTGCCGCCGGCCGCTTCGAATTCGCGGCCTATCCTGCCACAGCCTGAGAGTATTCCATGACGACACTTCCACTTGCCGATTGGGCGCATCCGGTTGCTGAAATTCCGGCGCAAGGATTATCCCGCGATCGCGCTATTGCGGCGGATGCACTGGCGGCGCTGGCCAAAGATCTTGGTATGCTGTCGCTCGACGACGCCAAGACCAACTATCGCATCGAGCGCCTTGCTGGCGGCGCCTACCGGCTGCACGGCCGCGTCGTCGCCAACGGTTCGCAGGCTTGCGTGATCACCGTCGAACCGGTGGCATCACACGTCGATGATACGTTCGATGTCGAGTTCTGGCCCGATCTGCCAGAGCCCGATGGCGGCGAGGAAAAAACGATTCTCGACGCGCGTGACGTGGAGCTTCTCGAAGGCGGCAGTATCCCCGTGGGGCGCATTGTGTTTGAGACGCTGTCGGCGGGGCTTGATCCCTATCCGCGTAAACCGGATGCCGAATTTTCATGGTCCGACAAGGCCGATCAAGACGCCAAAAACGTCAGTCCTTTCGCAGCGTTGAGCAAACTCAAGACGAAGCCATGAGGTGCGGCTGCGGCAACCGTGCATGGCTTGGCTTTTCGCCTTGTCAGAGCCCTCTAAAAGGCTATGGTCCACCCGGTTTCGGCCGCTGGATAGGGTGGCGTTCCAAAGCACATCGCGCCGTATGGCGCATAACCCGAATTTGAAGGGCAAGCGTCGGCATGGCGAGCCCAAAAACGATTGCACTGGACGCCATGGGCGGCGATCACGGGCCGAGCGTTGTCGTGCCCGGAGCCGCGCTGTCGCTTGAGCGCCATCCATCGTTGAGCTTTATTTTCTACGGCGACGAAGCGCAGATCAACGCCGCGCTCAGCGCCCATCCGGCGCTAGCCAAGAAATCGCGCGTTGTCCACACCAGCATCACGGTCGGCATGCACGATAAGCCGAGCCAGGCGCTGCGCCGCGCTAAGGGCTCCAGCATGTGGCTGCCGCTCGAAGCCGTGAAGACTGGCGAGGCGCACGCGGCGGTATCGGCCGGCAACACTGGCGCGCTGATGGCCATTGCCAAACTAATTCTGCGACCCATCGCCGGTATCGAACGTCCGGCCATTGCTGCGCTGTGGCCGACGATCAAGTCGGAATCGATCGTGCTCGACGTCGGCGCCAACATCGGCGCGACGGCAAGCCAGCTGTCTGATTTTGCTTTAATGGGCGCCGCCATGGCGCGTGCGATCTTTCACATCGAGCGGCCGTCCGTTGGGTTGTTAAATGTCGGCACCGAGGAAGTGAAGGGCAACGAGGATGTCAAAGCGGCGCACGCGCTGCTCAAGGGCACCGAACTGCCGCTTGATTATAAAGGCTTTGTCGAGGGCGATCAGATCGGCCAGGGGGCAGTGGATGTCGTCGTCGTCGAAGGCTTTGCCGGCAATATTGCGCTGAAGACCGCTGAGGGCACGGCACGGCAGATCGGCACGTATCTCAAAGGCGCGATGGCGAGTTCGATCGTGACCAAGCTTGGCGCGCTGTTGGCGCGCGGCGGCTTTCGCGTTCTGAAAGAGAAAATGGATCCGCGGCGCGTCAACGGCGGGACATTCCTGGGTCTCAACGGCATTGCCGTGAAGAGCCACGGCGGCACGGACGCCTATGGATTCGCGAGCGCCGTCGATCTCGCCTATGAAATGGCGGATTCCGGCCTCATCGCGCGACTTGCGTCCGACATCGAGAATTTCCATCACAAGCTTGCCGCCGCTCCGGTTGTTGCCGTGCAGCCGTCGAGCGTTTCGAAATAACCTGAGAAAGGGTAACCGCGTGGCTGTCAATCGTTCGATCATTCGCGGTGTTGGCGCTCACCTGCCAAAGCGTATCGTCACCAATGATGAACTAGCCAAGACGCTCGACACGTCGGACGAGTGGATCCGCGAGCGTTCGGGCATCCTGCAGCGCCACATTGCCGATGACAGCGAATTGACATCCGATCTCGGTGCCGTGATCGGCGCGGAAACGTTCTCGCGCATTCTCGACTGGGAAGATCGCAGCACGTGCGTGTTGTTCGGCGATGGCGCGGGTGCCGTCGTTCTCGAAGCGCAGCCGCAGAACGGTGGGCTTGGCGATCGCGGCATTCTTTCAACGCGCATCCGCTCGGATGGCCGCTACGAAGATCTGCTGTATGTCGACGGCGGCCCTGGATCGACCAAGACGGTTGGCCATCTGCGCATGAACGGACGCGAAGTTTTCCGTCATGCGGTGCAGAAGATCTCCGGCGTGATTGAAGAGACGCTCGTTGAAACCGGCATTGCGGCCGACGAGATCGATCTGTTCATTCCGCACCAAGCGAATAAGCGGATCCTCGATGGCATCGCGAAAAAGCTGAATGTTTCGCCGGAAAAAATCGTGATGACGGTCGATAGGCACGGCAACACGTCTGCGGCATCGATCCCGCTGGCACTCAACCAGGCCTTTGAAAATCACCGCGTCAAAGAAGGCAGTCTGATCCTCATGGAGGCCATGGGCGGCGGGTTCACATGGGGCGCGGTTCTGGCCCGCTGGTAAA
>JADJVG010000013.1 GCA_016716675.1 Hyphomicrobium sp.
TTTTCGAAGGCGGCAGCGACCAGTGGTTTTCGATTGAGCAAGTAGCTTGGGACCGCAGCAACGACATCATCACTGCGGGGCCCGGCGTCGATATTCTGGAAAAGCCGCTTGGATTGGATTTGAAGGACGAGTCAGGAAGCATCGGCGATAAATTCGAACTGTCGGAAACATCGACGCCGCTGCTGATCAACGCCGTAAACGCCACCATGATTTCGGTACAGGCGCAGCACAACGAAGGTCTGGACGCTGGCTATTGGGTCAACTCCGTCGAATGGATCACCGCATCCAACGGTGACGACCGGATCTACGCAGGCCCGGGGCTACGCGGCGTCGAAGGCGCGGGCGGCGATGACTTGATCGATGCGCGGCTGTCGGCTGCGTTCTCTGCACAAAGCCCACTTGGCTACGATATCGAGATCGATGGCGGCGATGGCGATGACATATTGGTTTCCGGCTCCGGCCGCACGTTTGCGCGCGGTGGCGGAGGCGCCGATCAATTCGTTCTCTCTGCCATGACCTCCGGCGATGGCACCGTTGAGTTCGTCATCGACGATGCCGATTTCAGCGACACGCTCTTCATCCCCTATGATCTCTTCACAGCATCGCGCGGCACTTTCGAGGCCTCGCCGCTGTTCCAATTGACGGGCGGCGTTTTCAAAATTGACGCTTCGATCGACCCCTCCTATTTCTTCTGGGGTCCGCCGGACGACAACCAAGTGCAAGGCAACATCGAATTTGTCGGCAGCATCGCCTACACCAAGGATGGCAGCGATCTGGTCATCACGCTTCTGCAAGGCCACGTTGAAACCGACGTCATCGACAATGGTCCGGGCGAACCGCCAGGCCCGACGATCACGGGGGTCGTCGTCGAACCGGAAACCGAAACTACCATCCGCGTCACAGACTGGAGCGACGGTATTCTCGGCCTGACCTTCCCGCTCACGTCCGATTTTCCGACCTTCGCGTCCGCAGGCGGTTTGGCCAACTATCCGGGCCTCCAGTCTGCGATCGACGCCGCCACCTCGCCTGATAAATTCATCGCGCCAATGGATGCCCGGCCAGACGGCTATCTGCCGAAAGAGCTTGGTACCGCGTCCGTCATCGCCGCGCGCATGCTGGCGGCGCCGATCACCGATGGCACCGATGACGACGATGTCATCGTGGCCGATGTCGGTGGCCCGTATCACATCTTTGGCCGTGGCGGCGACGACACGATCACCGGCAGCGATGGCGGTGACGTGATCGACGGCGGCGCCGGACGCGACGTCATGGCGGGCGGGCGCGGCAACGACGTGTATTACGTCGACAACCCCGGCGACGTGATCATCGAGACTGATCGCGGCGGCTTCGACAAGGTCATTTCGTCCATCGACTACAGTCTCGGCGCATTCCTGGAGCACGTGACGCTAACGGGTAGCGCAATCAGCGCCACCGGCAACGCGCTGCGCAACACTTTGGAAGGCAACGCACTCAACAATATTTTGTCGGGCGGCGACGGCAACGACACGTTCGCCGGCAACGGCGGAGACGATATCCTCATTGGCGGCAACGGCAGCGATGGTTACGTCTACGAATTGGGCGACGGGCGCGACACGATTATTGAAACCGGCACTGGGCCGGACGATCGCGACGTTATCGTTCTCGCCGGTGCCATGACGCCCGAGGACGTCACCTTCATTCGCAACCCAGATGTTCTCGATGATCTCATCCTGCAGTTTCCGGACGGCGGATCGATCACCATTAAAGACTACTTCGCAACCACCGGCCCCAACATCGAAGGCGTCGAATTTGCCTCGGGAACGGTCTGGTCACGTGTTGACCTAGCTGCCCGCGCGGCGACGGCGATCCTCACACGCAACACCGCACCGATCGCGCGCGACGACAGCTACGGCTTCTCTGGCGGCAGAGCTGTAACAATTCCCGTTGCGGCCCTGCTCGATAACGACAGCGATAGCGACGGCGATACGCTGCACGTCACGCAACTGTTCAACATTCTCGGTGGCACGGCGGTGCTCGATGGCCTCGGCGGCGTTGTCATCACACGCACCGACACAACTCAGGACATCGTCTCATTCGACTATGCCATCACCGACGGTAACGGCGGCGCAGCGCGAGCCTCCTTCAGCATAGCGCTGCCCGATCAGGCTGCGACCAATCAGGCGCCAGAAATCCTCTCGTCCACCTTGGCGCCAGTGATCGAAGATCGCGAATCAGCGGGCTACATCACGGCGACCGATCCGGATGGCGACACATTGATTTTTGCCCTCAAAGACGGTGCCGGGCCAAGCAAGGGCAGCGTCACCTTTGGCAGCAGAGGTCATTTCACGTACACCCCGGCGGCCAACGTCCATGGGCCTGACGCATTCACGATCACCGTCGCGGACGGCGTCAACGCGCCGGTCGAATCGCATTTCTCATTCGCCATCGCACCCGTCAACGACGCGCCGATCGCGAAGGCGGACAGCGGCTTCACCGTGCGTGCTGGCCATACGCTCAACATCGCAGCCTCTTCGCTGCTGCAAAATGATCGCGATATCGACGGCGATGCCTTGTCGATTGCGTCGATCTCAAGCGTCAACGGCGGCAAGGCCGTTCTGACGCCGGACGGCACCATCAGTTTCAAAGCACATGCACCCGGCCCGGCATCGTTCACCTATACGGTGACCGACGGCAACGGCGGCACCGCTTCCGCCGTTGTCGACGTCGCAGTGACGCTGCCACCGACCGCCAATACGCATGCCCTCAACGGCGCACATGCAGGCCGCAACGTCCACAGCGCATCGGCGAACGACGTCTTCATCGGCAATGCGGGAAACGACACATTTGTATTCCGTGCCCATAGCGGACACGACCCTATGAGCAACTATCAGGTCGGCACGCATCTCACCACCATCCGCGAAATACTCGACGAGCACGCCAAGACCTTCGCCGGCTACGATGAGCGGATCTACAGCTTCCATCGCTCCTTACACGATGTGGTGAGCGCCGATGACGATGGCGGACCGGTGCGCGTCAAAGGCTTCAACGTGCATGCCCTTCAGTTCGATGCCTTCAATGTTATTTAGGTCAGATCTTTTGAGGGTAACATCAGCCTGATAGCGCTTGGAATTGGCTGCGGCCCATGCTGACATCGCAACCTCGTAAGGCGCCTCGGTGAATGAAGGTCTCGTGCTACAGCGCGCAACTCAAAGTCGAAAAGCACGGCGCGCAATCAGCGCGCACGCCGTTGCGCGTCGTGTGGCGGCGTGTGTGTCCATCGTTCTGCTATCGTCGCAGGCAGCGGCGGAACCAGCGGCCTGCACCTTGCAACCCGGCGGCACGCGCACTGTCGCCCGCGTCGTCGACGCTGAAACATTGACCCTCGACGACGGCAGCGAGCTTCGCTTGATCGGCGCGCTGCCACCGCGCGCGCACGATGCGGGCGCCACCGCGGGCGCATGGCCCATCGAAACCGATACGGTGCGTCTGCTCACCAGCCTCGTGCTGGGGCGCACGGTCAAGCTCGCCTATGGCCAACGGCGCACCGATCGTTATGGCCGCCACCTCGCCCACGTCTTTCTCGGCAACGGCAACCGCGAAACCGACACCTGGGTTCAAGGCGAACTGCTGCGCCGGGGTGCGGCACGCGCCTATGGCATTCCCGGCAATTTCGAGTGTGCCCGTGAATTGCTGGCGCACGAACGCATCGCCCGCGATCAAAAACTCGGCCTGTGGTCGATCGATCTATACCGCCCCAAGCCGTCACGCCTCACCGGCCAGTTGATGAGCCGCCGTAGCCGCTACGAAATCGTCGAAGGCGTCGTCGCCACCGTGAGCCAGACGAAGTACGCCACATACCTCAACTTCAGCGCCGATTGGAAAACCGACTTCACCGCGCGGATTACCAAGGACGTCTTGTCCGCGCATCCTCAATTCGCGCAAAGCCTCGCCGGCATCAAAGACAAAAGGGTGGCGGTGCGCGGATGGATCGAACGGCGCAACGGGCCCATGATCGACATTCGCGACCCGAGCCAACTGGAAATCACTGATCCGGCGAACGACGCGCCAGCGTTGTCGCTCCGTCCGGCGCCGCGGCCAACCGAAAACGCCAACGCGCCTGCCGCGAGCGAACCAGCGCCGCACGATGCCTATGGTGATGGTGATGGTATTCCGGCAGCCGGCATGGACGGCGATAGCGGCACAGCAAAACGCCCGGCGGAACCAGATACGGTTCCGCCGGGCGCTGTTGATCTCTAGTGCTTATAGCGACGAGTGCCGTTAGGCAGCTTCCACAACCGTGTCGCCACCGTCAGCGGCCAAGCGGCGGCTCTTGGCGCTCTTCGACAGCACCTCGGTAATCCGCTGCATGGCACCACGCTCATCGAGCTTTTCGACAGCCGCCAGTTCGCGCGCCATACGGTCGAGCGCGTCCTCATAGAGCTGACGCTCCGAGTACGACTGTTCCGGCTGCGCTTCCGAGCGATACAGGTCGCGAACAACTTCAGCGATCGAAACGAGATCGCCCGAGTTGATCTTGGCCACATACTCCTGGGCGCGACGGCTCCACATCGTCCGCTTGACGCGGGCGCGGCCCTTCAGCGTGTCCATGGCTTTCTTGACCACGCCATCATCGGCGAGCTTGCGCATGCCGACGCTGGCGAGCTTGCCCGTCGGAACGCGCAACGTCAGCTTTTCCTTGTCGAACGTGATCACGAACAGCTCGAGGGACATGCCCGCGATTTCCTGTTCTTCGATGCCGACGATGCGGCCGACGCCATGCGCCGGATACACCACGAATTCATTGGCCTTGAAGCCGTGACGCTGATTGACCGGCTTCTTCTGCACGGCCAAGATCTGGCGGGTAGCAGCCGATTTTTCAGCAATCGCTTTCGGCGTGGCTGGCGTCGCAGCCGCCGCACCGGCAACAGGCGCCGTCAACTTCTGACCGACGGCCTTCTGCACCGCCGCGGGCACAGCGCGATGCGCGGCCGCCGAAACCATCGGCTTCGCGGAATTGAGGCTTGCAGCACCAATGGCAACCTTCTTCGGCGCGTGTTCGACCTTGGCTGCGGCCTTGTGAGGCGCAACGGCGGCTTTCTTCGCGAGTTCAGGCTTGGCAGCGGCGGCAGGCGCAGCAATCTTGGTCTTGGCGGGGGCAACAGCCGTTACAGGCTTGACCGGAGCGGCAACCTTGGCTTTAACAACTGGCTTGGAAGTCTTAACGGGGGCAGCAGCAGTCTTCGCGACAGAGACCGGACGGGTCGCTGTTTTCGCAGAAGACGTCTTGGCGACTGACTTGGCGGGGGCAGCGACTTTTTTCTTCTGAGCCATTTCAAATCTCACTCCAGCGTACAAGGCTGAACGGCAATACTGCCGCCATGCCTGGCCGGTTCATACTCAACCGGTCTTTTCGATCGCACAGGAACATCCAATACGACCGCCGACAAACACGCGCCGGACCATGCTCAACCTCGGAGGGCAAGCTCATCCCGCGCGTTCGATTTGGCCTAACTCTTCAAACCCTGACCGGCTCTGACTTGGCTCAGCGACGCCCCACGTCGATTTTTTAAAAGCCGCCCGCCAGAGCTGGGCAACCCCTGTATGTTCACGGTCGTTTCGGGTTTGTGCTCAATTAACGCCATCACAACCACAGACTAACACAGTCTTGACGGAAATTGAAGGGAGGCGGGCTGACACAGCCCTCCCAGGGCTAAGAAACAGCCTTAAGTTGCGGGCACAAAGCACCGCCGCCGCGACATTCCAGAGGACGTCTACGGGATATTATTAGAAAAAACGACTATCAGTCTCCAGTCCCAGGCTCCGGTGAGAAATATTTTTCGAATTTTCCAGTTTCGTCCTTATGCTCTTCTGCCTCGCTCAATGCGGGCTTCTTGGCCGTAATATTGGGCCAAACCTCCGCATACTTCCGGTTGACGTCCAACCACTTTTCAACCCCGGGCTCGGTGTCGGGCTTAATCGCATCAACCGGGCACTCCGGTTCGCAGACCCCACAATCGATGCACTCATCGGGGTGGATGACGAGCATGTTCTCGCCTTCATAAAAGCAATCGACCGGACAGACCTCGACGCAATCGGTGTATTTGCACTTAATGCACTTGTCGTTGACGATATAGGTCATGCTAATTCCTGGCCGTTCTTCCAGCTTACATAATTTTGATCCGGCGCCAATCCATTCGGTGCCGCGGGTGAAAAAAAGCGCAAGCGCTGGTTGGCTTCAGCATTCGCGGAACCGGTCCTTCAACCGTTCCGTTGCCCGCCGTTCGCGCTTGGTCGGCCGACCTGCACCTTCCGGACGAACCGCCGTTGTCACATCCGCCAATGGTGTTGCGCGGTCTCCCAGCTTAACGCCTATAGATGATTTGGTCCCATCTGGCGCAGGTGTCAATTCCTCATAGAGCGCCTGCGCTTCTGCCGCTGGTCCTCGCCGCTTGCCAAAGCCTTTGACGGTGACCACGCGAACGTGCGGTCCCATTGAAAGCGTCAGCGCATCTCCGGCCTTGACCCAGTGACTGGGACGGTCGGCCTTGACCCGGTTGATGCGCACTTTGCCTCGCTCAATGAGCGCCTGTGCAAGCGTGCGGGATTTGGTGAGACGCGCGAACCATAACCACTGATCGAGCCGCTGGCCCTGCACCGATTGGCCATTTGCTGATTGGCCGTTCGAGGGTTGCCCGTTGGAAGAGTGCGTTGCCTCATCGTCCGCCATCGCGATTCCACTCGCTGATTTACGATCCGCTCATGCGCGCCGCGTCAATTCGATCCGTCAATTTGATCCCGGTCCATCACCGCGTTTATCCAGGCTGGCTTTGAGTGCCGCGAGTTTCGCAAACGGCGAATCCGGATCTGTCCCGGCGCGCTTCGGCGGCGCCGCCGAAATCACTTCCGGCTGACGGCGATACTCTTCGCGGCGTCCGCCATCTCTTGAGCCGCCACCACGGTGCGGGCCTCGATCCGGGCGGCCACCCTCACGCGGGCGATCGCCGCGGCCTTCACCGGGTTTGTTGCCAGCAGACGGGCTGCCGCCGGGCTTGCCGCCCTCGCGCTGCGGACCACTGCGGTTATCGCGGCGGTTCTGATTGCGATCGTGCGGACGATTTCCGCGATCGGGACGCGCATCCCGTGCTTCAGCCGCCGGAGCAGCCTGAGCGGCTGGCGCTGCGGCGTCACCGGGAACTTGGCCTTCCGCAACAGCGGGCGTCACGCCTGTATGAGCGCCTGCATTGCCGTGCCGGTTTGGACCACGAGGACCACGGCGCCGTTGCTGGTCGCGATCGCCGCGACGCTGTTGATTGTCGCGATTGTGCGGACGCTCGTGGCGCGGATGCCGGCGCGGACGCCAGATATCCTCAAACTTTTCTTCGTCAGCCTTTGTTTCCGTCATCGCGACGTCGCCCGTTGGCGCATCGGCGGCAGGAGCATCGGCAGGGGCCGCTTCGGACGACGCAGAAGCCGGCGCGGCTTCTGCAGGCACGGCCTCATCCGTCGCAACGGTGGCGGTAGCGTCCGACGCAGCAACGTCGGTGGACGGCGCTTCGGCTGCGGCATCCGTCGTTGCTGCAGCCTCATCAGCGGCCACAACGGATTGCGGCGCGGCGGGCGCAACGGCTGCCACTGGGCGCCGCTCCAAACGGAAGCCGAGGGCCTTGAGAACATTTCCGAGTTCGTCAGCCGAGCATCCGAGGATCGACATCATGTCGTCGGTCGCGCGGAAACCGCCATCGCCGGTCGCGCCCTTCGGCGGCATCACCGCGACATCCGGCTTGATGCGGAACGCCAACAGCGGACGGATCAGATCGGCGAGGCGTTCCAGAATATCGAGACGCACGGCGCGCGGACCGCAGACGTGGAAGCCGTTGGCGCGATACAGCGCCTCGGGCGTTGCAGGGTCCGCCGCAACCGACGTCAATCCGGGGCGCGGCAACTGCGGAACCGGCGCCGTGCTACCGTCAGCCAAGGGCGCAATCGGATTCTTCAAAAGCCAAAGCGTGGCCGCGAGATCGGCGGCCGCCGGTTTCAGCATGAGCGGGAAAAAGATATTGAACGCGCCGAAGCGCAAACCGTACTTGCGCAAGTCAGCGCGGGCGGCCTGATCGAGTGCGTTGATTTCATCAGCGACCGTCTCACGACGCAGCACGCCGAAGTTTTCCTTGAGGCGAAACGCGATGCCGCGCGCCAAACCTTGCAGATCGGTCGCCGCCGACATGTCGGCAAGCGGCTTCAGCTTTTCCGCAATCGTATCCTTGAGCCAGGTCTGCAAGCGCAACAGCACCTTCTCGCGATCAGCTTCGCCAAGATCATCATCGACCAGCAGCGTGACCGACGGCGCCAGCGGATCTTCACCGGCCTCAAGCCGGGCGATCTCGTCGTCGCGCCAGAGCACGCGCGCATCGCGGGTGAGCTTGAACGCGTCATTTGGGGCCGCCGCAACGCGCCGCGCCCGCATGCCGAGTTCGCGCGTCAGAACCTGCGTTGCCGCCTGCCGCGTGGCTTTGCCATGGATGCCTTCTTCCGCCGTATCGAGCGTGAAGCGGAATCCTTTGAGGCGTCCGACGAAATGGTTTTCGACGGTGATCGCGCCATCCTCTGCGATGTCGGCGGTGAGTTCGTCTTTGTCTCGCATACCCTTCATCAGTGCGCTGGTCCGGCGATCTACAAAGCGTTGTGTCAAACGCTCGTGCAGGGCGTCAGAGAGACTATCTTCGATGGCTCGCGTGCGAGCCTGCCAATGCCCCGGGTCTTTCAACCAGTCCGGGCGGTTGGCGACAAAAGTCCACGTGCGAATATGAGCGATCCGCGTCGCGAGCGTATCTATATCCCCATCCGTCCGGTCTGCCAAAGCGACTTGCTTTGAAAACCAGTCTTCCGGAATACGTCCCGATCCTTGGGCCACGAACTTGTAAAGTGTTCCAACCAGCTCGTTGTGGGTCTGGCCGGAAATCTTGCGGTAGTCCGGGACTTGGCAGACATCCCAGAGTTTTGCAACAGCGGCGGGCGTTGTGGCGATATCCGTGATTTCCCGGTCGTTCATGGCCGCCTCGAGCGCCGCCAGGTCGTCGGCGGTGCGGGCGCGCGCCAGCCGGGCCTCGCGCGGAAACTCCTTAAGGCTGTCGCAGAGCTTGTTGAGCGTGCTGAAATCGAGCTTGCGGTTGCGCCATTGCAGCAGCCGCACACTATCGAAATTGTGGCTTTCTAGCCGTTCGACCAGATCGGCATCGAGGGTCGGCGCCGCCGGTGACGCCGAACGTGCCGTCGTTCATGTAGCGGCCGGCGCGGCCGGCAATCTGGCCAATCTCGCCCGCCGTCAGGTTGCGGTGGTTCTGGCCATCGAACTTGCGGGTTGCTGAAAACGCCACATGATCGACATCGAGGTTAAGCCCCATGCCGATGGCATCGGTCGCCACGAGAAATTCAACATCGCCCGACTGATAGAGTTCGACCTGAGCGTTGCGCGTGCGCGGCGACAACGCACCGAGCACGACGGCAGCCCCGCCACGCTGGCGGCGGATCAATTCGGCAATCGAATAGACATCCTGCGTCGAGAACGCGACGATCGCAGAGCGCGCAGGCAAGCGTGTGATTTTTTTCTCGCCACTGTAAGTCAGCTTCGACAGTCGCGGACGCGATATGAAGTTGGCGCCGGGGATAAGATCGTTGATCGCTTCCCGCATGGTCTGCGCGCCGAGCAGCAACGTCTCCGAGCGGCCGCGCGCATGCAGCAGCCGATCGGTGAAAACATGGCCGCGTTCGGGATCACCGCACAACTGGATTTCATCGATCGCCAGAAATTCGACATCGATATCGCGCGGCATCGCCTCGACCGTCGAGACCCAATAGCGCGCCTTGTCGGGCTTGATCTTTTCTTCGCCTGTGATCAGCGCGACCTTGTCGGCGCCGACGCGCGCTTTGATCTTATCGTAGACTTCGCGCGCAAGCAGACGCAGCGGCAGGCCGATCATGCCGCTCTCATGGCCCAGCATACGCTCGATCGCGAGATGAGTTTTGCCGGTATTCGTAGGCCCAAGCACCGCAGTCACATTGCGAATGCGGGCTTCGAAATCACTGGCCATGCGTTAGTGCCCTCTTACTCCGGCTCGTGCCTTGGCATTGCAGACACAGAGCGTCAGATCAAGGACTTATTGCCGGTTCGTCCGAGATGCCTCAGATCATAGCAGTCATGGTGCAACGGTCGCGCGTGGCTCTATTGGCTAGGCGCAATCTCGGTACGATTGGACGCGGTTATGTTGATGCTTTCGGCCGACATCACCGCCGTGCCGATGGTGGTCGGTATCGTCACGCTGTAGGGCACATAAAGGTTGGCCGACGGCACTGGTCTCAGCGCGATCTCCATGCCGTCGTAATCGACCCACGGCTTGGCGAAATCCTTCGGTTTGTAGCCGGCAATCGGCACATACTTGACCCGGCAGATCTTGAGTTCTTGCGGCTGACCGGACGGCTTGGCCTCCTTGAGGCGCTGCTCGCCCTTGGCCGACATCACCAGATTGAAACGCACCTTGCCGTCAAAGATCGGGATCGTGTGATCGCACGGATTCTTACCCGTATCGTGCGTCATCACTAGGATAGACGACATCGGATCGAACACCGATTTCAGATGCTCGGGCTTCACCGGCACGGCGTCCGGATGGGGCGGCTTGGTTGGCAGGACAGCCACCGATTTCACGCCGTTCTTGTCGAAGCCAAGTGTGACGGAGCCGATCTTGGATTTGGTTTTAAAACTTAATTTGTAGCCGATGGGCTTCGGCGCTGTGGCGGCGAGCGTGCCGCGGCTCTCGATGCCACCTTTCCATCGGAAGGCGCCAAATAGCGCCGATACTTCGGCATTTCCGGTTGTCGCGTAGGTCTTGCCGTCGGATGTCGACTGGAAGCGGTAACTTCCGACCTCGAAGCCGCCGAAATACAGCTTGTATTTAGCCGCGACGCTCGCAGGCCAGGATGTATCAGCCGCCTCTGCCGTCCCGGCCGCCACTGTCAGCGGCGCCGCCAGCACGATGGCCGCCAGCGCACAGCCCGGGCCTCGCAGATTCCAGTAACGACGTACAAGCTGCTGGAAAGTCATACTATTCTGGGCTCCTGATGGCCAACACGCATCCCCCTGCGATAGGCTGCATTTACGTCGAGAGTTAGGCTCTCTTGGGCAGAAAGTGACAGCCGCAGACGCTTCTTTTTGTAGCGGAACCCCCATATTGCGGGTAATCGACCCGCCTTGCGGCCCGACGATGACTTGACGGCCTCAAGCGACCTCTATTATACGCATGCCATGTCCCCGTTGGCAGCCGCCTCCGGGGCGCATTTTTTTAGCAAAACCGTTGATACGGTTGACCCCGGCGCCGCTATGGCGCGTGGTGGCGAAGGAGAGAGTTATGACGAGGCGTTGCGAACTCATGGGCACGTTGCCATTGTCAGGGCAGCGCAAGAGCCACGCGGAAAACAAGACCAAACGTAAATTCCGTCCGAACCTGTGCAACGTCACCTTGATGAGCGACGTGCTCGGCAAGTCGGTGCGTCTGCGCGTCTCGGCACGCGCATTGAAGACGGTCGAACATCGCGGCGGTCTCGACGCTTACCTGATCAAGGCGAAGAACGAGCAGCTGTCGGCTGATTGCCTGAAGCTGAAGCGCGAAATCATCAAGGCGCAGGCCGCTCCGAAGGCCGCCTAATAAGCAACGCTACAGCGTTTGCCAGACATTCAAACCCGGTCGATGCCTAGCGCAGCGGCCGGGTTTTTGCTGTCACGGCTTCAGGCAGCGCAAATTGCAGCAGCAGCGTGCGCTGGATCATGCGATTGAAGTTATCGTCCGAGATGAGCGTCAGCACGGTCTCGTGATTTTTCCCGCGCGTCACCGCCAGCCCTTCCATGTTGTCGATCTCGTATTCGAGATTAGCTTCGATCAGCGTCTCGCCATCCAGCGTCTTGCCCGGCTGCAGCGCTGCCGCATCGAACCGGCGAATGCGCATCTTGACGCCTTCCAGCCAGCGGAAGCGGCGCTCCAAAACGAAGAGCGTGCCATCATCCTGGCTGGCAATGTCGGTGATATCAAAATCGCCGATGTTGGTGATGTGAAACGTCTGGGCGCCGCCCGGCATCCAGATCCATCCGGTATGATTGCGCGAGGCGTCATACAAACGCTCCGAAAGCGCGACCGGCAATCCCTTGTGCGGGCCGCCGCGCATGACCGTCATCGCTTCAAAGCCATTGTTACGGCGCATGTCGCCCGCCCCGCGCGGCTTTTCCAACAGCTGCAAAGCGCGCGAGAATCCATCGCTGGAAACGTCATGGCGCGCCAGCCGGTTGTTCTGTTCAAAGGCGATCAGCACTGAGCCTTTGCGTGTCGTTCCGCTGACCAGCGCAATGGCTTCCGCGTCCCGGTCGCGATTGCGTTTCAGCGGTTTTCCGTCGAGCGCCAGCAGCGGGCCGAGGTGTGCATCTTTGATCGCGGCGGGCTTGCCGTTCGCGTAGACAATCGATCCGGTCAACCAGACGCCGCTATCGGAAACCGCGGCAAAACCTTGAGCATCGGTATCCAGACCATCGGTATCGAGCACGAGGCCGGACCAGCCGCCGAAGTGGCGCGAATCCGGCGACGTCAGCACCAGGCCGCCGCGAAAGTCGAGGCGACCGAAGCGTGTCCCAGCCGCACCGACCCGATTGAACGAGGTGATCGCACGCGCTTCGACGGTGATGGCTGCAGGCACGAGTTCGCGCGGATTGGGCTTAACGTCGGCACGCACGGCGCTGCTTGCCAGCAGAGCCGTGCCGGCCAGCCCGAGTACAGCTGCTAAAGCCCGGCAAACGGGGTGCCGCATCAGGAGCATCAATGAACGCGCCGCTTGCCCGCTGCAGATGACGGCTTGGCGGCATGATCTTCTTCAAACAACCCAACGAGTTGCTCGGTGATCGCGCCCGCCAATTCAGAGGCATCCGTAATCGTGACGGCGCGCCGGTAATAGCGCGTCACGTCGTGGCCGATGCCGATGGCGATCAGCTCGACCGGCGACTTGGTCTCGATTTCATGGATCACTTGGCGCAAGTGCTGCTCCAGATATTGCCCGGAATTCACCGACAGCGTGGAATCATCCACCGGTGCACCATCCGAGATCATCATCAGAATGCGGCGTTGTTCGGGTCGGTTGACGAGGCGCGCGTGCGCCCAGGCCAGTGCTTCGCCGTCGATATTCTCTTTCAGCAAACCTTCGCGCATCATCAACGCCAGCGCGTTCTTGGCGCGGCGCATCGGTGCGTCGGCTTTCTTGTAAATGATGTGGCGCAGATCGTTGAGCCGGCCTGGACCCGTCGGCTTGCCGGCCGCCAGCCATTCCTCGCGCGATTGCCCGCCCTTCCAGGCTTTCGTGGTAAAGCCGAGGATCTCGACCTTGACGCCGCAGCGCTCGAGCGTGCGGGCCAGAATATCGGCGCAGCACGCCGCAACCATGATTGGCCGGCCGCGCATGGAGCCAGAATTATCGAGCAGCAATGTCACGACCGTATCGCGGAAATCGGTATCGCGTTCGTGCTTGAACGACAGCGCACGCATCGGATCGGTGATAATGCGCGTTAGGCGAGCGGCATCAAGAACGCCTTCATCGAGATCGAAATCCCAACCACGGTTCTGCTGCGCCAGCAGCTTGCGCTGCAGCTTGTTGGCGAGCCGCGCGATGACGCTCGAAAGCGTCTTCAGCTCCTTGTCGAGGAACGCGCGCAAGCGTTCGAGCTCTTCAGGCGAAGAAAGATCCTCGGCGGCAATCTCTTCGTCGAAGGCACGCGTGAAAACCTTGTAGCCGAAGGCTTCTGGGTGATCGAGCACGTTGGTGTTCGGCCGCCACGGCGATGGCGCATCGTCTTCCTCGATGGCGCTGTCGTCCATGGCGTTGTCATCGACCTCGCCAGCGTCCGTCATCTCTTCGGTGTCAGAGAGATCGCCGTCGGACTTCTGGTCGTCCTGCGGTTGATCCTGGCCGTCGGAGCCTTCGTCCTGTGGCTGCTCGCTCTCTTCAGCGCCGCCCTCACCGACGTTCTCTTCGCTCTCGTCGTCGCTGCGGTCGGGATCTTCGCGTTCGAGATCGTCGGCCATATGCAGGATCTTCAGCAGATCGCGGATCTTGCGGGCAAACTGCTCCTGGTTATCCGATAGCGCCTCGATGCGCTTCAACAGCTGGGCGCCCCGCATCTCAATGATCGGCCGCCAAATGTCGATCAGGCCTTTGCAGGAGTCAGGCGGCGGCAGACCGGTCAAGCGTTCGCGGATCAGCAGTCCGAGCGCATCGTCGAGCGGCGCCTCGGCGCGATCCTTGACGTGCTTGAAGCGGCCGTGGGCGTAGTGGTCCTCGGTCTTAGCCGTCAGATTTTTAGCCATGCCCGGCATGCGCATCGCGCCAAGCGCCTCGACGCGTGCCCGCTCGGCGGCTTCGAACACGATACGCCCGGGACCAGGCGGCGGCACGAACCGGCGATGGATCTTGGCGTCATGGCAACCGACGTTGAGCGCTAAGCTATCGGCCCAACCGCGAATGACCGCGATATCTTTCGGCGATGGCGCGCGCGGCGGTTCGGTGAGCTGTGCCGCATGCCCCGTAATCTCGGGTTTGCCGGGGCCGAAACTCACATTGAGTTCGGCTTCGCCGGCGATGGCGCGCATGGCCGGTGCCAACACGCGCTTCAGCGGTTCGCTCGGGGCTTCTCGACGCTTGTTTGGGGGTGTCGCCACGATCGACTAGTCCATCTACTTAATCGCGTTAATCGCGCTGAACCGTCAGCGTTCCCGGACCAGACGCTGCGAGCACCAGAAAACCGCCGGCAATGGCAAAGTTCTTCAGCATCTCAGTCGTGTCGCCCAGATGACCAATGAAGGCCGTCGCGACACAGAACGCCGCGAGTGCCAGACTGAAGGGGCGAACCAGGAACCCGGTTGCGATCGCCAGACCGCCGACCAATTCTAGCGCGGCAACGCCGTACGCCATGATCAGCGGCTGCGGAAAGCCTTTGCCGGCCAGCATACTGGCAAAACCGTCGATGCCGGTAATTTTGCCATACCCTGCCACGAGGAACAATGCAGCCAGGAGAAGTCGGCCGACGAGCAGTGCCTGATTGGTCATTGCGATCTCCATAGGTGACACGGACAACCAATGCGCAGTCTGTTGCCAGCACGGCGGCGCGGCGTCGATCGGTTCAGCTTAAAGCGACGTTGGCCGTGCTCTCAGGCAATTCTTCGCCAAAGCAGCGCTGATAGAACTCGGCGACCAACGGCTTTTCGAGATCATCGCACTTGTTCAGGAATGTGACGCGGAACGCGAAGCCCAGATCGCCGAAAATCTCGGCGTTTTCCGCCCACGTCATCACCGTGCGCGGGCTCATGACGGTCGACAGATCGCCATTGATGAAGGCCGAGCGCGTCAGATCGGCGACGCGGACCATATGCGACACCTGCTTGCGCTTGGCGTCGGATTTGTCGAAGGCCTTGACCTTGGACAAAACGATCTTGGCTTCGTCGTCGTGCGGCAGGTAGTTGAGCGTCGCAACGATCGACCAGCGGTCCATCTGGCCCTGGTTGATCTGCTGCGTGCCGTGATAGAGGCCCGACGTATCGCCGAGACCGATGGTGTTGGTGGTCGAGAACAGGCGGAACGCCGGATGCGGACGGATCACCTTCGACTGATCGAGCAGCGTCAGCTTGCCCGAGACTTCAAGCACGCGCTGAATGACGAACATCACGTCCGGGCGGCCGGCATCGTATTCGTCGAACACCAGCGCTACGTTGTGCTGGAGCGCCCATGGCAGAATGCCTTCCTTGAATTCGGTCACCTGCTTGCCGTCCTTCAACACGATCGCGTCCTTGCCGACGAGATCGATGCGCGAGACGTGGCTATCAAGGTTGACGCGCACGCACGGCCAATTGAGACGCGCCGCGACCTGCTCGATGTGCGTCGATTTTCCGGTGCCGTGATAGCCTTGGATCATGACGCGGCGATTATGCTTGAAGCCCGCGAGGATCGCGAGCGTCACATCGCGGTTGAACAGATAATCGGGATCGAGATCCGGGACGTGCTCATCGGCCTTCGAATAGGCCGGCACTTCGAAATCGCTATCGATGCCAAATACCTGTCGGACGGAGAGCGTCATGTCCGGCATGAGCGACGGTTGCGCGCCGGTTGCGGCGGCGGCGGATTGGGTGCGCATGTGAAGTAAAGTCCTAGCTTCGAGCTCGCGTTGCGGGCTGCGGCTAAGCACACCCCAACAGGTCTACAGACATCGTGGCCGTTCAGACCAATCCAGCCTGCTTTAAATAATTATAGGCTTGGATGATCTCGCGCAACTTTTCCTCGGACCGGCTGTCGCCGCCGTTCGCGTCCGGGTGGTGCAGCTTGACCAGTTCTTTAAACTTGGTCTTGATCTCGTCCTTGCTCGCCTCGTCCTTGAGATCCAGGGTTCTGAGCGATTTACGCTCCAGAGGCTTCAATTGGCGGCGGTATTCCGGCGACGTGGCGGCTCTGGAAGACCGGTAAACGCGGGGCCACGTGTCGCAGTCGGTCCAACGCGGGCGGCGGCTTCTTCGTTGCGCGTGCCATCGCGCGTGCCGTGTGCCCAGGCATTGGCGCCCGATTTCCACGTCGGCCGGTGCCCGGTCAGCGCATCCTTGCGGAACTCGTCAACCTCAACGTCGCTCATGCCGTCGAAATAGTTGTAGCTGGCGTTATACTGGCGAACGTGATCGACGCAGAAGTTATAGAACTGCCCGTCGCGGCCACGGCCCTGCGGCGCGCGGTGCGGACCCGGCTTATCGCATCCCTTCCACTGGCACGGCGGCGACGTATCGCGCGTAGGCGTTGCGTCCTTTTTGCCGGATACGCGGATGCTGTCGAACAGTTTTGAATTCAGTTTCATGGCACCAGATTATGGAGTGAGGTGTGATCGGGCACAAGGCGGTACGCATGAGACAGCATGGCGCTATGTCAAATGCCGTTGCATTTCTGCCTTCAAAGGCTTTAACACCTCGTTGCTTGTCCGCATAGGATTGTCAGAAGACTGCGAGGCCAAACCATGACCGCCGAAGCCCGCCTGAAAGAAAAATTGCTTGTGGCGCTCAATCCGACGCGCCTCGACGTCATCAATGAATCCGAACTCCACGCCGGGCATCGGTCGTCGCCCGGCACTGGCGACAGTCATTTTCGCATTCTAATCGTGTCAGAGGCTTTTACCGGCAAATCGCGCATCGACCGCCACCGCATAGTCAACGCGGTGCTGGGCGATGAGGTTGGCGTCCGCGTCCATGCGTTAGCCCTTGCGACCTATGCGCCCGGCGAAAAAATCCCGACCTAACGGCCGTCACGCGGCATTCAGCCGCCATCAAGGGAAACGGCTTCAGCCCCTGGCGAACTGCCCTCTACAGGCGTCGGCAAGGGCTTGATGCGCAGCGCAGTAATCTTGTTGCGGGTTTTGCGCAGGATCTCGAAACGGTAGCCGTGGAATGTGAACTGCTGGCCGGGCTCGGGGATGGTCTGCGCTTCGTGGATCACAAGGCCGGCAATCGTCGTCGCCTCGTCGTCCGGCAGGTTCCAATCCATATGGCGATTGAGATCGCGAATCGCAACCGTGCCATCGACATTCACGGTGCCGTCCGCCTGCGGCCGGATATGGGTTTCTTGGATGTCGTGTTCGTCGGCGATCTGGCCGACGATCTCTTCCAGAATGTCTTCGAGCGTGATCAGGCCCTGCACTTCGCCATACTCATCGACGACGAGCGCCATCTGCGCCTTCTTCTTGAGGAACCGATTGAGCTGATCCTTGACGCTGGTGGTATCGGGAATAAACCACGGTTCCGTTGCAAAGCTCATGATATCGAGCTTCGAGGGATCCCAACCGGTCCTCCCGAGCGCTGCCAACAAATCCTTGGTGTGCAGCACGCCGACGATGTTTTCGGCTTCATCGCGCCAAACGGGCGCGCGGGTATATTGCGACTTCAAAAGTTCGTCGAGAATCTTGGCGGGCGGGTCATCGGCACAAATGGTTTCCATCTTGGTGCGATGAACCATGATGTCGGCCACCTCGAGATCGCGCAGATCGAGAACGCCGCCGAGCATGTTGGCATCGACCTTCGCAACCGTGCCTTCCTTCGCTTGCAGATCGATGGTGCCGCGAATTTCTTCGTGAGCAGCAAGAATGTTGGCGTCGTCGTCTTCCTTGCCGGGCGTGAGTTTCAGAAACTGCCGGACGACGAATTCAATGGCCATCGTGAACGGCGTCAGGACCAGAATAATGCCGCGCATCACCGGACCAACGATCAGCGCGACGCGATCTGAATAGGCCATCGCGTAGGTTTTCGGCAGTACGGCCGCAAAAATGACGATCAGCAAGGTGACAATGGCCGTTGCGTACGCAACGCCGACATCGCCATACAGCTCGACGGCAAGGTTAGACGCCAGCGCGGCGGCGAGCACGTCAACGAGCGTATTTCCGAGCAGCACCGAGCCGATCATCTTTTCGGGCGAGGCCAGAAGCTTATTGACGAGCTTGGCTTTCTTGTTGCCGTCTTCTTCAAGTGAATGTAACCGGGCGCGCGACACAGCCGTCAGTGCTGTTTCGCTGCCGTTAAAAAACGCCGATAGCGCAATCAATGCGATAATCGCGAACAGGCTCAGTGCAATCGATAGGGTCATGGAAGGGTGCTAGGATCCACCTGTGGAACACAGGCACACTCTAGCACAGGTGCGCCCCGCACCTTAACCCCCGATTTCACGTGCCAAAAACGCCCGAACGGCGGCGGGGTTTACATCCCTTGTAATGAACGCTTGGCCAATATCGCGCGCTAAGATGAATGTTAAGCGGCCCTTTTGGACTTTTTTATCCTGCCCCATGAGCCGCATCAGCTCGTCAGGATCGGCTTTGCCGCCCGGAATGTCGTTAATGTGAACCGGCAATCCGACGTCCTGCAGATGCCGCGTAACACGCGCGGCGGTGCCTTTCGGCGATAGCCCGAGCTCTTCCGACAAGCGGAACGCCAGACACATGCCGATCGCGACGCCTTCGCCGTGCAGCAAACGATTGGAATATCCGGTCCAGGCTTCGAGCGCATGACCGAAGGTGTGGCCAAGATTGAGCAAAGCGCGATCACCGGTTTCATGTTCGTCGCGCGCGACGATCGCAGCCTTCGCCTTGACACTCGTTTCAATGGCCTGCGTTAGATCGGGGCCACTGTTGCCGAACACACCGCGCCAGTTCTGTTCCAGCCATGCGAAGAACGCAGCGTCTCCAAGCAACCCGTATTTCGCAACTTCAGCGTACCCCGCCCGCACTTCGCGGACCGGCAACGTCGCCAGCACGTCGGTGTCTGCGAGCACGAGGTTCGGCTGATGGAAGACGCCGATCAGATTTTTGCCTTGCGGAGTGTTGATGCCGGTCTTGCCGCCAACGGAGCTATCCACCTGCGCCAGTAGCGACGTCGGAATTTGAACGAAGCGGACGCCACGGCGCAAAATACCGGCCGCGAACCCCGCAAGATCGCCGATCACACCGCCGCCAAACGGCACAACGATGTCGCCGCGCTCAAGCCCAAGTTCCAACAGGCGTTCGCACAACGGCGCCAATTCGCGGAAGCTCTTTGTCGCTTCGCCCGGCGTCAAAATAATCGATCCTGCCAGCATGCCTTCGGCTTGCAGGCTCGCTTCCAACGCCGCCAGATGATGCTTGGCGACATTCTCGTCGGTGACGATCCCGCACTTCACCGGCCCCAGCCGCTGTTTGATCAGGCGACCAGCCTGCGCCACCAGCCCCGTGCCGATCAAAACTTCATAAGAGCGATTGGCGAGATCAACGCCGACGGTCCGCACTGGAGGAGTCGCCGGATCGGTCGCCACTGTGGCTGAGGTGCTCATGGTCGTGGGGTCTGCTTTCACGGCGGGCTGATTGTTGGCTTGGTTCGCGGTCAGGTTCAGTATTCGGTGGACGATTTCCGTTACGATCACTTCATGTGGCTCGTCGCGGCTTTCGACCGTCAGATCAGCTTCGGCATAAACCGGATAGCGGGCTTCGATGAGCTTCCGCATCGTCGCTTCTGGATTGCCGGTCCGCAACAGCGGGCGGGTATCGCGCTTTGAAACGCGACGCATGAGGATCGGCAGATCGGCGCGCAGCCAGACCGAGATGCCGCTCTCGTGGATTTTCTCGCGGGTACTCGGATGCATATACGCCCCGCCACCGGTTGCCAGCACCATCGGGCCGTTATCCAGCAGGCGCGCAATCACGCGGCGTTCGCCATCGCGAAAATGGACTTCGCCATGATCGGAAAAAATCTCGTTGATGGTCTTTGCCGCCGCTCGCTCGATTTCTTCATCCGCGTCGAGAAACGGCAGACCGAGTCGGGTCGCGAGACGCTTGCCGATCGACGATTTTCCGCAGCCCATGAGACCGACAAGCACGATCGACCGCTGTCCAAGGCGGGTCTTGATCGCGTCGATCGCTTCCATCTCCGTCATGTACGACTCACATTTGCAGCGCCGCGCCGACCCTGCGGCCGGAACGGCGAATTCAGGCGACGACATGCCACGAACAGGCGCGCTCCGCAAATCGGATTGCCGGGGTTTGCGCTGCGCGCCAAATCGCGCACTATAGGCCAACGCACGCGACCGGCCCCGTCATACGCTCAAGCTGACGACATATTCGTGCCACCAAAGGCCGTCACCACACCTAACGATTTGCCGTCAAGGTAGGGAAATGCCAAGCCTCTTCCGCTTCTTATTCGTTACTGCGATGCTCGCGTCGATCACGTTCGCGGGCCTCTATGTGCTTGCGACCCGCTTCGAGCCTGAACAGCAGACCATCTCAAAACCCGTGCCGGACGTTAAGATCAAGCGCCCGCAATAGCCCAAGACCTGTCGGTCCAATCAAGAGTGTGATGCCTCACTTTAGACCCCTCATCGTCGCCATGGCGCTCGCGTCGTTCGTGCCGGGCGCCACCGTTCCCGCATTCGCCGCGCCGTCGCAGCGCGACACCGTCATGCGTGACGCCATCCCGCCACCCGTCGAAAAGGGCGATTTGGCGCCGGTCATGGCGACGGATGGGTCGGGCTTGCCGTTCGAGCTTTGGCAAGGTCTATCGACGGACAAAATCGAAGCGCTGATCAGTGTGCTAGAAATTCCACCCCGCTCGCCGGCGCTGCACGGCTTGTGGAAGCGGCTGATCACTGCCGACGTCACACCGCCGTCGGGCACCGCGGCCAATGGCCGGTTCACGGCCTTGCGGCTCGAGGCGCTGTATCGCTCCGGCCTTGCCAAGGACGCAGCGGCCGAACTTGCCGAGCATCCCTCGGCAAGCGATCCGCTGCTCGCCATGCTGACGGCGCGCAATCAATTAGCGTCAGGTGATTCCGCCAAGGCCTGCCAGACAGTGCAGCAGGTGACATTTGCGAAATCGCAGATGCCGAAGCGTCTGAAGGGGCAAGCCATCTTGATGTCGGGGTATTGCGCGGCTGTGGCCGGCGATATTGCCGGCGCCGGTCTCGCCGCCGAGTTGGCGCGCGAAGAAGGACAAGAGCAGTCCCCCGGCCTCGACGCGCTCGACGCCATATCCATCGGCGCAAAACCAAAGCTCACAGCACCCAAGCAACTCACCTTGTTGGACTATCGCATCGTTGAACGCATTGGACAGTTGCCGCATGCCGAAATTCTCGAAAAAGGCGAACCCGCGCTTCTGGTCGCGCTCTCGCACGATCCAGCAACGCCCGTCGATCTCGGGTTGCCTGCAGCAGAAAAAGCCGCCGCGCTGAACGCACTGCCTCCTGAAATGCTGGCCGCGATCTATCGCGCCAACGCCGGCGCGGAGAGCGCGCAAGAGCTGCTCTCGGGCGGCAAGCTGAAAGGCGCGTTCCGTCGCGCGGCGCTGTTCAAAGCCGCCGAAAGCGAACGCACGCCAATGACGAAAACCCGGCTGATGCAGGCTTTTATCGACGACGTCAAGAAAACCGGGCTGCACTTCCAAGCCCTGCAAATGCTGGCGCCCGCCGTCGCCAGCCTGAACCCGCAGCCGGAAATCCGCTGGTTTGCTGAAACGGCAGCCGAAATCGGACTGGCATCAGCACAATACGACCTCGTGCGCCGGTGGGTGGCAGCGGGCAGCGTGCCGGGCCGACCCGGCGGCAGCCTCGATCATTGGCTAGCACTTGCGGATATTGCCGACGCCAACGCACCTGCGCGCGGCGAAGGTCTCGCGGCGGTCGAGGCGCTGGCACGCAACGGCCGTTTCAAACCCGACGATCTGCATCGCCTTGCAACCGTTCTCGACGCGCTGAATTACAACGTGCCCATTCCGTTGTGGGAAGCCGCCAGCCGCACGCCGCAACCCAACACCGGATATTTGCCGGAAACCGGCGTGCTTTCGGAATTGCAAGATGCTTCGAAGAAGAAAGAGTTCGGCCGTACGGTTCTGCTGGCCATGCAAGCCCTCGGACCGAACGGGGCGGAAGGCGCACACATGATTGCGCTTGGTGATAGTATCCGCGCCTTGAAACGCGCCGGCCTTGAGCCGGACGCACGGCGGCTGGGACTTGAAGCCCTTCTCGGAGCATGGCCGCACGTGAGCACGAACTGAGGCGCGATGCCGGCCAGCGATACCCATCTCAAAGCGTTTCTCGAAATGATCGCGGCCGAAAGAGGCGCGGCGCAAAACACGCTCGACGCTTATGAGCGCGATCTCACAGCGTATCTGGCTTTTCTAGATCAGCGCCAGCGCGCCCTTGAAGCCTCCAACAGCAAGGATGTGCAGGCCTACCTGCAAGCCATTTCAGACGAGGGACTGGCCGCAGCATCGCGTGCGCGGCGGCTTTCGTCGCTTCGGCAGTTCTATAAATTTCTCACCAATGAAGGCGTCATCGGCGCCAATCCGGCGTCTGGCATTTCTGGGCCGAAGAAAGCGCGGTCGCTGCCAAAAATTCTAAGCATAGATGAAGTCGATAGACTGATAGAGACTGCCTCTCATCGCGTTGAAGGCCAGGAAGGCCGCAATCTTTTCCGCGCGCTGCGCTTTCAGTGCTTGCTCGAAATGCTCTACGCCACCGGCATGCGCGTCAGCGAATTGGTATCGCTGCCGCGTTCGGTGTTGCGCGGCGATACACGCGTATTGACGATCAAGGGCAAAGGCGGCCGCGAACGCCTCGTGCCGCTCAATCCGGCGGCGCGCGACGCACTCGACAAATATCTCGCGGTTTCCGGCCGATTTGACAACTCGCCGTGGCTTTTTGCGTCGAAAGCCGCCGAAGGGCACGTCACGCGGCAAGGTTTTGCGCTCGACTTAAAGGACGTTGCGAGCGAAGCCGGCATTGATGCTGAGCGGGTTTCACCGCACGTGTTGCGGCACGCTTTCGCCAGTCATCTGCTTGATCGGGGAGCAGACCTGCGCGCAGTGCAGCAGCTTCTCGGGCATGCCGATATCTCAACAACCGAAATCTACACCCACGTTTTGCAAGAGCGCCTGAAGAAACTGGTCAACGACCATCACCCGCTCGCCAAAAAATAGCGGACAATATCGACAACCGCTGATACCTTTCAGCCATTCGTAATCAACACAAGGAGTGGAACATGAGCCAACTTTATGGCGAAAGCCACCGCGCGCTGCAGATGGCCTTCGATACGCGCAGCCTCGCCGACCGCTTGGAAGAGATGATTGTGAAGCCCGAAATTGACGATATCAGCAAGGCCGTCATCGAAAGCCGGGATATGTTCTTCCTCTCGACGATCGATCACAATGGACGGCCTACCGTTTCCTACAAAGGCGGCACCCCAGGCTTCGTCAAAGTTATGGACGCCACAACAATCGTGTTCCCGAGCTATGACGGCAACGGCATGTACCTCTCGATGGGCAACATCACGAACAATCCTGAAATCGGCATCCTGTTCATCGACTTCGAAAGACCGTTCCGCCTGCGTTTGCAAGGCCGCGCCGAAGTCGTCGTCTCCGGACCCGAAGTCGCGCTCTTCAAAGACGCGGAAATGGCTGTCAAAGTGACGGTCCGCGAAACCTGGATGAACTGCCCGCGTTACGTTCACCGCTATCAGAAAGTCGAAGCGTCGCGCTATGCACCGGGCGTCGAACCGGAAACTCCGTTCTGCGAATGGAAGCGCATTGATTTGATGCAGGACGTCGTCCGCAAGAGCGAGCACGAGATTGCCGAGAAGATGGGCACGACCACCATCGAAGACTGGATGGGCAAGGTTCTAACCGGCGATAAGGGCGTGTAGCGCGCTGCGCATCACGCAGCGGCGGCATCCGATGGATCGTCGCGGCGGCGCGAAGGATCGATGTCTGGAGCACGCGCATCCGCGAGCCCCCAGATGCAAGCCATGACAATGAAGAAATGGCGCCAGTGATCACTGTCGATCACGAATCCTTCAAACACCAGACCAGCGAACGCGGCCGTTGCCACCACGAAGCCGCCTTGCAGCGCGCCGTTCACCATGGCGGCGCGCAAGCCGACAACCAGCGTCGCGATGACGGAGATGGCAAACAACATGCCGCCGAGCCACCCGGCATTCAGGAACTGGCTCAGGTAAACGTTGTGCGGCTCTTCGTGATGATACTTATCGCGGAACGTGTGTGTGCCGATGCCAAAAGGATTTTCGAGGATCAGATTGCGGGCCTTCTGCTGGCCGCCGAAACGCCCTTCGGGGCCAACGTCGTAACTCTGATCGAGGGTCGCGCGCTCGGTGAGCAAATTGCGGACCTTCTCGACCTGCAGAACGGAGAACACCACCAGGGCCATGGCAACAATGCCCGCGATGCTAACCGAGCCGAGTCGATGCAAGTCGGTTTTGCGGCGCGACGTGTACGCCGTTAAGACGGTCAGAACGCCGATCGACACGGCCAACGACATCCATGCGCCGCGCGAAAAGCTGAGCAATAGCCCAATGATTAAGGGCAGCACGATGAACGCGGCGATGCTGGCCCGTTTGGCTGGCTCGCGCAACATGATCCATGCAGCGAACGTGATCGCCGGCCCAAGGGCAGCGCCGTAGACGTTGGGGTCTTTGAACGTGCCGCGTGCACGGCCGTAGTTGGTGAACAGGTCATAAGCCGATGGAACAAGATCGAAATAGCCGATGATCGCTGCCACGGTCGCAGTCATGCACGCGACGACGTAGCACCAGAATATAAGCGTGATGCGCGGAATCGGATCGGCCGCCACATAGCCCGCGAGAACAAACGCACCGGCAGCCAGAAACAGCGTTACGAGCTGATGCTTGAAGGCCGTATCGAACGTCTGCGATAGGCCGGTCGCGGCGATGCCGAGCGCCACGAGAGCCGCCCACATGGCAAAGTTCACGATCGCTACCTTGCCGAAACGCGCCGCGCCCAGCACCGGGATGGCGATAATAACGCCACCCATCAGCGCGTCAGCAATAGCCGGCTCCGAGAACACGATAGCGCTCGTCACCAAGGCGCAGGCAACGACGCCGTTGGCGAGCATCTTCGTGTTGACCGTCCGGCCGGCAAGCGGTGTCCCGGCGATGGCTCTAATAGGCATTCTTGGCCGACAGCAACGAGAACGGCGTTATGGCGATAATGTAGAGATCGAGCAGTACCGACCAGTTGTCGATGTAGTACAGGTCATACTCGACGCGGCTCTGGATCTTGTCGTGGGTATCCGTTTCGCCGCGCCAGCCGTTCACCTGCGCCCAGCCGGTGACGCCCGGTTTGACGCGATGGCGCGCGTAATATTCCTGCACGACATCTTGATAGAGATCCTGTCCGGCCTTGGCCTGCGTCGCGTGCGGGCGCGGCCCGACGAGCGACATGTTGCCAAGCAAGACGTTGAACAGTTGCGGCAGCTCGTCGATGCTGGTGCGCCGGATGAAGCGGCCAACCGGCGTGACCCGCGGATCATCGCGCGTCACCAGTTTGCTCGCCGTCGCATCGGAGAGTTCGGTGTACATCGAGCGAAACTTGAAGACTTCGACCAGCTCGTTGTTGAAGCCATAACGCTTCTGCTTGAAGAACACCGGGCCTTTGCTGTTGAGACGGATCGCCAGTGCGGTCACCGCCATGATGGGCGAAACCAGCAGAAGCAACAGCGCGCCGAGGACGCGGTCTTCGATGTTCTTGACGGCTCTATCCCAGTCGGTGAGCGGCTTATCCATGACCGCCAGCATCGGCACCTTGCCGATGTAATTGTAGGCATTGGCGTTCAATCGCAGCTTTGAATTGAGCGCTGAAATACGAATATCGACCTGCAGCGTGAACAGCTTCTGCAAGATCTGTAGCAACCGGTCTTCGGCGCGCGTCGGCACGGTCACGATCAACAGATCGACGCCCTCATCCCGGCAGAATTTGCCGAGGTCTTCAAACGTGCCGAGGCGGACCAATGGCACCGTGCTGTCCAACACGCGCTTATCCGCACGATCGTCGAACACGCCGAGAATTTGCAGTTGGGCCGCACCGTCGCGGTACAGCGCTGCAATCACATCGTCAGCTTCTTGGCCACCGCCGACGATCACCGTCTTGCGGACCAGCAGTCCAGCCGCCGTCAGTGCGGCAATGGCTTTGGCTGCCGCGAAACGAATGACGATCAGCATCGCCAAAGTGATCGCCATCCAGGTGATGACGAACGCCGGTGTCGGGGCGACGCGCCCGACCATGAACGCCGCGCCGGTCAACGTCAGGAAGACCAAGAGGACGGCGAAGCAAACCTTACTGATCTGACCGGAAAAGCTCCTCAAAGCCGAAATGGTGTACGACCATTTCTCTTGGAGGCAGCCAATCACCAGCACCGCCACGAAGAAGGCACGTACGATGGACGTCATCGACCAGGCGGCATCGCCATTCACCAGCCAGTCGGCAATAAGGCTTGCGGCAACGATGGCCAGACCATCGAGCACCGCGACCGTAAACACCACCTTCGGCCGCGATATGCTGGAACGCTTGTCTACGAACAATGCCTTCAAACGCGCGGCAAGCGACGGCAACGCGGAGGGCGCAAGTGTATCTGTCGTCATGATGGACCGATCAACGCATAGGGGTTGCTGACACCCTAATCGCGCAGGTTTGACGGCATCGTAAACAACCGTGTCTCAATCTCGTTGAAACACTTAGCGCAATTCGTTGGGGCACGAGGATGCTTAACCACCGATACACCACCGTGCCGGGATGGCACACGCCACATGCGCAAGACGCGCTGGCCCTTTGTAAACCGGGCTTTGACAGGGCGCGCGACCGCGGACATGGTAGCGCGCGATGACCCAACCACCCGCCACAGCACATGCCACCGCTCAAGGCCGCTCGCGGTGGCTGTTCGCCGGCCACACACCCGGACTTGCACCGCTGTTTTTCACCGAAATGTGGGAACGGTTTTCCTACTACGGCATGCGGGCGCTGTTGACGTTGTTTATGGTGGCGCCGATTGCCGGCGGCGGGCTTGGCTTCGCGGTCGAGGATGCTGGCCGCATCTACGGCAACTACACCATGGCCGTCTACATGCTGGCCATTCCAGGCGGGTTCATCGCCGACCGCATACTCGGCGCACGCCGCGCCGTGCTGATCGGCGGATGGACCATCGCGCTCGGCCACTATGCGCTGGCCATCCCGCAACTCGAGACGTTCTACATCGGCCTCGCGCTCATTGCGCTCGGAACCGGACTTTTCAAACCCAATATCTCGGCGCTGGTCGGCGCGCTCTATCAACCCAACGACACGCGCCGCGATGCTGGGTTCTCGATCTTCTACATGGGCATCAACGTCGGCGCCTTCTTCGCGCCTCTGGTGACGGGGTTTCTCGCCCAAAGCGCGTGGTTTAAAGGCTGGCTCGAAGCTTACGGCTTTGATCCCGATAATAGCTGGCACTGGGGCTTCGCCGCGGCCGGCGTCGGCATGACGCTGGCGATGCTGATTTTCGCGCGCAATGCCCGGCACCTCGCCGAACCGCACGACCAGTCGAGCGACACCACCGCAGCATCGCGCGCGCACCTGTTGCGCCACGGCGCAGCCGTCATCGGCGGCACGTTGGCGCTGCTGGCGCTGGCGCTCATATCCGATCAGCCGGGGTTGACGTGGTTGCGCTGGCTGTTCGTGCTGCTGCCCTTGGCCGGCATCATCTATGCGGCGCGGCAGCCCTCTGAGGATGCCCAGCGCCTCGCCGCCATCGGCGTGCTGTTCATTGCCGCCATGATCTTCTGGGCGATCTTCGAGCAGGCGGGAACGACGGTCGCGTTATTCGCCGATCAGTTGACGCTCAACGAGATCGCCAGTGTGCCGTTTCCGTCGGCCTGGTATCAGTCAGTGAACCCGATTTTCGTGATCCTGCTAGCGCCGGTGATCGCCGCGCTGTGGATCCGCATGGGCGTGCGGCAGCCGTCGGCAGCGGTTAAGTTTGCTTTCGGCCTGCTGTTCCTGTCGGCCTCGTTCGTGCTGATGGTGCCCGCCGCCACTCTGGCCGCAACAGGCAAGGTCTCGCCGCTGTGGCTGGTCGGGTTGTTTCTGCTGCAGACGATCGGTGAGCTGCTGCTCAGCCCTGTAGGACTTTCGACCATGACCAAGCTGGCGCCAGCCCGCATGACCGGCCTCGTGCTTGGCATGTGGTTCCTGGCGGCGGCTTTTGGTAACAAACTCGCCGGCGTACTCGGGGGCGGCTTCACGGGCCAAGACCCGGCCTCGCTCTCAACCGCGTTTCTGACGCAGGGGCTCCTGGTCGCAATCGCCGCAGGGCTGCTGTTCGCGGTCGCGCCTTGGGTTAAAAGACTATCTGGTGAAATTCGTTAACGACCTGACGCACAGCCTATTGAGCACCTTGCAGGGTCTTACCTTGACACCCAGATGCCCGTGACGCGAAAATCTATCAATCGTGCGGTCCTCACATTGGGCGCCACCCTGATAGTCAGAACACACGGATCTTGAACATTTCGAAAGGCTTTTCGACGTGAGCGCTGCCACCGCCCTTCGCACCTATCTCGATTTTGAGAAACCGATTCTCGAACTCGAAAACAAGATTGTCGAGCTCAAGGCGCTCTACAAGGACGGCAAAGGTCCGCAGATCGCCGACGAGATCGCTAAGCTTGAGCAGAAGGCCAAGACACTGCTCGTCGATACCTACAACAAGCTGACGCCATGGCAGAAGACGCTGGTCGCGCGCCATCCTGAACGGCCGCACTGCCTGGAGTTCGTCGGCAACCTGATCGAAGATTTCACGCCGCTTGCCGGCGACCGCTATTATGCCGAAGACGAAGCCATCGTTGCTGGCGTCGGCCGTTTCCGTGGCCGCTCCGTCATGGTCATGGGCCATGAGAAAGGCTCCGATACCGAAAGCCGCCTGAAGCACAATTTCGGCATGGCGAAGCCGGAAGGCTATCGCAAGGCCGTGCGCCTGATGGAAATGGCGGACCGGTTCAATCTGCCGGTGATCACCTTCGTCGATACGCCCGGCGCCTATCCCGGCATCGGCGCGGAAGAGCGCGGACAGGCCGAAGCAATCGCGCGGTCAACCGACTGCTGCTTAAACCTCGGCGTGCCGATCATCGCCGTCGTGGTTGGCGAAGGCGGTTCCGGCGGCGCCATTGCGATCGCCACCGCTAACCGCATCCTGATGCTGGAGCACGCCATCTACTCGGTGATCTCGCCCGAAGGCGCCGCGTCGATCATCTGGCGCGACAGCAACAAGAAAGAAGAAGCCGCGACCAACATGAAGATCACGGCGCAAGACCTCGATCAGCTTGGCGTCATCGACGTCATCGTCAAGGAACCGGTCGGCGGCGCCCACCGCGACCGCAGTAGCGTCATCATATCCACAGGCAATGCGATTGCCCGGGCGCTCGCCGAATTTGACGGTAAATCCGCCGAAGAGATCCGCAAACAGCGCCACGATCGCTTCCTCTCCATCGGACGATAAGCCTGCGTCCTGGCCGCGCTTCAGCCGCAATCTTGGCCTTTGCTGGCTTGACAGGCGCGGTCCAACCGCCGCAGAAATTATGTGAAATGTCTTTAGGTTAGCGTTTGCGTCTAAATCGAACAGAGAGCCTCCGCAACGTGCGAGCGCGATCGACAGACGGAACGGATTGAATGAAACGGGGATTGCTTGGATTGGTGGCGGCTGTAGCAGCCGGGCTTTGGCTCGCCGCGTGCTCAAATGCGCCTGTCATTCCAGCACCCTCCGAGGTCCCACTAGGCAAAGAGACACTCGAACTCCTCGCCAAGAAAGGCATGCAAGCCGGCTCGCCTGTCTTCGTCCGGATCTTCAAAGAGGAATCGGAACTCGAAATCTGGAAGCAGCGCGACGACGGCCGCTACTACCATTTCAAAACCTACCCGATCTGCACTTGGTCGGGCGAACTCGGGCCAAAGCTCGTGCAAGGCGACCGTCAGGCCCCGGAAGGCTTTTATACGATCACGCCGACGCTGATGAACCCCAACTCGAAGTTCTATCTGTCGTTCAATCTTGGCTATCCCAACAGCTTCGACAGAGCTCACGGCCGCACCGGCGATTCCGTGATGGTACACGGCAAATGCCGCTCCGCCGGGTGTTACGCCATGACCGACGCGCTGATGGAAGAGATCTACGGCGTGACCCGCGAATCCTTGAAAGCTGGTCAGCCGAGCTTCCAATTGCACGCTTTTCCGTTCCGCATGACGGACGCGCGCATGGCGCAAATGAAAAAGCACAAGTGGTACGGCTTCTGGAAGACCTTGAAACAGGGCTACGACCATTTCGAAACCTACCGCATTCCGCCGAACGTGGCGGTCTGCGAGAGCCGCTATGTGGTCAATGTGCTATCGCAGAGCCGCCCCGATCCGACAGGCGCGTGCCCGCCTTTCCAGCGCCCAACGTTCGCGGCCTTCACGCCGCTGCCGACCGAGCCTGAAACCATCGCCAGCGGCAACAAGATGAAGGGTCTGGTCAGCACCGACGTCGAGCCGACGTTGGCGGACATCACAGCGGCAAAATCGGCGCTGCAAACTGGGGCCACCACTGTGCCGGTATCCTCGCCGGCGCCAAACCCGGTGGCGACCGCCCAATAGTTCGCCCACCAGTTCGGGAGGCTCGTGAGAGTGCCCAACGATCCTGTACAGGACAGCCGATCCGGTTCCCCCAAACCGCGGCGGCGCTTGCGATGGCCTCGCGCCCTGTTCCTGATCGGGTTTTTGGCGGCAACCTTCGCTGCGATTTACTTGGCGCCGTTGTGGTGGCCGCTGGAGAACAGCGGTAACGACGAAAGCGCCATAGCACTGGAGCGTAGCCTGCGGCGTTGGCGTGCCGCCTGGGGCCTAGCGATGCCCGGCGCACCCGACACGACGCGGCTCCCCCAGCGCCTCGCCGAACACGGATTGAGCGAAGGCGCGCCGATCCTGGTGCGCATCTTCAAGCGTGAATTCGAACTCGAACTGTGGATGAAACGCGATGGCGCTTTCCAGCGTTTCGCGACGTATCCGATCTGCCGATGGTCCGGCACGCTTGGGCCGAAATTCAAACAGGGTGACCGGCAGGCCCCCGAGGGCTTCTATTTCGTCGATGCCGGGGCGCTGAACCCGAACAGCCGCTGGTATCGCTCATTCAATCTTGGCTATCCGAATGCCTACGACGCCGCCCATGGCCGTACGGGGTCGCTGATCATGGTCCATGGCGGCTGCGGGTCCGTCGGCTGTTTCGCGATGACCAACGATCAGATGGGCGAGATCTGGCGGCTGGTGACCGCCGCCTTGACCGGCGGGCAGAAGCGCTTCCAGGTTCAGGTCTACCCGTTCCGCATGTCGGATGAAAAACTGCAGGCCTACAAAGACCACCCCGCCTTGCCGTTCTGGAAAACCCTCAAGCGCGGCAATGATCTCTTTGAGGCAAACCTACTGCCTCCACGTGTTGCCGTGTGCAATGGCAGCTACCAATTCGAGCCGGCGGGGGCGTTTCCCAACGGCGACGGCGGCATCGAACGCCGCTGCCCTTCTTCCGCCGCGAAGAGTTGAGCAAGTTCAGCATGTTATCAACGCTGTGGCAGGATGCAAAAAGGCACTACGAAATCGTTCCGGCAACGATTATGGTTGCGTCGTTCGGGGTCGCGCCGGGATCGAGCGCGAGATGACTGTTTGGGAATGACAGCTTGAGGGCGCAACGTCGTATGGCGTTCGGCATCAAAAGTTTTTGCGGTTCAATGGCGGCGCTGGTGCTTTCCGGCGTCGTGACGGCGCTTGTTTCCGCGCCGGCCAACGCCCTGGTCATCGAACTGAAAGACGTTGCCGCCGACCGCGTCGAGCGCCAGCGCGCTGCCGCCGCAGGTCTGCTGCCCTTGCCCAATACGCCGAACATCGCCGAATTCAGCGACCGTTTGAAAGACAAGGGTTTGTCGTTCTCAGCACCGATTCTGATCCGCGTCTTTAAAACGGAATCCGAACTCGAAGTCTGGAAGCAAAAGGACGGCGCGTTCGTGCTGTTCGCGACGTATCCGATTTGCCACTGGTCAGGCTCGCTTGGCCCCAAGATGCGCGACGGAGACAAGCAGGCACCTGAAGGGTTCTATGCCATCGATCGCGCGTTATCGCGCCACGTCGGCAGATGGCCGAAGGCGCTGAACCTCGGCTTTCCCAATGTGTTTGATCATTCGCTGGCGCGCACCGGCGACAATATTCTCATTCACGGTGGCTGCTCGTCCGTCGGCTGCTTTGCGATGACCAATCCGGTCATGGATGAAATTCACAACCTCACGACGGCTGCGATCGAGGGCGGCCAGGAGTATGTGCCGGTTCACGTCTTTCCGTTTCGCATGACCGAAGAGAACATGAAGGCGAACGCCGATTCCCCATGGGCTGGGTTCTGGGCAAACCTCAAACAAGGCTATGATGCTTTCGAAAAGACGCGCCGGCCCTTCGCCGTTGACGTCTGCGACGGGCATTATCAATTCAAGGACGTCGATAACCTCGCCAGCACTGGCGGCATTCATGCCTGCGAGCCAACGCTGACCGGCATTCGCGAACAGGATGAGTGGCTGCGCTCCGTTCCACCTCCAACCGTTCGGCCTATGCAGAGCAATGCGTCGCAACGCCCAAGGTTGCAACGTCCACTTACCGAAGCGTCCGCCATTCCTCCTGGTTAAATCGAAATCGCTTCCTAACTAGGAGTGCCGCAGCAGCGTCGTGACAGGGCGAAGTTGCGGACCGCACATTTCCCATCATTTCCCCCCAGGAGCTTCACAAGCATGTCTGATCCGAAGACGTCCGTTGGCCGCGTAGAGCACATTCTGGAGCAGTTGTTGTTCAGCGCCCGCTGGCTGCTGGCGCCGTTTTATCTTGGATTGGCGCTGTCGCTCGTCGTGCTGCTCATCAAGTTCGTTATGGAACTGGGCCACCTCGCGCTGCACGCCTTCACGATCAGCGAATCCGATACCATTCTCGGCATCCTGACACTTGTTGATCTCGCGCTCACCGGTTCGCTGCTGATCATAGTGATTTTCTCCGGCTACGAAAACTTCGTCTCCAAAATCGATCACAGTAGCCACAAGGATTGGCCGGAGTGGATGGGCACCATCGACTTCAGCGCCCTGAAGCTGAAGATGCTGTCGTCCATCGTCGCCATATCTGCGGTCCAGCTGCTCAAACAGTTCATGTCATTGACGACCGTCACGCCCGAAAACGAGCGCCTGCTGTTCTGGCTGGTCGTGATCCACGTCGTCTTCGTGGTATCGAGCGTGCTGCTGGCGTTGTCGGACCGTATCGCCGGCTCGCACGGATCGAGCGACACCACCAAAGACGGCCACAGATAAAAAGCCCCGGATCTCAGCGAGATCCGGGGCTTTTTATGTCGGACGGCGAATACGCCAGAGGCCGGAGGCTGCTGCTCACTCGATGTTGCCGTGGCAGTGCTTGTATTTCTTGCCCGAACCGCATGGGCACGGCGCATTGCGTGACACCCGACCCCACGTTGTTGGATCTTTCGGATCGATTGCTGCTTCGCCTTTGCGCACCTGGACGGGCGCGCGCCTTTCAGGCTCGGGCGCAGTGCGGCGTGCGCGTGCACCCGCGATCGCCGCATCGGCCATCGCAAGTTCAGGATCGAACTCGTCGAAGCCGGTCGTCGCATCGACGTGGTGCGCCTCCATCTCAGGCAGCTCCACCGGCTGCAACGCGGGATGCTCGTCATTTTGCGCCAGTTCGACGTGCATCAGCTGGCCGGTCACGTTCTCGCGCAACTTACCGAGCATGTTTTCGAACAGTACGAAGGCTTCGCTCTTGTACTCGTTGAGTGGATCGCGCTGACCGTACGCACGGAAGCCGATGACCTGACGCAGATGCTCGAGCGTCACGAGGTGTTCGCGCCACAGATGATCGAGCGTCTGCAGGATCACCATCTTCTCGATCTGGCTGTAGAGGTCTGGGCCGAGTTCGGCGGCCTTGGCGAGCGCCTGGGCGTCGGTCGCGTTGGTTAGGCGTTCGCGAATTTCTTCGTCCGCAATGCCTTCTTCTGCAGCCCACTCGGTAACAGGCACGTCGATCGCGAAGATCTCTTCAACCTGCTGCTTCAAGCCTTCGGTATTCCACTGTTCCGCATAGGCGGTCGGCGGGATGTGCCGCGTCACGAGTTCGTTGACGAGCTGGTGGCGCAGGTCGGTGACGATCTCCGTCACGTCGTCCTGACCCATGATATCCAGACGCTGGTCGAAAATGACCTTGCGCTGATCATTCATCACGTCGTCGTATTTCAGGATCTGTTTGCGGATATCGAAGTTGCGCTCTTCAACCTTTTTCTGCGCGGTCTCAAGAGACTTGTTCATCCACGGATGCGTGATCGCTTCGCCTTCCTTGAGACCAAGCGTTTGCAGCACCTTGTCCATGCGCTCGGAACCGAAGATGCGCATCAGATCGTCGTCGAGCGCCAAATAGAATTTTGAGCGGCCCGGGTCTCCCTGGCGGCCGGAACGTCCGCGCAACTGGTTATCGATGCGGCGACTTTCATGGCGCTCAGTCGCGAGAACGTAGAGGCCGCCGGCTTCAAGCGCCAACTTCTTCTTGACCGCGATGTCGGCGACGATGGCTGCACGCTGCGCCTTGATGGCGGCGTCGTCAGGCGGCGTTCCCGCTGCGGTCTGTTCGGTGATCCAGTCTTTCAGGCGATACTCGGCGTTGCCGCCGAGCTGAATGTCGGTACCGCGACCGGCCATGTTGGTGGCGATCGTCACTGCGCCCGGCACACCTGCCTGAGCCACGATGCTGGCTTCCTGCTCATGGTAGCGGGCGTTCAGCACTTGGTGAGGAACCGGGTCGCTCTTGCCCTTGGAGCGATCCGCCAACGCGATGAGCGCTTCGCCGGTGGTGGTGAAGTGCTTGCGCAATTCTTCTTCTTTGCCGGGCTTCAACGTCGCCGCCTGTTCGAGCAGCGAGGTGCCGAGCCCGCGGATATACTTGTGATCCTTGAGCATCTCGGAGAGCTGCTCGGATTTCTCAATCGATGTCGTGCCGACGAGGATCGGCTGGTTGCGGCTCTTGGCGTCGGCGATCGACATCACGATGGCCGCAAGCTTTTCCTTCTGCGTGCGATAGATCTCATCGTCTTCGTCGATACGGCTAACCGGAACGTTGGTCGGGATTTCGATCACTTCCAGCCCGTAAATATCGACGAACTCACTGGCTTCCGTCATGGCCGTACCGGTCATGCCGCCGAGTTTCTTGTAAAGGCGGAAGTAGTTCTGGAAGGTAATCGACGCGAGCGTCTGGTTTTCCGGCTGGATATCGACGTGTTCTTTGGCTTCCAGCGCCTGATGCAGACCTTCCGAATAGCGCCGGCCCGGCATCATGCGGCCAGTAAACTCATCGATAATGACGACTTCATCGTTCTTGACGATGTAATCCTTGTCACGCTGGAACAGCTTATGCGCCTTGAGCGCCTGATTGACGTGATGCACCAGCGTCACGTTATCGATGTCGTAAAGTGACCCCTTCATCGCGCCTGCGGCGTTGAGAAGTCTTTCCATCTTCTCGTTGCCTTCGTCCGTCAGCGAGACTTGGCGCTGCTTTTCATCGAGTTCGAAATCGCCCGGCTCGATGGCCTTCATGAGTTCATCAACCGTCTGATAGAGATCGGCGCGGTCGTCGAGCGGACCGGAAATGATCAGCGGCGTGCGGGCTTCGTCGATCAGGATCGAGTCGACTTCGTCGACGATGGCGTAGGCATGGCCACGCTGCACCATATCGTCCTGGCGCATCTTCATGTTGTCGCGCAGATAGTCGAAGCCAAGCTCGTTGTTGGTAGCGTATGTGACGTCGCAGGCGTAGGCCGCCTTGCGATCTTCGTCCGTCATATCGTGGACGATCACGCCGACGCTGAGACCGAGAAAGCGGTAGACCTGCCCCATCCAATCGCTGTCGCGCTTGGCCAGGTAATCGTTGACGGTAACGACGTGCACGCCATTGCCGGTCAGTGCATTGAGATACACCGGCAAGGTTGCAACGAGCGTTTTACCTTCGCCCGTCTTCATCTCGGCGATGTCGCCCTGATGCAGCACCATGCCGCCGATCAACTGCACATCGAAGTGGCGCTGACCCAGCGTGCGCTTGGCGGCTTCGCGCACCGTTGCAAACGCCGGCACGAGAATATCGTCGATCTTGGCGCCGTCTTTCAATTGTTGCCGGAACAGCTTCGTGCGTTCGCGCAGCTCGTCGTCGGAGAGTTTTTCGACCTCCGCTTCGAGCGCGTTGATCAAGGCAACGTTGGGCCTGAAGATCTTGACCTTTCGTTCGTTCGAAGAACCGAAAAGTTTGGTTGCAAGCCCGCCGATCGAAAGCATGGTCAATTCGTCCTGAAAGGGTGCGGCACTCGAAGTGGCGCCATCGCCCGTGTTGATTGTATCGAGATCCCAAGGACTAGCGAAAAATGCGCGGCGAGGAGCCTCGCCACGCCAATACGTCCGAGAAATCAGATCCGTGTCGTGTCACGTCGTCGTGTCGTGCTTGAGGCAAGGCAAACTTTACCTGCCTATTCAGGGCGAGACATAAGAACTGCCCCCCATACATGTCAATGTATTGCCGGCGATCACTTAGGCCCTGACAGACGCCGGGCCCTCTCTAATTTTTAACTTGGCTTTACCCCTGCCGGGGGCTACCCAGTGCCCCAAATTGCTGGCACAAGCCGCGGCACACTGTCCGGCCCGTGGCGGCGGCTGTCCCGGCCATCCAATCCCCCAGATCCGGGACCAACATCGCCAAGCACCACGCCAAACCTCATATGCAACACCCTTTCGCACCGCCAATAGGAGCCGCCCTTTGAAGATCCGTCTCGCCCAGGCCGTCCTGACGCTCGCGCTGGCCAGCGCCGCACTTCCCGCCGTCTCCAGCGCGGCTTTTGCTGAAGACAAGGTCGTAGCGACGGTCAATGGCATTCCCGTTACCGAGGCTGACCTTGCCATTGCGGATAGCGAAATCGGCGCCGATATGGGCACGCTGCCGCCCGCTCAGAAGCGCATGTCGCTGCTGGAATTCCTCATCGACAATCAGTTGTTTGCGGAAGCCGCCGACGCCGAAAAACTTGGCGAAGGTCCAGACTTCGAAACCCGCCTCAAGTATTTGAAGCGTCGCGCCCTTCGCGAACTGTATTTCGAGAAAGTCATCAAGTCCTCGGTCAGCGACGCCGACGCCCGCAAGATCTATGACGATCAGGTCAAGCTGATTAAGCCGGAAGAAGAAGTATCCGCGCGTCACATCCTCGTCGACTCTGAGGAAAAGGCCAAGGAAATTAAGGAAAAGCTCAAGGCAGGCGGTGATTTCGTGGCGCTTGCCAAGGAATACACGCTAGATACCGGCACGAAGGAAGACGGCGGTAACCTCGGCTATTTCGGCCGTGGCCAGATGGTGCCGCAGTTCGAAGAAGTCGTGTTCAAGCTGAACAAGGGCGAAGTCTCCGATCCAGTCAAAACCCAGTTCGGCTGGCACCTGATCAAGATTGAAGACAAGCGCTTCAAGCAGCCGCCGGCATTCGATATCGTGAAGGATCGCATTATCCAGTCGCAGCTGTTGCAGAAGGCCCAGCAGTCCGCCGTTGCTCTGCGCGCCAAATCGAAGATCGAATTCGTCGATCCGGAGATCAAGACGGCCATCGAAGAGCGCAACAAGCAGATTGAGGCCATCCCGGCAGCTGCCAAGCCGGCAGATGCAGCGCCCGCCGACGCGAAGCCGGACGAGGCCAAGCCGGCAGACGCCAAGCCGGAAGACGCGAAGCCTGAGGAAAAGAAATAGGCCTCCGCCTCACCCTTGAACTGTCATAATGCAGCGGGCCGCTTGATTTGAGCGGCCCGATCTGTTTTCAGGCAGAGGTCCGCACCCACATCGGAGCTGCCCAACATGGCCAATAACGCCGCCGTATCGCCATTTGCCCCAAAAAAGCTGATCGAACTGCCGCCCATTGACGGTGTGCGGTTCGCAACCGCTGAAGCGGGCATCCGCTATAAGGGCCGCACCGACCTGTTGGTCGCCGTCATGGACGAAGGCACGACCGCAGCCGGTGTGTTAACGCAGTCCAAAACCGCTTCGGCCCCGGTGCTAGCCTGCCGCAAGCACCTGAAAAAGGGCACGGCCCGCATTCTGGTCGTCAATTCCGGCAATGCCAACGCGTTCACCGGCAAGAAGGGCCGCGATGCCGTCGATCTGACGGTCGCGCAAGCTGCCAAGGCTGCTGCGTGCAAACCGCATGATGTTTACGTGGCCTCAACGGGTGTGATCGGCGAGCCGCTCGACGCCAGCAAGTTCGCGAACCTGCTCGATGGCTTGGCGAAGGCCGCAAAGCCTGACGCTTTCGAGGCGGCGGCACGTGCGATCATGACCACCGACACCTATCCGAAGCTCGCCACCCGTACCGCCACGATCGGCAGCACAACCGTCACCATCAACGGCTTCTGCAAAGGCGCCGGCATGATCGCGCCCGACATGGCCACCATGCTGTGCTTTATATTCACCGATGCCGCTATTGAAGCCGAAGCGCTTCAGGAGCTGATCGCGACGCATGCGGAAACGACCTTCAACAGCATGACCATCGATGGCGACACCTCGACGAGCGACACCTGCCTCGCGTTCGCCACGGGCGCTGCAGCCAAGCGCGGTCAAAAGCCTGCCGGCAAAGCGACGTCAAAGAAGCTCTCTGCGTTCTCGCAAGCACTCCACGATCTGATGCGCGATTTGGCGATCCAGGTTGCTAAGGACGGCGAGGGTCTGTCGAAGTTCGTGACCTTCAACATCGAAGGCGCAAAGTCCTGGCACGCAGCGCGCACAATCGCGCGGGCCTGCGCCAACTCTCCGATTCTGAAAACCGCAATTGCGGGTGAAGACCCGAACTGGGGCCGCGTCGTCATGGCTGTCGGCAAATCGGGCGAAGCCGCCGATCGCGACAAACTCACCATTTGGTTCGGCGAGCACTGTGTTGCGCGTGACGGCGAACGCGCCGCCGAGTACGATGAGAAAACTGTCGCCGCCTATATGAAAAATCGCGACATCGTCATTCGCGTCAACGTTGGCGTCGGCAAATCATCGGCAACGGTCTGGACCTGCGACCTGACGCACGACTATATTTCGATTAATGCCGATTATCGCAGCTAGGCACTTTGCACTATGGACCACAATTTCTGGCTCGATCGCTGGCAAAAGCAGGAGATCGGCTTTCATAACTTGAGCGTGCAGCCGGCGTTGCAGAAATTCTGGCCACGCCTCGGCTTGGCGCCTGACGCTGCGGTGCTGGTGCCGCTGGCCGGCAAGTCGCTCGATATGGCGTGGCTGACAGAGCAGGGCCACACGGTTGTCGGCGTTGAACTGTCGGAGCGTGCGGTCGATGAATTCTTCGCCGAGCATGGCGTGACGCCCGACGTGCGCACCGTTGGCGATTACATCGTCAAGTCTTCTGGCCGCATCACGCTTTGGTGTGGCGATTTCTTTAAGCTCAACGCCTCGGAATTGCCGCGCATCGGCGCTCTTTATGATCGTGCGGCACTTGTTGCCATGCCGCCGATCATGCAGTCCGGATACGCTGCAAAGCTCGGCGAACTGCTGCCTGCCGGAACACCTGGACTGTTGATCGGCCTCGATTACAATACGAAAGAAATGAACGGCCCGCCGTTCGCCATTTCGCAGTCGCGCGTCCAGGAGCTTTTGGCGGCGAACTTCACAATCGAATGCCTTGAAGCCCGCGACGGCCTGACCAAAAGCGTGCATCTTGCGAAACGCGGCGTCACGCGGCTTGAGGAAGCCAGCTACCTGCTGAAGCGCCGCGCATGAAACCGCTCCTCGTCGTTGCGGCGATCGCGCTGATCGATACCGATAATCGCGTGCTGATCGCGCAGCGACCGCAAGGTAAATCAATGGCCGGTCTGTGGGAGTTTCCGGGCGGCAAAGTCGAAGCCGGTGAAACGCCGGAAGAGGCGCTGCAGCGCGAATTGAAAGAAGAACTGGGCATCGACGTCTGCTTGACGTGCATGGCGCCGTTCAATTTCGCGAGCCACGCCTACGACGACTTTCACCTTCTGATGCCGCTCTACATCTGCCGCAACTGGGAGGGCGACGTGACGCCGCGCGAGGGCCAGGAAATCACCTGGGTGCGCGCCATGCATCTATCGCGCTACGCGATGCCGCCCGCCGATCTGCCGCTCATTCCTTGGCTTCGCGATCTTTTGGGGTAACGGGCACAACGTCACCGGTGCCGTGCTCCTCGACGCCCAATGCCTCAGCGAGGCGCATCGTGGCGGAACCGGGCTTCAGCGGTTTCTGCTGACTTTCATGCGGCACCCAAGCCGTGAGCGTGATGATCTCGAAGGTGGCCGGGATGCGGCCATCGGCCAACGCAAAGCGCTCCGCGTAGATTTCGCAAGCGCGCATCAGCAATCCGCGTGTAACAGGAACGCGGCGGCGCTCGACCAGCATGTTGGACGCCGCCATGCCTTGCACCTCGCGCATCATCGCGAGCGGATCAGCATAGGTCACGTGAAACACATCGCTATCGGCCACGGGCAGCGCGAAGCCGGCGCGTTGTAACAGGCCGCCCAGATCGCGCACATCCGCAAACGGCGCGACGCGGGGTGAGGCGCCCCCCAGTATCTCGGCTTCGGCCGCCAGCCAGGCTTGGCGCAGCTCTTTCAACGTATCGCCACCGAGAAACGCTGCAAGCAGCAAGCCATCGGGCTTCAGCGCGCGGCGCGCCTGCGCCAGAACGCCGGGGATATCGTTGATCAATTGCCACGCAAGACCCGAGACGATCAGATCCAGGCTTTCCGGCGCGAACGGCAGCACTTCGCTATCAGCAAGAACGCTTGGGCCGTCGCATTGCGCGAGCAGCGCCGGAGACACTTCGACATCGATCATTGACCCGACGCTGGCGTTTTGGCGCAGCCGCCGCGAAACAACGCCGTGATAGGCGCCGATGTTAGCCGCCATTGGAAACGTCCGCCGGACGATCGACAACCGTTCGGCAAAATCATCCGCCACGCGTTCCAACAGAAAATCATGCCGAGTAGCCTCGCCAGCCCGGCGATTGCGCCGATCCCGCAGCAAGGCACGATCGAATATGGATGGAGCACCGGACATGGTGGACGGTCTATGGCTCGCGATTGGCGTCAAGATCAGCTAAAATCATGGCATGACTTTAGGCGACACGAACACGAACGGGGACGCCGCGCAATCGGCAGACGTCGGCGACGACGACAATGCCGCGGCTCAGCAAAGCCCCCTGCGGCGCGCACAATCGCGATTGCTGCGCACCTGGCGCGGCGCGCTTGATGTCGTCTTGCCGCCGCTGTGCCTTGGCTGCCAAACGCGGCTGTCCGACCACGACGCGCTCTGTTCCGAATGCTGGCGGGCCATCGATTTCATTCGCCCGCCACTTTGCGACCGGCTTGGCATTCCGATGCCCTATGACATCGGCGGGCCGATGATTTCCGCGGCGGCCGCCGCCCATCCGCCGGTTTTCGATCATGCCCGGGCCGTCGGCCGGTACGATGGGTTGCTGCGCCAGCTCATCCATGATTTCAAATTCCGCGACAGCCATAACGCCCGCCGCCTGTTCGGGCGCTGGCTGTGCCAAGCCGATCCCCAGATGGTGTCTGAAGCCGACGCCATCGTGCCGGTGCCGCTGGCCCGACTTCGCCTGTTGGCGCGGCGGTTCAATCAGGCCCAAATGCTGGCCGCCGAAATCTCCCATATCGCCCGCAAGCCCCTGCTGCCGCTAGCCTTGAAGCGGACCCGCGCGACGCCCCATCAGATTGGCCTCAGCCGCCCGCAGCGCGAGCGCAACGTCGCCGGCGCGTTCGCGGTCAGCCCTGGGGCGGTGCCGCAGATCGCCGGAAAATCCATCCTATTGGTCGATGACGTCATGACAACGGGTGCAACGGCTTCTGCCGCCGCCAAAGCCCTCAAGGCGGCGGGGGCAGGACGGGTCGACGTGCTGGTCCTGGCAATGGTAACGGACACGCTGGCCTGATTTGCAGCAATATCAGTGCCGACGGCCGCAATCAGTGCACCATATTTGTGCTGCTAATCTTGCACATCGCGCAAGAATGGTTACGTTTCAGAGTGCGTCGTTCGCTAGCCGCCAAGGACGGCTCTTTATTCTCATGCCCAATGTCAAGGTCTACACTGCCGGCAACTGCTGCTACTGCCACATGGCCAAGGATCTCTTGCGCCGCAAGGGTGCGGCTTTCGAAGAAGTCGATGTTACGGGCCGCTCAGATTTGCGCGCCCAACTGCAAGAGCGTTGCGGCGGGCGCAATACCGTTCCGCAAATCTGGATCGGCGACGTCCACGTCGGCGGTTGCGATGACCTGCATGCGCTGGACCGCTCCGGCAAGCTGGACGAACTTCTGGCCGGCGCGAGCAAGATGTCCTGATGCCGGCTGCATATGAGAATTTTGCATTCCGCGTTGGCCTCGTGCAGCTCTGCTCGGGACGCGACGTCGCCCGCAATGTGCGCGACGCCGTTGATCTTATTCGCAACGCCGCCGCCCAGGGTGCCGACTACATCCAAACGCCTGAGGTCACGACGCTCATGGAGCTTGAGCGCGCTCGGCTACTCGCAGAAATCGCGCCCGAACAGGCGAACCCGTCGCTCGCGGCTTTCGTCGATACCGCCCGCGATTTGAAGCGTTGGCTGCACATCGGTTCGATGGCCGTGAAACTCGACGATGGCCGCATGGCCAACCGCTCGTACCTGATCGCGCCCGACGGGCGTATCGCCGCGCGCTACGACAAGATCCACATGTTCGACGTCGATCTCGGCAACGGCGACGTCTATCGCGAGAGCGAGAGCTACGCACCCGGCAGCAAGGCGGTCATCGCCGACCTGCCTTGGGGGCCGCTCGGCATGACTATATGCTACGATTTGCGCTTTCCGGCACTTCATCGCGCGCTTGCCAAGGGGGGCGCAAAGTTCCTCGCCGTGCCCGCCGCCTTCACGCGGATCACGGGCGAAGCACATTGGCACACGCTGCTGAAGGCGCGCGCGGTCGAGGCGCAGTCGTTCGTGTTTGCTGCCGCGCAAGGCGGCCACCACGAGAACGGCCGCGAAACCTTCGGCCACAGCCTGATTATTTCGCCCTGGGGCCAGATCCTGGGCGAGGGTGGCACCGCCCCCGGCGTCATCATCGCCGACGTCGACCTCGCGATCCTCGATGACGTGCGCCGCCGCATCCCGTCCTTGACGCACGATCGTACGTTTGATGTCGTACGTGTACCGGCGACCTGAGTGCGGAAAGACGGGCCATGATAAAATATCAACTGGGCTGCGCGGCGGGCCACGAATTCGATGCTTGGTTTGCGTCGATGGATGCCTTTGACCGACAGGCCCGTCGTGGCCTCGTTAGTTGCCCTGAGTGCGCGTCGACCAGCGTCGAGAAACGCCCCATGGCACCGGCCATCGTAAGCGCCACAAAGCGCTCAATGACGCCGGCGGAAGCGGCGCCAGAGGCGGCTGCACCGGCACCGCTGCCGGCGAACGGCCCGGCTTCGAAAGAGCTGATTAATGCAATCCGCGAAATGAAAAGCAAATTGCTCGAAAATTCGGAACATGTCGGCAAACGTTTTGCGGAAGAAGCGCGACGCATTCATTTTGGCGAGACGGAAGACCGCTCCATCCACGGTGAAGCAACGCTCGAAGACGCCCATCGTTTGCATGAGGATGGTGTTGCCTTCGGCATTTTGCCGCAACTCCCCGATGACCAGAATTGAGCTGCCTCTAGACCGCTGCGATGACCTTCAACGTATGAGACACCGCACCCTCGAGCGTCGAGGCGCGGAAGCTCGGCTGTGTATATCCGCCGTCTGTCCAGAAGTAGTTGCCCTTGTAATAGTGCCAGACACCGCGCACATGGCTCCAGCGATCGACGACAACCGATCCCGTCGGCCCGCACGACGACGTGAAGCCCGCAATTTCAGGGTTTCCTGCGCTTCCAGCGCCTCCATCAATGCTGTATTCTGTGCACTCTCACCCATCGGCGTACCCTCGTGTCGTGAACCTGAGCCGAGGCAAATAATCGCTAAGCCGGAAACCACTTAGGCTCCAACCAAGGCCGAGTGTTGCGAATTGCTGGCTTGACGATGTTGAATGGAATGGCGCCAGCATTCAACGATTAACGCCCGTATACGTTACGCCTTGCTCAACGCTACCCGTGAAGCTTGCACGCGAAATTTTCACGCTTCATTGATGATCGACACGTTGCGTGGTGGCGGTCACGGACGTGTCGCACATCGCAGTCTATTGCAATGATCTGTTCAACTCGAGACCAGTCGGGAATTGCCACATGACGACACTGCCGCTGTCCACGTCCGAACGGCTGAAGCGCAGCGAAGACGATGGATCGAACGCGAGTTCGAATACATCGATCGGCGACATTATCGCGAAACGGATCTCGCGGCGTGATCTCGGGCGTGGCTTGCTCGCTGCATCCGTTGTGCCTGCGCTGTTGCCGTCGCTTGATGCTTTCGCCAACCCGGCGCCCGCGGAGAATGGCGCAGCAGTTCCGCGCGCTTTCGCGTTCGATGAACTCAGCGCCGGTTCGGACACCACCCATCACGTCGCCCCTGGCTATGATGCCGACGTGCTGATCCGCTGGGGTGACGCGGTGGAAGCAGGCGCACCCGCCTTCGACGCAAGAGCGCAATCAGCTGCATCGCAAGCCAAGCAATTCGGCTACAACAACGACTTTATCGGCTTCCTGCCGATTGAGGGGCGCAGCGATCACGGCCTTCTGGTCGTCAATCACGAATACACCATCGAGGAGCTGATGTTCCCGACGGTCGAACGCCAGGATAAGCGCGCCGCGTTCGCGAAAATGACGCCGGAGCTGATCGCCATCGAAATGATGGCCCATGGCGGCAGCGTCATCGAAGTCATGCGCCGCGACGGCAAGTGGCACGTTGTTGAAAACAGCCGCTACGCGCGCCGCATCACCGCCGAAACGGAAATGCGCATATCCGGCCCTGCGGCTGGTCATGCCAAGATGCAAACCCGTGCAAACCCGGATGGCCGCAAGGTTCTCGGCATGCTGAACAATTGCTCCGGCGCCGTGACGCCATGGGGCACCTGGCTGACGTGCGAAGAAAACATCAACGGATACTTCTGGAATAAGGCGGCGCGCGATCAACACCCGCAAGCGGCCGCGCTGAAGCGCTATGGCATTCCCGACGAATGGTTCAACTGGGGTCAATATCACAAGCGTTTCGACATCGCAGCAGAACCCAACGAACCGCACCGCTTCGGCTGGGTTGTCGAAATCGATCCGTTCGATCCAGCTTCGGTGCCGGTCAAACGGACGGCGCTCGGCCGCTTCAAACACGAAGGCGCCGGCAACACGCTTAACAAGGACGGACGCTTCGTCGTCTATCAGGGCGACGATGAACGCTTCGATTACGTCTACAAGTTCGTCACCGACGCCAAGGTCGATCTCGCCAACCCCCGGGCGAACGCCGACATTCTCGATAGCGGGACGCTGTATGTCGCGCGCTTTCTTGAAGATGGCCGGGGGCTGTGGCTGCCGCTGGTTCATGGCCGCGGCCAGCTGACACCGGCGCTCGGATTTGCCGATCAAGGCGACGTTGTGATTTTTGCCCGTCAAGCCGCCGACATGCTGGGTGCCACCAAGATGGATCGCCCCGAAGATATCGAGGTCAATCCGCGGACCAACAAGGTCTACGTGATGTTGACCAAAAACGATAAGCGCAAAGCCAATCAGGTCGATGCCGCCAATCCGCGCGCTGAAAGCCAATTCGGTCACATCATCGAAATCACACCCGATGACGGCGATCACGCGGCGACGACGTTCTCTTGGGAAATCCTGGTCAAGTGCGGCGACCCGTCGATTGCCGCCGTCGGCGCCACGTTCAATCCGCTGACGAGCAAGGACGGCTGGTTCGGCACACCCGACAATTGTGCGGTCGATGCTCTTGGCCGGCTGTGGGTGGCAACCGACGGCAACTCGGCGTCGCGCACGGGCCGCACGGACGGCATATGGGCGCTTGAAACTGACGGTGCCGCGCGCGGCACGTCGAAACTCTTCTTCCGCGTGCCTGTCGGTGCCGAGATGTGTGGGCCATTTTTCACGCCCGACATGGAAACGCTGTTTGTAGCCGTCCAGCATCCGGGCGAAGCTGACGACGACGCTTCCGACGCCCCGCCCGCCACATTCGAAGCGCCCTCCACCCGCTGGCCGGACTTCAAAGATGGCGTGCCGCCGCGGCCCTCGGTTGTCGCCATAACCCGTAAAGGCGGCGGCAAAATCGCGGTTTAAGGCAGGGCCAGCGCGGAACCCTCGCTCCGACCGTTAACAACAGCCGCCGGAGGGCTGCGAACGAGGCAAATTGACGGTTGCCCCGGGGGCCGGAAGCGGTGCAAACATCTCCTGCGAAAGGCGCCCGCTGCCCAAATTGGGCGCCTCGAACTGGAGATCACACCTGCGATGGCCTCGACCGTCACGAAGCTCGACCCCAACATCCGTTCCGCCGCCCATTCGGCTGGCGCTCTGCGCCATGATTGGACGCGCGCTGAAGCCTTGGCGCTGTACGAGCTGCCGTTCATGGACCTCCTGTTTCGCGCCCATACGATCCATCGCCAGAACTTCGACGCCAATGCCGTGCAGATGAGCCGCCTGCTGTCGATCAAGACCGGCGGCTGCGCTGAAGATTGCGGCTATTGCAGCCAGTCCGCACACCACGCTTCGGGCCTCAAGGCGTCCAAGCTCATGGAGGTGCAGCGCGTCGTCGAAGAAGCCAAGAAGGCGAAAGCGGCCGGTGCCACCCGCTATTGCATGGGCGCCGCCTGGCGCAGCCCGAAAGCCCGCGACATGGATGCTGTCGTTGCCATGGTCGAAGGCGTCAAGTCGCTCGGCATGGAAACCTGCATGACGCTCGGCATGCTGTCCGACGACGACATCGCCCGCCTCAGCCAGGCCGGTCTCGACTATTACAATCACAACGTCGATACGTCTGAAGCCTATTATTCCAAGGTCATCACCACACGCACTTACGCCGACCGCCTTGATACGCTGGCGCGCGTCCGCGACGCGGGCATGAAGGTTTGTTCCGGTGGCATCGTTGGTATGGGCGAAGGCCCGCAGGATCGCGTCGATATGCTGATGACGCTCGCCAACCTCGACGAGCACCCCGAGAGCGTACCGATCAACATGCTCATCGCCATCGCCGGCACGCCGCTGGAAAACGCCGAGAAGATCGACGCCATCGACTTCGTGCGCACCATCGCGGTCGCTCGCATCATGATGCCGGAATCGTTCGTCCGCCTGTCAGCGGGCAGAACCGAAATGAGCGTCGAGACGCAAGCACTGTGCTTCTTCGCCGGCGCCAATTCGATCTTTGTCGGCGACACGCTGCTGACCGCCGAAAACCCCGGCGAAGATTGCGATAGCCGCCTGTTCGCGAAGCTCGGCCTCAAGCCGCTCGAACTCGAATCCCCTCAATCGTGTGAGCGTGAGCCCGCATCAGCTGCGGGACGACAGGATGCCCGCCACTCATGATCGCGCGCTCGACGCGCTGCTCCGGCGCGGGCGCTTACGGGCGCTCGAGCCTTGTCGCGGCATGGATTTCGCGTCCAACGATTACCTAGGCCTCGCCAATTCCAGCGCCTTGAGACACGCCGTTGCCGCCGCGATCGATCGCGGCGTGCCGGTCGGCTCGGGCGGCTCCCGCCTGCTGCGCGGCAATCACGCTGAGCACGAAGCTCTCGAAGCCGAAGCCGCCGCGTTCTTTGGCGCCGAGACGGCGCTCTTTTTCGGCGGCGGATTTATTGCCAACACAGCGATCTTCTCGACGTTGCCCGGGCGTGGCGATCTCATCGTCTACGACGCCCTCATCCACGCCAGCGCCCACGAAGGCATGCGCCTGTCGAAAGCTGAATGCGTGGCGGCCGCTCACAACGATCCGCAGGCATTCGCCGACGCGATCCGGTCCTGGCGCGGCAACGGCGGAACAGGCACCATATGGCTGGCTGTCGAAAGCCTTTACAGCATGGACGGCGATCGCGCCCCGCTCGATGATCTGATCGCCATTGCGGATGCCAACGATGCCGTACTCGTCATCGATGAAGCACACGCGACCGGCGTATTCGGAGTTGGCGGGCGCGGACTCGGTGCGCATCTTGAAGGCCGCGCCAATGTGATTTCACTGCACACCTGCGGCAAGGCGCTCGGCGTCATGGGCGCGCTGGTTCTCGCTCCAAGCACGTTGCGTGATTTTCTGGTCAACCGCGCCCGCTCGTTCATTTATGCAACCGCACCTTCGCCGCTGATTGCGGCCGCCGTGCGCGCCGCACTCGACATTGTGCAGCGTGAACCCGAGCGGCGCACCACCCTGCACGCCCGCATCGCCTTTGCGGCGCAGACTTTGCAGGCACAGACCCGCCATGCACCGTCGGGATCGCAAATCCAGCCGATCATCATTGGCAGCGACACACGCGCCGTGGCTTTGGCCGCCGCCTTGCGGCAGCGCGACTTTGATATTCGCGCAATCCGCCCGCCGACCGTTCCTGAAGGCACTGCCCGCTTGCGCTTGACCATCACCCTCAACACCAGCGAAGACGAGTTGGCCGCCGTCATTGTCGCCCTTGCGGACGCAGAAGCGGAGCTTTCGCCATGAGTGTGCAGATCGTCATTGCGGGAACCGATACCGATATTGGCAAGACGATCTTTGCGGCCGGTCTGACGCGCGCGCTATCTGCGCACTACTGGAAGCCTATCCAAGCCGGCCTCGCCGGGGAAACAGATACACAGTGCGTGCAGCGCCTCGCTGCGCTCTCAGCTGATCGCATCGTGCCGGAGGCTTATCGCCTGAAAACGCCGGCGTCTCCCCATATCGCCGCTGAGATTGACGGCATCGCCATCGACGTCGCACGCCTCACGCCACCGCACACGCTGGCCCCGCTCGTCATCGAACTCGCGGGCGGCCTTGCCGTTCCGATCACGCGCCAGCATCTGCAGATCGACGTGATGGCACGCTGGAAGGCGCCCGTCGTTCTGTGTGCCGCAACACGGCTTGGCACGATCAATCATTCGCTGCTCTCGATCCAGGCGCTGAAACAGCGTGCCGTCCCGATCCTCGGCATCGCCTTCATCGGCGACGAAAATGCCGATAGCGAGCGCACCATCTGCGTCTTCGGCGGCGTCAAGCACCTCGGCCGTCTGCCGCACCTCGATCCGCTGACGCCGGACACGCTGCATCGGGCGTTCACAGATGCGTTCCACGTCGCTGATCTGCTCGGGCTTGGAGCGTCCGGCCCATGACACCGCGTCGCTCTCCAATCTGGCATCCGTTTACCCAGCACGGTATCGAGCACAACATGCCCGAGATCGCGCGCGCGCACGGCGCGTGGCTTGAAACGGTTGACGGCAAACGCATCTTCGACGCGATCTCATCGTGGTGGGTTATCACACACGGCCACTGCCATCCCAAAATCGTGGCCGCGATCCAACAGCAGGCCAGCACGCTCGATCAGGTGATCTTTGCTGGCTTTACGCACGCGCCGGCCGAAACCGTTGCAAGCCAATTGATCGGCATGGCGCCTGCCGGACTAGCGCATGTGTTCTTTTCCGACAGCGGATCGACAGCCGTTGAAGTTGCGCTCAAAATGGCGCTCGGCTATTGGCGCAATCGCGGCGAAGCGCGCACGCGTATACTGGCACTAGAGCACGCCTATCACGGCGACACGGTCGGCACGATGTCGGCGGGCGCGCGCGGCATTTTCAATGCGGCCTACGAGCCGTTGCTGTTTGACGTCGGCCGCATACCGCTGCCACTTGCTGGGCAGGAACAGCAGTCGTTTCTGGCGCTCGACGCCGCCTGCCGGAGCGGCAACATTGCCGCGTTCATCTGCGAGCCGCTGATCCTCGGCGCAGGCGGCATGATGATGTATAGCGCCGATGCGCTGGCCGAGCTTCATCGTATCGCCAAAATGCATGGTGTCCTTTTCATCGCCGACGAAGTGATGACAGGGTTCGGACGCACCGGCCGCACTTTTGCCTGCGATCACGCGCACATCACCCCCGACATTCTGTGTCTCGCCAAGGGGCTGACCGGAGGATCGATGCCGTTGGCCGCGACGCTATGCATGGAAGCTATTTTTGACGCGCACGTCGCAACGGATCGGGCCCGCATGTTCTTCCATTCGAGTTCCTACACAGCGAACCCCATCGCGTGCGCAGCGGCAGCGGCAAATCTAGAGATCTGGCAGACGAAGCCCGTGGGAACCCGCATTGCGGCACTCGCAGAAATGCAACGCGACGCGCTCTGCGCACTTCAGCAAGACGCGCGCTTCAGCAATATCCGGCAGATCGGCACCATTACGGCCTTCGACGTTTCGTCATCGGATGAAGGCTATCTCTCCGACATCGCCCTTCCGCTGCGCCGCGCCTGCCTCGATCGCGGGGTGCTGACGCGCCCGCTTGGATCGACGATCTACGTCATGCCGCCGTACTGCACGACCAAGTCGGAACTGACGCACGTCTACGCCGCCATCAGCGATGCCGTCGATGAGGTGACAGCATGATCGCGAGCATGATGAGCGGCATAGAAATCATCGGGCATGGCCATGCGGCGCCCGACAAGCGCGTCACCAGTGCCGAGATCGAAGCACGTCTGGGCCTTCCGGACGGTTGGATCGTCAAACGCACCGGCATCACGGCGCGCCGCTACGCAGCCGACGGAGAAGCGCTCTCCGACCTCGCAATTAAAGCCGGCGAACAGGCGATCAGCACCGCGCCGATCGCGCGGCGCGACATTGCGCTGGTGTTGCTCGCCACATCGACGCCTGATCACCTCTTGCCGCCAACTGCCCCGCTGGTCGCCCACCGCCTCGGCCTCACCGGTGCTGGCGGCATCGACATGGCTGGGGCCTGCGCCGGCTTCATTTACGCGCTGAACCTTGGCGCAGCGTTTGCCGCATCGCATCAGGCGCCCGTCCTCGTCGTCGCCGCCAACATTCTATCGCGTCGGATCAACGAAGCGGATCGCAACACCAGTATCCTCTTTGCCGACGCCGCCGGCGCCGTCCTGCTGGCACCGTCATCGCGCACCGCGTGTGGAGTGATCGGCGCGCATCTGACGTCCGACGGCAGCGCCTACGGCATGATCCAGATTCCCGGTGGCGGAAGCCGAATGCCGTTCAGAACGCTGGTTGACGCCTCCCAGACGCTGATGGTGCTGGAGGACGGCAAAGCCGTTTTCGCGAAGGCCGTGGCAATGATGACGGACGCCGCCGAAAAGGCACTGAAGCGCGCCAATGTGAGCGCTGCCGACGTCGACCATTTCATCCCACACCAAGCCAACACGCGCATGATGCGGGCAGTGGCTGAGAAACTTCGAATTCCGATTGACCGCATGCGGAGCACGATTGCAGAGTATGGCAATAGTTCTGCCGCAACAATTCCGTTCACATTGTCCGCGACGTTTGCGCAGCACCCCATTCGACCCGGCCAAACGGTCCTCCTGACCGCCGCTGGCGCCGGTCTGACGGGTGGCGCCGCCGTCATCCGCTGGTAGTCCCGCCCTGTGCAATGATTGTTGCAGGTCGTAAAACGACGCGGGACGCCAACCGTGGGCGTTCTTGTGGCGCGCCTATTCCGCTGCTATTGCTCAGGCAATGAATCGCTCCGTCCGCTTGCCGACTCGCAGGTACAAAATCATAGTGGTGGAGTGTCGTGCCCTGAGACGGAAAATATGAATTGCGCTCCACTCAGGTCTGCCGTTTTTCCTGCCAATAGTCCTAAATGGGATATCGTTGTCGCGTCTGTCTTTCTGATTGCGACGACGGCCGGTCTGATTAGCGCGAAGACCATGGCGTTCTCGGGCGCGATATTTATCGCACTACTAACTATAACCTATGCGGTACGGGGCAATCTCTCAATCGCGCTCTTCAAACAAAGCAGCGCGACGCTTCCTGTCACCGGATTTCTTCTGCTCACGGCGGCGTCTATTTTTTGGGTACCGGACCCAATGGCGGTCCTCCCGTCGATCATGTCCGTGACGTGCCTGGGCTTTTCCGTTTTGCTCGCCATCCGGATGCTGGCGGCAGGCACGCCTTCTGATGCGGCCCGATTAGCTGAATCGCTGTGGATTGGGCTGTTAATTGGACTCGTCTATCTGCTCCTGCGCAACGCGACGCAAGGTGCGGCGGACCGCTTATTTTTGCCGAACATAGCATCCACGGTCCTCACGATCGGAGCAGGTGAGATTACGCGCTCGACGGCACCCGCATCACTACTCATCGGCCCCGCCTTGTTAGCGCTGGCAGCCGGAATCAACGCGCCGTGGCGCGGCATTTTTTCTGCAATGATCGTGATCGCCGCAATCTTGGCGGTCGCTGTGTCACCGCACGAAACATCGAAGCTCGCGCTGGTCGCAGGGGCCGTCGTGTTCGCCATCGCATACGTCTCCGACCGTTGGGCCTATCGCCTATTGCAGGTTGGTTGGGTGTCGATCTGCCTGTTGATCGTTCCGCTTGCAATCTTCGCCAAGTCCCAAGACCTGCAGAACGCCAAGTGGCTTCAGAGAACAGCCCAACAACGGATCCTGATCTGGAACGAGTTTGCACAAAAAACATTGGACGCGCCGTTGCTTGGCCATGGCTTTGACGTGGCGGCGGTGACCAAGCCGATCATCCCTGGCTTTGCGGAACTGCCTTACTTACAATCCGGCAAGAAAGTGCCGGCGAAATTGGTACCCTACCTCGCCATTCACCCTCACAATGTCTATCTGCAGGTCTGGTTTGAGTTCGGTGCCGTCGGTGCAGCGCTGATGCTCGCGGCTGGACTGGCCACGCTCGCAGGGCTGGCGCGGCTGAGCCCGCACCAAAGACCGTTGCTATATGCGACGGCCGGAGCAGCAGCAGTCATGATCTTTTCAAGCTACGGGCTGTGGCAGATCTGGTTTGTGGGGATGCTTGCGTTCTCTGCAATCGCCTGTGCCATCGCGATCAAGGTATCGAGCACCCCAATCGCCGCCGAAGCCAACCCCACCGAAGCGTAGGCGCGGTCGGCGCGCGCCCGGGGCGCCGGGGGGCCCCCCCGGCCGCCGCCCGCCACCGCGCCGGCGCCCCCGCCGGCCGCGCCCCCCGGCCGCCCCGCGCGCAGCCACCCCCCCGCCCGCCCGGCGGCCCCGCCCCCCGCCGCGCCCGCCGCACCGAACGCCGAAACGGCCGCGGGCGACGGGACCCCCGCCGCCGCGCACGCCACCCGACCACAACAAGCCCGCGCCGTTGACACCCCGGAACCGCAAAGCACCCCACCAAAGACAGACGACCTACGCCCGAAATGTCCGACAGACCGACACCAAAAGGCGGCGGGGGGTGCGCGGAACGCACGACCAAGCGGGCAGACGAACGAAACATGAACGAGGCGAAAGGCCCGACGCGCGCGCGGCGAGCGACGACCAAACCGACGGAGGTCGCCAAGAACGAGCACACAGGCGGAACGCAGCGGCGGCCGCCTCAGTGCGCAACGCCCCACTCCCCACGCCGAACCCGCAAAACCTCGCAAGACGCGGTCGGCCGGGAAGCCACCGCCCCACACACACAAGCACCACGGAGAAGAAAAGGCCACGGTCGAGGAGACCGCACGGACCGAAAGAATCACGCACAAAAGACGGACGAGCGTAAGGAAGTATTCAGACGACAGTGACGCGATCCCCGCGAGCAAAAGCGGGCGGCCGACGGCGGAGAGCCGCAAGACGGCGTCGAACGCGACCCAAGGAACGAAACGGCGGCAGTGTCGACGCCCAAGCGTGGGAGAGGAGACCGCCGGCAAACTCCGGAAAGCGGACAACGCGACCGAAAACGACAAAACCAACCCCGACAGACGCCGCGAGCGGGCGACGAACAAACGCCGCCGCGCCCGGTTGGTGGGCGTGCGCCGAAGGTCTACCGCCCCGCACCCGCAGGAGGGGCGCCGCGCGCGCGCGGGCGCGCGCGCCGGCGGTCCGGCTACGCGCGTCGCGCGGCGGAGGCAGCGGACACAAAGCGCGTACCCGAGAAACACGTCGCAAGCGGGGCGGACGCAGCGGCAGGGAACGCGAGCACCGCACCCGGCGGGCCGCAACACGTTGAGCCCCCGTGGTCGGACGCGCGGCGAGGCCGCCGCCCGGCTGGCGTCGCGAGACGCGCGAGTGTCTGGCTGACGTGGACACCGCCGGGGTGGGCGTGTTGCCGCGAAGACGCACGAGCGCGCGGAGGCCGCGCGACGCACGACCGGCACGGAACGACGTCGCGGCGCTGCGCGGCAGTTGGAGACCGGTGTCGGCCGGCACACACCAGCCCGGCAACGCACAGAACGGCTTCACGAGTCGTCACGGCCGGCACGGGACGAAGCCTGAGAGCGCCGCCGAACGCGGGAGGCGCGCCAGACACGGCGGACGAACACGAGGAACGGCCCCACACGAGCCTCAACGGGCCCACACCAAACGAGTTGCAGACGGTCCACGGAGGACCATAACCAGAACGGGAGTCCACTAAAACGAGACCACGGGGGGGGGGTCAATTGCGGGTAACAAGTTTAACACACCCGGTTCAGCAAACCGACACACTCCTGAAGTTATGGACACCGTGGCCGCCCACCCGAAAGGCGCCGGCCGGGGACCTGAGTTATGAACCAAGCAATGCGAACACACATTGTCCACCACGCCGAACAGACACAACGAAAGTTACCAACGAGGCCTGAACATTGCTGTGTGGTAAAACGACCCGCGCCGTGGCGGGGCGAGCATCTTCACCCACTGATTTGCTCAACTGTGCAATTGAGGTTCTTCGTGCGTTTCACGAATGCTCATGCCGCAGAACAGCGGCCCCCGTTGGGGTTGAAACGGCCGGCAATTGAGAATTGGAAAATTGGTACCGCCTCCCCGGATCGAACGGGGGACCTCTGGTTCCACAAACCAGCGTTCTAACCAGCTGAACTAAGGCGGCCCTGGCGTTCGCCATCCCGGCATTTTGACGCAATGAGGGTCTTTCAACCCTTATCCTCAAACCCCGAAAAAGCAAACAACCCGGCATTTCGCCGGGGACCTCCTTATAGAGGCCAGACCCGGTGGCCTGCAACACCTAATCCATGAACAATTTTCGCATGTAACGCCGCACCTTGCAGCCGTTATGTGGGTCGCGGACCAGACCGGATGGCGCGCGGCGGCAGGGCATCGCGCACGGCGACTTGCGCGACCGATCACGTGATGACGGGTGGGCGGCACACTGAGACGGAACGTCGGGCCCCGAGCGTATGCGGCATCCACCACAGCCGACCGTCACGGCTACCGCCGCTGCTTTTGCTTTTATTCGTTGCGAGCACACCTTGCAGCTTGCGCGGACCGAAACGGAATTCGGAAAAGCGTTTGAAAATCTCTGCGACATGACGAGAGTGACTTACAAACATTGTAGGAATCCCTGTAAGCAGTGTAATGAATACTGCGTCGCTTAGCGGCCCCGCTATTCGCACATTGAATGCGCACAATGATGTCGTCAGTTTTTTGCAATCTTAATTGAGACGCCTCACACCGTTGGGCTCAAAATGCAGAATAGGCAGATCCAAAAGTATTCCCGCTTGCACCGTATCGCGCCCAGTCGCGTGGGACTCGGATGCCTACTTGGGTTGGCGGCTTTGTTTTCCAGCACCAGCGTCGATTTCACGCTGAACTCGGCGCCATCCGTTGCTTCGATTTCGCTGCGTTTCTCAGCCTCGCCAGCCTATGCCGATGACCGCGATGACGCACGCGAGATGCAGGAATTTGCGCGAGAACAGAGACGCGAACAAAAACGCCAGCAGCGGGAAGCCGCTGAGGAAGCGAAGCGGCTCGAGAGAGAGGCGCGCCAGCAAGCCCGCGAAGCGGCGAGAGCGCAGCGCGACACTCAAGGCCGCTCCAGCGGCGTCGGCACCGGATGGACAGACCGCGGGACGTCGAAATCTCAACCGGTTTCCGTCCGCTCCGGCACTTCGAGCACGACGGATCAGGCGCTGCCACTCGGCGGAACTGCGCCCGTTTTGAAGCGGTCAGGCACGTCGTCGACAACCGACCGCGCTCCGAAAGTTGATAAATCGGAAAGCTCTGAAGGTCGCCACGATATCGAAGAGGAAATTATCGATCCCGGCCCACCGCCGACCGTCGAGAAATGGCTGAAACAGCTGATCGGGCCAAAGCCCGCCAGCCCAGAGCGTGCTGTGGCACCCGCCGTGCCGAACAATCAAAACAAAAACGCCAAATCAGAATTACCGGGCCAGGCCTCGCCCGTTAAGCCGGCGAAAACGCCACAACCTGCGGTCCAGGCGGCAACCACAACCAAGCCTGGCGCACCGGCCCCGGTCAGTGTGAATGCAAATGAAAAAGCAGCGGCCAAATCGAAGTCTGCAGCCACGCACGTGATCGAGCCGATCGAATTTCCCGAATTCCCGATGCCAGAGGTGCTGGCAATTGACGCATCTTCCGAAACCCTATCCGTCGCGCGGGAACTCGGTTTCAAGGCCGCGACATCGACCAACTTGTCCGAACTGAATTTGAACATTCGCACGCTGATGCCGCCGAAGGGCATGACGGCTGCATCCGCTCAGGCACTACTGAAGCGCAAATTACCCGGCGCAACATTTGCCGTGAACAAGAAATATCGCATCTACCGCACCGCGAGCTACAACGCCGCGACGCCTCGCGGGCAGCCCGTCGCGACGCCAGGCAATGCAGCATCGCCATGTGCCATTGATCGCTGCTTCGCCAAGGACGTCATTGGCTGGAAACCGGAGCTGCAGAGTTGCGTCACCGGCATGAAGATCGGCATCATTGACACGGCCGTCGACATCAAGCACCCGGCGTTCCAACACAAGAAAATCGAGACGGCTCACTTCTCGCGCGCCGGCAAGCCAGGGCCGAACTGGCATGGAACCGGAGTAACGGCTCTCCTTGCCGGCGACAGCAACAGCGGTACGCCAGGCCTCATTCCGGACGCCAAATTCTACGTCGCTGACGTATTCCACGCCGACGAAGACAGCGAACCCGCCAGCGACACGCTGAGTATGCTGCGCGCTTTCGATTGGATGGAAGCCAAGGGCGTTAAGATCATCAACATGAGCCTCACTGGGCCGCCGGATGCATTAATCCAAAAGGCCATAACCAAACTATCGGCAAAGGGCATCCTGCTGGTGGCGGCAGCTGGCAACGACGGACCAAGCGCCGGACCGAGCTATCCGGCAGCGTATGATCAGGTGATCGCCGTGACGGCGGTGAACAAGAATTTGCAGAATTATCGCTACGCTAATCGCGGGGCTTATATCGATATCGCCGCGCCCGGCGTCGCGATCTGGACCGCATTGCCAGGATCACAACAGGGCTACCACTCTGGCACATCTTTCGCGACGCCCTATGTCACGGCATCGCTCGCGGCGCTATATCCGCGCATTGCCGGACAGAAAACCGACGAGGCGCTGCAGGCGCTTCACTTCCAGGATCTCGGCGAGCCGGGAGACGATCCTGTCTACGGCCGCGGCTTATTGTTGGCACCAGCCTCGTGCACGGGTGGCCAGGTTGCCAGCCGGCGAACGTCGCCCACGCCAAGAGAGTCGTCACAGCCCACCCCGTCGTCCCTCGGTTTCTTTGAACCGTCGAGCTCGTCGCCCGCGCAGGCCGACCCCACCGAAGCATTGCCCTGGCTTGGCCTGCAAGGATCTGGAAACTAGCTGGATTTTACTTGGAAAGTCGCGCCTGTCGTTGCGCACTTAGAAAGAGTAGAGGCTTCCTTCCATCCCATTGCCCGCCAGCGGGATGGCCAGCTTCAGGATGAAAAGAAGCCTCATCTGTGCGGACCGCGTACCCCCCGGTACTTCCGGTCCGCATGTACGTTGCGATGGCAGCGCTTTCACCGCCACGCCAATGCGCATCGTCAACGTAGCGTGCCGCACTCACGGCGCCGGCGTTTTCCAGTCATCCGACATGACCGTCGCTTCGACATCCGGACTCAGCACATCTCCTGAAATCAGGTCGTCGACGATGGCGTCGATGCTTTGCAAACTATCTTTGCCCGCTGGAATGATCTGATGGTCCTTCGCCGGCTTCGGCGTGAAGGCCTGTTGCGCTTCAATCCGCCACTGACCGCCGCTCGCGCGGCACGCGACCCCGCCAAAAGCCTGCGCCGCCGTGCGCGTGATCACATACTGGCGGCAGTAGCTGTTATCAGCCGTCGAAAACGTGAAAACCGGTTCGATGGTTGCTGTGTCGCCAGCTATTGCGTGCGTGACTTTGCTGCCGCTCGCCGCCGTCTCCAGCGCGCTGCGCAAGCCGTCTGCGGCCACGCGTTCCCCCGCCTGAGAAACCACAAGACCGTAATCGGCATCCACTGGGCCAGACCCATTGAGGAACCAGAAGCCACTTGCGCCAATCGCCAGCATCGCCACGGAGGCGGCCAGCGCCATATACGACGGCTGCCGCCACGATGGCGCCGGGCGCGACGCGCGTGCGGGTCGCGCATCTTCAAACCGGATCACCGGGTTCGCCACCACGGCATCGATCAGGCGCTGCGGCACCGGCTCATGCATCGGCCGATCGAAAAGTTCGGCAAGGCCGCGCCCGGTGGCGGCAAACACATCGAGGCGGTGCAAGCCATCGGCAGAGGATTGCAGATAGGCTTCGACCCGCGCACGTTGGGCGGTGTCCAATTCGCCATCGGCGAACGCCATCAACATCTCGTCGGAGATCTCGCTCACCGCGTTCCTCCATCGGCCAGAACGGCTGGGCGCTCGCCGGTTGCACTGATCGCCTCATGCAGGGCTTTGCGCGCCCGCGCGAGGCGGCTCATCACTGTACCAATCGGGATGCCGAGGGCGTCAGCGGCGTCTTTGTAGGACAAGCCGTCGATGCAGACGTGGGCGATGACCAATTGCTGATCGGGTGGAAGCTTGGAGATGCTTTTTGCGACGACCTGCAACGTCAACCGGTTCTCGGTCACATCGCGGCCATCGCTGCCCGCTAGATCGAGGGCGGTATCGACATCAACGACCTCACCACGAACTTTCTGGGACCGCATGCGGTCGAACCACAGGTTTTGAGCGATACGATACATCCAACTGTCCAACCGCGTTCCAGGTTGCCACTGATCGGCATTTGCGAGCGCACGCGCGCACGTGTCCTGAACAAGGTCATCCGCCTTGTCCAAGCTTCCCGTTAAAGCGTAAGCGAACCGCCGTAACCGCGGCAGCAGCTCCACCATCCGATCCCGGATGTCATTCGCCACAGGCGCTATCCCCCGCCAGCACGCAACAACAACGCCTCGGGCGCTGTGTTATTCCCCAAAATCTCATTTTCGACACAAATTCCGCTTGCGACGGTTTTGCGTCGGCGCATCGCCTGACACCCCACGAGCCCGCCGATGCTTGCCCTCGGCCAATTTGCCGGCTGCGGGCGTGCGCTAGAGCAGAAACTGGGGGTGTGCCTAAAAAATGGCGTTCAGCCCATGCCCTAGTTCATAAATCGCGTATAAGATGGCAACGTCAGGCTCTAACACATTCTGAACTTTGGCGATTTTCAATATGGCAGCCGACGCCTCGCAGATGACTCCCAACGACCGCGCTCGCGCATACCGCGCCCGGCTGAAGGATGAACCTTTGCCGTCCGTCATCCTTGATTGCGCGACGGCTGAGGTGCTTGCGGCCAACGCCGGCGGCTTGAGCGCGCTCGGACTGACGCCCGCCAACCGCCTGCCGGCGGCGCTCGATAGCGCTATGCCGGCCATCGCGGCCCTGCGTGAGATCACCACGCGCGGCCTGGCCGGTACGACCCAGAAGGCGCTGATGTTCTGGAAGAACGGCCGCGCCGCCTCATGGCCATGCAGCATCACTGCCGCCGACGCGTCTGCAAAATCCCATGTGGTGATCGTTTTCCGCACGCCCTCGGAGGGCCAGAGCGAAGGGAGCGCGATTGCGACGACCAATGGCGCGAGCGTCGTGCTCGACGCTGTCGCCGCCAATGACGACGCGCCACCGCGCGTGGTTCGAGATGATCAGGATACGCTGAAAGAAATCGCTCGCCGAATTCGCGAGGGCCAACGCAGCGCCACGGCGAGCAGCGACGCTCCACCTGCGAAAAAAGCCGACACTGTGAGCGGCCTGCCCGCTTCCGCACCAGTCCCAGTACCCGTCATGGCATCGCCAGAGTCGAGCCTGGCGCCGCAGCCACAGAGCGCGCCGCCAACGGTAGCCGAACCACCAGCCGCAGTGGTGCAACCGGCACCGGAGCCAAAGGCAACGCTGCTGGAACCGCCAAAAACACCACCAGCGCCTTCTCAAACACGCTACGGCTCATTACCGGCCAGCGAAATCGCCAAGCTGGCCCACGAGCTCAAGACCCCGCTGACCGCGATTTCGGCAGCCGCCGAGATCATGCGCGACGAGCGGCTTGGCGCCATGGGCAACGCCAAATATCTCGGCTACGCCGCCGACATTCATGCCAGCGCCACGCACGCCTTAGCCGTCATCAGCGAGATGCTTGCCGCCGGCACGGGAGACCATAACCGCGCGGATCAGATCACCGGGTTCGATCTCACCGAACTTGCAGCCAGCACCATGTCATCAATGCAGCCGCTCGCCGCGCAACGCGGGCTGACGCTGTCGCTCGACGCCGAAACTGGCCTGACGCCGATCCGCGCCAACCCGACGGCGATCCGCCAGATCCTTAGCAACCTGCTGACCAATGCGCTCAAATTCACCCCGCCCGGCGGCGATGTTCGCGTCGTCACCGGTTATCTCAACGATGGCGCGGTTTACATGGTGGTTCGCGATACCGGCGAGGGCATGGACGACGAGGCGTTGATGCAGGCCCTCAACGATGCACCCGGCCTTACATCCGTGCGGACTGGCGGCGGCCGGGGCATCGGCTTGAAACTGGTTCGGCGTTTGGCGGCGGAAAACGGCGCGGAATTCGAAATCGACAGTGCACCCGGTATGGGCACCGTCGTCCTCCTGGCATTCGCCAAAGATCTTGCCGGGCCACGCTCAACAGACGATCCGCAGCGTGGCTTCTGATCTAGAGCAGTCCGCAGGAGGCACGAGAGCATCACCACGCTCAGCCTCTAGACACCTGATAATTATAAAAATTCTAATGTTTGCTCCGCGACGAACTTGCGATTGACCGCACTTACCTCATCGCGCTAACTCGTCGCCACGCGCTCCACAGGGAGCCGTGCGTTCCTTCAAATCGAACGCCAACCGATACCGGGGCCTTGAACCTCGATTATTGGAGATGACATGCGTATTTTCTCTTGCGCCTCGTTGTGCGCCGCTCTCGCCCTCAGCATCTTCGCAACGCCGCTCACTGCCGCCCCAGCACTGGCTGACGGCACGGTGAACATCTATTCGTACCGCGAACCGAAACTCATCGATCCTCTGCTCAACGCCTTCACGGCTAAGACAGGCATCAAGACCAATGTAGTGTTCGCGACCAGCGGGCTGATCGAACGCCTCGCCGCCGAAGGCAAGAACAGCCCGGCCGACGTGCTTCTGACCAACGAATCCGGTCTTCTCATTCAGGCGGTCACCGCTGGTGTCACCGCGCCGCTGACATCCGACGTCTTGATGCAGAAAGTGCCCGCAGAATTGCGCGATCCGACCGGTCACTGGTTCGGCCTGACGCGCCGCGCGCGCGTTGTCTATGCCTCCAAGGACCGCGTCAAGCAAACCGCGATCACCTACGAAGAACTCGCGGACCCGAAATGGCGCGGCAAGATCTGCGTGCGCTCGGGCCAGCACACCTACAACATCGCGCTGATCGCTTCGATGATCGCGCATCTGGGTGAGGAAAAAGCCGAAACTTGGCTGACGGGCCTCAAGAACAACCTAGCGCGCAAGCCCGCAGGCGGCGACCGCGAGCAGGTGCGCGACGTGCAGGCAGGGCTGTGCGACCTCGCCATCGGCAATACCTACTACATGGTCGCGATGCAGCATTCGCCGGAGCAGAAGGCCTGGGCTGACGCGGTCCGGATCATCTTCCCGAACGCAAACGACCGTGGCACGCACGTCAACGTGTCGGGCATGGCGCTGGTGGCCAACGCGCCCAATCGCGATAACGCCAAGGCGCTCATGGAGTTCCTGGTGACGCCGGAAGCCCAAAAGCTCTACGCGGATGTCAACGGCGAATACCCCGTCGTGGCGGGCGTCCCGGCCTCCGAGATCGTCCAGTCGTGGGGGCCGTTGAAAGCCGACACCCTGCCGCTTTCGAAAATCTCGGAGCTGCGCAAGCAAGCCTCCGAAATGGTCGATCGCGTGCGCTTTGACGCTGGTCCGAACTCCTAAATCTTGAATCGCCGTGGGCTGGCCCGGTGCGGGCCGCTCACCTCACGCGTCCATAATCGAGGTCCCCATGACCACGTTACGCCAAACACCGTCTGAAATCGCTCCGCCGTCGAACGTCATCGCGCTACCGGCGCGGGCCCCCGAACGCCTTGTTGGTGTCGGCTTCCGTTGCTGGCTGGCCGGCTTCACAACAGGCGATATCGCCTGCTGGGAAGAAGCCTGGAATACATTCTCCAGCCGGCTCGGCAATGACCACGCTAAGGCCCTGCTGCTCGATCTGTCACAGTTCGTGCGCGCCGTCTCGGCAACGTCGGAACGCAACATCCATGTACAAACGCCAAGGTGCAGCGGCTTTTGTCGCGATGAGTGCCTAGCGATTTCGATCATCGCCGCCTGCCAGCATGACGCGCGCGACTCGCTTCGGGCATCGTGTGCGGCCCTCATCGGTAGCGACGCGATCGGCGATGTGCTCAACGGCGCGCAGACCTTTGCGTGTGGATTGAAATCCGCCAACCAAGTCCTCTCAGCCGATTCCGTGTGTCCCGCCGCCTGCGCGTTGCGGGTCGGGCGCAACCGGCTGATGTAATCTCGACGCGAAAGGCGGAACGGAAGTGACCATGCACGACGCAACCGCCTCGACGTTGGTGCGCCGGTGGCATGGCCTGTTTACGGTCAGCCGCGATTACTGGGCGCTGACGGCCGTTTTGGCTGCAGCGCTGCTGGCCCTGCCAATCGTGTCTGTCACTTGGATCGCTCTTTCATCCACCGACAGCATCTGGCCGCACCTCGTTTCAACAGTGCTGCCGCGAGCACTCGCCAACACGCTGCTGCTGCTGGTCGGCGCCAGCGTCCTGGCGCTTGCGATCGGCACGGGAACGGCGTGGCTGATCACGATGTTTCGCTTTCCCGGGCGTGAAATTGCCGACCGGATGCTGGTGCTACCGCTGGCGATGCCCGTCTACATCGTCGCCTATGCCTATGTGGAGCTTCTCGATTACGCCGGCCCGCTGCAGACCATGCTGCGCACCAACTTCGGCGCCGATAGCTTCATGGGCACGATGGTACCCGACGTCCGCTCGCTTGGCGGCGCCATCTGGCTGTTTGCGCTGGTGCTCTACCCTTACGTCTACCTGTCGGCACGGGCGAGCTTCGTTCAACAGTCTGTTTGTGCGCTTGAAGTGGCCCGCACGCTCGGCCGCACGGCTGGCGGCACGTTCTGGTCTGTCGCCTTGCCGATGGCGCGTCCGGCGCTCGCCGCTGGCGTGACGCTGGTGATGATGGAATGCCTGAACGATCTCGGCGCTGTCCAGTATCTTGGCGTCGAAACGCTTTCGGCCAGCATCTACGCAACGTGGACGCAACGCTCGAACCTGCCGGGCGCCGCCCAGCTATCGCTGGTGCTGCTGGTGCTGGTCATGGCGCTCCTGATGGGCGAGCGGGCCGCGCGCGGCGACGCCGCTTTCCATCATACGACGGGCCGCTATCGCGCCATCCCATTTGAAACGCTGAGCGGCGGCCAGGCGATGGCAGCCCTCGTTGCTGTGGCCGCACCCGTGGTTCTCGGATTTATCGTACCGTTCGCCGTGCTCGCGCTGCATGCCGTGCGCCACCTCCGTGCTTACGATGCGATGGAGTTCCTGATTGCCGCCCGCAACAGTCTGGCATTGTCGGCACTGGCGAGTTTCGCAGCCGTCATCATGGCGCTTCTGTTCGCGTACGCGGCGCGGCTTCACAAATCACCGGCAACGCGGCTGGCTGCTCGCCTGTCGAGTTTCGGCTACGCTCTTCCCGGCACCGTCCTCGCCATCGGCCTCCTGGCGCCACTCGCCGCCTTCGACAATGGGCTCGATGCCTGGATGCGTGCGACGTTCTCGGTTTCAACCGGCTTGCTGCTCTCTGGCTCGCTGTTCGCGGTCACCTGCGCGCTTGTGATCCGCTTTCTCGCGGTCGCCATTTCGAACGTCGAAGCTGGTCTTGAGCGGATTTCACCGAACATCGACGCCGCCGCCAAGACGCTTGGAACGCGCTCGACCTCGGCGCTGCGCCGCATTCATCTGCCGATGCTGAAGCCAGCCATCGGGGCGGCCGCGTTGCTGGTCTTCGTCGATGCCATGAAGGAGCTGCCGGCCACGCTGCTGCTACGGCCGTTCAACTTCGATACCCTCGCGACCCAGATTTACGGGCTGACGGCGGCCGAGCAGTTCGAAGCGGCCTCCGTCGGCGCGGTCGCCATCGTGTTGATCGGGCTTATCCCGGTGCTGCTGTTGCACCGGGCCGTCTCCGAGGGCCGGGCGGGCGGCTCCGGCCGATAGATCGACACCGATCCAATCAATCCAAGGAACCGCACGCCGCAACTTCCCGTCGTTGCGCGATCATTTAAAAACCACGATCCGGCGAACGCGGCTGTTACCAGCTGCGGCGATCGCCGTTGTCGATGTGGAACAGGCCGCCACCGTAGTGCTTCAAGCCGCCAACGCTGCCGCTGCTCTTCAGGTACGCATAAACCCCACCGACATTGCCGCGAACGCGGAAATCAACCGCATTGCCCGAGAGGTGCTTGGAGCGCGGAGCGCCACCGACCGCACGGTTGTGGCCTTTGCTGCGGCAGGTCGAGTTGACGGTGACCGGGCCATAGTTGGCGGCAACCTGATAGACGACCGCTTTCAGCGAGCCATCGAGGCAACCCGACGACGCAACCCAGCGCACGCCACCGCCCGACAGGCTCTTCGAAGATGTCGACGGCTGCGGCATGTAGCTGTTGCCGAGAGCGGCAACCTTCACGCCTTTGTACTTTTTCTTCTTGGGTTCGGTCAGCGCCGCATAACCGCCGAGCTTCTTGTGCGGCTTGCCGGCGTACTTCTTCTGCTTTTGGCTCTTCGAGGCGTATGACTTGGATTTCTTGCTTGCCGAGTACGAAAGCTTGCGAACCTTCTTGGCGTCGATATCCGACTGCTCCCAGAACGGCAGAGCATCGGCGCGTGCTGTTGACGACGTGGCGATACCGGCTGCTACAGCCATGACAACGGCTGCGAGACCAAGCGCTACAAAACGCACGCCATGAGTGAGACGCGAAACGTACATCGGTGAACTCCCTACGTAGAGACCTCTATTGCGCAGTGCGCTGATAGTCGGCCGCCGACCCCTGTGGCTTTAACCACTTCAATAGGTGACCCGGTACACGGGGGAAGTTCAAAAGACGACTCGCAATTGTTGAATATGGTTAACGCCCAAGTCTTTGGTTACTTTTTTACTTATATCCATCCCAACGAATATATCTCTGTTCTATGATTCAACTGTATTCGTTAGATCGTGACGCAGAAACTGAGTGCACATAGAGTTATCCACAGCATAAGCTGGGGTGTGGTGCGGCGCGCGGACGCAATATTTACAGTCTTCTTCGCGATACTGCCAAGTAAAGGGCTAGTCTTCGTTGGGCGCAGCTGCAACGCGTTAAGCCGCGTCGATCTCGGCTTGGACGCGCGCCAGCAGCTCGGCTCGCGCCCCGGCACGCACGTGAAGTGCCGTCTTCGTCCGCCGCCAAACGACATCATCGGCGCGCACGGCCCACTCTTGCGATTTCAAATAGCGCACTTCGCGCTGCGTCAGCCCGCCACCCAAATCGACGCCGAGATCGCTGGCACTCGCAGCGTCACCGAGCAGGGTATCGAGCCGCGTGCCGTAACGGCGAGCGAGACGCGTAAGGTCGTTACGATTGAAGCCACGGTGGCGCGCGGCGAGATCATCGAACCACGAAGCGTATCCGTTTGCCCCGACGTCGCCGCCTGGAAGCGGTGCTGATGCCGTCCACGCGGGACCGATCACAGCGCCCTGCGCGAGATGCGGCTGCAGCAGATCGAGCGCGGCCTCCGCCAGTTTGCGGTAAGTTGTGATCTTGCCGCCAATCACGTGAAGAACCGGAGGCTGCGCGCCGGTGTCGAGTTGCAAGCGGTAATCACGGCTGACGGCTGACGGATTATCGCTGCCATCGTCATCCAAAGGCCTGACACCCGCGAACTGCCAGACGATGTCGGCCGCCGACAGGCTCTGGCGCAGATAGCGATTGGCGACGGCCAGCAGATAGGTCACGTCTTCGGCCGTCACCGTCACGCCGCGCGGATCGCCGGTGTAGGGCGTATCGGTGGTGCCGATCAGCGTAAACGCCGCCTCAAACGGAAGTGCGAACACCACGCGGCCATCGCTGTTCTGAAAGATATAGGCGCACTCGGCGCCGGGGATGCGGGGCACGACGATGTGGCTGCCTTTAACGAGGCGAATGGACGGCGGCGGCGTATTGCGTCCGCCAAGCGTCATGCGGGCGACCGGACCGACCCACGGGCCCGCAGCGTTGACAATTGTCCGGGCCGCAATCGCCCGAGCGGCAGACCCAGACCCAAGCGTCACCTGCCAAAGGCCTTCGGCTACGGAAATGGCCGAGACAGGCGTCCGCGTCAGCACCTCGGCACCGTTCTCGCGCGCCGATAGCGCGTTGAGAACCACTAGGCGGGCGTCATCGACCCAGCAATCCCAATAGCTGAACCCGCGCTTCAGCCCGTCGGCGAGCGGCTTGCCCGCGGAATCGCTGGCGAGATCGAGACTGCGCGAGCCTTCAAGGGTGCGGCGCGTGCTCAGGTGGTCGTATAGAAATAACCCGGCGCGCAGCAGCGGCGCTGGCCGCATGCCCGGCGTTTGCGGCAGCACGAACTTCAGCGGCCAAACGATATGCGGCGCCTTGGCCAGCAGCACTTCGCGCTCGGCGAGTGCTTCCCGCACCAAGCGGAACGCAAACTGCTCTAGGTAGCGTAAGCCGCCATGGATGAGCTTCGACGAGGCCGACGAGGTCGCGCCGCCGAGATCCTCGGCTTCCGCCAACAGCACACGCAAACCCCGCCCAGCGGCGTCCGCGGCGATACCGGCGCCGTTGATGCCGCCCCCGATCACCACAATGTCGTAAGGAGACGTCTGCATGCTGCCTCAGCTCTGCGGCGCGGCTGGCGCTTGCCCAAAAAACTTGGCCACCAGCTTATGATGACTCGCGGCGAGCGGCCAAAGACTTCGGCAGCTTTGGACTAAAGCTCGGATTCACCGGGGTCCGCCAGACGCTGCGGTTTCACCAGTGACACCACGATGCCCGCAATGATGCCCGCTGGAACCCCCATCAGCACGGCAGCGGCGGGTTTCAGGCCCCACCAGTTGGTGATGCCACCCGCGTGGCGCCATAGTGCTGACGAGGCCGCAACCTGCATGTCGGGCGAAGTGGCAGCCAGCAGCGCGTCTTTCAACTGGCCGTATTTGCGCACGGCACCGGGCGCGGCATCTGACAGCACACCGGTCCAATCGAACATCTGCACCGGGAAAAACCGCACGCCCGCGATGTAAGCGCCGGTTACCGCGACGCCGGTGAGCATGGCAGCCACCGCACCGGCCGCCGACATCCGCCGCCAGAACAGACCGAGCAGCAGCGCCGGAAACAGGCCCGCAGCAATGATGGCGAGGCCTTCCGAAAACAACGCCGGGATCTCCAAGCCGCCGATCATGGCGAGGATCAGCGCCGCCAGCAGCACTGCAACCGCCAGAAATACCGAGCGCATATCGAGGGAAGCCGCGTCCACCGAACCCTTGTGGCGCCCTTCCGCATCGGCCGCCAACAGGCCCGCCATGATCGCGTGCCCCGTCACCAGCGCCGCAATCGCGGCTGCCAGCCAGAACGGCATGAATACATAACCCGGCAATCCTGAGATGGACGGCGCGGCGAGGGCGAAACCGTCGCTTGAAAACGCCACATCCTGCAGTCTCAGAAATCCTCGGTTGCCGCTGACTTTCGCGCAAGCGGCCGCAACCTCGCTGCCAGAATACGAGGTGATGCCGCAAAGATTGACCCAACCGCGTCCGCTGGCGTCCAGCATCGCGGTCGGAATAGCCGCCGTTTCGATACCTTTTGAAATCGCCTCCGCGACGCCGATGCGCTCGAACACCGCAAAGGCGGCCAAGGCCAACAGAAACCAGACGACCCAGGCAACACTCAACGCAGCGCGGCGTACCGCGGCACCCGGCGCGGCACTGGCTTGAGAGATGTGGCGGCCAAGCAGATACGGCAGGGCCGCGAAGCCCAGCGCCAGCGCCAGCACAAAACCGGCGAAATTTGTCATCGACAACTGCAAGAAGGGCGCGGTCATCGGCTTTAAGGAGCGCACGTCCGCCAGCTTGTTGACGATCATGTTCTGCTCAAGCGTCGCCAGGTCGTCGAGACCGTAGCCGTAGATAAACAGCGGCAGCGGCAGGCGCCCCTGATAGATCGGATAGGCAAACACGGGGATGAAGACCATCACCAGCAAAGCCGCGAAGATGACACCCTTGCCGTTCGGTGCGGGCAACAACGACCGCAGCAACCACACAGTCGCCAGGGCAACGGCCGTGGAGGCAACGCCTGTCGCGTAATCGGTCGCGAAGACGCCTTGAACGGCCAGCGCACCGCCGCGCAAATCCGCCGCCAGTAGACCGACGGAACCAATGCCAGCAATCGCCAATGCCAACCGGCGCGGCCAGCGTCCGCCGTAGCGGGCGGTGAAAAACCCGGCGATGGTGCGCACCGGATAGAGCGCAAAACGGGGTGCCACGGCCATCGCCAGAAGCGCCAATCCCGCGGCGATGCCGAGCGGAAACGCCAGACCGTCATAACCGATGGCAGCGATGACGCCGACGGCGCCAACGACACCGGCCGAGCCGATAGCTTCGCCTGCCATTTGCAGCGACGGACCGATGCCTTCGCCGCTGCGATCGCCGCCCGCGCGCGCGGCGAAAAGCAAAGCAATCGCCGCCAAACCAACCAGCACGAATACAGCCGTGGTCCAAAACCCGAGAGGGAAGCCCGCAACTTTAACGACGTTGAGGGTCAGTGCAGCCAGCGGCAAACCCAGCGCCAGCACGAGCCACGCCACAAGGCTGAAGCCTATCAACCGCCGCGAGGGGCGGCTTGCACCTTGAACGTCGCTTCCCGACATGTCGTAGAGCCCCGAAGTCCTCGTTCAAATGGAGTGAGACGAGCCCGGACGTCTTGGCGTGAGATCGCGTTACGATCAAGGCACGCCAAACATTTGGCCAAACGCCATCACACCGCCCGTGGCCGTGAGAGATCTCTGTGCACCGTGGACGAAAAAGCGCCAGTCCCGAAACGAGGCTCCGGACGTCGCGAAAAACAAAAAACCAGGGTGAAAAATTCAACCGCTTAAAGCGCGCAAAAAAGAGAAAGGAGCGGAGCGGTTTCCCGCGCCGCTCCATTCTTTTCGTCCCTAGACTTGGACCTTTATTCGTTTTTCTGAGACTTCGGTCTGGCCCGGGTGCCGAAGTGGGGGCACCATGGCTCAAGACGACCTGTGCGTCAAGTCAACGCAGAAGATTTTGATGTGCCAGCGCAATCTTTTTTCAGCGATCCCGCCAAGCGCTGTATGTTTTTGCGGCACAAAGATTTTCGCTTGATACTCCGGCATCAAAACCACGCCGAATTAGTGATGGCCCATGTGCTCATGGCCAGATTTTCCGTCGGGTGTGTCGCCTTTGCTTGGCGTATCGTCGAGCATTGGCTGGTGATCCATTCCGTGCGGCCCCATAGCGCCAACGGGCTCGACGGTGCCCTCGACCTCAACAACACCAGCCTTTTCGAAGGTCAACGCGATTTTGATGAGGTCGCCTTCTTTCAAAGGCTGCTTCAGATCAAACAACATAATGTGGTCGCCCATCGGCTTGAGGACGTGCGACGTGCCGTCTTTCAAATCCAGCGCTTCAACGCGGCGCATCTTCATGACGTTGCCGTCCATGATGTGCGTATGCACCTCCGCCCGGCCAGCAACCGGCGACGCGACCGAGATTAGACGGTCGGTGACGCCCTTGTCGGTGCGGATTTCCATGAATGCAGCCCCGACCGTCGCGCCGCCCGGCGTTGCGCGCGCCCACGGATGCGCGACCGTCACGCCTTTGCTGGTCGCCTCGTGAGAGGAGGCCATTGTCGCAGATGCAACGACGGCCACTGCGGCCACTACCCAACGGACTGCGCGCATACGTGATCTCCAGCACTGTTTCGGATGTTTAGGCCCGGATATAGGCTCTTTGCGGCTGAAACGTGCCTGCGGCATTGCCGCGCCATAATGGTCGAACCAGCGCATAGGGTCCGCACCAGTCGCCTTAACCGTTCTTGGCGCGAAATGTGCTACTCGGACTATGCTAAACGAGGTGCGTTCTGGGTGTGAGTGGCGGTCGGCGCGGTGCAAAGCAAAAGACGGATACTGTTGATCATCGGCGGCGGGATCGCGGCCTATAAGTGCCTCGATCTGATCCGGCGCTTGCGTGAGCGCGGGTTTAGCGTGCGCGCGATCATGACCAAGGCCGCCGAACAGTTCGTGACGCCGCTCGCCGTCGGCGCGATCAGCAACGAACGGGTTTTCACCGAACTCTTCAATCTCGATGACGAGCGCGAGATCGGCCATATCCGCCTAGCGCGCGATTGCGATCTGATCGTCGTCGCGCCGGCAACCGCCGACCTTCTCGCAAAAATGGCGCATGGCCAGGCCAACGACCTAGCAACGAGCGTGCTGCTCGCCACCGACAAGCGCGTGCTGGCCGCGCCCGCCATGAACCCGCGCATGTGGCTGAACCCGGCAACGCAGCGCAACGTCGCGCAACTGAAAGCCGATGGCATCAGCTTCATAGGGCCAGCCGTCGGTGAAATGGCTGAACGCGGCGAAGCGGGCCCTGGCCGGCTTGCCGAAGTGCCCGTACTGATCGACGCCATCGAACGACGACTGGCGCCACGCGATACGGCCGCAATGCCGCTTGCTGGCCGTCATGTATTGATCACCAGCGGACCAACGCATGAGCCGATCGACCCGGTGCGCTATCTCGCCAATCGCTCGTCCGGCAAACAAGGCTTCGCACTTGCCGCTGCCGCGCGCAGCCTCGGCGCCAACGTGACCTTGATCGCTGGCCCCGTGGCGCTGCCCGACCCCGCCGGTGTCACCGTCGTTCGTATCGAAACGGCGGCTGAAATGCTGGATGCCGTCACGCAGGCGCTGCCCGCTGACGTAGCGATTTTCGCCGCTGCCGTTGCCGACTGGCGCATTGCCAAACCGAAATCGGAAAAACTCAAGAAATCCGCAGGCTCCGAACCGCCCGCGCTCAAACTCGCGGAGAACCCCGATATTCTGAAAACCATTGGCCATCGCAGCAAAGACCGGCCCCGCCTCGTCGTCGGCTTCGCGGCTGAAACTGAAAACGTCGTTGCCAACGCCCAGAAGAAGCTGAAATCGAAAGCCGCCGACTGGATCGTCGCCAACGACGTTTCGCCCGAAACCGGCATCATGGGCGGCGACCGCAACACCGTCCACATCGTCACGCGCGACGGCGTTGAGCACTGGTCCGACATGCACAAGACCGACGTCGCCGAGAAACTTATGGTTCGCGTCGCGATTCACCTCGGACAACAGTCGGCAGACATCGCATGACCAAAACAAAGCCGCGCAAACCGACCCGCCTCGTTAAAATCAGCCGCTTGCCGCATGGTGACGGTTTGCCGTTGCCGGCCTATCAGAGCAGCGACGCGGCGGGCATGGATCTCGTCGCGGCCGTGCCTGCAACGTCCCCCATCGTGCTCGAGCGCGGCGCACGCGCACTGGTACCAACTGGACTCATCTTCGAGTTGCCACCTGGCACCGAAGCCCAGGTTCGGCCGCGCTCCGGCCTCGCCGCCAAGCATGGCGTGACCGTGCTCAACAGCCCCGGCACAATTGATGCTGACTATCGCGGTGAAGTTTCCGTGATCTTGATCAATCACGGTGACGCGGCCTTCACGATCCAGCGCGGTGACCGCATTGCTCAGATGGTGCTGGCGCCCGTTACGCAAGCCCGGCTCGTCGCGGCGACGGCGCTGACGTTAACCGCGCGCGGCTCCGGCGGGTTCGGATCGACTGGTGTTGCGCACACACCAGCGGCATCGTCGCCCACAAAAAGCACTGCGAAAAGCAAGCCCGTTGCGCCAAAGCGCTCGAATGCGAAATCGGCCACTCTCAAGTCGCCCGCAAGCAAGCGCTCAACCCCGCCAAAACGCTGAAAACGAAAGCGCTTTCCAGCAACCGCCCCTTGAGCCGCAGGTGCGAACCTGCCACAACGACGACTAGGATATCTCCTCAGATTATCTCCCCCTTCGATAACAATCGGATACCGAAATGACAAACGTTACATTCAAGACTCTCGCGGGCACCAAGACGTGGGGACGTGGCCGGGTTTACGACAGCATCGCCGAAACAGTCGGTCATACGCCGCTCGTCCGGCTGGCAAAAGTCGCCAAAGCGGCGAACGTGACCGCCGACATTCTCATCAAGCTCGAATTTTTCAATCCGCTGTCGTCGGTCAAGGATCGCATCGGCGTATCGATGATCGACGCACTCGAAGCGCAGGGCAAAATCACGCCCGGCAAAACGGTTCTCATCGAACCGACCTCGGGCAACACCGGCATCGGACTGGCGTTCGTTGCAGCCTCGCGTGGCTATCGCCTCATTCTGGTGATGCCGGAAACGATGTCGATTGAGCGCCGCAAAATCCTGACGCACCTTGGCGCCGAATTGGACCTGACGCCCGGCCCGGGCGGCATGCCGACCGCCGTTGCGCGCGCCGAAGAATTGGCTCGGACGCTGGCGGATGCCGTCATCCCCGGACAGTTTGATAACCAGGCCAACCCGTTGGTGCACGAACAGACGACTGCGGAAGAAATCTTCAACGACACCGGCGGCAAGGTAGATGCGCTCGTCATCGGCATCGGCACCGGCGGCACGCTGACGGGCTGCGGCCGCAACTTGAAAAAGCGCATCCCGGGATTGAAACTGTACGCCGTCGAACCGTCGACCAGTGCGGTGCTCTCCGGCCAGCAGCGCGGCCCGCATAAGATCCAGGGCCTCGGCGCAGGCTTTATTCCCAGCGTTCTGCAGTGCGACCTGATCGACGAAGTCGTGACCGTTCCGAGCGAAATGGCGTTCGAGACGTCGCGCATGCTGGCGCGCGTCGAAGGCATCCCCGGCGGCCTCTCGACGGGCGCCAATGTAGCCGCCGCGTTGACCGTTGCGCAGAAGCCCGAAATGGCCGGCAAGACGATCGTGACGTTCGCGCCGTCGTCGGCCGAACGCTACATGTCGAGCGAACTGTTCCTTGATCCGCAGGCGAAAGCCTGAGCCGGAGCTCGATCGCTATGGCGAAACTGAACGCAGACGAGGTGCAGCGCTACAAACGGCACCTCGTCCTGCGCGAAGTCGGCGCGCAAGGACAACAGAAACTCAAGGCCGCGCGCGTGCTGGTGATCGGCGCTGGCGGCCTTGGTTCGCCGGTGCTGCTGTATCTCGCAGCCGCAGGCGTCGGAACGCTGGGCGTCATCGACGATGACCGCGTGTCGATCGACAATCTGCAACGCCAGGTGCTGCATTCGACAGCGGCCACCGGTCAACTCAAGGTCGAGAGCGCGGCGGAAACGATCCGGCGCATCAATCCGCTCGTGACGGTCGAGACGTTCGCCGAACGCCTCACCGCTGAGAACGCTCTTCAAATCATTTCGGCCTTCGACATCGTTGCCGATGGCTCCGACAACTTCGCCACCCGCTACCTCGTCTCGGACGCCTGCTACTTCGCCAAAAAGCCCCTGGTGTATGCGGCGCTCGGCGCGCTCGATGGCTATGTCTCGGTCTTCAAACCGCACGAAACAGCGGCTGACGGTACGCCGTACCCGACGCTACGCTGCCTGTTTCCGGAGGCGCCGCCGGCGGGGCTCGTTGCCAACTGTTCGGAAGTGGGTGTGCTTGGCCCTGTCGCCGGCGTCATCGGCACGCTGCAAGCGACCGAGACCGTCAAAGAAATTCTTGGGCTCGGGGAAAGTCTCGCCGGCCGCCTGATGATTTACGACGCGTTGGCCGGCCGCTTCGACGCCATCGAGATCGGCTGGGATCCGGCAAATCCCCTCACCGGCACCGCGCCCGAGATCCACGATCTGAGCCTGCACCGCTCGACCAGCGGCCCGGCCTGCGCGGCGGAATAACTTAGCCTGTTCCGTTCGGAACTGCGCACGCCCGCCGGTTCGCGTCATAAAAATCACATACTGCCTCGCTTAATGTGCCGACCCTCGCCGGCGTCCCCATCAACCTAGGAAGGATGGTCCAGACGCCGGCAGGGGAATTTTTTGAAACGCTTTTCAAAGCAAAACGGCCAGTCGCGAGACTGGCCGTTTGTATTGCGTTCAGAAGCGCTGCGTTCACAGCATTGCCGGATGCACGCGATCGGGCGGCGCATGGCCATCGGCAAAGGCCTTGATGTTGATGATAACTTTTTCGCCCATGTCGATGCGGCCTTCGATGGTCGCCGAACTCATGTGCGGCAGGGCAACGACGCGGTTGGACGCCAGCAAGCGCGGATTGACGGCCGGTTCGCGCTCGAACACATCGAGACCAGCGCCCGCGAGTGCACCCGCTTCCAGCAAGCGCGCAAGCTCGTTTTCGTCGATGACCTCACCGCGCGCCGTATTCACGATATAGGCGGTCGGCTTCAAAAGTTTGAGGCGGCGGGCCGACAGCAAATGATAGGTCGCCGGCGTATGCGGGCAGTTGACCGAGATGATGTCCATCCGGGCCAGCATCTGGTCGAGGCTCTCCCAATACGTTGCCTCAAGCTCCTGCTCGAGCGCCGCCGAGACGCGGCGGCGGTTGTGATAGTGGATCTGCAGACCGAATGCCTTGGCGCGGCGGGCCACGGCCTGGCCAATGCGACCCATGCCGACGATGCCCAGCCGCTTGCCGGAAATGCGATGCCCCAGCATCCAAGTCGGCGACCAGCCGGTCCACTTGGTTTCCGGGTTGCGCATGTAAGCCGCACCTTCAGCGATGCGGCGCGGCACGGCGAGAATGAGCGCCATGGTCATGTCGGCGGTATCTTCGGTCAAAACGCCTGGCGTGTTGGTGACCAGGATGCCGCGATTGCGAGCGGTATCGAGATCGACGTTGTCGACGCCGGTGCCGAAATTCGCGATCAGCCGCAATTGCGGGCCCGCCTGGGTCAGCACGGCCCGATCAATCCTGTCGGTCACGGTCGGCACGAGCACATCAGCGACCTTCACGGCGGCCACAAGCTCGGCCTGTGTCATCGGCTTGTCTTCATGATTGAGCCGAGTTTCAAAAAGTTCGCACATCCGCGTCTCAACGACGTCTGGAAGCTTGCGCGTCACAATAACCAGGGTTTCTTAGGAGCAGTCGGCATTTTGATTCCGTGAGGGTTTCTGCCCGCAGTTTTGGGCTTGGTGGCGCGCGAAACAATATTCGGACCCGTGTCTACCAGATGGCCCTTGCAATGACAAAGTGCTGTTTACAGTGAGCGGGCATAAGAGCAAACGCATTTCAGGCCAGCATCCAGGCCAAAGCTATCGAGCAAAATTAACGTGCACATTACGTTTCCCACCCTGCCAAAATTTCATGTCATGACGTGGCTGCCGCTTCTTGCGGCAGGGTTCATGGCGATGGGCATTGCGTGGCCATCCCCCGGACGCGCGCAATCGACCGAGGTCGCCGCTGCGGCGGCGGGCAATGGGTTGCCGATCCCGCGCTTCGTCAGCCTTAAATCCGACCGGGTCAACATGCGCAACGGCCCTGGCACCGACTATCCAACCGGATGGGTGTATCGCCGCGCCGGACTGCCGTTGGAAATCATCAAGGAGTTCGAAGGCTGGCGTCAGGTGCGCGATGCAGACGGCGCGGAAGGCTGGGTTTTACAGGCGTTTCTGTCAGGCCGGCGAACGGCGCTCGTGTTACCCTGGGAACGCAAATCCGGCGCCGCACCGCCGATTGTCGCGATCTACTCTAGTGACAGCACCAGCTCCGGCATCGTCGCCAACGTGGAAGCTGGCGTCATCGCCAATCTGCACAATTGTGATGGCCGGTGGTGCAGGGTGTCCGTTGAAGAATACAATGGATACGTCGAGCAAAAGAAGCTCTGGGGCGTCTACGAAGGCGAAACGATCAAGTAAACGCGGCGCATCGCTGCCGCAATGAGCGCACCGCTTATGAAAACATTGCGGTAAGCAATTACTTCTTCGCCAGACGCACGATCAGGTCGATATGGGCGATTTCCATGCCTTCCGGCGGCGTCGGCAAGCCAGACACCAGAATGCTATCGCCGGGGATGTCCATCAACTGGCCGGTCTCTTCCAGCAGGAAGTGATTGTGGTTCGACGTGTTGGTGTCGAAATAGCCCTTCGAACCGTCGATCGCCAACTCACGCACCAAGCCGGCGCGGCAGAACTGGTGCAACGTGTTGTATACGGTCGCCAATGAAACGTGCTCACCCTGCGCGACAACCTCAGCGTGCAACTGTTCGGCCGTCACATGGCGGTCTTCGCCAGCGAACAGCAGCCCGCCCAGCGCTAAACGCTGCCGCGTTGGCCGCAAACCCGACGCTTTGATAATATCGGCAACGGGGCCCCGCTGCGTCGCAGCTTGGTCGGTCATTGCCTTGGTTTCCGTGTCGGTTGGGAGCATTTTCGCGATAGTTTCACTGGTTGAGATTACGACAATCGCCCAGGGGCAGAGCCAATATAGTATCGGCCCGCCACTAAGCGAACAGGGGTATCATACTCTGAGGCGCGTTTGGCCGCAACTTAAGGCTCGACCCGGGTTTCCGCGCGATTTTCACGCACAGCCATAACACGGCTGGCGGGCTTACTCGGCTTTCACTGGCCAAGTGACTGTGTTACCTAGCCCGCACTCCTGTATTTCCCTGTTGGGAACGATGAGCGCCGTGGCGCTCGACGGGACTTCGCGAGGTGACACGAGGGCCAAAATGGCGGAACGCCGTTCAAGCTATGAATTCGAAGATCTTTTGACCTGCGGCCGCGGCGAATTGTTCGGCCGTGGCAATGCGCAACTGCCGCTCCCGCCCATGCTGATGTTCGACAGGATCGGGCAGATCTCGGACACCGGCGGCGCGCACGGCAAGGGCTTGGTCGTTGCCGAACTGAAGGTCGCGGGTAATGACCGCCTCAACTGGTTTTTTGATTGTCACTTCCAAGGCGATCCCGTTATGCCAGGATGCCTGGGGCTCGATGCCTTGTGGCAGTTGACCGGGTTCTACCTCGGCTGGCTGGGTCTGACAGGTCAGGGGCGGGCTTCTGGCGTTGGTGAAGTCAAGTTCATGCGAGAGGTGACGCCCGACGTGAAGCACCTCGAATACATCATCGACATCAAGCGCGTCATCGCCCGTAAGTTGAAGCTCGCGGAAGCTGATGGCATTCTGAAAGCCGACGGCGAAGTTATCTATACCGCCAAAGATTTGCGCGTCCTTTTGAAATCATCGGACGCCTAATCACGACAATTGAAAGACGCATTCCTGAGCGCTGCGTTCGGAGTGCCAGCAAAAGGGACTGAAAGCGCATGAGGCGCGTTGTCGTCACCGGCATGGGCATTGTTTCCTCCATTGGGAACAACACTCAAGACGTTCTCGCCTCGCTGCATGAGGCGAAGTCTGGCATTTCGCGTGCTGAAAAGTACGCTGAACTGGGCTTTAAATGCCAAGTTCACGGTGCCCCGGACATCGAATGGGAATCGATTGTTCCGCGTAAGCCGAAGCGTTTCATGAACGCAGGCGTCGGCTGGAACTGGATCGCGATGGATCAGGCGATCCGCGATGCAGGCCTCGACGCTGGCGACGTCGTCAACGAACGCACCGGCGTCATTCTCGGCTCCGGCGGACCATCGACGCGCGCCATCGTGGATGCTGCGGAGACGACTATCAAAACGGGCGGTCCGAAAAAGATCGGCCCATTCGAAGTGCCTAAAGCCATGTGCTCGGGCCCCTCGGCCGCGCTCGCGACCGCGTTCCAGATCAAGGGCGTCAACTATTCGATCTCGTCGGCGTGTGCGACGAGCGCCCACTGCATCGGCAATGCCGCTGAATTAATTCAGTGGGGCAAGCAGGACATCATCTTTGCAGGTGGCTGCGAGGAACTCGATTGGACGCTCTCCAATCTGTTCGATGCCATGGGCGCCATGTCGTCGAGTTTCAACGCGACGCCGGCGAAGGCCAGCCGCGCCTATGACAAGAACCGCGACGGTTTCGTGATCGCTGGCGGCGCTGGTGTCGTTGTCCTGGAAGAACTCGAACACGCCCGCGCCCGTGGCGCCAAAATCTATGGCGAAGTGGCAGGTTACGCCGCGACCTCCGATGGCTTCGATATGGTTGCGCCATCCGGCGAGGGCGCCGCCCGCTGCATGCAGCTTGCGCTCAAAGGTCTCGACGGCAAGGGCGTGCCGAAGATCGATTATATTAACCCACATGGCACCGGTACGCCGGTTGGCGACGCCAGGGAAATCGACGCGATACGCAAGGTCTTTGGCGACTCTGTTCCCGCCATTGCCGCGACGAAATCGTTAACGGGCCACTCGCTCGGCGCCATCGGCGTGCAGGAAGCCATCTTCTCGCTGTTGATGATGAATAACGGTTTCATCTGCGAAAGCGCGAACATCGAGGAAATTGACCCGGCGTTTGCAGATATGCCGATTGTCAGAAAGCGTATCGACAACGCCGACCTTAACTGTGTGATGTCGAACAGCTTCGGATTTGGCGGCACAAATGCCACTCTTGTGTTCCGCCGACATGATCTTTAGCTGACGACGCCGCTACGGCCGTTTTCAGTGTTTTGCGTAACGACAGACGGTGCCTGAGTAATGAGATTATACAAGCCTGGGGCCGGTTGGTTTCAAGTTCACGGACGTAATTTTGGTGACAAAAAGAGGCTCCCTATGACCGACTTCGACATCGCAAAGCCCGGTCCGCTGATGGCGGGCAAACGCGGCCTCGTGATGGGGGTTGCCAATGACCGCTCGATCGCCTGGGGCATCGCCCGCGTTCTGGCAGGCCAAGGCGCTGAACTCGCCTTCACGTATCAAGGCGGCGCGTTTGGCCGTCGTGCCCTTCCGCTTGCCCAGTCGCTCGGATCGAAAATCATCGAAGAATGCAACGTCCTCGACCTGCCAAGCGTCGACAACGTTTTCTCGCGGATTGAGAAAGAATGGGGCGGGCCTCGATTTCGTCGTTCACGCGCTGGCCTATTCCGACCCCAAGGAACTTGGTGGCCGCTATGCCGACACGACGCGCGAGAACTTCATCAACTCGATGGTCATCTCGTGCTTCTCGTTCACTGAGATCGCCAAGCGCGCCGCCGACCTGATGCCGAACGGCGGCTCGATGATCACGCTGTCGTATGGCGGCGCAACCCGCTGGGTCCCATCTTACAACGTCATGGGCGTTGCCAAGGCCGCGCTCGAGGCCTCCGTCCGCTACCTTGCCGCAGACCTTGGACCGCAGGGCGTTCGTGTCAACGCGCTGTCGGCTGGTCCGATGCGCACGCTGTCAGGCGCTGGCGTCTCGGACGCGCGTGTGATCTTCAACTTCCAGCGCGAGAATTCACCGCTGAAGCGCACCCCGACCCTCGACGACGTCGGTGGCTCGGCGCTCTACCTGCTGTCGCCGATGTCGGGCGCGGTGACCGGCGAAGTGCACTTCGTCGATTGCGGATATAACACTGTGTCGATGCCGAACCTGCACAATCTCAAAGAGATCGACGCAGAAACCAAGGCGTCCGGCAGCACGCCCTCGGAAGCCGCGGAATAAGCGGCCTGCACTGATCAGCAACGGCCTGTCGAAGACTGGCCGCTGCTTTCCATCCCCGTTGACGGCCCGCATCGGCCGTCGCAAACACTCCAGGCACATGATCGGCGTCTTTGATTCCTGGCCTTGGCGGCCTCACTGTGCTGCGCGAACTCACGCAGCGGTTTCGCCATGCCGATTTTGTCTATCTGGCCGATCACGCCCACGTGCCCTACGGCAATCGCTCATCCGATGAAATCGTCGGCTTCACGCGCGATTGCGTCGAGGACCTTTTCAATCGCGGCGCTCGCTTGTCGCTGCTCGGCTGCAACACGGCCACCGCCGTTGCCTTGCGCCGCCTGCAACAGCAATGGCTGCCATCGAGCAAATGGGCCGGCACTCACAATGTGCTGGGCATCGTCGCGCCGACCGTCGAAGCCGCGACGCAGACGCCGTGGGCCGTGACGTCGCCGCAGTATCCGCAAAAATATAACACCGACACGATCGCCGTTTTCGGCACCACGCGCACCGTGACGTCGGGCGTGTTCCCCGAAGAAATCCGCAAGCGCTGCCCAAAAGTCACCGTCGTCCAGCAGATCTGTTCTGAACTCGCCGGCGCCATCGAAGACAAGCGCCCCGAAGCCGACCTCGAAGCCTTAGTGGCCGAAGGCTGCGCGGCGCTCATGGCGCAGACCTCAAACATGCCGCCGCACCGCGCGATTTTAGGCTGCACCCATTTCCCACTGGTCGAGCATCTGTTCCGCCGCCACTTGCCGCCGTTCACCCGGATCCTGTCGCAGCCGGAAGTCGTCGCTGACAGCTTTGAGGATTATCTGGCGCGGCGCCCGCACTATCTTAGCGGCAACGAAGGCGGGCGCCTGACCGTGCTAACCACGGGCGACGCAAGCGACGTCAGCGCCAAGGCGCGCGTCTTCTGGCCGGACGTCGCGGCGTTTTCCAAAGCCTGACCAGGAGCTAGCCCCTGCCGCAATTCAACGGCCCCGGGATGCTAAACTGGTCTGCAGACATCGCTCCAAGACTTGCGTCGAAGACTTGCCTCGAAGGCTTGGTTAACATGAATTCGCCGATCACGCATCCTCTACCGCCGCACATGACGTTGCACCGGTTCATGCGAACCTATGCTGGCACGTCGTTCGTCGCGCATCTGATGTGGGAACTGGCGCAGATGCCGTTGTTCACGCTCTGGCAAGAGGGCAGCGTTGCAACCATTCTCTACGCCACGATCCACTGTACGATTGGTGATGTTGTAATTGCACTGTCGGCGTTGCTCGGCGCCGTTCTCGTGATCGGCAACGCCGAATGGCCGCGAGAGCGTTATGCAGCCGTGGCCATCGCAGCAGTGGGGCTCGGCCTCGCTTACACGGCGTACAGTGAATGGCTGAACGTCTACGTGCGCAAATCATGGGCCTATGCCGACGCCATGCCGCTCCTTTTCGGTCTGGGCTTAAGCCCGCTGCTGCAATGGCTGATCATTCCGCCGATACTATTCGCAATGCTGCGGCGATCGTGACACTATTCGCCGGCCGTGCAGGGTCGCAAGTTGATGCGGCGCAACCCATATATTGATGTTGGTCGATAGGATCGGCCGCTGAACGCAACTGGGGCCAGTCGTCCACATGTCAGAGCTATTCAAAAAGTCCGTCTCAAGACCCTCAGCGGTACCGATTAACGCGTCCACTGAGCCTGGACCAACGGCGATCGCGATCGACCCCGTTTGCGGCATGAAAGTCGACACAACCGCCGGCAAACCGACCTTCGATCACGCCGGCACGACGTATCATTTCTGCCGAGAAGGCTGCCGCACGAAATTCGCAGCCGATCCCGCGCGCTATTTGAACCCAGCACCAAAAGCCGCGCCCGCCGAACCTGGATCAACGTCGACCGCGATTGATCCCGTTTGCGGCATGAAAGTTGACACGACGGCCGGCAAGCCGACCTTCGATCACAACGGCATGACCTATCATTTCTGCCGCGAAGGCTGCCGCACGAAATTCGCCGCCGATCCCGGGCGCTATCTGAACCCAGCACCGAAAACCGCAGAGCCGCCGGCACCCAAGGGCACGATGTATACGTGCCCGATGGATCCGCAAATCGTCCAGGAAGGCCCAGGCGTCTGCCCGATCTGCGGTATGGCGCTTGAGCCGATGGGCATTCCATCCGCCACGCAAGGCCCCGATCCCGAACTGATCGATTTCATACATCGGCTCAAGATCGGCGTGGTGCTGACCGTGCCGCTGGTCATTCTCGCCATGGGCGCACACGCCGGGCTCGACGTCACCAGCTGGTTCGGCGCACGCGGTGCGCAGATCGTCGAGCTGCTGCTCGCGACACCTGTCGTTCTCTATTGCGGCAAACCGTTCTTCGAACGCGGCTTCGCATCGATCAAAAATCGCGCGCCCAATATGTGGACGTTGATTACGCTCGGCACCGGCGCGGCATTCCTCTACAGCCTCGCGGCCGTAGGCCTGCCGCATCTCTTCCCGGCCGAGATGCGCGGCCACCACGGAACCGTTCCGGTCTATTTCGAGGCCGCTGCTGTCATCATCGTTTTGGTTCTGCTGGGTCAGGTGCTGGAACTCAACGCCCGCGCCCGCACCGGCGACGCGCTCCGTGCACTGTTGAACCTGGTGTCGAAAACCGCGTTGCGCATTGGCGCCGACGGCAGCGAACGCGAGGTGCCGCTCGACGAAGTTCTCCACGGCGATCGCATTCGCATCAAACCGGGTGCGTCGATACCCGTCGATGGCATCATCGATGACGGACAATCGGCCATCGATGAATCCTTGCTATCCGGCGAAGCACTGCCTGTCGACAAAGGTCCCGGCGACGCCGTGACCGGTGGCACGCTCAACACCTGGGGTGCGTTCGACATGACGGCGCACGCCGTCGGGTCCGAGACGGTGCTGTCGCGCATCGTGTCGTTGGTTGCCGACGCGCAGCGCAGCCGCGCACCGTTGCAGACCCTGGTTGATCGGGTCTCGCGCTATTTTGTGCCGGCCGTCGTGGTGGCTGCGATCGCCGCATTCTTCGCGTGGCTGGCGTTTGGGCCAACGCCGGCACTCGCCTACGCGATCGTGGCGGCGGTTTCGTGCTGATCATCGCGTGCCCGTGCGCGCTTGGCCTTGCGACGCCTATTTCGATCATGGTTGCAACCGGCCGCGGCGCCCGCGAAGGTATCCTGATCCGCAACGCCGAGGCACTGGAAGCCTTCAGCAAAGCTGACACGCTCGTCGTCGATAAAACAGGAACGCTCACCGAGGGCAAACCGAAGCTGACCGACATCGTAAGCGACGGCATAGAGGAAATGGACATGCTGTCCCTGGTCGCCAGTCTCGAAGCCAAGAGCGAGCACCCCATCGCGACCGCGATCACCCGCGCGGCGCACGAGCGCGGTCTCAGCGTGCTACCTGTTCAGAACTTCGAAGCGGTGTCTGGTCAAGGCGCTCGCGGCATCGTCGATGGCAAGCGCGTCGCTATCGGCAACGCGCGCTTCCTCGCGACCCTAGACGTCGACTCGAAAGCCTTCGTTGATGCTGCCGCGCATCTGGCAAACAACGGCAAGAGTCCGTTGTTCGTCGCCATCGATGGCACGGCGGTTGGACTGCTAGCCGTCTCGGACCCGATCAAGCCGACGGCGCGCGAGGCCGTGCGCCAATTGCAGCAGCTCGGGCTCACCGTTGTCATGGCAACGGGCGACCGCCGCGAAACGGCCGATGCTGTGGCGCGCGAGCTTGGCATCACCGAGGTTCACGCCGGACTTCTGCCGGAAGAAAAATCGCGGCTGATTTCCGAACTCAAAACCAACGGCCGCACCGTGGCGTTTGCCGGCGACGGCATCAACGACGCAATCGCGCTGACCACGGCGCATGCCGGCATCGCCATGGGCACCGGCGCCGACGTCGCCATTGAAAGCGCCGGCATCACGCTGCCAAAGGGAGATTTGAGAGGCTTGGTCCGTGCCCGTGTTCTGGCGCGAGCGACGATCTCGAACATCAAACAGAATTTGGTGTTTGCGTTTGGCTACAACGCGCTTGGAATTCCGATCGCGGCGGGCGTGCTCTATCCCGTCTTCGGGGTCATGCTTTCCCCGATGATTGCGGCGCTGGCAATGAGCCTATCGTCGGTATCGGTGATCGCCAACGCATTGAGATTGGGACAAAAACCGCTTGCCATTGCAAGCTGACCGGCGATCTGGCAGCTTGCCGGCACGGGCCGCCAAGGGAGCGCCCCGGGTTTGTCTCAAAGTCCGTGCATGCTCACTTTGCAGTCATCCAGTCAGTGAAATGGGAGGGAGTACCCGATGCGATTTTATGGTCTAGCTGCCGGCGCCGTCGCCGCCGCGTTTATGATTACGGCAGCAACGTCGAGCCAGGCAGCACCGTTGCCGAACCTCACGTTGATGAAGAATGCAGCACTCGAACAGTCGCAAGTTGAAAAGACGCACGGCTGGCATCGCTCGTGCCGTCGTGGCATCAGCGAGTGGCATCGCCACATCAAGGGCGTTGGCCGCGCCCAGTGCCGCACAGCGCGCTGCACGACCAACTGGCTCGGCTACAAGACCTGCAAGTACTTCTAAGCGTCTAACGCTTTCGGAAATAAGAAAGCCGCCGGATCTTGCGATCCGGCGGCTTTTTTTGCCTCGACACTTCCGGCGCCGTTTCGTGAAACCGGCCGGAAGCGCCAATAAGTCTATTCTTATCTGCGCGGACCGCGGCCACCGCCACGACCACCGCGATCGCCACCTTCACGGCGCGGCGGACGGCTCTCGAACACTTCTTCCGGCTCGCCTTCGGCGCGCGGAATTTCGAGACCAGTCGTTTGATCGACGATCTTCATCGACAAGCGCGTCTTGCCGCGATCATCGAAGCCCAGCAGCTTGACGTACACTTCCTGGCCTTCCTTGACGACTTCGCCGACGGTTGCCGGGCGGCCGTTGGAAAGCTGCGAGATGTGCACGAGGCCGTCCTTGGCGCCGAAGAAGTTCACGAACGCGCCGAACTCCATGATCTTGACGATCTTGCCCTTGTAGATCTGGCCGACTTCAGGCTCCTGCGTGATGCCCTTGATGCGGGCCATGGCCTTTTCGATGCTCTCGCGGTTCGACGATGCGATCTTCACCGTACCGTCGTCGCTGATGTCGATCTTGGCGCCCGATTCAGCCACGATTTCGCGGATGACCGAACCACCCGAACCGATCACTTCGCGGATCTTGTCGGTCGGGATCTTGATCGTTTCGATGCGCGGCGCATGTTCGCCGAGCTCTTCGCGAGCACCCGTCAGAGCCTTCGACATTTCGCCGAGGATATGCATGCGGCCGGCGTGCGCCTGATTCAGCGCGACCTTCATGATCTCCTCGGTGATGCCGGTGATCTTGATGTCCATCTGCAGCGAGGTCACGCCCTTCTCGGTGCCAGCAACCTTGAAGTCCATGTCGCCGAGATGATCTTCGTCGCCGAGGATGTCGGAGAGAACAGCGTAATCATCGCCTTCCTTGATGAGGCCCATGGCGATACCCGCCACAGGGCGCTTCAGCGGAACGCCGGCATCCATCAGTGCGAGCGAGGTGCCGCAGACGGTCGCCATCGACGACGAGCCGTTCGACTCGGTGATTTCCGAGACGACGCGGACGTGTAGGGGAAGTCTTCCTTCACCGGCAGCATCGGACGGATGGCGCGCCAGGCGAGCTTACCGTGACCGATTTCGCGGCGGCCGGGCGAACCCATGCGGCCGACTTCACCGACCGAGTAGGGCGGGAAGTTGTAGTGCAGCAGGAAGTTCTCTTTCCTGGTGCCTTCGAGGCTGTCGATGTACTGCTCATCGTCACCCGTGCCGAGCGTCGCGACCACGATCGCCTGCGTCTCGCCGCGCGTGAACAGCGCCGAGCCGTGCGTGCGCGGCAGAACGTGCACTTCCGACACGATCGGGCGCACGGTCTTCAGGTCGCGGCCATCGATGCGGAGCTTCGTCTTGAAGACGTCGCCGCGCATGATGTCCATTTCGAGCGTCTTGAACGCGTCGGTCAGCAAGACCTTTTCGTTGGGATCGTCGGCGGGAATGGCGACGCCTTCGAATACGGCCTTCTTGGCGGCGCCGACGAGATCGTTGCGCTTGGCCTTTTCCTTGGTCGAGAAAGCTTCCTTGAGGGTCGCTTCGGCAATCGCCTTGACCTGATCTTGGCTACTTGGCCTTGTCGGGGGCCTGGAAATCCCACGGCTCCTTGGCGGCCTTCTCGGCGAGCTTGATGATCGCCTGGATCACCGGCTGGAAGTGCTTGTGGCCGAACATGACGGCCTCGAGCATCTGCTCTTCCGAGAGTTCCTTGGCTTCCGATTCAACCATCATCACGGCGTCGTTGGTGCCGGCAACGACGAGATCGAGAGCCGACTCTTTCATCTCATCGACCATCGGGTTCAGCACGAATTCGCCATTGATGACGCCAACGCGGGCGCCGGCGATCGGGCCGAGGAACGGCAGGCCGGAAAGCGTCAAAGCGGCCGACGCTGCGACCATACCAAGAATATCGGGATCGTTTTCGAGATCGTGCGAGAGCACGGTGACGACGACCTGCGTTTCGTTCTTGAAGCCTTCCACGAACAGCGGGCGGATCGGGCGATCGATCAGACGCGAGGTCAGCGTTTCTTTTTCGGTCGGACGGCCTTCGCGCTTGAAGTAACCGCCAGGAATTTTACCGGCAGCGTATGTGCGCTCCTGATAGTTTACGGTCAGCGGGAAGAAGTCGATGCCGGGCTTGACGGAGCGGGCACCGACAACGGTTGCGAGCACGCTGGTCTCGCCGTACTGGGCGAGCACGGCGGCGTCGGCCTGGCGCGCCATGCGGCCGGTCTCGAGCTTCAGCTTGCGGCCACCCCAATCGATTTCCACGCGGTGAATGTCGAACATGTTTTCGGTCTTTCGTTTTCGCTTTTTCTCTTATCCACGGACGGATGCGTGTTGTGCTCATCAGTGCAGCACAAACGCCTCGTGCGCCAACGCCCTATCGGCGGCAGCGCACGGCTTCGGTGTCAATTTTCTGCGGTAGCGGCGGCCATTTTCCAGCCTCGCGCTGTCCGGGTCCGATTAGCGGCGGATACCGTGCTTCTCAATGATCTTCTGATAGCGCGCGTTGTCCTTGCTCTTCACGTAGTCGAGCAACTGGCGGCGCTGAGACACCATCTTCAGCAGGCCGCGACGCGAATGGTTGTCTTTCTTGTGCAGCTTGAAGTGGTCGGTCAGTTCGTTGATGCGGTGGGTGAGCACGGCGATCTGAACTTCCGGCGAACCGGTGTCGTTGGCCTTGGTGGCGCTGGCTTTGATAACAGCCGTCTTCGCCTCTTTACGATGAGGTGCAACTTCCGACATCGTGGTCTCCTTTCAAAATGGAGTTTCAAAAAAGCGGCCACGGCCGGGATGTCGTCCAGCGGGGTCGCAAAAGAACACCGCGCGGACCGGTTGTGGGCCGCGCGGATGGCGTCTTTATACACGAAACCGGCGCAAAGGCGAGATCGAATTGCGCGGCGGATTATCCTTCAAAATCAATATGTTTATCCACGCACGACGGCCTGAAGCCCGGCTGGCACCTAGTCGAACGACGCCGCTAGGTTGGTTGCCCGGCGCGCGCTTCCGCGGACGCAAATTGCGTTTGCTAGTGGCTGGCGAACTTTTTACGGTGGCGCAGCGTTGCAATGGACCAAAGAAAAGGATTGCCCGATGAAATTCCCGAGATCCGCAACGCGAAGCATTTTCGCCCTGGCGCTGGTGCTGACCAGTGCCGCGCCGCTGCCGGTGGCGCAGGCCGCCGATGGTCTGCTCAGCCTCGCGCGGTCTTGTGGTAAAAACGCTTACCGCAATAGCGACGGCGACTGCCAATGCAAACGCCATTACGAGGCACACAATGGCAAGTGCGTTTCGGTGCGCAGCACCTACGGCGCCGAAGCCCGACCATCGGATAAGTGGCCATCGGATAAGCCGGGCTGCTGGACGTGGCTGAAAATGTGCCGAGAAAATGATGTTGCCGCCTGCCAGTTCTACGAAGGCACCTGCACTTAATCAGCAGGACCGGCGGCGCTAGTAAAAGCGGCTAAAGCCCGAGAGCGATGAGCCGCGCTGCGCGCCGAAAACGGCTTACGCGCCAAAGCAGCCCACCCGGAAAAGGCGGTTCCGTCAACAAAAAAGCCGCCCTCTTGCGAGAGCGGCCTCATTGCGTTTCTACCGGCGCTTTCAAGAAATCCCACGAAGGAGCTTCCGACGCGCCATGTAAAATGGCTTAGGCAGCCTGGATGTTGCCGACAGCGATCTTGCCGCTACGACGATCTTCCTGCGTGTCGAAAAGGACCTTCTGGCCTTCCGACAGGCTGCGCATGCCAGCGCGTTACAGAGCGGTTGCGTGGACGAAAACGTCCTTGCCGCCGTCAGCCGGTGCGATGAAGCCGTAGCCCTTTTGATCGTTGTAGAATTTAACGGTACCTGGAGACATAGTCGTTGGCCCTTTCAAGGCTAGTTTGCACGTGGGCGTCCAGCCGTGCCAAGGCACAACCAAAAACCCGGTTCTCGATATGGGAGTGGAAGCTCTCAGCGTGCGCCCAGCAGTGCAAAGGCGTAGCGGCCCTGTCGTCCGGCCAAGTCGATGGAGCGTTCAGTAGTCCTAAATTGTGTCATGCGCAAGAAAAACCGCAGGCCTAAATCAAAACAATCGCAAACCCGGCAAAATTCGACCCGCAAATCACCCGAGGTTAAAAACGCGGGTCGGGTGCAGAGCGCCCTTATCGAGTTCGCCGAGTGCGATCAGCCGGCCTTTCGACGTTGCGAACGCCGGGCCTTCCAGGATGGGGGCGTCACGGCCACGGATCAGCACGGACTGACCGCGCGCCAAGCTCGCGGCGTCGCTTTGCGACACCAGCAATTCCGGCAGATCGGCAAGCGCCAATTCAACGGGCTCCAGGATTTTGTCGGTGGCGTTTGGATCGTCCGATTGCGCGGCGGCCTGGATTGCCTCCAACGTCACCGCGTTGGCTTCTTCGAACGGTCCGACGCGCGTCCGGCGCAGCGCGATGACGTGCCCGAAGCATCCGAGCAACCGGCCCATGTCGCGCGCAAGAGCGCGCACATACGTGCCCTTTCCGCATTCGGCTTCGAACACGCTGGTTGCATCATCCGGCTGATCGACAAGCGCCAAACGCTCAATCACGACGGTGCGGGCCGCGAGAATAACTTCCTCGCCGTCGCGCGCCAGATCATAGGCGCGTTCGCCAGCAATCTTGATGGCCGAGAATGCCGGCGGAACCTGACTGACCTCACCGTGAAACTGTGGCAGCAGCGCTTCGATGGCGGCGCGCGTTGGCCGCGTCTCGCTAGCGTTGGTCACCGGGCCTTCGGTATCGTCGGTTGTCGTCTCCGCACCCCAGCGCACCGTGAAGCGATAGGCTTTTTCGCCATCAACAGCGTAGGGCACGGTTTTCGTGGCTTCTCCGAGAGCGATCGGCAAAATGCCGGTTGCCAGCGGATCGAGGGTGCCGGCATGCCCGGCTTTCTGTGCGTTGAATGCGCGGCGGATCGCACCGACGGCCTGCGTCGATGTCATGTTCAACGGTTTGTCGAGAATGACCCAGCCGTGAACCGGGTTGCCCTTTTTGCGGCGTGACATCGCTTATTTCTTCTCCACGTCCTGGCGCACTTTGGGGCTGTCCAGGAGGCGGTCGATGCGCGTCGCTTCCTCGAAGGTTTCGTCTTCGCGGAATTTGAGATCCGGCGCATAGCGTAAGTTCAGCGTATGGGCGACTTCGGCGCGAATATATTTCTTGTTGCGCGTGAGCGCCTCGATGACAGGCTTAATGTCCTTGCCGCCGAGCGGCATCACATACACCGTCGCGACCTTGAGATCGGGCGAAATGCGCACTTCGGGAATCGTGATCGAATGGGCTGCGATCACATCGTCATGGATGTCACCGCGGATCAGCATTTCCGAGACTTTGTGGCGGATCAGTTCGCCGACACGCAACATGCGTTGCGATGGGCCTTTAGCGGCCGAAGTCGATTTCTTTCGTGTCATTCGTTTTCCGCCGCGGGATTGGACCGCGCGCGGCTCCTCGTAGAAAGTCAGTATGAAAAGTTGGCTCGTAGAACCCAGCGGCTAGGGGCCACCGCGGAGAACCGCGCCCCTCGCGGAAAATGTCCGAACGACGCACTTTTGCGCCGTTCGGCTCAGCATCCGTGAGCGCTTAGAGACTTCTGGCGATGGTTTCGACCTGGAAGCACTCGATCTGGTCGCCTTCGCGGATGTCCTGGTAGTTCGCGAACGACATACCGCATTCCTGACCGACCGAGACTTCCTTCACGTCGTCCTTGAACCGCTTGAGGATCGCAAGCGACCCTTCGTGGATCACGACGTTGTCGCGCAGCAAACGAACCTTGGCGCCGCGTTCGACCTTGCCTTCCGTAACCTGGCAACCAGCAACCTTGCCGACCTTCGTAATGTTGAAGACCTGCTCGATCGTCGCGTAGCCGAGGAACACTTCGCGCTTGGTCGGTGCCAGCAAGCCGGACATTGCCGCTTTCACGTCATCGACCAAATCGTAGATGATGTTGTAGTAGCGAATTTCGATGCCCTGCGTGTCGGCTGCGCGCTTTGCCTGTTCGTTGGCGCGCACGTTGAAGCCGATGACCACCGCTTTCGAAGCGGATGCCAGTGCAACGTCGGATTCCGTGATGCCGCCAACGCCCGTGTGTACGATGCGAGCGATAACCTCGTCCGTGCCGAGCTTTTTGAGCGAGCCGATGATGGCTTCGACCGAGCCCTGCACGTCGCCCTTGATGAGAAGGTTGAATTCCTTCTGACCGGCGGCGTCCTTGAGCGTCTGCATCATCTGTTCGAGCGTGCGCGGTGTACCCGCCGAGCCCAACGTCTCACGGCGCTTGCGGACACGGTAATCGGTGATCTCGCGAGCACGCGCTTCGCTTTCGACAACCGCGAACTGATCGCCAGCTTCCGGCGCGCTATCGAAGCCCAAAACTTCCGCCGGCTGCGACGGACCCGCACCAACGATGTGGGCGCCCTTGTCGTCGAGCAACGCGCGCACGCGGCCCCACGCCATACCGGCAACGATGATATCGCCCACCTTCAGCGTTCCGCGCTGCACGAGCACGGTGCCGACAGGACCGCGGCCGCGCTCCAGCTTGGCTTCGATGACGATGCCTTCCGCCGAGCGGTTCGGATTTGACTTCAGGTCGAGAATTTCGGCCTGCAGGTGGATGGCTTCCAGCAGCTTGTCGAGGTTGGTGCGCTTCAACGCCGAAACCGGCACTTCCAGCGTATCGCCGCCCATGCTTTCGACGACGATCTCGTGCTGCAGAAGGTCGGTCTGCACGCGCTTCGGATCGGCCTGCGGCTTATCGATTTTGTTGATCGCAACGATCATCGGCACGCCGGCGGCCTTTGCGTGATTGATGGCTTCGACCGTCTGCGGCATCACACCGTCATCGGCCGCAACAACCAGCACGACGATGTCGGTTGCTTTGGCGCCGCGGGCACGCATGGCGGTAAACGCTTCATGGCCTGGCGTGTCGATGAACGTCACCTTGCCGCCGCTTGGCGTCTGCACCTGATAGGCACCGATGTGCTGGGTGATGCCACCGGCTTCGCCCGAGGCCACCTTGGTGCGGCGAATGTAATCGAGCAGCGAGGTTTTGCCGTGGTCGACGTGACCCATGACGGTCACCACCGGAGCGCGCGGCTCCAGCGTGCTGTCGTCGGCGCGGTCATCCTTGCCGATGAAGCCTTCTTCAACGTCGGCTTCCGAAACGCGCTTGGCGGTGTGGCCGAACTCCTGCACGATCAGCTCGGCGGTATCGACATCGATCACGTCGGTGATTTTGTGCATCTGGCCTTCCTTCATCAAATACTTGATGAGGTCGACGGCACGCTCGGCCATACGGTTGGAGAGTTCCTGGATCGTGATGACTTCGGGAATGACCACCTCGCGCGAGATTTTCTCACGCGCCTGAGGAATGCCCATCGCCTTCAGTTTTTCCTTCTCGCGCTTGCGCTTCAGCGAGGCGAGCGAACGCTGCTGGGCTTCACGGTCGAAGTTGGTAATCGAAATCTTGGTGCGCTGACGGCTGTCATCGACCACCTTCGGCGCGGGCCGCGTAATCTTGACACCGCCTGGACCGCGCTTGCGGACGTCATCGTCCTCCGTCACGGTCTTGGTGATGACAGGACGCACGGGGCGCGAGGGCTTCTCGACCACGGCTTCCGTCGCGGCCGGCCCACCACGGGTCAGGCCCGGCAGAATGATTTCTTGCGGGCGGCCCGAGGCGCGCGGCATGAATGCCGGGTTGGACGGGCGTGCGCTGTTGCCTGTCCGGGCAAAACCGGAACGGCCGCTATCGCGATCCTCGCGCGGTGGGCGCGGACCTTCGCGCGGCGCACGGCTGGAGTCGTCGCGGTTGGACGGACGTGGGGCTGGCGCCGACGGCGCGGACGCCGTTGGCTGCGCGGCTGCAGGCGCTGCGGCCGGTGCCGCGGCAGTCGGTGCCGGCGCTGGTGCAGCAGCAGGTGCGACTGCGACGGGCTTTTCACTCGGCGCTGCGGCTGCAGGCTGCGCTTCAGGCGCGGGCTCCGGCGGGCGAACGGGTTCGAAGCGAACCACTTCGACTTCGGCTGGGCGCGCGAGATCTTCAGCGCGCGCTGCGGCCAGCGCGCTGGCGCGGGCTGCCTGTTCTTCCTTCGACAGAATGCGCGCCTGGCCACCGGACCGCATCTCGGTCGATGATTGCGCTTCCGCTGGCCGCTGAGGTGCGGCCGCCCGCGGCTTTGCCGCGACGGGTGCAGCAACAGGTGCTGGGGCTTCAACGACGGGTTCACCGCCGGGACCCAGCTTTCGGGTCTTTTTCTTTTCGACCACAACCATCTTGTTGCGCCCATGGCTGAAGTTCTGCCGCACATGGCCAGACTCGACCGTTCGCTGCAGCGAGAGCGGTTTACGCCCTCCAGCCCGCAGGGTTTTGTCAGTTTGGTCGTTCTGGTCCGTCATGCGTTTGTCCGTTTAACCTTCGCTTTGAGCGTTCGTTTCAAATAACTGACCGGGTGTCGAGGTCGAGCGAAAACGCGCAACGCGCTCCGCCTCCCTCTGAAACCGCTTCGCCAGTCCTCCGGGTATAAGCGCAGCATGTACCACACTTGGGCGGCCCATGGCCAAGCTCATTTCTGCGATTGTCAGATTGTCGACAATCGCGGCTTTGCAGCCCTTTTCGCGCTGAATGGCCGTAAATTTACGATCCAGCTTGCCGCGACCGTCCACTGCGGCATCGACGCCATGCAAAAGTACGGCAACTGCGTCCTTCTCGAGCGCGGCATCAACCTGCTGAAATCCGGCGATCACGCCGCCTGCCTTGTTGGCAAGCGCCAGGGCATCGGTAGCACGGCGGGCAAGCATCGCATCGAGGCGATCGGCGAGATCCACTGGCACGACCACATCGGCCTGCAGGCTCCGCCCAAAAGCCTTTGTTTTTATTGCTTTTTCGACCGTTGCACGGGAGCACTCAACCCACACGCCGCGGCCCGGCAGCCGATGCTCCAGATCGGGCGTCAACTGACCGTCCGGCCCGCGAACGAAGCGGATCAGCGCCTCGGGCGAGCCTTCAGCGCGCGTGACGGCGCACATGCGCTGCACCCCGTCAGCCGCAAGGCTGTCGGGGTCAAGTTTGCGCCGTGTATGCCGTGTTTCTGCCACGCGACCTCTGATGCCTCGCCTTTCATGTCACTTAGCTCTGAGCGGGGGCATTTTCGCCACCGTCAGGGCTTTCCTCGCCATTGGCGGGTTCTTCTGTCGCAGGCTCCAGATCTTCAGCCGTGATCCACCCGGCCTGCACGCGGGCCGCCATGATCATGCCTTCGACGTCGGTGCGCGACAGCTCAAAGCCATCGAGGAAGCCTTTATGGCGGATCGCCTCGGCGTCCTTCTCCTTCTTGCGCTCCGTCCAGCCGACAAGCTCGTCGGTTGCGCAATCGGCAAAATCTTCGACCGTCTTCACGCCGTTCTCGCCGAGCGCCACCATCATCGCGGTGGTGATGCCCGGAATTTCGGCCATGTCGTCGGCAACACCAAGTTCGCGGCGCTTGGCGTCACGTTCGGCTTCCTGGTTCTCCAGGAATTCCTTGGCGCGGTTCTGGATCTGCTCGGCCGTATCGGCGTCGAAACCTTCGATATGCGAGATTTCCGACAAATCGACGAACGCGACTTCCTCGATCGACGCGAAGCCTTCGGTGACCAGCAACTGGGCGATCACTTCGTCGACGTCGAGGGCATCCATGAGCAACTGCGTGCGCTCGGCGAATTCCTTCTGGCGGCGCTCCGATTCCTCGGCTTCTGTCATGATGTCGATGTCCCAGCCGGTCAGCTGGCGACGCCAATCGCACGTTCTGGCCGCGCCGGCCGATGGCCAGCGACAATTGGTCGTCGGGCACGACGACCTCGATGCGGTTGGAATCTTCATCCAACACGACCTTGGTGACTTCCGCCGGTGCCAGTGCGTTGACGATGAAGCTCGCCGCATCCGGGTTCCACTCGATGATGTCGACCTTTTCGCCCTGCAATTCGTTGACGACGGCCTGCACTCGGGCGCCACGCATACCAACGCAAGCACCAACCGGATCGATGGAAGAATCTTTCGAGATCACGGCGATCTTGGCGCGCGAACCGGGATCGCGGGCGACCGACTTGATTTCAACGACACCGTCGTAGATTTCCGGCACTTCCTGCGCAAACAGCTTGGCCATGAATTCCGAACGCGCGCGTCAGGAAGATCTGCGGACCGCGCTGCTCGCGGCGAACATCATAAATGAAGGCGCGGATGCGATCGCCGAGGCGCACGTTTTCGCGCGGGATCATTTCATCGCGGCGGATGATGCCTTCAGCGCGGCCGAGATCGACGATCACGTTGCCGTATTCGACGCGCTTGACGGTGCCGTTGGCGATGTCGCCGATGCGATCCTTGAACTCTGCGAACTGGCGGTCACGCTCGGCTTCGCGCACCTTTTGCACGATCACCCGTTTCAGGCGTTCTGCGCGGCGACGCGGCCGAATTCCAACGGCGGCAACGTTTCAGCGATGAAGTCACCGACCTTGGCGTCGGGGTTGCGCTTCTGGGCGTCCGCCAGATTGACCTGGGTCGAATCGTTCTCGACCTCATCGACAACCGCGAGCACGCGCGTCAGCTTGGATTCGCCGGTCTTCGGATCGATCTCGCAGCGGATATCGTTTTCCGCGCCATAGCGGGCCTTGGCCGCCTTCTGGATCGCCTCTTCCATGGCTTCGATGACGATCTTTTTGTCGATCGTCTTTTCGCGCGCAACCGAGTCTGCGATTTGCAACAGCTCTAAGCGGTTGGCACTAATACCGGCCGTGGCCATGGGTCAGTCCTCCAAGTCTTTTGGGTCGAGTTCTTTTTGGTCGAGTTCATCTTCGTCGAGTTCGGCACCATCACCGGGCCGTCCGGAATGCCTTTTCTTCGCGCGTGCCAAAGCATCGCGGATCAAATCATCGGTCAGCACCAAGCGGGCGTCGGCGATCAGATCAACCGGAAAGCCGAGATGCTGAATACCGAGCGATCCGGCTTCGGCGGCGATGCGAACCTCGCCATCCTCGAAGCCTTCCAGCTCGCCTTTGAAGCGCTTGCGGCCGTCGACCGGCTCTTTCAGTTCGATCTTGGCTTCGTGGCCCGACCAATCTTCAAAATCGCTCGGACGCACGAGCGGACGATCGATGCCGGGGGAGGAAATCTCAAGCCGGTATTTGCCCGACAGCGGATCGGCCACGTCCAGCACCGGCGAAAGTCCTTTAGAGATCGTCTCGCAATCATCGACGGTGATCGACCCGTCCGGCCGTTCGGCCATGATCTGCACGACGCGTTCAACGGCGCCGGTAATCAGCACGCGCACGAGCCGGAAGCCCATGCCGTCCAGCACGGGCTCTGCGATAGCCGCAAATTCCGCGGCCAGACCGGTCTCCCGCATGAAGCGGTCGGTCGAAACCTCGGACTGTGGAGCGTCGGTAGCCGTCATCGTGTGCAAATCGAACCTTACAAAACCAGTGGTCAAAGACCGTTGGGAGCGGGCCTCAGGGGTCCACTCGGCGTTTCGATCTTTTGTTATTGGGATAGGCTAACGCTATGTGATTTTAGCGGCAAACGCAAGCGCCATCGCATGCGGCGCCAGCTATTACAATCGCCGGAAGCGGAAATAGTAGCGCACGCGGCCTTCCCGTTCAGCCTTTGCCTCATAGCGGGTTTCCGGCCAATCGGCAGGGCGGATGCGCCAATCGGCGGGTCGCTCTGCCTGCCAGCAAAATCGCTTTTCGGCGTGAAAGGCTTCGAGCGCCGAGCGGGCATAGTCGCCGATATCGGTGCCGAAACGCAGCTCCGCTCCGGGTTTCAGAATGCGCGCCAGCAGCGCCAGCGTGCTGGCGTTAACCAAGCGGCGCTTTTGATGCTTTCGCTTCGGCCAGGGGTCCGGAAACAGAATGAAGGCACGCGCGATCGACGCGTCAGGCAGCCAGCGCAGCACGTCTCGGGCGTCGCCCATGTGGACTCGGACATTAGCGAGATGATCGCGCTCAACGGCGTCGAGCACCTTGACCACGCCATCCTCGAACGGCTCACAGCCGATCAGCGTGACGACCGGATTCTGCTTGGCCTGCCAGACCAGATGTTCACCGCCACCGAAGCCGATTTCAAGCCATGCTTCGTTTGTGCCTTCCGGCCGGCTCCCCGCAGGGGAGTCGCAAGGCACGGCGGAAGGCACGGAAGAAGTAGAAAGCGCGAAAGGCGCGGCAAGATCGATCGCGATGCGCGGCAGCACATCGCGCAGCAATGCAGCCTGCCGCGGCGTCGCCTTGCGCCCCTTGCGCCGCCCGAAAGAGCGCAACTCGCGGGTGTTATCTCGAATCGTCATACGCGGTGCCGTTCGGTCCACTTCAACAAAACATACAAAAAACGGCCGCATTCCGCGGCCGCTTTCAAAACTCTGTGCCTCAGTCCAGCGTCAGACCGCAGCCTTGATCTTGCTGGCAAGGTCAGTCTTTTCCCATGAGAACCCGCCATCGGCGTCGGCCGCGCGGCCAAAGTGGCCGTAAGCTGCCGTCCGCGCATAGATTGGCTTGTTGAGATCGAGATGCGAGCGGATACCGCGCGGGGTCAGGTCCATGACCTTCGCAAGCGCCTTTTCGATTACCGCTTCATCGACCTTACCCGTGCCGTGCGTATCAACATAGATCGACAGCGGACGTGCAACACCGATCGCGTACGACAACTGGATGGTGCAGCGATCAGCAAGGCCGGCCGCGACGACGTTCTTCGCCAGATAGCGCGAGGCATAAGCCGCTGAGCGGTCAACCTTGGTCGGGTCCTTACCGGAGAACGCACCACCGCCGTGCGGCGCCGCGCCACCGTAGGTATCGACGATGATCTTGCGCCCGGTCAGGCCGCAATCACCATCGGGACCGCCGATGTAGAACGCGCCCGTCGGATTGATGTGCCACTGCGTATCCTTGCTGATCCAGCCATCCGGCAGCGTTGCGCGCACATACGGCTCAACGATATCGCGCACCTGCCTCGACGTCAGATCCTTTATGATATGCTGATGCGAAACGACGATTTGCGTGACGCCGACCGCCTTGCCATCTTCGTATTGCACCGTCACCTGGCTCTTCGAGTCCGGACCGAGTTTAGCGGCATCGCCCTTCTTGGCTTTGCGGTCGATAGCAAGGTTCTGCAGGATCTTGTGGGCGTAATAGATCGGTGCCGGCATCAGTTCAGGCGTGTCGGTGCAGGCGTATCCAAACATGATGCCCTGGTCGCCCGCGCCTTCTTCGGCGTTCGTCGGCTGCTTGGCATCGACGCCCGCCGCAATGTCGGCGGACTGCCCATGCAGCAGCACTTCGATGTTGCAGTTGGCCCAATGAAAGCCGTCTTGCTCGTAGCCGATATCCTTGATCGCCTTGCGGGCGACGTCCTGGATCATCTGCACCGTCACGCTTTCCGGCGTGTTCGAATATTCGCCCGCGATCACGACGCGCTGCGTCGTAGCCATGCTTTCGCAGGCAGCCCTGATGGCCCACGGATCGAGCTTGGCGGCAAGGCTTTCGCGATAGAACATATCGACGACCTCGTCGGAGATGCGGTCGCAGACCTTATCGGGGTGACCTTCGGAAACGGATTCGCTGGTGAACAGAAACGACTTACGTGCCAAGTTGGCCCCCGTTTGTTTGACGCCGGCCCGACGAAGATCGAGCGCACTGGCGTGAGCCTACGGTCGGTACCGCAGGCCAAAATCAGGCCGGTTTGTTGCAGTCTTTGCAGAATGGGTCAAGGATGCGCTGAGTCGCGAGCTTGTGCATAACGCAAGCCATTTCAGTGCCGGATGACGGTGCAATTCCGGCCATTGGCGGCGAATTATGGCTTGTTATGATTGGGACTCTTCTTCGCCAGCCAGCGAGCGGGCAAGATCGACGATGGACCGGCGCACCTTGGGATCCTTGATCCGCGCGAACGCCTTGTTCAATTCAAGTCCGTCGCGGCTGCCGAGAAACTCGACGACGTAGCTTTCGCCCGGCTGTTCCGCGAACCCAGCGATCGGTTCCGCTGCGCTGTAGGTGCCGGCCGGCGCTTCATCGTAGAAAAACTGTACCGGAACGCCCAAAACCTTGGCCAGATCGAACAATCGGCTGGCACCGATGCGATTGACGCCTTTTTCGTATTTCTGAACCTGCTGGAATGTCAGCCCGAGATGCTCGCCAAGCTTTTCCTGGCTCATTCCAAGCAACATGCGGCGCAGGCGCACCCGAGTGCCGACGTGCACGTCCATGGGGTTTGCGCGGCGTGATCCGCGAGGAAGGTCGTCGGTTACGGTGTCATCCATGTCGTTATTGTCAGCCATCGGCGTCCAGAACCCAAAAGAACTCGCCCCGCGAGCCTGCACACTTCCTAGGTGCGCGTCACCCAAACGTCAACCGAAGGTACTACCGGCAGGACGCTCGCGGCAACATCTTGATTAACCGCTGGCTTTGCCACGAAGCCCAAAGCAGACGGCGAACATGCCCGCCAGCAGGGCCAAGAAGACCAGATCTCCGTAACGGGCGTACAGCGTCGGAGGAGCCACTGCGGGTAGTGGACTGTCGATCACACCGCGCACATTCATGCCGAGTTCGCTCAAAATCCGGCCATTTCCATCGACAACGGCAGAAATGCCGTTATTCGCGGCCCTTAGCAGCGGAATACCCTGTTCCACAGCGCGCACGCGCGTTTGCTGGAAGTGCTGACGCGGACCCGTCGAATTGCCGAACCAGCCGTCGTTCGTGACGTTGAGGATCAGCCCCGGCCGCACGCCTGTGTGCGCTACTGCGCCCGGAAACAGGGCTTCGTAGCAAATGATGCCGGCGATGGGCGGCAATCCCTTCACCGACATGAGGGGGCGGGTTGCGGCACCCGGCGTGAACGACCCACGGCCGTAGGTCAGCTTCTTCAACCCCAAAGCCGTCAGCATAGGCTCTGCCGGCAGATATTCGCCGAATGGCACCAAATGCTGTTTGTCATAGTGGGCAATCAGCGTTGCGACGTCGTCGAAGGCGAGAATGGAATTGAAGGCTTTGGCATTGGCGGCGGCGGTGGCAGGCGCTTCGCTTTCGCTACCCTTGGCGAATTCTCGCCGCAGCGCGCCCGTCAGCAGCACCCGCCCGGGCGGCAACATGGCTGCTATTTCTGCGAGCGCGTTGGGCGCTTCGAGCGGAAAGAACGGCATCGCCGCTTCCGGCCAGATGACATGAGTTATGCCTTCCAGATCGTCGCGTTTGCCGCTGGCATCGGTCACGGACAACAAAAGGTGATCGTCGAAAATGCGGCGTTGATGTTCGGGCCGCCACTTCTCCGTCTGCAACACGCTCGGTTGCACAATGCGAATTTTGACGCCGTCAACGAAGGCCTGCGGCGCACTGAGAACCACGGCGCCATAGCCCCACAACGCCGCGATCGGCAGCGCACCAAGCGCCAGCGCTTGCCGCCACGACGACTGCGCATCCGCGAGCAGCACCAGCGGCCCCGCAAACACAATGCTGGCGATCAGCGTCAAGCCGTAGATGCCGAACACGCCCGCGCTTTGCATAAGCTCGACGGGCGCGGTCAGCGCGTAGCCGGGCACGTTCCACGGCAACCCTGTAAAGATATGGCCGCGCAGCCATTCAGCGATACTGAGCACAATGGCGAACACCAGCACGCGCGCAAATCCCGACAGCCAGAACCGGCGCATGAGCGCGGCCGCCCAGGCCCAGAACAGCGCCAGCCCTGCCGGTAGCAACGTGATCGCAAACGGCAGCAGCCACGCGAATTTGTCGGCTTCGACAAGGAACGCTTCGCCAATCCAAACGAGATTGAAGAAGAAATATCCAAACGCGAACCACCAGCCCGAAACGGCCGCTGCTTTTGGCGTCCGACTGGAATCGATCAGCCAGATAAAAACCGGAAACGTCAGAAAGAGGATGGGCGACGCATAGAAGGGCGCGAAGGCCAGCACCGACGCGCTGCCGGCAACACAGGCCAAAGCTGCGCGCCGCCATCCCGTCTGAGATGCAATACAATCGCGCAACTGCGCGGCGCGTGCGAAATTGGCGATAGCTGTTGCCATCAGACTTTCGGACTGCCGGTTTGCGAGCGCGCGCTCGCTGGGCGCGGTAGATGGATCTTGACCTTCTTGACGCGCCGCGGATCGGCATCCAGCACTTCGAATTCCACACCCGTCGCGTGGCGGATCAATTCACCGCGCGCTGGCACGCGGCCCAGGATCGAGAACACCAAGCCGCCGATGGTGTCGATGTCGGTCTCCTCGTCCTCATTGAGAAGTTTGAGCTTCAAATGCTCCTCAAGCTCGGCAATCGGCGTGCGGGCAATCGCGATCAAGCCAAGCTTTGGATCGGACGTGATGTTGGTTTCTTCGTCTTCGTCGTGCTCGTCCTCGATATCACCAACGATTTGCTCGACCAGATCTTCGATGGTGACGAGGCCGTCGGTGCCGCCGTACTCATCGACGATCAGCGCCATATGGATGCGCGTTGACTGCATACGAATGAGCAGATCGGCGGCAGGCATTGACGGCGGCACATACAGCACCTGGCGACGGATTTTCGCAGTCGTGATGGGTCGCGTCAGATCGACATGTGAGAGGTCGAGGCGTGCCGCCATCCCTTGATCCTCGCCCTCTTGGCTATCGCTCTTGGCCTGACTGTTGTCCTTATCGGATTTGCGATGCTGCCCCATGGCTTCCGCCATCAGCCAGCCGAAGAGGTCTTTGACGTGAATCATGCCGCGCGGATCATCCAGCGTTTCGCTGTACAGCGGAATGCGTGACACACCGGCGTCATCGAACGTCTTTAAAAGTTCAGACAACGGCTCGCTTTCATCAAGTGAGATAATATCGGCGCGTGGCACCATGATGGCGGCAACGCGGCTCGATCCGAAGCGCAGCAAGCGCTCCAGCATTTTGCGTTCGGCATCAGTGAATGTCGCGGTTGGGTCCGGCGCTTTTAGCGCGTCTTCAATCGTGTCCCGCAACGTCTGGGGGCCGCCAAGGCCCAATCGGTGGCGCATCGCCTGCAGCCACCCATGTGTACCATGCACACGGGCATCGTCGGTTGATGGAGGTTCTGTATTCGTCTTGTCGTTCGATTGGTCGGTCATTGTTTGATCAAAAGGGAAAACCCCGATCACTCCTTTGTAATGGCAATAAGCTCACCCGTGTAGGGGTTCGCAACGCCGAGCATTTCTAAAATTCGGATTTCAAGGGCTTCCATGCGCTCGGCGTCCGCCGGCGTTTCATGGTCGTAGCCCAGCAAATGCAGAAGGCCGTGAACCACCAGATGCTGGACGTGGTGATGGACAGGCGTGCCTTGATCGGCGGCTTCCTGCATCACGGTTTCTTGCGCCAGTATGATATCGCCCAGAAACCCCTGCGGCGCACCATCACCTGCCGGAAACGACAGCACGTTGGTCGGCTTGGCCTTGCCGCGAAACTGCGCGTTCAAAGCCGCCACTTCGGCGTCCGTTGAAAGGGCAATGGCAACAGCAGACGGGCCGTCCAACAGATCTGGCCAAGCGGCGAGCGCATTGGCCGCCGCCTGCACCACGGCCTCGATGTCACCGAGGCCGGACCATCGGTCCTCGTCGTCGCAGACGAGATCGACGTCAAGCCCGCTAGCCGGCGCGCGATCCGCCGGGGGGACGCTCTGGTTACTTGGCGTTGTCATAGGCCGAAACAATTTTAGCGACGAGATCGCGCCGGACGACGTCCGCCACGTTGAAGCGCACGGCCGAGATACCCTCGACACCATCGAGCAGGTGCACGGCTTCTTCGAGCCCGGACTTCATGCGCCGGGCGGCAGATCGATCTGCGAGGGATCGCCGGTGACGACCATCTTCGCGTTCTCGCCGAGGCGGGTCAGGAACATCTTCATCTGCATGCTCGATGCGTTCTGCGCTTCGTCGAGGATGACGAACGCGTTGGCGAGCGTGCGACCGCGCATAAACGCCAGCGGCGCGATTTCGATGACGCCCGTCTCGATGTCACGTTCGACTTTTTCCGGCGGCAGAACATCGTAAAGCGCGTCGTACAGCGGACGCAGATAGGGATCGACCTTGTCACGCATATCGCCCGGCAAGAACCCGAGACGCTCGCCGGCTTCCACGGCAGGGCGCGAAAGAATGATGCGCTCAACGACGCCGCGCTCAAGGCAGTGCGCGGCGTAGGCGACCGCGATATAGGTTTTCCCGGTGCCGGCCGGACCGATGCCGAACACCAGATCCTGCTTATCGATGGCGCGAATGTACGTGCTTTGCGTGGGCGTGCGCGCCTTCACGACACGGCGGCGCGTCGCAACCTGGGCCTGCCCGTCCGGCTCCGTATCTTCGGCTCGTGCATGGCGAATCAGGCCATCGAAATCTCCGGCGCCGATCGTCTCGCCCTTGGCGCAGCGCGGTCGTAGAGCTGCTCCAGCACGTCGCGCGCGATCTGGCAGGGCGCCTCGGCGCCGGACAGGATGATGACGTTGCCGTGCGCGTGGGCCTCGATGCCGAGCCGATCCTCGATCAGCGCCAGGTTCGCGTCGAACTCACCCAGCAGGCTCGTCAGGTGCCGGTTGCTCTCGAACGGCACCACGATGCTGGCGGCTCGGACACGGCCTTTACCGGCCGGCGCGAGGAAGGCGCGGGCGACCCGCGGAACCTTGCCAAAGCCGATACCTCCAGCTCCGTTAAGCCACCCATTGCCGGCAAGATCGGCCGACCTGTGAACGGCGCTTACCATGCCAGACAGTCGTCCGCAGCGGACAAGCCCTAGTCTACACAGCAACCTGCGCCTTGCGTAACCTGGGATCTACGCAGGCGCCGCGACGGACCCTGGCCCAAGGCTCGATAGGGCCCGGCAGACTCATCTCGACCGGCAGGACGGTAACCGGCACAAACTGGCCCACCAGCCCGGCATCGCCGTCAGCGTGGATGAGCTGCAGATAGGGCGTCCGCCCAACCAGAGTGCCCGGCTCCCGCCCGGTCCGCTCGAACAGCACCGGCACGGTCTGGCCGACCGACGCGCTCGTTGAAGGCCGTCTGCTGGCGGTTGAGGAGCGCCTGAAGCCGGAGCAGGCCGGTCGGCCTTCACCGCTTCCGGCACCTGCGCGTCGAGCGCTGCGGCGGGCGTTCCGGGCCGGGCGCTGTATTTGAACGAGAAGGCCTGCGCAAACGCACGACCTCGCGGACCAGCGCCAGGTCGCCCCGAAATCCGCCTCCGTCTCGCCCGGAAACCGACGATGAAGTCGGTCGACAGCCCGATGTCGGGCCGGGCAGCGCCGAACGCGCGCGATCACGATATACTCATCCGCCGTATGCTTGCGATTCATGGCTGCCAGCATCACGTCCGATCCGGACTGCACCGGCAGATGCAGGTACGGCATCAAGGCCGCGACGTCGGCGTGGGCGGCAATCAGATCGTCGTCCATGTCGCGCGGATGGCTGGTCATATAGCGAATGCGCGCCAAGCCATCGATCTTGGCCAGGTCGCGCACGAGCCCGGCGAGCGACACCGTTTCTTCTGACGCACCGGCACCATGATAGGCGTTGACGTTCTGCCCGAGCACGCGTGACCTCCCGCCGCCCGCCCTCACCAGGCGCTCCGCCTCGCCAACGACCTCTGCAACAGGCCGCGATACTCCCTGGCCGCGCGTATAGGGCACGACACAGAACGTGCAGAACTTATCGCAGCCTTCCTGCACCGTCAGAAAGGCCGATGGCGCCGCGTTTTCGCACCTTCGGCGAGGCGTGATCAGAACTTTTCTTCCTCGGGGAACTCCGTCTCGACGATCCCCCGACTTTCGCTTCCCCGACCGCGCGATCAGCTCGGGCAGGCGATGATAACTCTGCGGGCCGACCACCAGATCGACCACCGGCGCCCGCGCCACGATCTCCGCGCCCTCGGCCTGCGCGACGCAGCCGGCCACCGTGACGACCGTATCGCGGCCGACGGCGCGGCGCTCGTCGCGCACCTGACGGACGCGGCCGAGCTCGGAGTAGACCTTTTCGGCGGCGCGCTCGCGGATGTGGCAGGTATTCAGGATGACGAGATCGGCGTCCTCGAGACGCGGCGTCGCGACATAGCCTTCGCGCCCCAGCGCCTCGCCCATGCGCTCGCTGTCATAGACATTCATTTGGCAGCCGAAGGTCTTGATGAAGACCCGCTTGGCCGCCACATCGCCGACGTGCGCATCCGGACCGTCCGCCAACGCGAGCGACGTGTCCGAGACAACATCGTGGATAAGCAAAATTTTCGACCGGTATCGTTCAGCAGCAGCTCGTGACGGCGTTTGCCAGCTCGTCCGGCCTGGTTTTGCATTGCAACAGCCCAAGTGTGACATTTGTCCAGCTTTCCGCTGCTGGGCACACTAACGGGTCGATACAGCGCTGCCACCCCTATTTCCACCGTTCTCCGTCACCTTTGGCTGGAGGACCGGCGCACGGCCGCAGGCGGCGCAGCGACGGCTCGAGAGCGTCGCGTCCGCGCACCGACCGCTCACTGCGGATGGCGCCAAATCTCTCGACCGCCAGTTGCGAAACTCGGCGAACGCCTCCAGCGGCACCGCCGACCCGGACCGTGACGTCGATCGGCCCGCCTCTGCAGCACCCCCAGGCGTGGCTCAGCATCTCCATGTCGCCATACCAGCCGATGGCCGCTCTGGCGGCCGGGCGACCGCCCATTGCGCCAGGTCTGGACCACCGCCACGGTGCGTGCAAACGATCGCGCCGGTTTGCACGACCGCCAGCGCCATCGGCCCGTGTCCGGCTTCACCGCCGCAAACAGCGAGGAGCGGAACGGCAATACCCGGTTGCCGTCGCTCGATGTGCCTTCCGGCGAACAGCACCCACCGTATCGCCGGCCGCGAGCCGATCGGCGATCTCACCGGCCGTGTCGCCCGCCGCCTGCCGCCGCTCCCGGTCGACGAACACCGTGCGCTGCAACCGCGCCAGCGTGCCGACGCCGGGCCAGCCGCCCACCTCGCGCTTGGCGACGAACGACAACGGCGCCACTGCCGACAATACCGGAATATCGAGCCACGACGTGTGATTGCAAACGAGCAGCACGGGGCGATCGCGAGCCACCGTGCCGTCGATGGTCAGCGTGATGCCCATCAAACGGCACACCTGACGATGATACCAATGTGGAAACCGCCGCGCGGCCTTGGGCGACAAACGCACCAATACGGCCTGGACCGGCATCAGCGGCACCGTCAATGCAAAAAATCCCGTCAGGATTGCAGACGCGCGCAACGCTCCCATGGTCCGCGCCCGGACTCCCTCCACCTTTCTTGGACGACGATCTTTTTTTCGGCAGCGGCACACCGTACAGTTCGAGCTTGTGGCCAACCAGTTCGAAGCCCAACTCATGGGCGATGCGCTCTTGCAGCGCCTCGATCGCCTGATTTGAAAATTCGATCACGCGGCCGCTCTCGACATCCACGAGGTGATCGTGGTGCGCGCGCGAGGCTTCTTCATAACGGCCGCGGCCGTGGCCGAAGTCGTGGCGCTCGATAATGCCTTTGGCGGCAAGCAGCTTGATGGTGCGGTAGACCGTCGACAACGAAATCTTGGCGTCGATGGCATGGGCGCGCCGGTGCAACTCTTCGACATCGGGATGATCGTTGGCCGCCGCCAGGACTCGCGCGATTACGCGGCGCTGGCCGGTCATACGCAAACCGTACTCCGCGCAGCGCGCCTCGATGCGATTGGAATTTTGTGCGAGCGCCGTGGGCATGTCTGACCAAATCAAAGAAAGCGTGCACCAATCTTGCCGCTTTATAGGCAACGTCGATGGTGCCGTCCAGGGTGTCCACCGGTAACGGTTCGCGCAACAGTTCTCCTAAAGATCGATCGCATACAACAGCGCATCGGCCGGCGGCCCGCTGGCACGCTCATAATAGCCTTTGCGCCGTCCGGTTTCCTTGAATCCCAGTGCCTTGTACAAGGCGATACCGCCCGCATTATCGGCAGCCACCTCAAGGAATAGCCGCTTGGCCTCGCCGCGCCGCACCGCGCGAATGATCGCCTCGACAAGCTTCTTGCCGAGCCCCGCCCGTTGCCAATCCGGCGCCACGCCGACGGACAGAATTTCAGCTTCATCGGCCGCGAGCTGACCAATGATAAACCCGACGATGATTTTAGGATCACCGGCAACGGCGACGAGCGACGTCGATGCCGGATGTTCGAGCAAACCATTGACCGCCGCTTCGTCCCACGCCGGGTAGAACAGGCGCTTATGCAATGCTGCAATTTCGGCGGATCGCTCGGGCGCCGCCCACAGCATGCTGACGTGCTTGATATTCCGAAACGGGGTCACGTTTGATGTCATGCGCACTGTCCGGAGTAAGCGCCGGCATATGGGCTCGGTGCGGGTGGCTTGGCGTCCGGCGGACGGAGATAGAGCGGCGCGACGCGCGCCACGCTCGGCCACTCCGACGAGAGAAATAGCATGTCGATGGCCTCCGGCAAAAGCTCCGGACAGATGGCGCGGGCCTTGTCGCCGTTGTCGCGCGCGGCGGCACAGACAGCAGCCGCACCCGACCCAGCAATAACCGAAGATGTTCCCGCGAGCACCGCCGCCGCTGCCTCCACCGTTAGAAGGGCAGGAGGCGATAGGCTTTCGAGGGAACGCGGATGGAAAACCTGGAAGTAGACC
>JADJVG010000014.1 GCA_016716675.1 Hyphomicrobium sp.
CCACGGTCGCGGCTACGTTCTCTAACGGCGTCTATATCCCCGAGTACGTCTACATCGTGTTCCAGATGACGTTCGCGTGCATCACCCCGGCGCTGATCCTCGGCGCCGTTGCAGAACGCATGAAGTTCTCGGCCGTGCTGCTGTTCATGGGACTGTGGGCGACCTTTATCTACTTCCCGATGGCTCACATGGTTTGGTACTGGGGCGGTCCGGATGTGTTCGGCAATGCTGCGAAGGCTCTTGCTGACGCGACGGGCGACGGCAAGGCAGCAGCACAGGCTGCACTCGACGGCGTTCTCGCTGACGCTGGCTTGCTGTTCAAATGGGGTGCCCTCGATTTTGCCGGCGGCACAGTTGTTCACATCAACGCCGGTATTGCGGGCCTCGTCGGCGCGCTGATCCTCGGCAAGCGCGTTGGCTACGGCAAAGAACATATGCCTCCCACTCGCTGACGATGTGCATGATCGGCGCAGCGATGCTGTGGTTCGGCTGGTTCGGCTTCAACGTCGGTTCGAACCTCGAAGCCAACGCCTTCGCTGGCCAGGTTATGATCAACACCTTCGTTGCCACCACCGCTGCGGCGCTGTCGTGGATGATCGTGGAATGGATCGCCAAGGGTAAGCCTTCCGCTCTCGGCCTGGTGTCGGGCGTGGTTGCCGGCCTTGTCGCCATCACACCGGCTTGCGGCTTCGTCGGCGTCACCGGCGCCATCGCTCTTGGCCTCATCGTCAGCCCGGTCTGCTTCATGTTCTGCTCGGCCATCAAGAGCGCGCTTGGCTATGACGACAGCCTCGACGTGTTCGGCATTCACTGCGTCGGCGGCATCCTCGGCGCTCTCGCTACCGGCATCCTGATTGATCCGAGCCTCGGCGGCACGGGCATTCCGGACTACCTATCGAAGCCGGGTGAGTTGGCCGTTGGCGCTTACGACTTGGTCACGCAGTTCACCGCGCAGGCCAAGGCCGTCGGCTTCACGCTGCTATTCAGCGGCATTGGCTCGGCGATCTTGTTCAAGCTGGTCGATATCCTCGTTGGTCTGCGTCCTGGCACCGATCAGGAACGCGAAGGCTTGGACATCACCGACCACGGCGAACGCGCTTACAACTACTAGGGTCTCGAGGGAGCCTGACGCGCGGCCCCGTCCACCAGGATGGATGGGGCCGCGCAATCCTCATCACATGTCCCGGGCACGCCTCCCCCAGGGTGCTCACCACTTGGCCCGGCGCAGTCGCGTTCGGGCCATTTTTATGATGCGCGCTTTTGGATCGCGGTGATCAGGCTCGATCCCGGCCGGAGTCGGGCCAGCAGCTTCTGCAGGTCTGACCGCTTGAGCGCGACGCAGCCTTCCGTCGGCGTAAAACCGGGCCGTGCGACGTGCAGGAAGATCGCGCTTCCGAAACCCCGCACACGCGGCTTGATGTTGTAATCGAGCACGACGATCAGATCGTAGAGTCCATCCGTGCGCCACAGGCGTTCGGCGCTCACCGGATAGGGATGGCAAACGCGGCGGTTATAGTTGCGGTCGTCCGGCGCATCGCACCAGCCGTCGTTAGGCCGGACGGCGCGAACGGGCAGTGCCGTGGCAGGCCGGCGGGTGCGGGCGGGATTGTAATAAACCCCCTGCAGAGCCATGCAGCCGCGCGGAGTGGCACCATCCCCCTCGCGCTTGCACGCCCTAACTCCGGCCCGCCCCAGGGCAGAGCGCAAGCGCAGCGGTCCACACGCCACGACACCTTGCGTGGCACGGTCGCTGAGCCGTCTCACGAGGAGTTGAGGAGCTTTCGCAGGGGTTCGAGTTGACATCTGGAAGCGGGAAATCCTCTTGTCTCAAAGCGGCCACAGCCTATGTTGCGATCAGAGGTCTTGCTAGACGTCATTGCACATTGAAATCAAACACCACCAGACCCTGGAGCTTCCATCCATGAGCACGGCACGTAAGGTCCTTCTCGTCGACGACGACGAGGATCTCCGCACCTCACTCAAGGATCAGCTGGTGCTCCACGACGAATTCGACGTGGCTGAAGCCAATACCGCCTCCAAGGGCATGGAAGCCGCCAAATCCGGCCGCTTCGATCTTGTGGTGTTCGACGTCGGCCTACCGGACATGGATGGCCGTGAGGCGGTCAAGATGCTGCGCAAGTCGGGATTCAAAACACCAATCGTCATGCTGACGGGCAACACATCCGACGCCGATCAGATTTTGGGCCTCGATGCCGGCGCCAATGATTACGTGCTGAAGCCCTTTAAGTTCGCCGTACTGCTGGCCCGCATTCGTGCGCAGTTGCGCCAGCACGAACAAAGCGAAGACGCGGTTTTCGCCATCGGGCCGTATACCTTCAAGCCGGCTTCCAAATTGCTGGTCGATCAGTCGGGCGCCAAAATCCGGCTGACGGAAAAAGAAACATCGATCCTGAAATATCTGTATCGCTCGGGCGACAAGGTCGTATCGCGCGAGACACTGCTGCACGAAGTTTGGGGCTATAACGCCGGCGTCACCACCCACACGCTTGAAACACACATCTACCGCCTGCGTCAAAAAATTGAAAAAGACCCTTCAAACGCTGAGCTTTTGATCACTGAAAGCGGTGGCTATAAACTCGCGCCGTGATCGATCCGGTAGCAGCGGGACACTGTGCTCAGATTGAGTTGTCCCAGCCTATCCCCAGGGTGTCCACACCCGGACTAGACCGGACTGCCGCGATGTGGTGAGTAGCTTTCACGACTGCCGTTGCAGTTGGCTTAGCGTACCCCGCCTGTTGTTCTCGTCGTTGTGTCTGTCGCGTTCCAGTACCTCGTTTCATTTGTATTCGATGTGGAGTCGTGACCGATGGCGATTGATGCCCTCGTCAAACCGTTTTTGCTGCTGCCCTTGTTTCAGGGGCTGAAGCCATTGCAGTTGACGGAAATTGTGCGCCGTGCCGACCGCATCATCTACCGGCCGGGCGATATCATTATCGAAGAGGATCAAGTCGGCGACGCCGCGATCGTCATCGTATCTGGCGAAGCCGTGCGGGTTACCGGGCTTGAGCCGGGTGCGGCCGCCGAACCGGTCGTCGAAGGCTCCATGATCGGCGAAATGGCGATGCTGGTGGAAACGATCCACTCCGCTACAATCCTGGCGCGCACGAACGTCAAAGCCTTGCGTCTGACGCGCACCGAAATGCACGAAGCGATGACCGAAGATCCCCTGCTCGCCGACCACCTGACACGTAAAATCACCGAACGCCTGCATCAGGTCGCCCAGGATTTGCGCTCCGTGGACAGGGCCCTGTCCAACATTTCGGCTTTTGAAGCGGCCAAGCACGGAACGTCTACGCATGGCTATACGCCGGCACCACTCCACTAAGGGCGCGCTTGACCGAGGTATTGTTTGCTGAATGGGAGCCGGAAAAGGCTGCGCCCAGCTCCGGGGGGAGGAGCTGGGCGCGATTTGCGCTTGACGCGCTCGGTATCGGGAGGGAAGCCGATACCAGAGATGGCGTCTTCGGTTAGACGGGGGGCACTACCGAATACAGGGTGACGCCACCTGCATGAACCGTACTTAAGCGCAGAAGTGGCATTTTCAATAGGGGTTGCGTGCGCACATCACGAAAACGTGATGAGTTATCCAACTTTATCCCCAGCCATGCACTTGCGTGCTACCGGCCCGCCACACCGCGTTTTGCGCCGTTTTAGCCTACTGTGGCGTGCTGAGCTTAGCGCCAAGATGTTGAATCTTAAATAGATTTTCGTCAATTTTGTCGGTCTGTTCGACGTCCGCCACCTCGACCCGCGTATCAAGCCCCTGGGCGTCACTTGTTACCCATTCTTTCAGCTCTAGCGCGGGCTTAGTCGCCAAAAAGATCTTAATGCGGCCCGGCGTATCAGGGCTCTTGTCCTGCAAGGACAGCACAATCAGGTCCTCGGCCTGCTGCACTTCCATGATGCGCGCATCACGCAACAAATCGACATCCTTGCGCAGTAGCAGCCGGAATGGCGTCTGGTCGAGCGCGACGCGATCTTCGTTATTCAGGTCGAGATCTTGGATCGCCAAGTATTCGCCGTCTGAAATGATGATTTGCCGCGAAGGCAGCGCGTAATCGAACCGGAATTTACCCGGGCGTTTGACGTAAAACTTGCCCTTGAGCTTCTTATTGTCGGCGCCCGTTTGAACAAACGTGCCTTTCAGCCCCTTGAGGGTCGCGAAATAACCGCTGACGGTTTTCACAAGCTCTGTCTGCTTCTCGTCGAGTGCGATGCCGGTTGTGCCGTTCGCGGGGGCAACTTCCTGCACCCACCCACCGTCGGCCGCGGCGGGCGGCTTGGCGGCTGGAGCCGCAGGGGTGGCAGCGGCGCCAGGGGCGGCCGGTTTGGCCGCAGGCGTTGCAGCGGCTGCGGGCGCTGCCGGCGCTGCAGCAGGGGCTGCAGGCTTGGCAGCCTCAGGTTTGGCATCCTGGGCAGAAGCGGCGCTTGTAAAACCGATCAGAGCAACCGAGAGCAGTCCACGGCCAAGCGCTGTCATTGTCAGTCCCATCTGTCCCCCAAAAGCTCCGCAACCCAAGGCTACGCCGCCCATGCAGAGCGGAGCCCCCAAACGTTTCATCAAAAATTGCGACAAGAGAGGGGCATAATCTCGCGTTGAGGGCATAGTTGAGCCGAAGAAGATGTGCAAGGTTTGCGCGGCCTCTGGCGCGGCGCTCCACCCCTGCCGCTACAAAGCCGCCGTTACGCCGCGTCGGCGTCGCCCGCCGATGACACAAGTCCCGGCACCAAGATATCGCGCTTGCCGACGGCATTGGCGGCAGAGATCAATCCCTCGCGCTCCATCCGCTCGATTAGATCGGCGGCCCGATTGTAGCCGATCGACAAGCGGCGCTGGATGTAGCTGGTCGAGGCCTTGCGGTCGCGTAGAACGATCGCCACCGCGCGATCGTAGAGATCGCCGTCACTCACCTGACGTTCACCGCTGGCAATCGCTTCCGAGGGCGGCAGCTCGCCGATACCGTCGATATAGTTCGGCGGACGCTGACGGCGCAGCGCGTCTGTGATGGCTTCGACTTCTTCGTCGGCAACGAAAGCGCCATGCACGCGGATGATCTGGCCGGCGCCGGTCGAGAACAGCATATCGCCTTGGCCGAGGAGTTGCTCCGCGCCCTGCTCGTTCAAAATCGTGCGGCTATCGATCTTCGACGTCACCTTGAACGAGATGCGCGTCGGGAAATTGGCTTTGATCGTGCCCGTAATGACATCAACCGACGGGCGCTGCGTTGCCATGATCAGATGAATGCCGGCCGCACGCGCCATCTGCGCCAGCCGCTGCACGACGACTTCGACATCCTTGCCAGCAACGCTCATCAAGTCGGCGAATTCATCGACGACGATCACGATATGCGGCAACGGTTCGTGTTCGATCTTTTGCTTCTCAAACACAGCCTGGCCGGCGCGGTCGAAGCCGGTTTGCACGGTGCGCGCCAGCATCTCGCCGCGCGCCTTGGCGTTGCGCACGCGATTGTTGAACATGTCGATGTTGCGCACCGACAATGACGCCATGCGCTTATAGCGTTCTTCCATTTCACCGACGGCCCAATTCAAGGCCGCGACGGCCTTGTGCGGATCGGTGACTACCGGCGTCAATAGATGCGGAATACCGTTATAAACCGAGAGTTCCAGCATCTTCGGATCAATCAGCAGCAGGCGGCAATCTTCCGGCGCGTGCCGATACAGCAGCGACAGCACCATGGCGTTGACGCCAACCGATTTGCCGGAACCCGTGGTGCCCGCGACGAGCAGATGCGGCATGCGCGCCAGGTCAGCAACGACCGGCTCACCGCCGATCGATTTTCCAAGCGCCAGCGGCAATGCAAAGTCGTTCGACCGATACGCATCGGCTTCCAGAATTTCGCGCAGTAGCACGGGTTCGCGGCGCACGTTCGGCAACTCGAGGCCGATGGCATTGCGCCCCGGCACGACGGCGGCGCGCACGCTGACAACGCTCATCGAGCGCGCAATGTCGTCAGCAAGTCCAATGACGCGCGATGATTTGGTGCCGCGCGCCGGTTCAAGTTCGTACAGCGCTACGACAGGGCCTGGTTTGATATCTTTGACTTCGCCCTTGACGCCGAAGTCGGCCAACACGTCTTCCAGCAGCCGCGCGTTGCCGCGCATCACGGTCTGCGTAAATTCAGGACCGGGCTTGGCGACGGGTGCACGCTTCAGAAGGTTGAGCGACGGCCGCGTCCAGGCGTTGCTGTCCGGCTTGCGCAATGCGCGGCCACCGAGCAGGCTCGATGCTTTCGCCATGGCTTTGAGGGGCTGGGGTTGCGCGGCAACAGGTGGTGCAGCCGGCACGTCAGCGCCTCCCGGCGCAAAGCGCGCGGCAATCGCCCGGCTGGCAGCATCCGTTGACAGATCAAAGCCCGGCTCCCGCAGCACCGGTGCATCGTCACGCTGCGGAGTGATGCTAAAATCAAACGGTTCGAACACGCTGGCGGGCGCACCTTCAGGGCGCTCAACACGGCTGACGGCTGCGGGCGGCGCAGCGTTTGCCCCAAGGCTTTGTCCAAAGCTTTGGCCGGAGTTATAGCCGGCAAATTGCGTGTCCCGCGTCCATAGATGCGGCGGCGGCGTTTCAGACACCGCCAGACCGGCGGCCGCGCCGTAGATATTCTCCGCCGGCGACTTTTGCGTTTTGCGACCGCGCAGCGCATCGAGCGTCCACCACCTGTTGGCGGGCGCGTCGGGCGTCGTTCCTGCCGATTCTTCGGCATAGCCGCCATTGAAGGCTGCTGATGACTCGGTTTGATTTCCGAACGGCGGATTGCGCAGCCAAGCGCGTGCCGCGCTTTCCAGATCGAAGCCGATGCTTTTCGAAAATGCCGTCGCGGCGCTGGCGAACAGCACGAGCGCGGCGGCAAAGCCTGCGCGATCAGCGTTGATCAGCGCGAACACGCGCGTCACGAGATTGAATAGGCCATCGCCCAGCACACCGCCGAGACCATGATTGAGAGGCCAGGCGCCCGGCGCTGGCAACGCCGACAGTGCTCCTGCGATTGCCAGAATGGCGAGGGGATAAAATCCTGTTTTAGTGCGCGGACCGGCGACCCGGCTTTCGCGGAGCAATTCAACGGTCCACACCGCTGGCGCGACAAGCGCGATGACCGCCGAGAAGCCCAGCATCTGCAAGAGAAGATCGGCGACAATAGCGCCAAGCGGGCCCATGGTATTGCGAGCTTCAACCGTCGTTGCGTGCGTCAAACTCGGGTCGGAATACGACCACGACACAAGGCTCAGCCAGATCATGACAATGAGCGCCAGGAGACAAGCGCCTCCAAAGCGTGCAAGCCAGCCCAACAGCCGGTCCTCCAGTGACTGCGGAAGCAGTCGCTGAGGATCGATGCCTCGTGTATCGAGCGACATCAGCGCGAACGTACTTTCTCAACTCAGAACTAGAACCAAGCGTTCGAGCGCTTCCCGGATCGTCGCGGGATCTTGAACCAGGGCAACGCGCACATAATTGGCGCCAGGATTGGTTCCGTCACGACCGGTCTGGGCCAGGAAAGCCCCCGGTATGACCTTGACGCCCATACGTTTCCATAAGGTTACTGTGGCGTCACTTCCGCCGCCAAATTGGCTCATATCGAGCCAAAGGCAGAACCCACCGTCCGGTCGCTGGTAGCCGTAGCGGCCCCCCAGAACGGCGTCGGCAATGGCAAATTTCTCGGCGTATTGCGCCCGCGCCGCAACGACATGGGCCTCATCGGCCCAGGCGGCGGCAGACGCGTGCTGAACCGGGCCCGGTACCGTCGGCGCGCACATGTTGCGGATCTCGGCATAGGCGTCGAGAAACGCGGCGTCGCCGGCGCAGAAGCCGGACCGCAGGCCCGGCAGGTTCGAGCGCTTCGATAGCGAATTGAAGACCACCAGATTCTTAAAGCGCTCGGGCGTTGCGGCGGCGACTTCAAGCCCGCCGACGGGCGACGTGTGCGTGTAAATCTCTGAGTAACACTCGTCGAGGAACAGTATGAAGTTATGCGCTCGCGCCAGCGTCAGCGCTTTCAAAATGTAGGCGCGGCTGGCAACCGTGCCTTGCGGGTTGGCCGGCGAATTAAGGAACAGCGCGCACGTGCGAGCGAGCAGTGCACCATCGCGCGCGATCGAATCGAGGTCGGGCAGGAACCCCGTCGCCGCCGTCGCGTTGAGATAGACCGGCTCGGCACCGCAGCCGATCGCGCCCGCGACATAGGCCGAATAATAGGGATTGCACATCAGGATGGCCGGACGGCCCTCGACGGCTTTGCGGCCAACCGCCGGCAGGCACGCGAAGAACAGCCCCTCGCGTGAGCCGCTCAGCACCAGAACCTCGCGCGCCGGATCGATACCGTCCGCGATGGCGTAGCGCCGCCCCAACCAGGCGGCGATGGCGGCCCGCAACGCATCCGATCCGCGAATGGGCGGATATTTGCCATAGAGCGCGGCCGCCTCATCGAGCTTGCCCACGATGAAGTCCGGCATCGCCTCGCGCGGTTCGCCGATGGTCAACTCAATCGGCTTAGCGTGACCGGCATCGATGCCGTTGAGCAGACGCCGCAGTTGCGTGAAGGGCGATATGATGGCCCCCGACGTCAAGGAGTGCAGCGTTGGACCGGAAGATGGCAGCATGTGATGGGCGTCCGTGATGACCAGCCGGACAGCGATAGCGCCTATGGCCTGAGCCGTCTACGACGCAGCGGCGCGAAGCCTTGCTAACGAAAAAGCCGGACCTTGATCAAGGTCCGGCTCTTTCCAATTTTTATGGATGTTGGGGCCGGATTAGCCGACGCGGAATACGGCGCCCGCAACCGAGCGCGCACGCTCGCGAACGCGACCACCGTCATTGCCGGATTTGACAATCCACTGACCGCTGGCCGTGCGGCCTGTGATCATGCCAACGTGATGCGGCCAGACGACAACGGCACCAATCTGCGGACCGCTCGCGCGACCCCAGCCGCGCCAGTTGCGCGCGAGGTTGAGATGTGGACCACCGCCCTTTTGCGTGCGCATCCACCACCCGCACCATTTACCGGGCCGCGCACCGACGCTGTGGCTAGAATGACGTGAATAGTGGCGCGATCCATCTTCGCCGCGATCGTAGCGGCGTGCTTCGGCCGACGTGACGCCGACCAGCGACAACACCATCAACGCGATTGCAAGACATGCCAAACGCATGTGGACTCTCCTCAGTTCGTTTCACACAGACCGGCATCGGCCCCGAGAATGCGACGAAAAGAAGAGGACAAACTTGCACGCGGCATATCGACCGCAACTGGCGCTAACGCAATTCAAAATAATTTTGCAGTATGTTGAGAGACTTACTCAATTCGACCGTGGAAACATTGGGGAAACATGCATTTTTAGGCGGTTCAACATGCCGCACATTGGCACGCAGTGATTCGCGGTGTGGTTGCAAAAAGACCCATCTTCCGAAATGAAAAGAGAGCCGGAATGCACGCTGCATTCCGGCTCTCTTTGCAAATGAGTGATGGTGCATGGACCGTCAGATACGGCCCATCCGCACATCGTCTTCCGGGTTGGCGCCGATCTTGTGGATCGAAATATCAGCACCCTGACGTTCGTCATCCGCCGACAACCGGAACCCGAACACTTCGTCGACGATCCAGTAAATCGCTGTGCCGCACAGGAAGCCGAAAGCAGCGCCCGCAAGTGAGCCTACAAGCTGCGACGCGAACGTGACGCCGCCTAATCCGCCGAGCGCAGTTAGCCCAAAAATCCCGCAGGCGATGCCGCCCCAGAGTCCACACAGGCCGTGCAGCGCCCACACACCCAACACGTCGTCGATCTGCCACTTGCTCGTCGAGACCGTGAACATTTTCACGAAAACGACGCCCGCCACGGCACCGGTCACCAGGGCGCCGAGGGGATGCATGATGTCGGAACCCGCACACACAGCCACCAGCCCCGCCAGCGCGCCGTTATGGACAAAGCCCGGGTCGTTGCGTCCGGCGAGCAGGGCCGCAAGAATGCCGCCACACATCGCCAGCAACGAGTTGACCGCCACCAATCCGGAGACCGCCTTTAAACTCTGGGCGCTCATCACATTGAAACCGAACCAGCCGACGCACAGCATCCACGAGCCCATGGCGAGCCACGGTATCGACGATGGCGGCGGCGAAATCGGACGGCCGCGATCGTATCGGCCAATGCGCGCACCAAGCTGGCGAATAGCGCCGAGCGCCACCCAGCCACCGAAGGCATGCACGACGATCGAGCCTGCGAAATCCTTGAGCGGAGCACCGAGCAGGCCGGCAAAAACTTCATCCTGCAGACCGAAGTTTTTATTCCAGATCACGCCCTCGATCAGCGGATAGGCAAAGCCGACGATCAGCGCCGTGGCCGCGCATTGCGGCACGAACCGCGCCCGCTCCGCGATGCCGCCAGATACGATCGCTGGCACAGCCGCCGCGAACGTTGCCAGGAAGAAGAACTTCACCAGATCGATGCCCTGCAGCCCGCTGATCTCTTGGGCGCTGGCAAAGAACGTCACGCCGTAAGCGATGGTGTACCCGATTAGAAAATAAGACAGCGTCGAAATGGCAAAATCGACCAGAATTTTGACGAGTGCGTTGACCTGGTTTTTGTGGCGTACCGTGCCGACTTCAAGAAATGCGAAGCCGCCATGCATCGCGAAAACCAAAATCGCTCCCATAAGCAGAAAGAAGACATCTGCCCCCTGTAGTGCCTGCTCCATCTCGAAGTCTCCCCATGTCGCTTTTTTGAGCAGGTCGCGAGCGAGGCTTGAGTTTGCCTAACGGATGCGCAGCGCCTGCCTGTTATGGCGGCAGGAAGCGCAGCAAACCGCGAACCGGTCAACGGTGCGGCGGAGGCAACCGGCGCAAACCGCGCGGTTTGTAGCGTATTGTTGGCCAAAGAACACGACATGCCCAGAAGTTCGGCATGTGCTCAATTCCTACGCTACCCTCAGCGCACGCGCCGCGGGTTCAGGTAGAGGTCGGCTTCCTGGTGATGGATGTCCGGCTCAATCCGGCCCTTGCGAATGTCGCGGGCCAATTGCTTGACGTGGCGACGGGCTTCGCCGTTGAACACGATCATGCCGGCAAACATCTTCATCACCGTCATGACGCGCGGATCGGCGTGGTCACCGCGCACACTACCGCGCCACTTGCCGCCAATCGTCAGCACAGCGCCGTCGAGATAGCCGACCGTTTCACCGTGTTGATCGATGAGCGAATAGTCGCCACCCAGATTGATGATGTCGCGGCGGATACGATAAAATTTCGGAATGCTGCCTTCGAGAATGAAGAACGAGAAATACTCCGGGCACAGCGGCCACTTGTTGGCGGAACGCTCGAGCGTAATCAGCGCGTCGTCGGTGCTGGTGTTAATCGAATAGGTCGTGACCGGAACACCGCGCGCGCCAAGCGTTTGCTGGATCGACCGGCCGAGCATCATGTCCATGCTCGCGCGCCAATTCAGGGTTTCCGAAAACAGCTTGAAAACAAGGCGTTTGTCGGTGCCCTTGGCATCGTTCCAGAGTTCTTTGCGATACCCGAGCACGCCGGTGCGCGCGCCGTCTTCAATGATCTCCGCATACACATCCATATCGGTTGTGAATTGCCGCGACTTGCCACGGTTGCGGTCGCGCTTCCAAAATCCGAATTCGATGGAGTTGAACGGCGTGATCCAGACATCGACCGCAAATTCTTTCCAAGTGTCTTTCAGGGCGTCAGTCGCCGCCTTCTTGGAGGTTTCGAGTTTGCTGACCGAGGCTTTGGCTTTGGCAGCCTCCTGGCGCACATCGGCGCGCGCGTCGGCCGCTGCGTCCGCCGCGGCGGTTCGGGCCTCGACTTCGATCGGATCATTCTTGGCGGCAGCAGCAGACGTCATGGACTATCCCTCAGGCATCACGCGCGTTGCGTATAAAACGAATCACTTTGCCGAGGTTAGCATCGCGGCATAGCCGCTCTGTGGCTGGCGCCCATTTTGTGGTGGGAAACTATGCGGAAAGGGGGGCTTAACGGTTGCCGAAAATTGCACTGCCGACGCGGACGTGTGTCGCGCCGAAAGCGATCGCGGTTTCAAAGTCGCCGCTCATGCCCATGCTGAGGCCGTTGACGCCCAGTTCGCGCGCAAGCTTCGCCAGGAAGGCAAAGTGCACGGCGGGTTCTTCTTCAACGGGCGGAATGCACATCAAGCCCGCAATATCGAGTTTCAAGGCGTCGCGACAATGGGCAACGAAGGCTTTGGCGTCGGCGGGCATCACACCTGCTTTCTGCGGCTCTTCACCCGTGTTCACCTGCACGAATAGCTCAAGACGCTTGTTCTGCTTGGTCATTTCGTCGGCAATGGCTTTGGCTATTTTTGGCCGGTCAATGGTGTGAATGGCGTCGAACAGCGCCACGGCGTCCGCGGCTTTGTTCGACTGCAGTGGTCCAATCAAATGCAATTTCAAATCAGGAAATGCGGCGCGCAATTGCGGCCACTTGGTCTGCGCTTCCTGAACGCGGTTTTCGCCGAACACGCGCTGACCGGCAACGAGCGCCGGGCGCACCTCTTCGGCGGTGAACGTCTTCGATACCGCAATCAACTCAACGGCCGCCGGTTGCCGTTTCGCCGCCTTGGCGGCCTCCGACACTTGCGTTGTCACCGCTGACAGTCGTTCACCCAACCCCGTATCCAATTTCGCGCTTCCATGCTTGGTCTGCTCATTTGCGCCCACTTTTAGCCGTTCCAGCAGCTTTTCGAGGCTGCAAAACGCCAGGGCGAACAAGTGTCGCAATTCCGTTCTAGGTCATACATCTTACTCCGTCCTCCTCGATAAGAGACGGCACAAATAACCAATAGGACACAAGAATCATGCTGAAGCTTGCCGACGCCCGCCGCATTATCGCCGCTGCCGAAAAGAAGGCTATCGAGATCGGCCAGCCCATGAATATCGCCGTCGTTGACGAAGGCGCCAATCTGCTCTCGCACATTCGCATGGACAACGCCTGGATTGGCTCGATCGATGTCTCGATCAATAAAGCCTTCACGTCGCGCGCATTCAACATTTCGACCAAGGAACTCGCGGAAAACAGCCAGCCCGGCGACCAATTCTACGGCATCCACGCCTCGAACCAAGACCGCGTGATGATCTTCGCCGGCGGCATCCCGTTGAAAAACAAGCACGGCGTGGTGATCGGGGCCATCGGCGTGTCGGGCGGTGCGGGACATCAGGACCACGCAGTCGCCGAAGCCGGTGCCAGCGCCTACACCTCCTAAACGCGGCCAATTGGCCTCAGTTTCGCGATCGGACGCGGCGGGCAGGGCGAGAGCCTTGACCCGCCGCCTGCTTTTGGGCTCTTTACGGCGCACCACATGGATCCGATCCGCCACACCCGCCAGAAGACCTGAAAGACACAGCCGCCCATGGCCTCCGAACGTTACAACGCGCCCGCACGCGAAAAGCACTGGCAGCACATCTGGGACAGGGGCCAGATCTTCCGCGCCAGCGACGATGAAAGCCGCCCGAAGTGCTACGTGCTGGAGATGTTCCCGTATCCGTCGGGGCGCATCCATATGGGCCACGTGCGCAATTACGCGATGGGTGACGTGTTCGCCCGCTATAAGCGCGCCAAGGGGTTCAACGTGCTGCACCCGATGGGCTGGGACGCCTTCGGCATGCCCGCAGAAAATGCCGCCATGGAGCGCAAGGTTCATCCCGGAAAATGGACCTATCAGAACATCGACACGATGCGCGGCCAGCTCAAATCCATGGGTCTGTCGCTCGATTGGTCGCGCGAAATCGCAACCTGTACGCCGGACTATTATCAGCATCAGCAGAAGCTGTTTCTCGACTTCCTGAAAAAGGGCATCGCCTACCGCAAATCTTCGAAGGTCAATTGGGACCCGGTCGATCACACCGTGCTCGCCAACGAGCAGGTGATCGACGGACGCGGCTGGCGATCGGGTGCACTCGTCGAACAGCGCGAACTCACGCAATGGTTTTTCAAAATCACGGACTACGCCGAAGAGTTGCTGCGCGATCTCGATGTTCGATCCGTCGTGGCAAGTGCCGGTCTACGTCGCCAATTTCGTGCTCATGGACTACGGCACGGGCGCTATTTTCGGCTGCCCCTCGGGCGATCAGCGCGACATGGATTTCGCCCGCCGCTATAATCTGCCGGTCGTGCCCGTCATCCTGCCACCGGGCGAAGATGCCGCCACCTTCACCTTGAAAAACAAGGCCTACGAAGACGACGGCGTGATGATCAATTCGCGCTTTCTGGATGGCAAATCGACCACGGACGCGTTCGCGGAAGCAGCGTCGCGCCTTGAGGCGCAGCAGCTTAACGGCCGCCCGCAAGGGGCGCGCAAAGTCAATTTCCGTTTGCGCGATTGGGGCATTTCCCGCCAGCGTTATTGGGGCTGCCCGATTCCGATCGTCCACTGCATCGATTGCGGCGCGGTGCCCGTTGCCGAGAAAGATCTGCCGATCACGCTGCCCGAGGATGCGACGTTCGACAAGCCGGGCAATCCGCTCGACCGCCATCCGACGTGGAAGCACTGCGCCTGCCCGAAGTGCGGCAAGCCCGCAACGCGGGAAACCGACACGATGGATACGTTTGTCGATTCATCCTGGTATTACGTGCGCTTCACGGCGCCCAAAGCCACGACACCGGTCGATAAGAAGGCCGCGCAGTATTGGCTGCCCGTCGACCAATATATCGGCGGCATCGAACATGCGATTTTGCACTTGCTGTATTCGCGCTTTTTCGCGCGTGCCATGTGCGATACCGGGCATCTGCAATTCGCAACCAACACGCGCGAGCCGTTTGGCGCTCTGTTCACGCAAGGCATGGTCACGCACGAGACCTACAAGTCTCAAGATGGCTACTGGCTGTTGCCGAATGAAGTGAAATTCGAAGGCGAGGGCGTAAGCCGCCGCGCCGTCGAGGCCGCCTCGGGCCGCCCGGCGACCATCGGCTCCATCGAAAAGATGTCGAAGTCGAAAAAGAACCTCGTCGACCCTGACGACATCATCGCCCACTACGGCGCCGACTGCGCCCGCTGGTTCATGCTGTCGGATTCGCCTCCCGAGCGTGATGTGATTTGGACCGAGGCTGGCGTTGCCGGCGCTGGCCGTTTCATCCAGCGCGTCTGGCGCATCGTCGAAGACATCGCCGACACCTACCCGAAATCCGACGCCGCACGGCCCGCCACCTTCAGCCCCGAGGCCGAAACGGTGCGCAAAGCCGCGCATCGCGCTTTGGATCAGGTCGGCAAAGCCATCGAAACCCTCCGGTTCAATGTCGCGGTCGCCCACGTCCACGAGTTCACCAATGTGCTCCAAACGGCTCTAACCAAGCCGGCCGGCGGGTCCGTGCCTGCGGGCCTGGATTGGGCCGCCCGCGAGGCCGCCCGCTTCCTGGTCACCATGATCGGCCCGATGATGCCGCATTTGTCTGAAGAGTGCTGGGCGCGGCTCGGATACAACACGTTGTTGGCGAACGAACCGTGGCCGGCGGTCGAAGCGGCCCTTCTCGTTGACGATCAAGTGACCATTGCCGTACAGGTAAATGGCAAGAGACGGGGCGAGCTGGTCATTTCGCGTTCCGCCACCTCGCAAGAGGTGGAGGACGCTGCATTGGCCCTTGATACCGTTACCCGAGCGCTCGACGGGCGTCCGGCCAAGAAGGTGATCGTGGTTCCGCAAAGGATCGTGAATGTCGTCGGCTGAATATTCAAGCGGACATCGATCGAACCGCCGGTTTGCCCGCGGGCTGCTGGTTGTGGTGTGCGTCGCTGCGGCGGGCTTCGTGTCCGCCTGTTCAGACGGTACCGGCTTCCGCCCGCTGCACGCATCATCAGAATTCGGCGGCACCGGCGCCAGCGAAAAGTTGGCAGCCGTTGACGTGGCACCTATTCCCGGCCGCGTCGGCCAGCGCATCCGCAATGAATTGATCTTCCAGTCGACCGGCGGCGGTGCACCGTTGCCACCTGAATACCGCCTCGAAATCGCAGTGCGTGAATCCGTGACGTCGACGCTCGTCAAGATCGACGGCAACGCGGCGGGTCAGGTCTATAACGTCGACGCCGCCTACCGGCTCATTCGCATCTCCGACAAAGCCGTGATCGCCGAAGGCAAGAGCCATGGCCGCGCTGGTTTCGAGCGCGTATCGTCGATCTTCGCCAACGTGCGGGCGCGTGAAAACGCTGAAAACCGCGCCGCCAAGACCGTCGGCGAAGAGCTGCGCACGCGCCTTCTGGCCCACCTGTCTCGCCCCGCTTAGCGGGCTCGTTCCATGGTAGCGATCAAAGCGCCACAAGCCGCGGCCTTTCTGAAAGCGCCGCCATCGACGCTATCCGCCGTGCTGTTCTTTGGCTCTGATCCCGGCCTCGTCAACGAACGCGGCCAGGCGCTGGCGCAATTGCTCGCCGCCCGCGAAGACCCCGTAGGCGAAGTGCTCCGCCTCGACGAAGCGGATCTCGAGGAGGATAGCGGCCGCGTCGGTGTCGAACTGCAAACGCGGCCGATGTTCTCAGGCCGCAAGATCCTGCGCATCACCGCCGGACGGCGCATCAATGCCCAATATCTCAAGCCCATTCTTGAGCAGGCGCCGCTCGAAGGTTTTCTGATTGTCGAAGCCGGCAATTTGAAAACCGACGACGCTTTGCGCACCTTGTTTGAAGGCCAACCGGCGCTCGCCGCGGTTGCCTGCTATCCCGATTCCGCCGCCGACCTCGACGGCCTGATCAAAGACGTGCTGACCGCTCACAAAATGCGGATCACCAACGACGCGCGCACACTCCTGCAAACGCGCCTCGGTGCCGACCGGGCGCTGTCACGCGCCGAAATCGAAAAGCTCGCGCTCTACGCCCTTGGCGCTGGTGAAATCACCGCCGACGACGTCGAAGCCATCGTCGGCGACGCGGCCGATCTTGCCTTGGAGCGCATCGCCGAAGCCGCCGCCCACGGCCGCGCGGCGATCGCCGTATCAGACTTCGGCCGCGCCATCGCGTCGGGTGAAAGCGCGCAGGCGATCATTCTGATCATGCAACGCTACTTCATGAAATTGCATCGCGTGCGCGCCGAACTCGATAGCGGACGCAGCCTGGACGACGCCTTGCGCAGCCTGCGTCCAGCGCTGCATTTCAAACAGCGCGACGCCTTTGCGGCGCAGGTGCGCAACTGGTCACGCGCGGCGCTCGACCAGGCGCTTCAGCGGATCGCGGAAACGGCCAAAGCGGCGCGGCTATCATCCAACCTGGAAGATACGCTTGCCGAACGGCTCGTGCTGGCGCTCTCGGCCATGGCCGGACCGGCAAACGCCGCATCCACTGCGGCTCGGCGCCGCTAAACGGCGGCTTGTCCGCCAAGGTCCCTCCCCTATAGTGCGCCCGAAACCGCGGGGGACCCCATGACGACAAACACTTCTGCCACACGTTACGACATTACCGGCATCGGCAACGCGATCGTCGATATCATCGGCCGCTGCGACGACGGCTATCTGGCCAGCGTTGGCGCCGCCAAGGGCAGCATGCGCCTCGTCGATGCCGACGACATCGCCAAGATCTATGCGGGCATGGGCCCGGCGGTTGAAATATCGGGTGGCTCGGCTGCCAATACGCTGGCCGGTGTCGCTTCCTTCGGTGGCCGCGGTGGCTTCATCGGTAAGGTGGCCGACGACGAGTTCGGCCGGATCTTTTCGCACGACATCCGCTCGATCGGCGTCCGCTTCACCGCAACCCCCGTCAGCGGATCCTTGCCGACATCGCGATCACTCATTCTCGTCACGCCCGATGGCGAGCGAACGATGAATACCTTCCTTGGCATATCGACCCAATTCGATAACGCGCTTCTCGATCGTGAGCTTATTCGCGACAGCGCTATTCTTTATCTCGAAGGCTATTTGTTCGATCGCGCTGAAGCGAAAAGCGCGTTTCAAGAAGCAGCAGCTGAAGCCAAGCGCGCGGGCCGCAAAGTTGCGCTAACGTTATCCGATGCCTTTTGCGTTGATCGCCACCGCGCTGAATTTCTCGCCTTCATTCGCAATGGCGTCGATATCGTTTTCGCCAATGAAAGTGAGATTAAATCGTTATATGAAACGTCGTCATACGATGACGCCGCAAAGCGCGCGCGCAATGATATCAAGCTTGCTGTTTTGACACGTAGCGCCAAAGGCTCGCACATTTTCAGCGCCGGCGAAGACATCCAAATTGCTGCCGAACCCATTGCGCAAGTCGTCGACACGACGGGCGCCGGCGATCTCTATGCAGCCGGTTTTCTCTTCGGCATTTCGCAGGGTTTGTCGCTTGAAACATCCGGCAAATTAGCGAGCATGGCAGCTGCCGAAGTCATCAGTCATATCGGTGCGCGCCCGGCGGTTCCCCTCGATCGTTTGGCACGTGAGAAGGGACTTCTTTCGTAATTCAATTCTGGCTTTCAATTGGCTCAATTCGAAAGTCACCGCTTAAATCCCGATAACAAGCACTGCCTCGATATCCATACTGAACCTCGTTCAGTTGCGTAATTGTTACAGCCAATTCCGGGACTATTTCGGCCTGCTATTTAAATTCCCTGGAATTGGCATTCCATTTGGACCAATGTCGTCTCAACGAATCGCTTCGTTCGAGGTTCGATGAATGGTTGACACTAAAGCCAGGCGTGGACGTCCGATCGGGACGGGTATTGATGACAGCGACCGTATTGCGCGGCTTGCTGAACTTCTCAAAACCCAGCCGGATTTGAAGCCGACGACGGCAATTCGCGTTATGGGGTTTTCCGACCCTTCGACGATCCGGCGCTTGCGCGACAAATATAAAGCGTTCCAAGCCTCGGCCCAAGCATCTGCAATAACTGCGGCGCCCAACACCGCTCCCGGCACGCTCAGAGCGCCCCGGAAGCCGGACGCCGTGCGTTTTGCGGGATCACCTCAGCTTCTGCGCTGAGCCCCGCTTTTCTTCCAGCACTCTCCAAAACTTTGCGATGAACTACCAGGGCCGCTGCCCCAAGCGGCCCATTTTTTTGCCCGCTCCTTGGCTGTTGTCCGCCCGCCGCTTCCGCCGGAATTCTAGCCAGGAATGGCGAAATCAGAGCTTGCGCAGCGCCACCGACTGAACCTTGTGGTTCCTGGCTTTCTGCAGAATGAGCTGCGCGCGCCGCCGGGTCGGCAGAATGTTCTCTTCCAGGTTCTTCAGGTTGACCGTGTGCCACAGGTTGAGGGCCATCTGGCGGGCCTCATCGACGCTGACCGTCGCATATTTGTGGAAGTAGGCGCCCGGATCGCGGAACGCCGTCGAACGCAGCCGCAGAAAGCGCGCGACATACCAATGCTCGATCACCTCGGGCGCCGCATCGATATAAATCGAGAAATCAATGAAATCCGAAACGAACGGGATAGCCTCCCCGCCCGCCGGCATTTCGGCCGCCTGCAGAATGTTCAGTCCTTCGATAATCAGAATGTCGGGCTGCCGGATGACGACGTGCTGATTGGGCAGAATATCGTATTGGACGTGCGAATAGACCGGCGCCGTCACCTCAGCCAATCCGGATTTTACGTCGCCCAGGAATTGCAACAAACGCTCGGCGTCGAAACTATCAGGGAACCCCTTTCGTCCCATCAGACCGCGCTTTTCAAGTTCCGCATTCGGCAGCAGGAAACCATCGGTGGTCAGCAGATCGACGCGCGGATGGTCGGGCCAGCGCGCCAACAGCGCTTTCAGCACGCGGGCCGTGGTGCTCTTTCCAACGGCCACCGAGCCGGCGACGCCGATGATGAAAGGGACCTTCACGTCCTTGCGGCCGAGAAATTCGAGCGACACGGCATGCAGCTTCTGGGCGGCTGCGACATACAAGTTAAGCAAGCGCGACAGCGGCAGATAGATCTGCTCAACGTCTTCTACCGACAACTCTTCAATGACGCCGGAGAGCTGTTCGAGTTCGTGTGGCTGCACCGTCATCGGCGTATCGGCGCGCAGCCGCGCCCATTCTTCGCGCGTAAAATTGCGATACGGAGAAAACGCCAATTTCGCTGCGACCGCCGCCTCCATGGCCTTTTGGGCCTTACGGGCGCGAACGGCGCGCGCGACCTTGCGCGGCTTCACGGGCCTGTCCGCATACGCGCGGCTTTCTCTTCAAGGCCTGAGGTTCCCATGCGCCCCTCAAGAATGGCCATCACATCTGCCAAGGCGATGCGGTGTGCTTCCAGCAAAACGAGCAAGTGGTAGAGCGTGTCGGCTGCTTCCGCTTTGATGTGTTCGACATCTTTGCCGACGCCAGCGATGACGGTTTCGACTGCTTCTTCACCGAACTTTTTGGCGCAGCGCTCAGGCCCCGCGTCGAGAAGCTGCCGGGTGTATGACTTGTTGCCATCGCCCTGACGCCGCGAGGCGATCACCGCCGCCAGCCGCGCAAGGGTATCGTGCTCGCTCATGTTGTAGAGACCTGTCTTGTCTTGCGACGCGACCCGCAAACGGTCCGCGCTTCACGGCCACACCACCAAGTGCAGCCGCGGCCGTCAAGCATACCTTATGGGTATTATCAATTTTTCAGACCGGCCCCCGGGTTCCCTGGTCTGATTTCCGGGTCCAATTCCCTGGTACACGACGAAACCCGGCGAACCGGCTCAACCGCCGCCAAGGCGCTGGCGGATGTAATCGAGCTGATCGAAGTTGCCGAACTTGATGATCAGCTGACCACTTCACCGACGCCGCGCTTAATCTCGACCTTCAAACCGAGGAGATCGGCGAGCTCTTTTTCAAACGCTTTGGTGTCGGGATCCTTTTCGCGGACCTTCTTGCTTAGGCCCGGCGAGTCGGGTTCGCCGCGGCCCTGCACAAGCGCCTCGACCTCACGCACGTTCATCTGCTCCGTCACGATTCGCTGCGCCAGCGTCTCGGCGTCTTCTCTGCCGATCAGCGCGCGGGCGTGCCCTGCCGTTAGCGCACCTTGCTGAACCAGAGTCTGCACACCCTCAGGCAGCTTCAACAGCCGCAAGGTATTGGCGACATGGCTGCGGCTTTTGCCGATGATCTCGGAAAGCTGCTCCTGATTGTACTCAAACCGCTCGATCAGATCGCGGTATCCCGACGCTTCTTCGATCGCGTTCAAATCCTGGCGCTGAACGTTCTCGATGATCGCGAGTTCGAGCATCTCCTTATCGGTCAGTTCGCGCACGATGACCGGCACCGTATGGATGCCGGCCTTCAGCGACGCGCGCCAGCGGCGTTCGCCGGCGACGATCTCGAACGCACCTGCCGTCTGCGGGCTGGGGCGCACGATGATCGGCTGCACGAGACCCTTGGTGCGGATCGACTCGGCAAGTTCAGCCAGTTCCTCGTCGCGGAAATCCTTGCGCGGATTGAGTGGGCTCGAGCGCACCTGCGCGATCGCCACCATCCGCTGTTCGCCCTCGGGCGGAAGCCGACCGCCATTCGACGACGGTTCACCAATCAACGAGGCGAGGCCCCGGCCCAGACGGCTTTTTGGCAAGGCGGAATTCATGGGTTTCGCGTTTCCCTTGTATGCTTTTTCTGTCTTTGACTGACGCGACTCGATGGATCAACTCAACGGAGCAACTCGTTAGGCGGCTTTGAACCGGCGTTCCCGCTCGATGATTTCCGTCGCCAAGCGGATGTAGGCTTGGCTGCCAGCGCAATCATAATCGTAGAGCAGAATCGGTTTGCCGTGCGACGGCGCTTCGGCAACGCGCGTATTGCGCGGAATAACGGTCTCGTAGACCTTCGGTCCGAAGAACGCGCGGACGTTTTCTGCGACCTCGCGCGACAGCGACGTGCGCTGGTCGTGCATCGTCAAAACGACGCCCTGAATTTCAAGCTGCGGATTGAGCGTCGCGCGGATCTGATCGATTGTATCCTTCAACTGCGAAATACCTTCCAGCGCGAAGAACTCGCACTGCACCGGCACCAGCACGGCGTGCGCCGCGCTCATCGCGTTCAAGGTCAACACGTTCAGCGACGGCGGACAGTCGATCAGCACATAAGAAAAGGGCGTGTCCTGCGGACGCGACCGCTGCTGGCCGATCAAAGCCGAAACCGCGTCGCGCAGCTTGAACGGCCGCGTGCCATCATTCGCAAGGGCGGCTTCGACACCGACCAGATCATTGTTAGCGGGCACGACATAAAGGCCGGGCACGGCGGTTGCGAGACTTGCCTCGAGCAACGACGATTCGCCGACCAGCACGTCATAAGATGTGCGCACGCGCGCTTCCGGCGCAATGCCAAGACCCGTCGAGGCGTTACCCTGCGGGTCGAGATCGAGCACGAGCACGCGCTCTCCGACGGCGGCGAGCGCCGTGCCGAGGTTGATGGCGGTCGTCGTTTTGCCGACGCCACCCTTTTGATTCGCGATCGAAATGACGCGCGGTCCGCCGAACGACCCAGCAGCGCCACCCATTCCAGAAACATAGCCGGCCACGGGCCTAGCCCTCCGCTCTGAATGATTCAACGCCAGGAACTAAAAAACGTCGAGATACGAAAACGTCTAAGCAACGCATCGCCTAGGCTTTGGCACGCAACCCGCTGAGCTTCACGATGCGGGCATCCGCATCGGTCACACTCGGAAACAAAACGGCTTCGAAGTCCCAGTCCCGCTTTGCTTCGTCGAGTTCAGCAGCGACCTCGCGGCCCTTCAAGAACAATCCGACGGTCGCGGGTCCAAAATACGGCGCAACCCAAGACGCAAGGCGCGGCATGGGCGCTAAGGCCCGTGCCGTGACGCAATTAACCCCCCACCTTAGCAGCTGTTTGCGGAAGTTCGATCCTCGCCGTGACGATCTCCACAGCAACTCCGGACTGGCGGGCCACTTCTCTGAGGAACGCCGCCTTCCGGGTATCGCTTTCGACCAGCGTGTGATGGCTTCCGCCGCGCTCGGCATTAAGGATCGCGAGCACGAGGCCCGGAAACCCGGCGCCGGAGCCGAAATCGACGTAGCGAGCCGCTGCGCCAACCGTCGGTTCGACCTGTTGTGGCGTGTGCCGGATCAATTGGGCGCTGTCAGCAAAGTGCCGGTGCCAGACGTCGTTAACCGTACTTGGGGCAACAAGGTTAATGGTCTTCTGCCAAAGCCTCAGCAGGGCGGCGTAAGTCTCGAACCGGTCGAGGGTTTCACGTGAAACCCCGAACGCGGCCTGAAATGCCTTGGGGCCATCGATGTGCTGGATCCCGGCCGGCATCAGGCGGACTTGCGGGCGGCGCTGGCAGCCTTGAGATGGCCGAGCAGGACGAGGATCGCCGCCGGCGTCATACCCTCAAGACGGGCCGCCTGGGCAATGGTCGATGGCCGGTGGCGGGCCAGCTTCTGGCGGACTTCGGCCGACAGGCTCGGCATCGCGGCATAATCGAAATCAGCCGGAATGGTGATTGCCTCGTCGCGGCGGAGCGCCAACACGTCCTCATCCTGGCGACGGACATAGGCCGCGTAACGGGCATCGACTTCGAGCTGCCGGGCCGTAGCACCCGGCAAATTGCCAAGTTCCGGCCAGATGGCCACAAGGCGCGCCAGATCAATTTCCGGATGGGCCAACAGATCGAACGCCGAGCGGCGCTTGCCGTCGCGGTTCAGGTTCGGTTGGCCATGCCCGCCGCCTCCGAGGGCGTTATATTGAGTTGGTTCAGCAAGTTAAGGCCGTCGCGGAGGGCCTCGGCCTTGGCCGTGTAGGCGGCCGCGCGGGCGCTGCCGACGACGCCCAGTTTCATGCCCTCGGGCGTCAGGCGCTGGTCGGCATTGTCCGCCCGCAACTTCAAGCGGAACTCGGCCCGCGAGGTAAACATGCGATACGGCTCCGAGACCCCGCGCGTCACGAGATCGTCGATCATCACGCCCAAATAGCCATCGGTGCGCGAAACGGCGAAATCGGCGGCCCCACCGCCAGCGCGCCGGGCGGCATTGATACCTGCCGCCAAACCCTGGGCGCCAGCCTCTTCATACCCCGTGGTGCCGTTGATCTGGCCGGCCAGGAACAGTCCCGGCATCCGCTTCACCTCAAGCGCCTGGGTCAGCTCGCGGGGATCGACATAGTCATATTCGATCGCATAGCCCGGACGCAGGATGACGACGTTCTCCAGCCCCGGCATAGTCTTGAGGAAGGCCGCTTGGACCTCGACCGGCAGAGACGTCGAAACGCCATTGGGATAGATCGTGTCGTCGTCGAGGCCCTCTGGCTCCAGAAACACTTGGTGCGATGACCGGTCGGCGAAGCGCACGACCTTGTCTTCGATCGACGGGCAATAGCGGGGACCAACGCTGCCGATCTGCCCGGAATACATCGGCGAGCGGTCGAGGTTGGCGCGGATGATGTCGTGGGTCGCGGCCGTCGTATGGGTGATCCCACAGGCGATCTGGGGCGTGGTGATGCGCTCGGTTAGGAACGAGAAGGGCACCGGATCGGCATCCGCCGCCTGCATTTCGAGCCCCGACCAGTCAATACTCTTGCCGGCGAGGCGGGCGGGTGTCCCAGTCTTCAGGCGGCCGAGCGCCAGACCCAGCGCATACAGCCGGTCGGAGAGTTTGAGCGCGGGAGCCTCGCCAGCGCGCCCCGCTGGGATCTTCTGCTCGCCCATATGGATCAGGCCGTTCAAGAACGTGCCGGTCGTCAGAACCACGGCTCCAGCGGCGAGCCTACGGCCGTCACCGGTGATGACGCCCGCCACCCGCTCTCCAGCCGCAACGATCAGGTCCTCGACCCCGCCTTCGATGACGGTGAGGTTGGCGGTCTCAGCGATCGCGGCCTGCATCGCCAGACGATAGAGCTTGCGGTCGGCTTGCGTCCGGGGGCCATGCACCGCCGGGCCCTTGGAGCGGTTGAGCAGGCGAAACTGGATCCCCGCCTGATCTGCGACCCGGCCCATCAGGCCGTCGAGCGCGTCGATCTCGCGAACCAGATGACCCTTGCCCAGCCCGCCGATGGCCGGGTTGCAGGACATTTCACCGATCGTGGTTGCCGAGTGCGTGATGAGCGCGGTCTTGGCACCCATGCGCGCCGCCGCTGCCGCCGCCTCGCATCCCGCGTGGCCGCCGCCGACAACGATAACGTCAAAATGCGTGCTGGCCATGCGGCCTCGCCTATCCTCTGAAACAGGGGGAACGGCCGCGACACTACCTGAGACGGGTCAGAACTTCCAGGCGCATGCCGTCGCGATGCCCGCCACGCGACCAGTTATGCCAGCCATGGCTGATCCGACCGCAGGACCCGCTCACTTGCCGATGCAGAAGCTCGAGAAGATCTTGCCGAGCACGTCCTCAACGTCGACGCGGCCGGTGATGCGCCCGAGCGCATGGGCGGCCTGGCGGACATCTTCGGCGCGCAGTTCGAGGTGGTCGGCTGGACCCTCTATAAAGGTGGCGAGGCTGGCCGCCGCCTGCTGCAACTGGGTCCGGTGGCGCGCGCGGGCCACCGCCGGGGTATCGGCATCGACGGCCATGGCAACGCGCGCCCGTGCGGCAATCAACCGGATCAGCTCGTCCATCCCAGCGCCGGTCTTGGTGGAGATGGCCAGCGTCGAGGTCGCACGGGTCAGGGTTGCCAAGGCCGGGAGGGCAAGGGTCGAGGCTGCCGGTTCGCCCCTTGACGCCGTCGCCGCCGACTCGCCTTCGACCGGCAACGCCAGATCCGATTTGGTGCGGATGGCAAATAAAGTTTCACGTGAAATTTCATTTGGCGGCGAATCGAGTCCGGTTTCCGTGAGCCAGAGGGCCAGGTTGGCCGCGCGGGCTGCCATCAAACTGCGCCGGATGCCCTCTTGCTCGATACGCCCTTCCGTATCGCGAATTCCGGCGGTGTCCGACACGATCACCGGATAGCCGTCCAGGTCGAGCCGCACTTCGATGACGTCGCGCGTGGTGCCGGCTTCCTCGGACACGATGGCCGCGTCGCGCCGGGCCAGTGCGTTGAGGAGGCTCGACTTGCCGGCATTGGGGGCGCCCAGCAAAGCGACGCGAAACCCGTCGCGCAGGATTTCGCCACGGTGGCCGTCGTTGAGGTGGCGCGCGATCTCGTCGGCGAGCCTCCTAGCCCGCGACCGCGCCGCCTCAAACGACGACGCCGAGACGTCGCTCTCATCGGAAAAGTCGATGGCCGCTTCGGTCAGAGCCGCGATTTCGATAAGGCGCGTGCGCCAACCGTCGTAGAGTGTGGAAAGCACACCGCTCGCTGCCAGGGCCCCCCGGCGCTGGGCGTCGGTTTCCGCATCCACGAGGTCCGCGAGATTTTCGACTTCGACCAGATCGAGTTTGCCGTTGTTGAAGGCGCGACGGACGAACTCACCCGGTTCAGCCATCCGGCAGCCCGGAATCGTCGCCAAGGCATCCAGAGTGGCGCGCACGACAGCCCGTCCCCCATGAAGCTGGAACTCAACCACGTCTTCGCCCGTTTCACTCATTGGGGCCGCAAAGAACACGACGACGGCGCGGTCCAGCAACTCCCGGGTATGGGGATGGATGATGCGCCGGAACGCGACCCGGCGATCCAACACGTCGGGTGCGGACATGGTGGCCATTACGCCGCGTACCTCAGGGCCGGAAATACGAATGACGGCGACACCGGATTTGCCTAGTCCGCTTGAGAGGGCGAAAATGGTCGTTTCGTCTGCCATGGAGTTCGCGTACCCCTAGTTGAAATGAACTGTAACCCTATCTAGCGGAACCCTAATGTCTACAAACCGCCTCGTCCATGAAACCAGTCCATACCTGCTCCAGCACAAAGACAACCCCGTCCACTGGTGGGCGTGGGGACCGGAGGCGTTGGCGGAAGCCAAGCGCACCGGCAAGCCGATCCTACTGTCGGTTGGCTATGCGGCCTGCCACTGGTGTCATGTGATGGCGCACGAGAGCTTCGAGGACGAGCCGACCGCGCGCGTCATGAATGAGCTTTATGTGAACATCAAAGTTGATCGCGAAGAGCGGCCTGATATCGACGCGATTTACATGGGCGCTCTGCATCGCATCGGCGAGCAAGGCGGGTGGCCGCTGACGATGTTCCTCGATTCCGACGCGCGTCCGTTTTGGGGCGGAACCTATTTTCCAAAGCACCAAGGCTATGGTCGGCCGTCGTTCTCACATGTGCTGCTGCGCATCGCGGAAGCCTATCAAAACCAGCCGGAACAGGTGCGCTCGAACGCCGAGCGGATTCTTGCCTCGCTCAATAAGCCCGCGCCGCGCCGTGATGACTTCCCGATCGACGATGTGCTGATCCGCGATCTCGTCACGCGTCTGTCGGATGCCGTCGACAAAGAGCACGGCGGCCTATCCGGCGCGCCGAAGTTCCCGCAATGGAATGTCTTCTGGCTGCTCTGGCGCGGCGCGATCCGCTACGACAATCCCGCAGCCCGCGAGGCGGTTCTGACGACGCTGACCCATATTTGCCAGGGCGGCATCTACGATCATCTCGGCGGCGGCTTCGCCCGCTACTCGGTCGATGAGCGCTGGCTCGTGCCGCACTTCGAGAAGATGCTGTACGACAACGCGCTGCTGATCGACCTGCTGACCGATGCCTGGCGCGAAACCCAAAACCCCCTCTATGCGGCGCGCGTCCGCGAAACCGTCGATTGGCTTTCACGTGAAATGATCGCCGACGGCGGTGGCTTCGCCGCGTCCCTCGATGCCGACAGCGATGGCGAAGAAGGCAAGTTCTATGTCTGGTGGAACGGTGAAGTCGCTAAGGTGCTCGGCGAGGACGACGCGGACTTTTTCAACTCCGTCTACGACGTGACCTTTGAAGGCAACTTTGAGGGCTACAACATCCTCAATCGCCTCAACAACCTCGAGCCGTTGAGCGCCGCAGACGAGGCGCGCCTTGCCGTCATGCGCGACAAACTTTTCGAACACCGCGCCCCCCGCGTCCGCCCCGGCTGGGACGACAAGGTGCTCGCCGATTGGAACGGTCTGATGATCGCGGCCTTGAGCCGAGCGGCGGTGGTCTTCGATCAGCCTGAATGGTTGGCCCGCGCCGAGCAGGCGTTCGCGTTCGTGCGTGACGTGATGCAGTCCGCTGATGGCAGGCTGTGGCATGCCGCTCGCGCTGGGTCGGCCAAGGCCCCGGCCACAGCGTCCGACTACGCCAACATGGTCTGGGCGGCGTTGCGGCTGTACCAGGCGACCGGTAACAGCGCCTACCTTGACCAGGCCCGTGCCTGGACCGCGACGCTCGACCGGCACTACTGGGATGCGACGGCGGGCGGGTATTTCACCTCGGCCGACGATACGGCCGACGTCATCGCGCGGCTCAAATCGGCGTCGGATGATGCCGTGCCGAGCGCCAATGCCATTCAGCTCGGCAACCTGATCGCCCTGGCCGCACTGACGGGCGAGGCCGGGTTTGACCGGCAGGCCCGCGACCTAATTGCCGCCTTCGCAGGCGCGGTTGCCGCAGCCCCGATTGGCCATTGTGGACTACTCGCCGCAGCCCTCGATCTCGAACAATTGGCCCAGATCAAGGTGATGGGCGTAGAAGCAACCAAGCTAGACGCCGTTCTGAGAACCCTATCGGTGCCGGGCGCGATCGAATTTGGCAGCGGTATCCCCGATGTCCAATCGAGTGCCTTCAACGATCAGTTGCTGAAACAAGTCGTGAGTCCGGTGCGTTAGTCTGCTCAGGACAAGTCTGTTCAGCGCCGATCGTTGAACCTGACGCGTTCCGGAAACGACTGTTGGAGATCAGACGTTCAAGCCAAACATCCGCTTAACGATTTAGTGCATTGAAAGGTCTATAGGTTCAAAAACCATTTGATAATACTGCCAGGGTTTCGGATGACCCGCGCAAGTCTGTAGGTATGAGTATCATGCAAGCCCTCGCCCGATATTTTTACGCCCCCTTTATGATGCTTGGACTGACAAGCGCCGCATATTGGGTCGTCGCTCACGGTTATTCGTATCTCTGGTTGGCGCCGCTGTTAGCAGTGGCCTACGCGGCAACATTTGCCGCCGAGAAGGCCGCGCCGTTCTTTGAAGAGTGGAACGACCACGATGCGCATGGCGATACGCAGGCAAACATCCTGCACCAGATTGCCTATGAGTGGTCGGTCATCAACGGCGTGCTGTTGATTCCGTTTATCTGCTGGCTGTTCCCCTACCAAGGCCTTTGGCCGACGCAGTGGCCGCTGTGGAGTCAAGCACTGCTGGCGTTTCTCGCCGCTGACCTCGGTTTCATGGTGATGCACTATTTCAGCCATCGCATTCCGGCACTGTGGCGGTTGCATGCCGTGCATCACGGCGTCGGCCGCCTGTATGGCTTCAACGGCGTGATCCGCCATCCGATCCATCAGACCATCGATATGCTGGTCGCCAACCTGCCGTTGGTGATCATCGGGATGCCGGTCGACGTTGCCGTGCTACTCGCGTTCCTCATCTCGGTCACGCTGCTCGTCCAACATTCCAACGTCGATGCGCGCCTCGGCGTGCTCGATGGCCACCTGTCGATCGGTCGCGTCCACCACATGCATCACGTCAATTGGGGCACCGAAGGCGATTGCAACTTCGGCCTGTTCCTGACGATTTGGGACCGCCTGATCGGCACGTTCCAAGCCAAGCCGTCGCGGCCAATCACAGCCAACGACATGGGCGTCGATGAACTGCCGAATTTCCCGACGTCGTTTTGGGAGCAGATGATTTTGCCGTTCGTCTACAAGCCCGGACAGGGCGAACCGGAGCGGTACCGGAAACACAATCCGACGCCGGCGCAAGATGCGCGCGCCCAGGTCTCGATCCAAGGCAACCAGAGCGGCACCGATTTCGGCCGCCATCACTCCGGCGGCATGCATCCGGCTGAGTAAGACGCCTTATCGACCGGCGGACCGATCAAAACCGACTAAGAAAAAAAGGCCGCTTCGTGGAAGCGGCCTTTTGTGCGTCAGGTGTTCATCTGCTGGAAGAATTCGCCGTTGGTCTTGGTGGCGCGCAGCTTGTCGATGAGGAACTCGATGCCGTCCTGCGTGCCCATCGGGTTGAGGATACGGCGCAGCACATACATCTTCTTGAGCTGATCTTTCGGGACCAACAGGTCTTCTTTGCGGGTGCCGGATTTCGCGATGTCGATCGCCGGGAACACGCGCTTATCCGAGACCTTGCGATCGAGCACGACTTCCGAGTTACCGGTGCCTTTGAACTCTTCGAAGATGACTTCGTCCATGCGACTGCCGGTGTCGATGAGCGCCGTCGCGATGATGGTCAGCGAGCCGCCTTCTTCGATATTGCGGGCCGCACCGAAGAACCGCTTCGGACGCTGCAGCGCGTTGGAATCGACGCCGCCGGTCAGCACCTTACCGGAAGACGGCACGACGGTATTGTAGGCGCGACCGAGACGCGTAATCGAATCCAGCAGAATGACGACGTCGCGCTTATGCTCGACTAGGCGCTTGGCCTTTTCGATGACCATTTCCGAAACCTGCACGTGGCGTGACGGCGGTTCGTCGAAGGTCGATGAGATGACTTCGCCTTTCACCGAGCGCTGCATATCGGTGACTTCTTCCGGCCGCTCGTCGATCAGAAGAACGATCAGATAGCACTCGGGATGGTTGGCAGTGATCGAGTGGGCGATGTTTTGCAGCAGAACGGTTTTACCGGTGCGCGGCTGCGCCACGATCAACGCGCGCTGACCCTTGCCGATCGGCGCGACGATGTCGATCACGCGCGGCGACAGATCCTTGATGGTCGGATCTTCGATTTCAAGTTTAAGCCACTGCGTCGGGTAGAGCGGCGTCAGGTTGTCGAAATGGCTCTTGTGCTTGGTCGCTTCGGGATCTTCAAAATTGATCTGCGAAACTTTCAGCAGTGCGAAATAGCGTTCGCCGTCCTTCGGCGAGCGGATCTGGCCTTCGACAGTATCGCCGGTGCGCAGCGCAAAACGGCGGATCTGCGAGGGCGAAACGTAAATGTCGTCGGGACCCGGCAGATAGTTGGCTTCGGGTGAGCGCAGGAAGCCGAAGCCGTCTTGCAGCACTTCCACGACGCCGGTCGCAGTGATTTCGGTTTCCTGGGTCGCGAGCTGTTTCAGCGTTGCAAACATCAACTCTTGCTTGCGCATGGTCGACGCGTTTTCGACCCCCGCCTCCTCGGCGAAAGTGACAAGCTCTGCGGGGGATTTGCGCTTCAAATCCTCGAGCTTCATTTCCTTCATTGAAAACTCCGGCGGGTGCCGCTCGTGGGCGGGAAAAATGAGTGAGATGGATGGATGTGTGAGATGGAAGACCGGGATCGATTTGGAGAGGATTGGATGAACGTGCCGTGGCGGACGAGGCAGGGCGCCTCGCCATGTCGCCTATGACCCTTGAGGCCAACGACCCATTTTCTGGGTCGGCCCGCTGGAGACGGCAGTGCCGTCGAAGCCACGACGCGATTGTGGAACGCCGTTTTTGTATCACAGTTTGCGTCCGCCGCGCAACGGCTTCGCGCGAGCGTCCTAAAACGGCTTTACGATCACCAGAATAACGATGCCGATCATCAAAACCGTCGGGATTTCATTGACGATCCGCCAATGGCGCGGCGACTTATCATTGCGGTCCTCGTTGAACGCCCGGACGGCCGCTGAAAAATAGCCGTGAACCGCCGACAGCGCCAAGACAAGGGCCAGTTTGGCGATAAACCACGGACTTGAGTAGAATTGGCCAATCCACGCCAGCCACAGGCCAAGCCCCCAAGCAATGACCATCGCGGGGTTCAAAATAATGGTCAGCAAACGCCGTTCCATGACCTTGAATGTCTCGGACTGGACCGACCCCTTCTCGGCGTCGCAATGGTAAATAAACAGCCGCGGCAGATAGAGCATTCCAGCCATCCACGAGATGATCGCGATGACGTGGGCAGCTTTGATCCACAGATAGGCACCCTCGCCGAGGATGACGGCGGCGGCCAGCGTCACGGCAACCGTCAGAACCAATGAGATGGCGGCCCGTTTGGCGGGGGAAGCTGCCGGCGTGGTGGTTGTCGTCATCCGCGGCTATCCGTTTCTGCGCACGCGATTGACGAGCTGAGCCACATGCTCGGGCGGCGTTTCCGGCACAATGCCGTGGCCAAGATTGAAAATGAACCGCTTGCCGGTCATCGCGTCCAAAATCTCGTCGACCCGGCGATCGAGTGCGGCGCCGCCAGCCACCAACAACAACGGATCGAGATTGCCCTGCGCAACGGTTCCGCGCGCCGCCACCGCCTGCATAACGCCCAGCGGACACGACGTATCGCAGCTCACACCATCGACGTTCGTGCCGGCAACAAAGTGCTGCAGTTGTGCCGCCGCGCCCTTCGGGAATCCGATGATCGGAACCTCCGGGTGCGCTGCTTTCAGTGCGGCAACGATGCGCGCCGTCGGTAGAACGACCCATTGCTGAAATTGATTTTCAGCGAGGCTACCGGCCCAGCTATCGAAAATCTGAATGACGTCTGCACCAGCTTTGATCTGGCCAGGCAAGTATGCGATCGAAGCGTCCGTCAAAATATCAATAAGCTGCGCAAATCCTGCCGGATCGCGATACGCCCAGCCACGCGCTTCGCCTTGATCCGACGACCCCTGGCCTTCGACCATGTATGTCGCAACCGTCCACGGTGCGCCACAAAAGCCAATTAAAGCCGTGTCTTTCGGTAGATCCTGTCTGAGCCGCGCCACCGTTTCCCAGACGATCGCGAATTTCTCTCCAGCATTCGATAGGCTGAGTCGGGCGAGCCCCGCAACCTCGCGAATGGGTTGCAAACGCGGGCCTTCGCCTTCGGCAAACGTGACCCGCTGGCCAAGTGCATCCGGCACCACGAGAATATCGGAAAACAAAATCGACGCGTCGAAACCATAGCGGCGAATGGGCTGGAGCGTGACTTCAGCGGCGAGTTTCGGGTTGTAGCAAAGATCGAGAAAACTGCCGGCCTCTTTGCGGGTCGCACGGTACTCCGGCAAATAGCGGCCGGCCTGGCGCATCAGCCACATGGGCGGCGGTGACAGCGATTCACCCGCGAAGGGTTTCAGAAACCGGCGGCTCACCGACGTGTCGGAAACTCTGCTGCTGGTTGTCTTGGCAGTGAGGTCTTGCACAGCCGTCACGTCCTTCACTTTAAACCTTTCAAAGGATTCTGAAGGTTTCTCTTATGACTCTTAGGGCTTCGGATAACGGTAATTCAGCGTTTGTCCAACGCTTGCTCACAGTCAGCCAACACCCCAATGTATGGCGGGCTAGATCTAGGTTGTCAGCCCCCTTTTGAGCAATAGAGCCGCAAGAGCCAATTTGATCAAGCAGTTGCAGGAGACGTGTGGCGACAACTTGCGGGACGATCCTGTTAATAACCAACCCAACACAAAGCGAGGAACCACGCTATCCCCAGGGACAGCTAGGCATTGCAAAAAACCGTTCGCTTTCGGACAAATGTGGGTATCACCTAGCCTAAAGCCCTGGTTGTTCTCTCAACCCAGCCAGACGCCGCCGCCGCAGAGGAAAACGCCAGACTTCTGCACAGCCTTATACGCTCTCCAAGAGGCCTAAATTCCGATGTCGATGCCGAGCCTCTTTCATATGCATCTGGTGTCGGACGCGACCGGCGAAACGCTGGCCGCGATCGCCAAGGCGGCGGCTGTCCAATATCCCAATGTGCGAGCGATTGAGCATATGCATCCGCTGGTGCGTACGCAGCGCCAGCTGAAACGTGTCCTAGGCGACATTGAGCGCGAACCTGGCATCGTTCTCTATACCGTCGTCAATAAGACGCTCGGGGTCGAGCTGGAGCAGCATTGCAAGGACCTCAAAATTCCCTGCCTGGCGGTGCTCCGACCGATCATGCAGATCTTTGAAAGCTATCTCGGCGCGCCGCAGACGCCGAAGGTCGCCGGTCAGCATGTGCTCGATGCTGATTATTACCGGCGCATCGACGCGATGAATTTCACGATGGCCCATGATGACGGCCGTTTGCCCGATAACCTGAGCGATGCCGACATTTGCGTGCTGGGCATTTCGCGCACGTCGAAAACGCCGACCAGTTTGTATTTGGCGCAGCGCGGTTATAAAACCACCAATCTGCCGCTGGTTCCGCAGGTGCCACTGCCGGAGCAGATCTTGACGCCACACACGGCGTTCGTCGTTTGTCTGATCGCGAATGTCGATCGTTTGGCAGAGGTCCGCCGCAACCGCGCCATCCTCATGGCCGACCGCGATCTCGAAAGCTACGTTGACCGGGAGGCGATCGCAGCGGAAATTGCCTATACGCGCAAAGTGGCTGCGACCTATGGCTGGCCGATCATCGATGTCACCCGCCGCTCAATTGAGGAATCCGCGACGATGATTCTGAAATTGTTGAACGATCGCCGGGCCGGTGTGAAACCCGAGGGTGAGAATGGCAATGTCTGATCCGTTTCGTTTAATTCTAGCGTCGGGCAGTCAAGCCAGAAAAGATATGCTGACCGGCGCACGCCTGACCTTCGATGTCATTCCGGCCAAGATTGATGAAGACGCCATCACGTCGCTGATGATTTCGGAGAGCGACTGTGTGGAGGCTGCCGATATTGCAGGCGTGCTCTCAGCGGAAAAAGCACTGTCCGTCTCGCGCGCCAATCCCGGCGCGCTGGTCATCGGTTCCGATCAGGTGTTGACGGTCGGCCGCCGTCTGTTTTCAAAAGCAGCAACGCTGGAAGATGCGCGCGAAACGCTCGATATTTTGCGCGGCCGCACGCACGAACTCGTATCGTCGGTATCGTTGGCAACGGGCGAACATGTGTTGTGGCAATCCTTCGATCACGCGCAACTGACCATGCGGTCGTTTTCAGATGAGTTTCTTGCCTGCTACCTGGATCGCGCCGGCAGCCGCATTCTCAACTCGGTTGGCTGTTATGAAATCGAAGGACCGGGCGTCCAGCTTTTTGAGCGTATAGAAGGCGATTACTTCACAATTCTCGGTATGCCATTGTTGCCGCTGTTGACGGAACTGAGATCGCGCGGTGTGATCCTGACATGAAGCGGGCATGTGTCATTGGCTGGCCGATTGAACACTCGCGCTCGCCGCTTATTCACGGCTATTGGCTAAAAAAATACGCGATAGACGGCAGCTATACCAAGCAGGCCGTTGCACCGGAGGCGCTCGACGCATTCTTGAGCACGCTTGCCGAGCAGGGTTTGGCTGGCTGCAATGTCACCGTTCCGCATAAGGAAGCAGCCTTTGCGGCCGCCGAAATCAAGGATGAATCCGCGATCGCCGTCGGCGCCGCCAATACCCTTTGGTTGGATCACGGTAAACTCGCGTGTGCCAACACCGATACCTACGGATTCATGACGCATCTTGGGGCGACTGCGTGGTGGCTGATATCGTTTATGTGCCGCTTGATACCGCGTTCTTGCAGCGAGCGCGCGGGCGTGGTCTGCGAACCGTCGACGGGCTTGGCATGCTACTGCACCAGGCGGTGCCCGGCTTTGAAAAGTGGTTCGGCGTCAAACCAGAGGTTACCGCCGAGCTGCGCGCGCTCATCGAAACCGATATTCGAGGCGCGGTGTGATGCGCCTCATAGGTCTCACCGGCTCTATCGGCATGGGCAAATCAACGGCTGCGGCTCGCTTTCGCCATCACGGCATAGCGGTATTTGACGCGGACGCGGAGGTGCACCGGCTGTATGCGGGTCCGCTGGTCGCAGACATCGAAGCAGCCTTTCCAGGTACGACCACGCCCGAGGGTGTTGACCGGCGCAAATTATCGGCGGCGTTGCTAGCAGCGCCCGAGCGCTTCAAGGATCTCGAGGCGATCGTGCACCCGCGCGTGCGCGATGAACAGGCAGCGTTTCTGCATCGAGAATTCCAGCGCGGCGCGGATCTTGCCGTACTTGAAATACCGCTGCTGTTTGAAGCCGGAACGAACGAACTCGTTGACGCGACGGTGGTTGTCAGCGCCGATGCCGCCATCCAACGGCAGCGCGTTCTAGGCCGCGATGATATGACGGACGAAAAACTCGACACGATTTTACGTCGCCAATGGCCGGACGCCAAAAAGCGCGCTTGCGCTGATTTCATTGTGGACACGAGTGGGTCCATCGCGCACTGCGAAGCCCAAATCGATGCTATCGTGGCGCAACGCGATATGCTGCCGGCGCGCGCCTATCAGCGCCATTGGGCCAAATAAAACTCGCAAGGATAGAACCGGTGCGCGAAGTCATTCTCGATACCGAAACCACTGGCTTGGATCCGCGTAAGGGCGACCGGCTGGTTGAAATCGGCTGCATCGAAATCGTCAATCGTATTCCGACCGGCCGCGAATATCATTGCTTCATCAATCCGGAACGCGATGTGCCGGCCGAGGCGGAAAAAGTGCACGGGCTTTCGACCGACTTCCTCAAAGACAAGCCGCTGTTTCGCAAAGTGGCGCGCGAATTTCTACAATTCATCGGCGACGATCGACTCGTCATTCATAATGCCCAATTCGATATCGGGTTCTTGAATTTCGAATTGGAGCGCGCCGGTCTCGGATCGATTGCGATGGATCGCGTCGTCGATACCCTGGCGCTGGCGCGGCGGAAACATCCTGCCGGCCCGAACAATCTCGATGCGCTGTGCAAACGCTATGGCATCGATAATTCGAAGCGCACCAAGCACGGCGCGCTTGTTGATAGTTTGCTGCTCGCTGAGGTCTATGTCGAATTGCTCGGCGAGCGCCAGGCTGCACTCGGTCTGCAAAGCAATGGTCAGCCGACCGCGGGTTCGGCTCGGCGTGGAAAATCAGTTGCGAAACAGCGTCCGCAGTCCTTGCCGCCGCGCCTCAGCGGCAACGACATCGCCGATCACCGAGCCTATATCGATAAGCTCGGCGCGAAAGCGATCTGGCTGAAATATTGGCCGCAGAAGCCCGGTTAGGCCGTCGCTTCCGAGGCGCTCTTCAGTTCCTGCTGGCGGCGCATATAGAGCGCTGCGAAATCGATCGGGTCGAGCAGCAGCGGCGGGAAGCCACCTTCGCGCGTGACGTCAGCCACAAGGCGGCGCAGGAACGGGAAGATGGTGGTCGGACCCGAGATCAGCAGAAACGGCTCAAGCGCCTGTTCCGGCATGCTCTCAATCTTGAACAATCCGGCGTAAACTGTTTCGAGCACGTAGATGGTGCCGATGTTGTTGGTCGCGGTCGCTTTGAAGTTGATGGCGCTCTCGAAGATTTCGCCATCGATGCGATCGGCGCTGACGTTGACTTCGACCTTCAAGTTCGGCGCGTCGCCGGGGGACGAGATTAACTTGCGTACGATCGGGTTTTCGAACGACAGATCCTTGACGTATTGGCTCAGGATCTTCACTTGCATCGGCGGTTGGGCCGTCGCTGCGCCGCTGCCGCTGTTCTTGTTGTTCGACTTATCTGCGCCGTTTGCTTTGTCTGCCATGACCGTTCCATTCCGATGATGATTGTGGCGCCAGCTTAAAGCCGAACGTCGTGACTAGGAAATGTTATGAGCGCGGTCGCTATCACGCTCATTGCCGCCGTGCAATGCAGACCGTCCGGCATACTCAACGATCCTCCGTCTATTTCGAAGCGCGGCGGGACGGTTTATGCGCAACATCACGGCGTTCGGCGACCGGGGCCTCGCTGACCCTCTCATACTCGCCCTCGATCGTTACGCCGTCCGCCATGGTTCTGTCCCGGTCGGCGTCAAACGGCCCGTCCGGCTCGCGATCGCTGTCGCGTTGCGGCGGGGGGCGGAAAACCGTCTCGTCCATGGTGGTGAACGTTGTGAATGCAAAAAAGCGCGGGAACACGTGCTTGATCAGCGCCGAGCGGATGGCCGGGATCAGCAGAATGAGGCCGATACCGTCGGAAATGAGGCCTGGAAATATCAGCAACAGACCGGCGGTGATCTGCAGCAGGCCATCGAGCAACGGGTTGAAGCCTCTGCCACCGGTATCGAGCTGCTGGCGGGCTTTGGTGAGAACGGCGAACCCTGTTCGGCGAATGACGGCACTGCCGAGCAATGCCGATGCGACCACCAGCAACGCCAGTTTCCAGAAGCCTAATGCCTGTCCGGCACGGATCAGCAAGCCGATTTCGAGGATCGGAAACGCCAGGAAACCTAAAACTGCTGCTAATCGGATGGGGTGTACCATGTTCCAACGCCGGGAAAGGTGGTATCTTAACGCCATGGCCGCCGGGTGCCAAACCCTGCTTTGGGGTTCATCCAGCCCAAATTCGTGACATTGCCGAGGAAGACGGTGTCTGCTTTTGTGGTCGCGGGTCGTGCATTGGGCCAATAAATGACTTATGTCTTCAATATGCGCCGCACCGCTCTTACATAAGAGGAAGTTCGGACCGGATGTCGCCAAGGCGCCGGTCATGCGGCGCCGTTGGAAAGCACACAGGATGAATGGTCAGATCGATCTCATTACGCTCATTTCATTGATTGTTGCCGCGGTCGCGATCTTCAAGTTGCGGAGTGTCCTTGGACAGCGCACGGACGAAGATGAAAACCGTGTCGAGCGGCTAAAGGCCCGTGAGCGTGAGGCCCAGAAGGCACAAGGCGCCACCACCAGCGGAGACGTGATTACGTTGCCGCGCCGCCCGCGCGACGATGGATCGGCGGCCCCGGCTGTCGAACCGGTGGAAGATGCCGATGCCCGCATCAAGGCGTTTCCGGCCATCGACCCGTCGGTCACCGCAGGGCTACTGACGGTTGCCAAGCAGGACCCGGCGCTTGATCCCGAGGCGTTCGTCAAGGGCGCAGGCATGGCTTACGAAATGATCGTCTCGGCGTTTGCCTCGGGGGATCGCAAGACCCTCAAGGATCTGCTGACGCGTGACGTCTATGACGGTTTTGTTACCGCAATCGCTGACCGCGAACAGCGCGGCGAGAAGATCGAGCAGCAATTTGTCGGCATCAAGCGTGCCGATATCATCGAAGCCGAGCTGAAGGGCGGCATGGCCTATTTAACGGTGCGCTTCGTCAGCGAGCTGCTGACCTCGACGCGCGATAAGGCCGGCGCGGTCATCAGCGGCGATCCGCTGAAGATTACCGATGTCACCGATATCTGGACCTTCAGCCGTGACGTGTCGACGGCGCGCGCGCGCAGCGATCTCAACTGGAGATTGGAAGAGACACAATCGCCGAATTAGGTCACTCTGCCGACCGCCGGACCCTGCGAAGGGTTGCGGCGGCGCAGGTGTTTGTGCCGAAACGCCTTACACGGGGAAACGGCGCCACGGGGAAACGCCGCGCGGTTGAAGGCACATGAGCTAAGGCACATGTTTTAAGGCTCCGGGGGGCGCCTTATGAGGGTATTTTCAGAGCCTGTTCAATACGTTAAGCAGGGTCTCCGCGGTTGTGCGGCAGGCCTCGTTGCCGGCCTGGTTGCTGGTCTGCTGCTTGCGCAAGCGGTGCAGGCAGGGTCATCTGTGGCCATCATCACGCCTGCCAAGCCGACCGGTGAACCGATGCCGTCCCCCCAATTCACTTATGCCGCCGCGACCTTTGCCGACCTTCCTGGTTGGGACGAGGACGATCATCTGGCGGCATGGAAGGCCTTTCTGGCGTCCTGCACGCCGGTGCTCACCGCGGCGCGGGGTGGCGCCAAAGCCGGACCAACACCGCAAGCGCTGCTCGACGTTTGTGAGCTTGCGCTGCTGACACAAGCGGCTGGCGGCAAGCAGACCAAGGCCGGTGCGCGGGCATTCTTTGAAAGCTATTTCACGCCGCATAGTGTGCAACACGGCGCTACCGAGGGGCTGCTAACCGGGTACTACGAGCCGTTGGTGCAGGGGTCGCGCCAGCCTGGTGACGGCTTCACGACGCCGATTTACAAACGGCCGCCAGACCTCGTGAACGTGGTGGCGGAAAGCGAACGCGGCGCCAAGAGCGCGCAGTTCACGCATATGCGCAAGACCGAAGACGGGCTCGTGCCCTATCTGACGCGCGCCGAGATCGAGCAAGGCGCGCTCAAGGGGCAACACCTTGAACTGATGTATTTCCGCGACCCGGTCGATGTGTTCTTCATGCAGATCCAGGGGTCGGCGCGCATCGCGCTGCCTGACGGCACGAAGGTTCGCATCACTTACGACGGCAAGAACGGCTACCCGTACACGTCGGTCGGTCGCATGTTGATCGATGATGGGTCATTCACGCCGGAAAAGATGTCATTGAAGGCGCTGACGTCGTGGCTCAAGGCCGATCGCAAGCGCGGCGAACAGGCGATGTGGCAGAACAAGTCGTATGTGTTCTTCCGCGAGTTGCAGGGCGCGGAGTCTGAAGGTGCGATGGGCGTGCTTAAAATCGCGCTGCAGCCGGGCCGCAGCCTCGCGGTCGATACAGCCTTTCACAGCATCGGCATGCCGATTTATGTGTCGTCTCCGGCGCTCACCCATGCGTCCACGAACGCGAGCGGCTTCGCACGGTTGATGGTGGCGCACGATGTCGGCTCTGCCATCAAAGGCCCTGAGCGCGGTGACATCTTTTTCGGCTCGGGCGATAAGGCCGGGCGCACGGCGGGCGTGACCAAACATCCGGGCCAGTTCTTCGTGTTGTTGCCGTCGGCGGCCCGCGGTGAGCAGATGATTGTGAGACAGCGGCCGTGAAAAAGCCGGCGGCAAAAGGTGGGCGCAAGCACCTCCACGATGATGACCACGACGTCTGGAGCCACACGGCGCAGTCGATCGAGCCGCTCAAGAAAGCCAAGGGCCGGCACCATCCGGCAGCCGAACGCGCCGCCGAGATGACGCCGCCCGCCGCCGCAAAACACGCCGCAGAACCTGCGAAATCGAAGCCAGACAAAGCCGCGTCCGGTAAGGGCGGCGCCGCCACAAGCGCCAAACCGAAAGCGGTTCCCGCGCCGCCGCCGATCGCAACCTTCGACCGCAAGAAGGTGCGCAAGATCCGCTCGGGTCAGGTCGAAATCGAAGCGCGCATCGATCTGCACGGCATGCGCCAGGACGAGGCGCACAGTGCGCTTGTGCGGTTTCTGCTGCGTTGTCAGAGCAAAGAGCAGCGCTGGGTGCTGGTCATCACCGGCAAAGGCAAACTAACCGACAGCGATCCGCACGCGCCGTTTGATCTGACGCGGCCACGCGAACGCGGCGTGTTGAAACGCAATGTGCCGCGCTGGCTGGATGAACCGGAGTTGCGCCACCTCGTGGTCAGCTACACCACGGCTGCCATTCAACACGGCGGCGAGGGCGCGCTGTACATTCATCTGCGCAAGCGCGGTTGACCGCGTATCAGCACCAGAACGCAGGCTGAGATAACCGCGTCACGGTCCGCCTTCGCCGATGGGGCGATCGGCAAAGCGCGCCAGCGATTTCACCCGGTCGTACATCACGATGGCGCCGGCCATGGCGACGTTGACGCAAAAGTGCGTCGGAATTTTCACTGTGTAGTCGCAGCGCGCGATCAGTTCCGGCGACAGCGACCCGGCTTCCGGGCCAAGTACATAAGCGGCGCGTAACGGATGGCGAAAGCTCGGCAGGTCGATGGCCGTGTCGAGCAATTCAACGCCGACCAGCTTGCAGCCCTCGGGCAGCGCCATTTCATCGAGCGATGACCAGTTGTAATGCGGCATGTGGAGCTGACTTTTCGACGTATCGGCGTGGGCTTCCAGTGCCCGATAGGTCGCGCCGACCGTAAACGTGAAGCTGGCGCCGAAGCCGTGTGCCGAGCGCATCAGGTTGCCGAGGTTCAAGGATTTCGACATGCGTTCCGCGCCGATCGCGAAATAGCCCTTGGGCAATGGCGGCCAGGCGGCGCTGGTGCGGGGGGTGGGGCCTGATTTGGTGCGGGACATGATGCCGGGCTCGCTTCTTGACGCTGTTGGCGGTATTGCCGCCGGGCGTTACACACGGTCATTAAAATGGATGCCGCGCCGATGTGCGTGCGGCGGCAGCGGAACGTCTAGCGGGGTTGTTACATGAAGGCGGCGATATGCAAGAGCCTCGATGGGCCGCAGGGCCTGACGGTCGAGGATGTCGCTGAGCCGCCGCTATTGGCCGGTCACGCGCTGGTGCGGGTCAAGGCGGTCGGACTGAACTTCGCCGACACGCTGATCACGCGTGGAAAATATCAGTTTAAGCCGGATTTGCCGTTTTCGCCGGGCGCCGAGGTTGCCGGCGTGATCGAGGCCATTGGGGCCGGCGTTAGCGGCTTCAGCGCCGGGCAGCGGGTGATGGCCTACGTCAATTGGGGCGGCGCCGCCGAAAAAGTCGGCGTCGATGCCGGCGCGCTGGTGCCGTTGCCGGATGCGGTGCCCTTTGGCGTCGCAGCCGGACTTTCCGTCACCTACGGCACGGCGATGCACGGCCTGAAAGATCGCGGCCGGCTTGCCGCGGGCGAAACCGTGGTGGTGACGGGTGCCGCGGGTGGCGCCGGTCAAGCGGCCGTTGAAATTGCCAAGCTCATGGGCGCACGCGTGATTGCGGTCGCTTCATCGCCGGATAAGTTGCAGATCGCAGCTGAGGCAGGCGCCGATGACGGCATCGCGTTTCCTGGCACGGATTTGAAAGACGCCGTGCGTGCGCTGACCAATGGCCGCGGCGCCGATGTTGTTTACGATTGCATCGGCGGAGACGCTGCCGAGCCGCTGGTTAGAGCACTCGCCTGGAAAGGGCGGTTTCTGGTGGTCGGCTTTGCAAGCGGCGAAATTCCGAAGATCCCGCTCAATCTGCTGTTGCTGAAGGGGGCCGAGGTCTCCGGCGTGTTCTGGGGTGAAGCCGTGCGCCGCGAACCCGCGGGCCATCGGGCGGCCATGCAACAGGTGCTGGCCTGGGTCGCGGATGGCCAGTTACGGCCGAAAACCCACGCAACTTTTGCGCTCGACCGGATTGTAGATGCCCTTGCCGTTCTCGATCGCCGCGAAGCCCAGGGCAAAGTGATTGTCGAAATTTGACAGGCTGCGCGCCGCGCCGGCCGGCTAAGTGTTCGCTCTTTAGCGAATATTTGCGAAATGGTGGGCATAAACGGCTGCAACCGGCTGAACCGCCGGCTGGTTGTTGTCGAGTAGTTTGTAATGCGTTTTCTGACAGCATTTTTTAGCGGGGCCGCAGGGCTGTGCGTTATCCTAGCCGCAATCCCGGCCGCTGAGGCGCAATCGGTGTTTCAGAAGCTGTTCGGCTTCGCCAGTGAACCCGCGCCACAGGCTGTGCCGCAGCCGCAAGTCCGCCAGGTCATTCCACCCGCCCGCCTGCGCAGCCACCGCCGCTGGCGTTCTGATGCCTCACGCGCCGGGCGCGCGGAAACCGGACCGTCCGACGCCAACGGGCCCTACAAGACCGTGTGCGTGCGCGCTTGTGACGGATTCTATTTTCCGATCCGGCACAACGCCCGCCGCCGCAACTTCGACAGCGACGTCAAATCGTGCCGCAACGCCTGCGGCGACGATGGCAAACTTTTCTATTATCCACTGCGTGGTCCGCAGGGACCCGAGGCGATGGTGGATCTCGCCGGCCGCAAGTATAGCGACCTTCCGAAAGCCTTTGCTTATCGCAAAGCGCTCGTCCAGGGCTGCACCTGTAAACCAGCGCCCTGGTCGTATGAAGAGGCGGCGCGGCATCAATCGTATGCCGATCAGGAAGCCATCGAACTCGAGAAGGACAAAGCGTTCTTAAAGGCGCGCGCGTTGGCCGCTGCCAAAGCCAAAGGCGCTGTCGCGGCAGCTGACGATAGCAGCGCACCGGCGCCTGTTGCCGACGCGGGCAATGGTGACGGCGACGATAGCGCCTCCGCCAGCGCGGCACCTGACGCACCGATCAATGACGTTTCCGAAAGTCATGCGGGGCGCCTCGAAGTCTCTTCCGCAATCAAGGCCGACTTCCGCGATAGTGCTGTAACGACGGCCTTTGATGGGGCGCCGACGGTAGCGGCCGACACGCAGCCGGCACGGCGTTTCGAACGGGCTTCCGCTCCACGCACCATCACGCGCAGCCGCCCGCCGGTTGCCGCACAGCGCGCAACCGTCAAGGCTTTCTCGCGGCGGCCGCCGGTGCGTTTGCCGCCGAAACAATCGGTAGGTTTGCTCAGTCTCTTCGGCGAGTGAACAATCGCGCCCGAGCGCCGCTCACCAGATAGCTTCGCTGTCGTCACCGATATAGACGCCGCCGCGCAGCGGAAATCTGTCTTCGATGGCGTAGGGCCCGCCGCCGACGGATGGCTTGGATGACATCAGCACGGCTTGCGCCACGAAGAACGGTTCCGAGCGATAGCCGCTGTAGCGCGTTAGAAAGCGCGCCACGGCTTCTGGGTTCGATCCGCTCAAGCGCGCCAGGGTAATGTGCGGTTTGAATTCGCGTTTGTCAGGCGGCAGGCCGGCATTACGTGCGGCTTTTTCGTGGGCGCGCGCCAGATGATCCAAGCCGGCGCACGGTTCAACACCCGCCCAAATGGCGCGTGGATCGTTGCCACCAAAAGCGCCGAGACCGCTGACCGTCACTTCAAACGCATCGACCTCAATGGAGGCGAGATTGGCAATGAATTCGCGCGCCAGCACGTTGTCGATGTCGCCTGCGAACCGCAACGTCAGATGGTAGTTTTCGCGTTGGATCCAGCGGGCGCCGGGCAGCGGTTGATGCAGGCTATAGAGTTCCTCGCGGATCTCGTCGGGAACTTCGATGGCAGTGAACAGGCGGGGCATGCGCCACCCTCCTTCGCATTTCAATTCTTGGCGGCAGCCTTGTGCGCTTGGGCTTTGGCGATCAGCGCTTCGACGTTGGGCAAGATCCGTTTGACGATTTCAGCGACGCCTTCAGCGGTGGGATGCATGCCGTCGGCCAACACGAGCTTGGGGTTCAAGGCGACGCCCTCGAGAAAGAACGGGTAGAGCGCCGCGCCGTGTTTGGCGGCGAGCTCTGGATAGATCGCGTCGAAAGCTTTGACATACGCGTCGCCCCAGTTGCCGGGGGCTTTCATACCGGCCAGCAGCACCGGGATGTTGCTGGCTGACAGCGTCGTGAGTATCTGGTCGAGGTTGGCGCGGGTCTTCGCCGGATCGGTGCCGCGCAGCGCATCGTTAGCCCCTAGTTCCAGGATCACCGCGTCGGGAATGGGTTGCAGGGTCCAGGCCAGGCGGTCGAGCCCGCCGGCCGTCGTATCGCCCGAGACGCCGGCATTGACGATCTGGACCTTGTGTCCCTTGGCTTCGAGCGCCATCTGTAGCTGGGCCGGGAAGGATTCGTTGGGCTGCAGAAGGTATCCGGCGGTCAAGCTGTCGCCGAATGCGACGACGGTTAGGGTCGGGGCCGGAGAATCGGCGCTCAGTGCCGCGTTCGGCATCACAAGCAGTCCAGCGAGCAGCATAGGCAAGGCGGCGACGATCATGGAATACAGGGTCTTCATGTTTCCGCCTCACGCTTGCAGCACATCAGAGACCTTCAGGTAGCGACGGAGCTGCCCGTCGGCAAGTGATGAGCGCGGCGCTGGTCAGTTTTGGCCCAAACAGGCAGCGGCACCGTAGAGACAACACGCATTTAGGCAAGGGGACGGCAGGCACCGTGGCGGACAGCATTATTCGACTTCAAGACATTGGTTTGACGCTGACCAGCCGGGCGGGCGCCGTCGAAATCCTGCGCGACGTCTCGTTGCAGATCACGGCAGGCCAATCGACCGCGATTGTCGGACCGTCAGGTTCGGGCAAGACCTCGCTGCTGATGGTCATGGCCGGTCTGGAGAAAGCGACGCGCGGCACAATCGAGATCAACGGCCACGACATCACGGGCCTTGGTGAAGATGATCTCGCGGTGCTGCGCGGACGCGATATCGGCATCGTGTTCCAGTCATTTCATCTCGTGCCGACCATGACGGCGCTCGAAAACGTTGCCCTGCCGCTGGAACTCGCTGGCATTGAGGGCGCCTTCGAGACCGCCCGCCAGTTGCTCAATGACGTCGGACTCAGTTCCCGCATCGACCATTTCCCGGCAGAGCTCTCAGGCGGTGAGCAGCAGCGCGTTGCCATTGCGCGCGCGCTGAGCCGCCGTCCCCCAATCATTTTGGCGGATGAGCCGACCGGCAATCTCGACGGCAAGACCGGCAACCAGATCGTTGACATCCTGTTCGGGCTGCGCGAGCGCATCAACGCGACGCTTATTCTGGTAACGCACGATGAACGTTTGGCGGCGATGACCGATCGGGTGATCCGCATGAGCGACGGGCGCGTTGGTTCAGATGATATCAAACGGCCGACGATGCGCGCGGTGACGCCATGACCGTTGCAACGGCGGATCGCAACATGCCACGGACCAGCGCGCCGTGGCGCACAATCGCCGCGATCGGCGTGCGCGAATTGCGCGGTGGCCTGAGCGGTTTTCAGATCTTTATTGCGTGTCTCGCGCTCGGCGTGATGGTGATCGCCGCCGTCGGCGCATTGGGTGATGCGCTGCGGGCCGGGATGGCGCGCCAAGGTGAAACGATCCTCGGCGGCGATATGACGTTCGCGCGTATGCATATCCGCGCCACGCCAGCCGAACGCGCAGCCTTTGACGCGCTCGGCACGGTCAGTGAAACCTCAACCATGCGCACCATGGCGCGGCGCTTGGACGGCAGCGAGCAGGCGCTGGTTGAATTGAAGGCCGCCGATGCCCGCTATCCGTTATCCGGCGATGTGATCCTCGAAGACGGCGGTGAATTCATAACGGCGCTGAGCGGCGTCTCGGCGGTCGCAGACGGCATGCTTCTCGAACGTCTCGGCCTGAAGGTCGGTGATACGTTTCGTCTTGGAGAAGCTGAGGTTGCCATTCGCGGCATTCTCAAATCCGAACCCGATGGCGTCGCGGATCGGTTGACGTATGGGCCGCGTGTTTTCGTGTCGCTGTCAACGCTCGATGCGACGGGACTGGCTAAACCCGGCACGCTGATTAAGTGGCGCTATGCCGTCAAACAGCCGGCGACCGCGCCGGGCGATAAAGACGCATTGAAGGCGTTGCGCCAGCGTGTGGCGGAGGCGATGCCGGAAGCGGGTTTTACCTCGAACGACCGGAATAACCCGTCGCCGCAGGTCACGCGCGTGCTTGATCGGCTGCGCCAGTTTCTCATTCTCATCGGCCTTGCGTCGCTGCTGATCGGCGGGGTCGGCATTGCCAATTCGGTCGCGACGTTTATCGATAAGCGCGTCAAGGTGATCGCCATATTGCGCAGCGTCGGCGCCAGCGGGCGGCAGATTTTCACGATCTTTCTCATCCAGATTCTGGCGATGAGCGCCATCGGCATTGCCATCGGACTGGTGCTCGGCATGGCAGTGCCGGCGGTCGTTGATCACTACTATGGTGACGCTCTGCCAATCCGCGCTGAGTTCAGCGTGTCGCCGCAAAGCTTGGCCATCGCCGCGCTCTATGGATTTCTCGTTTCTTTGCTGTTCGCGCTGTGGCCGCTCGGGCGGACCGAGAAGGTGCGCGCTAGCGTGTTGTTTCGCGATGCCGTGACACCGCGCGAAGGTTGGCCGCGCCGCGGCGTGCTGGTGACGCTTGCAGTGTTGGTCGTAAGTTTGTTTGCCCTGGCGCTCGCAACGTCCGAGCCAAAAGCGCTGGTCTTTTATGTGGCGGGCGGTCTGGTGCTGATGCTCGTCGTTTTCAGCGCTCTCGGTGGTGCGGTGGCGAAGGCCGCGCAGCGCGTTCCGCGTCCGTCCTGGCCGCCGCTGGCGCTCGCTGTTCGCAACATCGGCGCGCCCGACGGCCTGACGCGATCGGTGGTGCTGTCGCTCGGAACGGGACTGTCGCTGCTCGTTGCTGTGGCCTTGGCGAATGCGGCGCTGGTTGATGAATTGCGCGGGCGGCTGCCGGAAAGTTCGCCAGATTATTTCCTGCTCGACGTGCCGAAGCAGGAGTTCAAGGCGCTGTCGGAGCGTATTGCGGCCGATGCGCCGGGAACGATCATCAGCGACGCGCCGATGCTGCGCGGGCGTCTGGTGAAACTCAAAGGAACACCTGTCGAAGAGTTGAAGAACGTGCCGTCCGACGCCCAATGGGTGCTGAACGGCGACCGCGGCCTCAGCTATACGGCGACGGTGCCTGAGGGCTCGACCGTCAAAGAAGGCACCTGGTGGCCCGCTGACTATAGCGGTCCGCCGCTTGTGTCGTTCGATCTCGAACTGGCCCAGAAGCTCGGGCTCACGCTTGGCGACATGGTGACGGTCAACGTGCTTGGCCGCAACATTGACGCCAAGATCGCCAACCTGCGCGAGGTGAAGTGGGAAAGCCTGGCGATCAACTTCGTCATGGTGTTCTCGCCCAATACGCTGCAATCGGCGCCGCATAATTTCCTGGCGACAGTGCGTCTGCCGAAGGGGACGCAAAAGGCAGCCGAAGTGGCGCTGGTGCGTGATCTCGGCGTGCAGTTTCCCGCCGTCAGCGCGATCCGCGTGCGCGATGCGCTCGATCAGGTCAACAAGGTGTTCGCCAAGGTGATGGTGGCGGTTCAGGTGGCGGGCAGTGTGACGTTGCTGGCCGGCGCGCTGGTGCTGGCGGGCGCTTTGGCAACGGCGCAGCGCCGCCGTATCCTGGAGGCGGTGATCCTGAAAACCATCGGTGCGCGGCGCCGGCAAATCCTGGCCGCCCATGCCCTTGAATATGCTCTGCTGGCGGCGACGGCGGCCCTGGTCGCGATTTGGTTGGGCTCGATTGTCGCCTGGGTGGCGGTTACTCAGGTCATGGACCTCGCCTTCGTATTTTCGTTGAACGCGGTCTTTTTAACCCTGGCGGCGGCCGGGTTGCTGATCGCGGTTTTCGGCGGAATCGGCACCTGGGCTGTTCTGCGCGCGCGCCCGGTGCCGTATCTGCGTACCGAATAGGGAAAAATTCCCGAAAATTCTGGTCATTCTGGCTGCCGATAGCCCCTTGAATTCGGCGTCAAACATGATCATCTGTTGGGCAAGCGGGAGAGCTATGTCCCGTTGTCACAGAGGAATTAGAGACCTATGGCTGAAGTTTACAATCGTACCGCATCCACGATCGGCGGCGTCCGCTCGGCCGGCGCGATCGACCAGGGCTTGCGGTCGTTTATGATCGGCACCTACAATTATATGGCACTCGGCGTTGCCGCTACGGCCGTCGTCGTCATGCTGCTCATGGCGAACCCGGAAGTCATGGCCACCATTGCCATGGGCCCGATGAAGTGGGTCCTGTTCGCGGCCGTTCTTGGCCTCGGATTTTTTGCTCAGAAGCTTTTCTATTCAGGCAGCGCCGTGGTTGCCCATGGCGCCTACTGGCTCTACTGCGCGCTGTGGGGCGCGATGATTGCGCCGATGATCTTCGCCTTCATGTCGAAGGGCATGATTGGTCTCGTTGGTCAGGCCTTCTTCATCGCCGCTGCTACGTTCGCCGCCACAAGCTTGATCGGTTACACGACCAAGCGTGACATGACCGGTTGGAGTGGGTTTCTCAGCATGGCGTCGATCGGCATGATCATCGTTATGTTGGTGAGCTTCTTCTTCATCACCGATCCGGGCACCAGCAAGCTGATGAGCGGTGCGATCTCGGCGGTCGTTGTGCTGCTGTTCTCGGTCATCACGGCGTTTGAAACGCAGGCGATCAAGTCGATGTACATCGAAGGCGCTCAACATGGTGGCGAAGAGTTCGTGAAACGCTCGTCGATCTTCGGCGCGTTCATGCTCTACGGCAGCTTCATCACGATGTTCATCCACATCCTGAACCTGCTCGGGCTCGCTAATAGCGAATGAGGCGAGGGGTTTTGAGACCCTGAGCGTTTTGAAGATAAGTCTTTGCGAAGGGCCCCGGTTTCCGGGGCCTTTTTGTATGTCTGGCGGTTTCGTGGGCGGCGGCGGCGACTAGGTGCGGATCACTTCCAAGCGCCGTTCCAAGACGTCGAGCACGCGCGCCAGATCATGGCCGCGCTTCAGGATCAGCCCGCCAGCTGCGACGACGCTAAAGGCACCCTGCTTGCGGGCGAGCTTGGGGTCTTTTTCGATGCGGTACAGGGGCACCTCGCTGGACCGGCGGAAAACCGAGAACACGGCCTTGTCCCGGTTGAGGTCAATGGCGTAATCGCGCCACTCGCCGGATGCGACCTTGCGGCCGTAAACGGCAAGAATGGCCGCCAACTCCTGCCGGTTGAAGACGATTTGCACGGCCTGCTCAGGCGCCCCCGTCGCGGCGGGATCTGCTGGCGAGCCCGCGCGGCGCGGGCGAAAACATATCGGCTCAGAGTCGCTCAAGCGCGTCTCCCTGGTTCGCCGATCTAGAATGCCTTGACGGCAAAAGATTGCAAGCGGTTCGGCCGGTGCAATAAGCGGATTATCAAAATCCGGCATCGAATTACCCTCAAGACAACAATAAGGGGCCAGCAAGTTACCGCGAAACTGCCGCAAATCGCGGCGATAGTCTCAACTGTTGCCCGAGGCCTTGCGCAGCGAACCGGCTCTGGAAACTCAGCCCCCCAGCCCCCCGGGGCCAACTTTTAAGCGCAAGGCCTTCGGCAACTCTCCCTGTACGTCTTCGGACGGTCCGGGTCCCCCTACCTGGACTGTCGTTTGTCTCCAAAGCCTAACCTCCCAAGCATGTATCTCCCGAAGGACCGGTTCCCCAGCCGGTCCTTCTTCGTTTTTTTGCCGATCGTTGATAAATTCGTGAGCCATAACAGCATCTTTGCCGTACATTGGTCAGTGAGGAGTGCTTCATGACCAAAACCGTTTCGGCTCGCTCAAAGGCGACGACACAACCACGTCTGACCAAATCCACCACCAAACCCAATCCATTGCTGACCCGTTGGGCGGGTAAATTCGGCGAACCGCCGTTCGCAAAAATCGAAGCTAAGCATTTTCGTCCGGCGCTGCAGGCGGCCTTTCGCGAGCACAAAGCCGAGATCGAAAAGATCGCCGCAAACACCGCCAAGCCGACATTCGCGAACACCATTCTTGCGCTGGAAAAAAGCGGCACGCTGTTGTCGCGCGTCAGCGCCGTTTTCGGAAACCTCGAAGCGACCGACTCGACCCCGGAGCTGCAAGATATTGCGCGCGAGATGTCGCCGCGCTTTGCAGCCCACGAGACCCGGATTCTTCTCGATGCGCGACTGTTTCGCAGGATTGACGATCTTTACGAACGCCGCGACACGCTGCTCCTCGACGCGGAAGATCGCCGCGTTCTGGAACGCCATCATTTGACGTTTGTTCGTGCTGGCGCACGGCTGTCGTCGGCAGCCAAGTCGCGCGTCAAAACCATCAACGCGCGGCTTGCCAGCCTCGTCACGCAGTTCATGCAAAATGTTCTGAAAGACGAGCAATCGTGGCGGCTGGTGCTGGATGGTTCGCACGATATGGCCGGTTTACCGCAATCGTTCGTTGAGGCGGCGAAGCGGGCTGCCGCCGATCAAGGTCTGGGCGAGGGCAAGGCAATCGTGACGCTGGCGCGCTCGAGCGTCGAAGGCTTTTTGACCTTCTCCAGCCGGCGGGACCTTCGCGAGCAGGCCTTTAAGGCCTGGATTGCACGCGGCGCCAGCGCTGGCGAAACCGACAATCGCAACATCGTGTCGGAAGTCGTGGCGCTGCGCAGTGAATACGCGCAACTCATGGGGTTTAAATCCTTCGCCGCGTTCAACCTCGAAGACACCATGGCCAAGACGCCGGAGGCCGTGCACGACCTGATGACTGCCGTCTGGTCGAAAGCTGTCGCGCGGGCGGCCGAAGAGCGCGATGCGCTGGCAGCCTATGCGCGCGGCCAAGGTGAAAACGCCGACATTGCGCCGTGGGACTGGCGTTACTTCGCTGAGAAAGTGCGCAAGGCGCGCTATGATCTCGATGAGGCGGAACTGCGCCCCTATTTGCAGCTCGATCATATGATCGCCGCCGCATTCGATTGCGCGAGGCGACTGTTCGGTCTGACGTTCCGTGAGCTCGAAGCGTTCGAGGGCTACCACGCAGATGTTCGGGCATGGGAAGTGCTCGACGCATCCGGCGCGCACGCAGGCCTGTTTATCGGCGACTATTTCGCCCGTCCGTCAAAGCGCTCCGGCGCCTGGATGTCGAACTTCCGCACGCAGCATAAGCTCGGCAAGGGGCAGCGCCCGATCATCATCAACGTGCTCAATTTTACCAAGGGCGGCGAAGGCGAGCCGTCACTGCTGTCGTTCGATGACGCCCGCACGCTGTTCCACGAATTTGGCCACGGCCTGCATGGTTTGTTATCGAACGTCACGTACCCGTCGATTGCAGGCACGGCGGTATCGACCGATTTCGTCGAACTGCCCTCGCAGCTCTATGAGCATTGGTTGTCGACGCCGGACGTGCTGAGCCACTATGCGGTGCATTGCCAGACCGGAAAGGCGATGCCGGACGACCTGCATCAGCGCCTGAAAGCGGCGCGTAACTTCAATCAGGGCTTTGCAACCGTCGAGTATACGGCATCGGCTCTGGTCGATATGGCGCTCTACGCGGCGGACGGAGCCGACGTTGGCGATATCGAGAAATTCGAGGCCGAAACTCTGAAGAAAATCGGCATGCCGCCAGAGATCGTCATGCGCCACCGCCTGCCGCACTTTATGCATATCATCGGCGGCTACGCGGCCGGCTATTACAGCTATCTGTGGTCGGAAGTGATGGATGCTGACGCCTTTGCTGCGTTCGAGGAAACCGGCAACGTGTTCGATCCGGCAACCGCTAGAAAGCTGAAGGAATTCATCTACTCGGCCGGCAACTGCCGCGATCCGCACGACGCTTATGTGGCGTTCCGCGGCCGTCCGCCGAAGATTGACGGGTTGCTGAAGAAGCGCGGGCTTGCAGCGTAACGCGCTGCACGTCGCCCGTGCACTGAAGCAATGAAGTGCGGGTTAGGGCAGGATGACTCAGAACAGTCCGGCCCACGCTGCGGCGATGATCGGGCCGGCCTTGCCTTCCTGGATCAGGACCACCGATTTCTGCGTCTCGGGCAGCATGACGGCGGCACGCGGGATTTGAATCCTCATGACCTGGCCTTTCCATAGGCCAATCGGCGTTAGTTCGCGCACGACATTGGTGTAGACCAGTGTCTTGCCGGCATTCTCGCCCTGTTTGATCTCGACGGTCGCTGTCGATTGCACGACACCCAGCCAGATCGTGGCTTCCTTGATGGGTTTGCCAGCGGTGACCGGCATGGCACCCGTCGCGATGTTCAGCGTGTTGGCTTCCTGCCAGAACCACAGCGGAACGCGGCTCGTCGCGAGTTCCTTCTGGGTTTTGCTCGATGGCGCTTCGTGATGTCCGCTTTCAGCGCGCCGTTAACATGGTTCATGCCGTTGACGACGACTTGCGGCGTATAGATCGCACCGTCGCCGCGGGCCTTGGCGTAGGCGCGTTGCCGTTCGCTATTGCGCGGCGATGCCAGCGTGTCCTTCCAGCCGAGGTAGTCCCAATAGTCGACTGGGAACGACAAGGTAATGAGGTTGGGGTCCGTCGATAGCGTTTGCAAAAGCTCATCGGCCGGCGGGCAAGACGAACACCCCTGACTGGTGAAAAGTTCGACCACTGCGCGCGGTGGCACGGGTTGGACGAACGACGGCTCCGGCTGAGCCGTGGGTGCGTTGGGCGGCATGTCCGGCACGGCGCGTGCACCTTCGCGGGCCCATCCCGGTCCGGCGAGCATCACGCACGCCGCAAAAGCCAGAGTCGCGAGGTTCCAGGCGGACATGCGAAGTAATCCTTGTGGTCGCAACCAAGGCGACGTCTTCGAGATATGTAAGACCAAAATGGCTCGGCCAAAAGTGAAGCCTTGGTCACGAACGCTTGAGGCCGACGAGAGATACCTTACTCCGGCGATGCGTTTGGCGCGCAAAATCTTAATTCCAGCAGCCGATGCGGCGGCGAAACGATGCCTAACCCGCGCCGGTCAGCGTCGGCATCGACAGAAAAAAGGGCCGCCCTGTGGGGGCGACCCTTGTTTCGTTAACGCGGTGGTGAAGCGTTCCTTAGGCCGCGAGATTGCGCAGCACGTAATGCAGAATACCGCCGTTCTTGTAGTATTCGATCTCGTCCAAGGTATCGATCCGGCAGAGCAGCGGCACCTTGGTCGTGCTGCCGTCGGGCCGGGTAATCAGGGCCTCCATTTTCTGGCGCGGCTTGACGTTCGCAACCCCGAGAATGGCCACCGTCTCGTCGCCCTTGAGACCGAGCGTCTGCCAGGACGTGCCGTCTTCGAACGTGAACGGCAATACGCCCATGCCGACCAAGTTAGAGCGATGGATGCGCTCGAACGATTGGGCGATGACGGCTTTCACACCGAGCAGGTTGGTGCCCTTGGCAGCCCAGTCGCGTGACGAGCCGTTGCCGTATTCGACGCCGGCGAAGACGATGAGCGGCACGGCATCCTGCGCGTAGCGCTGTGCCGCATCATAGATCGCCATGCGCTCGCCGGTTGGCTGATGCACGGTGTATCCGCCCTCGACGACGTTGCCAGCATCATCCTTGACCATGAAGTTCTTGATGCGGATGTTGGCGAACGTGCCGCGCATCATGACTTCATGGTTGCCGCGCCGGGTGCCGTACTGATTGAAGTCGGCCGGCTTCACGCCATTTTCCATCAGATACTTGCCGGCGGGTGACGCGGCCTTGATGGAGCCAGCCGGTGAGATGTGGTCAGTCGTGATTTTATCGCCGAACAACGCCAGGATGCGCGCACCTTTGATGTCGGTGATCGGTTGCGGCGTTGCTGTGATCGTCGTGAAGTAGGGCGGGTTCTGGACGTAAGTCGAGTGGTTGTCCCAACCGTAGGTCAGGCCCGTTCCCGTTGCGATGCCCTGCCAGTTGGCGTCGCCCTTGAACACATCAGCGTAGCGCGATTTGAACATTTCGCGCGTGATGTTATCTGCGACGAACTTCTGAATTTCCACCGAGGTCGGCCAGACATCCTTGAGGAAGACGGGCTTGCCGTCCTTGCCTGTGCCGAGCGGTTCGGTCGTCAGATCTATGCGCACGGAGCCGGCGAGCGCGAAGGCGACGACCAGCGGCGGCGACGCCAGATAGTTCGCCTGCACGTCGGGCGAGACGCGGCCCTCGAAGTTGCGGTTACCCGAAAGTACCGCGGCGGCAACGACGCCGTTGTCGTTGATGGCTTTGGAAATCTCCGCAGGCAGCGGCCCTGAGTTACCGATGCAGGTGGTGCAGCCGAAACCAACAAGGTTGAAGCCGACGGCATCGAGGTCTTTTTGCAGGCCCGATTTTTCAAGGTAAGCGGCGACGACCTGCGATCCTGGCGCAAGCGAGGTCTTGACCCACGGCTTAGCCACGAGACCCAAGGCATGAGCGTTGCGCGCCAGCAGGCCGGCCGCGATCATTACGCTCGGATTCGACGTGTTCGTGCAGCTGGTGATGGCGGCAATCACAACGTCGCCGTGGCCGATGTCGAAGTCGCGGCCATCGACGGCGACGCGCTTGGTGAGTTCGTCGGGCTTATTGTACTCGGTTGCCAGCGAGGTTGCGAAACCGCTCTTGATGCCGGAAATGGCGATGCGTCCCTCGGGGCGCTTCGGTCCGGCCATCGAAGGTTCCACCGTTCCGAGATCGAGTTGCAGCGTATCGGTAAACACCGGTTCGGCCGCGTTGGCGGTGCGATAGAGACCCTGGGCCTTGCTGTAGGCTTCGACGAGCGCGAGGCGGTGTTCGTCGCGGCCTGAGATTTTCATGTAGTTGAGCGTCTCGCCGTCGACCGGGAAGAAGCCGCAGGTGGCGCCGTATTCCGGGCCCATGTTGGCGATCGTCGCGCGGTCGGCCAGCGTCATGTTGTCGAGGCCGGTGCCGAAGAATTCGACGAACTTGTTGACGACGCCTTTCTTGCGCAGCATCTGCGTGACGGTCAGCACCAAGTCGGTTGCGGTAACGCCTTCCGGCAGTTTGCCGGTCAACTTGAAGCCGATGACTTCCGGGATCAGCATCGTCTGCGGCTGGCCGAGCATGGCGGCTTCGGCTTCGATGCCGCCGACGCCCCAGCCTAGAACGGCGAGACCGTTGACCATGGTCGTGTGGCTGTCGGTGCCGACAACAGTATCGGGATAGGCGACGGTGGCGCCGTCGGTCAGCGTGTTGGTCCACACCGTCTGCGCCAGGTATTCCAGGTTGACCTGATGGCAGATGCCGGTGCCGGGCGGCACGACGCGGAAGTTTTCAAAGGCGCCCTGGCCCCATTTAAGGAAGTTGTAGCGCTCGCCGTTGCGCTGATATTCGTGGGCGACGTTATGGTTCAAGGCTAAGGCCGTGCCGAATTCATCGACGATGACGGAGTGGTCGATGACGAGATCAACGGGCACCAGCGGGTTGATCTTCTTGGGATCACCGCCGAGCTTGGTCATGCCGTCACGCATGGCGGCAAGGTCGACGACGGCGGGGACGCCGGTAAAGTCCTGCATCAGCACGCGCGCCGGGCGGAAGCCGATTTCTTTGCCAGCCTTGCCGGTGTTGCTGAGCCAATCGGCCATCGCCTGGATGTCGGCTTTGCTGACGCTGCGGCCGTCTTCGTGGCGTAACAGGTTCTCAAGCAGCACCTTCATCGAGAAGGGCAACCTGGAAATGCCGGTCAGGCCGTTGGCTTCGGCGTCGGGCAGGGAATAGTAAACGTAGGGCTTGCCTTCGACGGTCAGCGTCTTGCGGCATTTGAAGCTGTCAACGGATACGGGTGTGAGTGCGCTCAAGGTCTAGCCTCCTCTGAGGAATTGACGAAGAGCCGCGCCGTCGGAGTGCCGACGGATCGAGACAAGGGCGCGGAAGGGGCGAAGTGCCCCGGTGCGCCGCCTCGCTTTTGCGCTAGCGGAATGTGTAACGTGGCTCTTATATAGCCCAGCCGGGGCGTGGAACACACGACCTTGGGGCAACAAGTCGTTGCGCTTTATTGCCACTCTTAATACAGCCCCCGGTGCCCGTCTCCGTGCAGCTCATCGCTGAAAACTTGGTCATTGAACGCGGCGGCCGGATCATCGTGGACGGCGTTTCGTTTGCCGCGTCCGCCGGTGAAACGCTGCTGCTCACCGGCCCAAACGGCGCCGGAAAGACGACGCTGCTGCGCGCAACGGCCGGATTTCTGCCTTTGGCGGGCGGCACGATCCGCATCGTGCCGCAGACGGACGATGTGGCGTTGAGCGAACGGATCCACATGGTGGGCCACGCCAACGCGGTCAAAGCCCATCTGACGGGTGGCGAGAACGTCTTGTTCTGGGCCGAATTTCTAGGCGGAGCCAGCGGCGCGAAAGCCCGCACGGAGGCTGCTCTGGCGGCGTTCGCGCTCGACGACCTTGCCGATTTCCCGTCGAGCTACTTGTCAGCGGGCCAGCGCCGTCGCGCCGGACTGGCACGCCTGCTGGCCGCCCCGCGCCCGATCTGGCTGCTGGACGAGCCAACCGTGTCGCTGGATGCGGCCTCGACCGCCAGCCTCGCCAAGGTTATCAATGCCCACACCAACGCCGGCGGCATCGCGATTGCGGCGACCCATCTGCCGCTCGGCTTGCAGAACACCCGCGAACTTCGGCTGCAGC
>JADJVG010000015.1 GCA_016716675.1 Hyphomicrobium sp.
CTCGGCGGCGGCACTTCCGTCAGCAACGATGCGACAGCGAAATCTGAGTTCGATGCGCCGCGCCGGTCGCTGGCCGAGCGCATCGCAGCGCCGCGCGTGCCGTTGCAGCCGGTCAATGATACCGCCACCGCAAGCGGCGAAAGCGTGCGCGAGGCGCGGGCTACCGGCGGCGCGATGTTCAAAGCGTTGAATGGTGGCGCCGGCGAAGCATCGGACGATAGCGTCGTCGTCGAAGCCCCGGCTGCTGAGAAAGCAGGTGCCGCACCGCGCCGGCCGCGTCTCCTCGACCGCATCAGCGGCATCGAAAAGTAGCCGTCACTCCGAATACTGCGCTGAAATGGTATGGCGCCCCGTAGGGGACTCGAACCCCTGTTGCCCACGTGAGAGGCGGACGTCCTAGGCCACTAGACGAACGGGGCGCACCAAGCGGCCAATCTAAGCAACCGCCGTGGCGTCGGCAAGGCGGTGAACCGCAACTAGTTACGCGGCACAGCTTCGAGCGGTTTGACGTCGGCGATGCGGCGGCCGGTGTCGAGGTCGATGATGGCGATGCCCGTGCCGGACGCGCTTTCGTGATGAATCGCCAAGCGATTGCCGGAAACCGATACGGAAACGACCTTGGCGCCTTTCGGCAATTCGACGCCGATCTCGCCGCCTGGCACCCCAGCGATGGCCGTTACCGGCCCGGCAGAGCGCGTTGACGAGCCTGAACCGGACAGGATTTTGTAAGCAATTGCGCCCAATCCGCCCAGGATCATCAGGCCCATCGCCGCGATCGCGATCTTAAGGTTGCGCTGTAGGCGCTGTTCGCGCATGAGTGCAGCTTCACTCATCGGCGAGCCATCGGGCGCAGTTCTGGTCGCGGCGTCGGTCATGTTACTTCGTCCTTTGACGCATTTTCCAAGTGAGGCCAGACCCTGTTGCCAGAACCAGCCGCGGATGCCGGGACCATGACGTTCGAGGTCGCTGAAGGCAACGCTTGGATCGCCTTGATCGCTGGCTTGCGGCGCAAATTCCGGCGTTATCGCGCGGCCGTGTGCAGGCCCTTATCAAAGATGGGCACGTCACACAGGCGGGGCGGACCATAGTTGAGCCCAATACGCGGGTCAAACCGGCGGAAGTCTATGAGATCGTGGTCCCGGAGGCCGTTCCCTCCGACGTTACGGGCGAGGCTATGCCGCTGACTGTGGTGTTTGAGGACCAGAGCGTCATCGTCATCGATAAGCCGGCCGGCCTTGTGGTCCATCCGGCAGCGGGCCACGAGACAGGCACCCTCGTCAATGCGCTCGTCGCCCACTGCGGTGATAGCCTTTCGGGGATCGGTGGCGTCAAACGTCCGGGCATCGTGCATCGCCTGGATAAGGATACGACCGGGCTGTTGGTCGTCGCCAAGACCGATGAAGCTCACCAGAGCCTGTCCGATCAGTTCCGCTCCCACGGTGAGGATGGCCGGCTGCATCGCGCCTATCTGGCGCTGGTGTGGGGCGTGCCAGTGCGCCCGAAAGGCGTCATCGATGCCGCCCTGGCGCGCAGCACCGCCAACCGCACCAAGATCTCGGTGTCGCGCCACGAGACGGCACGCCACGCGGTCACGCACTACGAGGTGGTTGAAACTTTTCACGGCGCCAAACCGGCGGCGACCGTTTCCCTGCTCCGCTTGGTACTGGAGACGGGCCGCACCCACCAGATACGTGTGCATCTGGCGCATATCGGTCATCCAGTTTTGGGAGACCCAGTCTATGGGACCGGTTTTAAGACCCGCGAAGCCGCCCTCAATGACGTTGCGCAGCCGCTCGTGGCGCGGTTGCGGCGGCAAGCGCTGCACGCTGAAGAGCTCGGTTTCGAGCACCCGCGCAGTGGCAAGCCAAAGCTCTTCAAGAGCCCATTACCTGTTGATATGCAACGCATTATAGACGCGCTGAGAGCCAAGCCAGCGGCACCAGTTAAATCAAAAGCGACGGAAAAGCCGGCCGCCAAGCGTTCCCGCAAGTCTTGAAACCGGTTCACGCGGCCATCACATTCATCTGAATGTAATTTTTTTGGGAAACTGGATCGTGCAATCCGGCGTTTAACAACTATGTAACGAGCCGAGCGGGGCTTCGAAGTTATTATCTCCGCAACTTAGTTTATCGGGCAATGGAGCGCTGAGCCGAACCGGACACGGGTGAAGGTCAGCGAGCGAAGTCATGGTAGCACGAGCACTGCCTACAATTGCGGGCGGGTCTTTGGGACTGTCGCGGTATCTCGAAGAGATCCGCAAGTTTCCAATGCTTGAGCCGGGCGAGGAATTCATGCTCGCAAAGCGCTGGCAGGAACATGCCGACGCGGACGCCGCTGAAAAGCTGGTGACGTCGCATCTGCGTCTCGTCGCCAAGATCGCGATGGGATACCGCGGCTACGGCCTGCCGATTGGTGAAGTCGTTTCCGAAGGCAACGTCGGCCTCATGCAGGCGGTGAAGCGGTTCGAACCGGATAAGGGATTCCGCCTCGCGACCTATGCGATGTGGTGGATCCGCGCGTCGATCCAGGAGTACATCCTGCGTTCGTGGAGCCTCGTCAAAATGGGCACGACGGCTGCGCAGAAGAAGCTGTTCTTCAATCTGCGCCGCACCAAGAGCCAGTTGCAGGCCCTCGAAGAGGGCGATCTGAAGCCGGAAACGGTCAAGAAGATCGCCACCAAATTGGGCGTGACCGAAGACGAAGTGATCAGCATGAACCGTCGCCTTGGTGGTGACAGTTCGCTGAACGCACCCGTGCGCGCCGAGAGCGAGTCGGGCGAATGGCAGGACTGGTTGGTCGATGAGACACCCTCCCAGGAGGCCCGCCTCGTCGAGGACGAAGAATTGAGCCGTCGCAGGTCGTATCTGAAGTCGGCCATGTCGGTGCTCAATGATCGTGAGCGCCGCGTGTTCGAAGCCCGCCGCCTCGCCGAAGATCCGGCGACGCTCGAAGATCTGTCGGCGGAATTCGGCGTCAGCCGGGAACGCATTCGCCAGATCGAAGTGCGCGCCTTCGAAAAGGTGCAGAAGGCGGTCACCACGTCGGCCAAGCGCGAGGAAACTCCGCATATGCGGCTGCAGTGACACGTCAAGCGCAGGCGCGGCTGTTGACGCAGCCTGGCCATCTGAATTAGCCCAGGGGCGGAGCAGTTTGTTCCGCCCTGTTTTATGTCTCATCTCCTGGCTCCCCTGGCATCATGCGCAAAACCTTCGCATTGGTCTTCAACGCGCGTGCCGGTGTCGCGCGGCCCAAGCTGCTCGACGGCGTCCTCGCGCGTTTAAAAGCGGCGGGCGCCACGGTTTTTGCCGTGCCGGCACGAAGCGCCGAGGAAGCCGCGCTGCGCGTTGCCGAGCTTGCGCAAACCAAAGGCGCGGACGCCGTGATCGCCGCTGGCGGCGACGGGACGTTCCGTGCCGTGGCAACCGGTGCGGCCGGCAGCGAGCTGCCGGTCGGCTTCTTGCCGCTCGGCACGGGCAACGTGCTGGCCTACGAGCTCGGCTTGCGCAAGCACGCCCCAGACCTCGCCACAGGGCTTCTCGAACATCCCGCCATTCCGGTGCAGGGCGGCTTGGTCAACGGTCAGCCCTTCTTCCTGATGGCCGGTGCCGGACACGATGCCCGCATCGTGCAAGGGCTGAACTATAAAACCAAACGGATGTTGGGGCGGGCGGCGTATACGCAACCCGTTATCGACGCACTCATCGAGCGGCCTCAGATGTTTGACATCGACGTCGATGGCCGCAGTTTGCAGGCGTCCTGGGCCATCATCACGCGCGCCAGCCATTACGGCGGGTCGTTTGTGTTGACGCGCGAAACCCGGCTGGGGGAAGCTCCGATGATCGCCGTCATCGTCGCCGCAAAATCGCGGACGCAGTTGCTCAGAGCGTCGGCGGCGCTGGCGCTGGGGTGGATCGCCAATCCGGCGCGGCGCCCGCCAGGGGTGAGCGTGCTGCCAGCCCGCCATGTGCGCATGGGCTTGGCGGTCACCGTGCCGCTGCAGGTCGATGGCGACGAGGCTGGTGCAACACCAGCCAATATTGTGGCCGAAGGGCCAATCGTACGCATAATCGTGCCGCCTGCCTACGCGGCCGACCTTACGAAGTGTCACACGAATCACCTACTCTAGGTCCAGTGAGGTGTTACTGGTCTTGCCGTGTCCAAACGGTTAGCCCGGCAACTTGTGCGAGCGTCAGAGCGAGAACAAAGGGTCCATGCCCTCGTCTACTCTGAACTGGGTCGAAAGCGACCAGCAGTTGACTTCGAACGGCGCGTGGCAGCGATGGATAGGGCTGCCCGAGGGAGCGTCTTTCAGGTCCCGGCTCAACATCCTCGCCTGCCTGTCTGAAACTCTCCGCAGCTTCGTCTATTTCAACGTTTCGTTGGTGCGAACGTCAGCGAGCCCGCGTGCTGACACTCTGCGCCCATCGCGACGGCGGCGAAGTGCAGGTCTGCTTTAGCAGGCTTGCGGAACTTTGGAAGATGGAGTGCCTCATGCAGAAGCGCTGTCACCGGCCAACGCGTGTTACGCCAACCACCCGCAAACATGATCACACGTCTGACGACAGGAATTCCCGCTGGTTGTTACTGCTCTGGCGCCAACATAAAAAACACCCTCCAAGTAGGGATTAACTGACGCAGCGCCGCCAAGTACACGAACGAAACGCGGCGACATTAAAAGGAAAAGGCCGGTATCAGCACCGGCCTTTTTCGTTATTCGGATGGCTTCGGAGAGGCTGACGCTACATCGGCAATCGCGCAAGCTGGTTGCCGAAGTAGCTATCGACCGCCGAGACGATCGAGTCGGCGACCTTCTCGCGCCACTCGTCGGAATTCAAATTCTGGCGTCCTGCTTATTCGATACGTAGGCGAGTTCGATCAGCACTGACGGGAATTGCGCTGTTTTAAGCACCTTGAATGCGGCTTGCTGATCAGGGTCGTGGCGCATCGGTGTACTCTCGCCCATCGTCTCGATCACCGACTTCGCGAAAACGCCGGTGCGTTCGTGGGTCAGTTTCACATCGCGCTCGGCAAGATCGGCAAGGATGTCGCGGACTGCATCGACATCGCCTTTCAACTGTTTGACCGTCTGAACTTCGGCTTCCGACATGACGTTCTTGCCAGCTTTGTTGGTGGCGCTGCGTTGCAAATCTTTGGCGACGCCGTCGCGCAACGTGAAGATGGTCGCGCCGCGGGCTTTGGTGCTGGCGTAGTCGGCGTGAATGGCAATGAAAAGATTGGCGTGGTTGCGTTCGCCGAAGCGGACCCGTTCATCAAGTTCGATGAAGATGTCCTTGTCGCGGGTCATCAGAACCTTATAGCGGCCTGTCTTTTCAAGCTGTTCGCGCAACTCGTGGGCAAAGGCGAGCACGACCTGCTTCTCGACCGTACCGAATTTCTCCGCGCCCGAATCCATGCCGCCGTGACCCGGGTCGAGCACGATGATCGGTTTGAATGCTTTTGCTGCCCGCTCTTTTGGGCTTTCGGCGCGCTTCGGTGTCGGCGGTTGCAGTCCGCTGCCGCCAAGGGCGCTGGGCGCCGCTGCAAGGCCTTTTTTGGAGCCTGCTTTGAGGGCTGCATCGACGGTGAGGATATTCAGCGCCAGACGCCACACGCCGGAAGCGTCCTTATCGATGGTCGCGCTATCGACAACGACGGGCTGCGTGACATCGATGACGACGCGCATCTTGCCGGCGGCAGCCAATCCGCCACGAAACGATTTGACGAGGCCGACAGCTTCGCTGCCCGAGTGCTCGGGCAAATTCAGTTTGACGTCGGGCAATTCCACGACGACGCGATTGGGATTGGACAGCGAGAAAACGCGATACTCAACCTTGCGATCGAGGCCAATGACGAAGCGCGTGCGCGCCGACTGCAGGGCAGGCGTGGGTGTGGCAAGCGGCTGTTGCAGCGCGACCGCAAGCTGATCGGCGCGCGGTTTCGCGTCCGCGATCTGATCGGCGGCGACAGACGGACCCATCAGCGCGATGGTCGCAAAGCCCGCAATGACCGTGAGGCAAACTCCCCACGAACGGCAATGACGCATGACCTAAAAAAACCCCCGTCGGCGAACAACCCCGAACGTACCCGCGTGACCAAAAAGGTGTGCCCTTTGATGATGGCGTTTTGACGAAACGCTTCGGGCCCTTGGGAGGTTATCGGACAGCTATGGTTAAGTCCGCGTAAAGACCTGTTGCAGGGTGGAGATAGTGTTTGCAGGTCAACGGGTTAGGCGTCGCCGCTGTGCCACCGGCTGCGCGCTGCATCATCGGTTTCGCGGGCGTCGACCCAAGAGCCGTGACCATCGCCACCAGTTTCCTTTTTCCAGAACGGCGCTTCGGTCTTCAAATAGTCCATCAGAAAATCGCACGCCGAAATCGCGTTGTGGCGGTGTGGTGCGCAGGCAATGACGAGCACGATGTTGTCGCCCGGCTGAAGTGCGCCGATGCGATGGATGATGCGGCTGGCCGTCAAGTGGAAGCGGGCGACGGCGGCCGCTTCGATGCGGGCGAGCTCCGCTTCCGTCATGCCCGGATAATGTTCGAGCGACATCGATTGCAGTTTGTTGCCATGCGCTTCGCCGCGCACTTTTCCGATGAAGGTTGCGATGGCGCCGATGCCTGTATCAGCATCGCTGAGTGCTGCCACTTCCGCAGACAGATCGAAGTCGGCCTCTTGCACCGAAACGGACATGGCGCCTAGCCTCCGGTGACCGGTGGGAAAAATCCAATTTCGCGGGCCGCCCCGATCTGGGTGAGGGCCTGCACATGCTTATGATCGATCGCCGCGCGGATCGCGTCCGGTTTGGCGAACGCGCTTGCATAACCATCGCCGCGAGATTGCATCCAGCGGGCAAGGTCGCCAATGGTTTTTACGTCCGGCGGAACCGTGACGCGTTCTTCGCTGAGCCCGACTTTCTCGCGAACCCAAGCGAAATAGCGAACGGTAACTTCGCGCGCGTTTTCGTTCGTTGACATTGCTTTACCGCTCTATGGCATGGCGAACGCCAGCCTTCAGATAGTCATAGCCTGTAAACAGCGTCAGGATTGCGGACATCCACAGAATGACCAAGCCTGCTTGCGTTACTCCTGGCACGTAGGCATCTGCGGCGGGGCCTGCAAGGATCATGGCAAGCGCAATGAATTGTAGCGCCGTTTTCCATTTGGCGAGCTGCGTCACATGGATCTTGACGTTCAGCTCGGCCAGAAACTCGCGCAGACCGGATACCAGAATTTCGCGCGACAGAATGATCATCGCTGCCCACACCGACCAGCCGTTGATGTCGCGCGTGTAAACCAACATCAGAAGCGTTGCGCCAACGAGCAGCTTGTCGGCAATGGGGTCCAACATGCGGCCGAGGTTCGACTGCTGCTGCCACATGCGCGCCAGATAACCGTCGAGCCAGTCTGTAATGCAAGCGACAATGAACAGTGCGACAGCGGCCCAGCGGGCGGCAGCGCTGTCATAGAAGAACAGCAGCGCCACCAGCACTGGCACGGCCACGATGCGGCCATAGGTCAGAATGTTCGGCAGACTGGTCAGGATCGGCCGTCGCGCAATTTGGTCCATTTGTCTGGGTAACCCTGGCAGCCGCACCCCGTCAATGGCTGAGCCGGGACCGGCCCGGCAATCCGTGCTGGATGGCGCGTTTCGACGCGGATTTAGGTGATGTGGGCAAGCGGCGGGGTGTCCGGCGCCGGATGTGGTGCCTCCACGCCGGTACCACGCAGCGCCTCGAACACCGAGATCCTGAGATCCGATTGGACGCGCAACCCGTGTTTAATGTCGGGCAGCAGCACGCGCAGCGAGTATTCGGTCGAGGTGGCGGTGTAGCCTTCGAATACTGCCAACGGTTTTGGCTCGCGCAGGATGTCGGGGTGCAGATTGGCACATTTGGTCAGTACGTCGATGACGTGACGCGGATCGGCGTCAGGGCCGGCGGTGAATTGCAACACCATCCGGCCGACGGCGTTGCGGTGGGTCCAGTTCAGCACCCGGCCGGTGATCAATTCCGAATTGGGCACGATCAGGCTTGCCCGGTCGAAGGTCTCGATCTCGGTTGAGCGCACCGATATGCGCTTGACGTTGCCCTGCTCGTTGCCGACCACGACCCAATCGCCGACCTTGATCGGCCGCTCGATCAACAGGATCAGTCCCGACACGAAGTTGTTGACGATCGACTGCAAGCCGAAGCCGATACCGACCGACAACGCGCCCGCGACGATCGCGAGGTTGGTGATATCAAACCCGGCATACGAAATGGCGATCATGGCCGCCAGGATCGTTCCGGCATAACCCACCGTGGTATCGACGGAATTTGCGATCCCGGGATCCATCTTCGCCAGAATCACATCGCGCAGCCGGCGTTGGATGAGTCGGGTGGCAAACAGCAGCGCGGTGAACAGCAGGATGCCGAGCAGGATGCGCACCAGGGAAATGTGGAACTGGCCGATCTCGAAGCCGAACAGCGCCGACTTCACCCAATCGCGGATATCGGGGCCGGAGAAGCCCCATTGCAGCATCAGTGCCGGAATGGCGGCAAGCACCAGCAGAACCGTCAGCACGCTTTCGGTCAGCCAGGCGAGCTGGCGGCGGCGCGGCGCATCGATACCGAACTGCTGCTCCAGCACAGAGCCGACGGCGTTGGTGCCGGCATTGCTTTCCCGTGTGAAGGCGCGGATGGCGAGGAACAGAAGCGTGGCGATCAGTGCCACGACCCCGGTCATTACGATCTGCTGGGCCATAAAGCGGCCAAGCGCGACGTAGCCGGTCAGACAGGCGATTAGGATTGCGGCCGCCGCGAACCACAGCGGGATCTTGAGCCAGCGCGGAGAGATGCGGGCGACCGGCGCGGCAGGGCCTGTGTGGCCGGCAACGCGAAGCGCCGGTTCGAACGGCGTCAGCAGGATGCCCGCCAGCACGCCCGTGAAGGCGAGGCTGGCGACGAGCGACTGCACGACGCTGATCGACAGCGGGAAATACAGGATTTGACCCACCGCCGTGAAGAACAGGTCGGCCGCGTAGATGGCGGCCAAGACCTGCAGCAGCCGGCAGATGCGGGTTGCTGCACGTTCTGACAGATCGACGAGCCGTCGCTGCGGCCGGTGTGGCGCGAATACAGCCGAGAGCAGGGCGGAGACACCGATGAATATGAGCGTGGCGCGCAACAAGGCTGCGCCCGCAGGGGCTGCGGTCGGATAGTAGAGCAGGCCCAGGTAGTCGAAGCCGCCGTAAAGCGCCAAAGCGGTCGCGGCACCGGGCAGCGCCAGCATGGGGGCGACCCACGAGGCAGTCGCGGCACGATCAAAAAACGATGGCAACGGCTGTGAAGGGTCGCGGCGCGACCGCGTCACGCGCATCACAATCGCTTTGAACAGCAAGAACAGCACCGCGCACGCGGCAAGCAGCAGCGTGACGCCGGCCTTTTCGCGCAGAATAGAGTTGGTCCAATCCTCGGCGTTGTAGTTGAGGCGCCAGGACACAGCGGGGAAATCGCGGACCAGATTGGTCCACAACGAGGGAAACAGCGGGCTCGACATGCGCTCGGTCAGCGAGCGCACGAAAATCTGCAGGCGCAGATCGGTGATCTTGTCGATCGCCTGTCGCGCCCGCCACCATGTTACTTCCAGCGTCTTGATGGCGCCGGAGAGTTCGGACGCTTCGGCATTAAGCCGGACACGCTCGGCGGCGATCGAAGGGGCTTCGGGCTGCGCATCCTTGGCGGGCGGTTCGCCCAACTGAGCGATCTGCCGCTGCAGGTCTGCAAGGCGCGGCCTTAAGCTGTCGGCCGTTTGCGTGGTTTTGGAAATGACTTGATCGATGTCGTCGCGCAGCCGGCCAAGATCGGTATCGACCGAGGTGATGGCGGTCAGGGTCTTTTCCGCACCCTCCATGGTGCCGACGACGTGGGTGATGGTCGCGTTGACTTCGGGCGGCAGCACCGGCGCGCCGGCGCTGGGCGTGCCACTGGGCTCCTGCAGGAGGCGCTGTCCGCGCGGTTGCGGCGGCTGGCGGGCGCCTCTGGTGCTGGAGTTTCCGCGGCAACGGTGGTCGCCGCATCCCCTGCGACGGCCGGCTTTGTGTCGTCCTTCTGCGCCAGGACCGGATGAGCGAGCGTGGCAACGAGCACCGCGCCGGCCACGGCGGCAAAGAGTGCCGTGAGACCCTTCCAACGGAAAAGACGCTTGAAGTTCTGCATCATCATGGGGACTATGTTGCTTTGTCGGTCAGAGATTTGGGCGGATGCCGGTGGGTCGCAACCCGCTGGGCCGACGATGGCGGCACGGCATGCCAGTGGCACCAAGGCCATTGGGGCGCAGCCCGGGTCATCAGCGTCAACCGACTAACCGTGCCGCTGCCAAAACACAAGCCGCGGGCCGGAATGGCGGTCGTGCCGCGCCATGATGTCCTGATACCGGCTCAGATCTCGCGATTGATGTGGCGGCGCCCGCCATCCACCTCAACCGCGATTTTCGTGGAAGAAGTCGTAGATTTTTCTGGCCATTTCGGCGGAGATTCCGGGCACGGCTTTCAAATCCTCTACTCCTGCCCGTGAAACGGCCTTGGCCGAGCCGAAGTGCTTGAGAAGCGTGCGCTTTCGTGTCGGGCCGATGCCCTCGATGTCGTCGAGTGGATTGGCGCTAAGCGATTTGGAGCGCTTGGCGCGGTGGGTGCCGATGGCGAATCGGTGGGCCTCATCGCGCAGCCGCTGCACGAAATATAAAACCGGATCTTTGGCTTCGAGCATGAGCGGCCGGTCGCGGCCGATGATATGAAAATGCTCGCGCCCCGCATCGCGGTCAGGGCCTTTAGCGACGCCGATCAGTTTGATGTCGGTGATGCCGAGATCGGCAAACACCTCACGCGCAATGTTGAGCTGTCCAAGGCCGCCGTCGATGAAGACCACGTCCGGCCGGTCGGGGAAAGTGTCGGTGAACGCAGCGTGGTCGTCATCGTCCGCGGCGGGCTCAGCGGCAGGGGTGCCGGGCGTGAGGTCGAACTGGACACTTTCCGGTGCGAGCTCACTGTCCTCCGCCACGGCTTCGGCCGTTTCGGCGATGACGAGACGCTTATATCGCCGGGTCAGTACTTCGCGCATCATTGCGTAGTCATCGCCGGCGGTGATGTCGGCCGACTTGATGTTGAATTTGCGGTACTGGCCTTTGACGAAGCCGTCGGCACCGGCGACGATCATCGCCCCGACCGCGCTGGTGCCTGAGATATGCGAGTTGTCGAATACCTCGATGCGCCGCGGCGTTCGCTCCAGATCGAAGCGCTCGGCCAGGGCTTCGAGCAGCCGCATTTGCGATGAACTTTCTGCAAGCTTGCGGCCGAGTGCTTCTCGCGCGTTGGAAAGTGCGTGCTCGACGAGGCCAGACTTGGTGCCACGCGCGGCACGCGGATCTCAACCTTGCGTTCGGCTTTGGTGGAGAGCGCTTCGGCGAGCACCGCCCGGTTCGGCACGTCGTGCGAAATCAGAATGAGTCTGGGTACCGGCTTGTCGTCGTAGAACTGGGCGATGAAGCTATCGAGCACCTCTTCCACCGGCAGCGAGCGGTCGGCCTTGGGATAGTAGGCGCGGTTGCCCCAGTTCTGCCCGGTGCGGAAAAAGAACACCTGGACGCAGGTCTGCCCGCCATCCTGATAGGCGGCGAACACGTCGGCTTCCTCCACGCCTTCGGGATTGATCGCCTGATCGGCCGTGACGTGGGCCAGCGCCCACAAGCGGTTGCGATACTTCGCGGCCGTCTCGAATTCGAGCTTGTCGGCGGCGTCCTGCATCAACTGCTGATACATTTGCCTGACGTTCTGGCTCTCGCCATTCAAGAAGCGGACGGCCTCATCGACGAGCTTGCCGTAGTCCTCAAGGCTGATCTCGCCCGTGCACGGGGCCGCGCAGCGCTTGATCTGATGCAGCAGACACGGGCGGGTGCGCGTTTCATAGACGCTGTCGGAACAGGTACGCAGGAGAAACGCGCGCTGCAGCATGGTGATAGTGCGGGTGACGGCGCCGGCGGAAGCAAACGGGCCGAAGTAGTCGCCCTTCCGCGCCCGTGCGCCGCGATGCTTCATCACCTGGGGGGCGGCCTGATCGCGGGCGATCAGGATATAGGGAAACGACTTGTCGTCGCGCATGAGCACGTTGAAACGCGGCCGGAAGCGTTTGATCAGGTTGGCTTCCAGCAGCAGCGCTTCGGCTTCCGTGCGCACCGTCACGAATTCCATCGTCGCCGTCGCCGCGATCATACGGGCGATGCGGTTGGTGTGGCCGCCCATGCGCGCATAGTTGGAGACGCGGGCCTTGAGCGATCGCGCCTTGCCGACGTAGATCACCTCGCCCGCCGCATCGAGCATGCGGTAGACGCCGGGCGTGGCCGGCAAGAGTTTCAAATATCCGGCGATGATCTCAACGCCCGTGCGGGGTGGCGTCTGCGGCGCGCCGGACGCTTCGGGGTCGGTGGGGTCGTCCTTCTGGGGCATCGGCGCCGCGGAGGGGGCTGCAAGCGGCCGGGACCATTGTTCGCTGCGCGCCTGGTCAAGTGCCAATTGCCGGCGCTTGCCTCAAAATGGCCAAGGAAAGGCGCGCGACCCGAAACGGGACATTTCTGGGTTCTGCGGCGGGGGCTTGGGGGCCGTACCGATGCGTTCAAACAGCTCATCCTGGCGCTGGTGCTCGCGGCGTTCGCGCCGGCTGTCGCCGCCAAGCCCCGGAAAGAAAGGCGCCAGCCGCAACCTTTCGCGCAGTGAAGACCTGCTCAAGTGGATCAATGGCTACCGGTTGAAACCTGAGCCGAAGCGCCTGCCGCAAGCGGTCAAAGCCATGTCTGAATTCGGTCTCATCCGAGATATGGACCAGGCCGGGATCTACATCGGCTTCACGGCAGGCGTTCTGGGATCGGAAGCGGACAATATCGACAAGGCCATCACCGCGCTGTTTCCGCTAAGCCCTGAAGACCAGGTGTTGCTTATCAAGGCGATTGCCTATTCCGGGCTCCCCGATTGGAAAGAGGTATTGACCCGCTACGTCGAGCGCATGCCGGCCCGCAAGGTGCTGATCGACAAGTATCTGTTTGGCGGCAAGCCGTCGCTTGAAAATCTGCCGCTCTCCGAAGACCAGAGCGCCATCGACATCAACTGGGGCTACTATTTCGCAACCGGCTCGGAAGCGCCGGTGCGTCGCATCGTCAAGGCCATGGCGATGTCGACCGACAAGGACGACGTCGAAAAACTCACCATAGGTTCGATGGCCAAATGGACGCTGGCACAGAACGCGGCGCACGATGCCGATTTGCTCGCCATGCTGAAGCAGCTGCCCGAGGAGCAGACGGCCGGCGTGCGCCAGCCGTTGAACGAAGTGATCGACGCCGCTGAGACGCTGGAACTCTCGAAGGTGCGCAAACAGGCGCTGGCCTCGATCGACGAGTTGAAGGCCAAGGGGCCGGAAAAGGTGCGCAGCTATAATTGGTGGGGCCAGGCCGGCCAGACCGTTCTGGCGTTGGGCTGTGTCGCGGCCGGAGCGCTGGGGCAGGTCGAGTTCGGCATTCCCTGCGTAGTCGGCGGCGCGGCCTCGACCGCCGCGCTCAAGTATTTTGGCCCTAGCAGCGGAAAATAATTCTTAATCGCTAGAAGAAGCCACGCAACAGGAAGGCCGCCAGAACAGCAGCGGCAACTGCCGCTATTGACGTGATCGCCAGACGCTTTCCAACCGCGTGACCGCCCGCGCTCCACCCGAGCACCGTCTTGGCAGCCGTATTTACGGTCACTGCAATCGCGATCGCGATCGCTGCGACTTCAACGGTAATCTCTCCGCCACCAAGCCGCGACATCGACAACGTGATCGCATCGACATCGGCAATGCCGGAGAGCGCCTGCGCCCACGCCGTGGTCTCACCCTCAGGTGCTCGGTTGCCAGGGGCCCCCCCCCGCCCGCGCCCGGGGCGGGGGGGGCGGGGGGGCCACCGGGGGGCCCGCCGGGGGGGGGGGGGGGCCGGGGGGGGGGGGGGTGGGGGGGGGCGGAGCCCGGCGGCGGGAGGGGGGGCAAAAAGGGGGGGTCCGCGGAAAAGCCCCCGGGGGGGGGGGGGGCCGGGGGGCCGGGGGGGGGGGTGGGGGGGGGGGGCGGGGGGGAAAGGTCATCGCCATCAGCACGAGCGCCGACCGCAATTCGATCCAAGTGAGGCGCTTGAGCCAATCGTGCAGCGCCGGTTTCAATGCGAGCAGTCCGGTGGCGGAACGCGCAACGGTCGTCATCCCAGTGCCGCCTTGCGCTCGCGGTAGCGGAAGATAATAACGGCGGCGCTGTAGGTCATGAAGGCCAGCGCCAGCGCGATAAGCCCCGCGTCGCCCGTGCGCAGGGCGAGTGCACCCCAGATGCCGCCCAGCAAGCCGCCGAGTGCGTGGGTGCGGAAGCCCGCGGCGCGTTCGCCTTCCGGATCTTGCCGTGCTTGCCCCGCGCGCGAGACCCACCCGAAGACCCCCCCCGGGGGGGCGAAGGGGCGGCGAAAGAGCAGGGGCCCCCCGGGTGCGGGGGGAGGGGGGGGGGGGGGGGGGCGGGGCCAACGCCCCCAGCGGCGTCCACCGGGCCCCCGGGCGCCCCCCGCGGGGGGGGGGGGCGCCCGCCGGGCCAGCTCCGGGCGGTCCGGGGACCAGGGAGTCGGGGTTTTGGCAGTTGGCGTAGGCGTCGGCGAGTGCTGCGTCCTTGCTGTCATATTCGCCGACGATTTCAGCGTCCGGCGCCGATGATTTGGTGAAGGTTTCGAACATCGATTTTTCGAACCCGTCGAGCACGGTGAGTGCCGTGTAGCGCGTCTCACCTTCGATGCGAGCGCGCAGTAGCAGCGTTTTTGTGCCACCGTAACTTGCCGCAAGAACCTTGCAGTCCTGCGGAAGGGTGGCGGACCGCGCCGATGGCGTCAGCACGACGTCTTTAAAACGGGCGCTTGGTGACGCGGCGAGTGCTGTTGGCGCGATGTCGGCTGGACCGCCCAATCGCGACGGTTCTGGCAGGGCGGCGGACGATGTCTCGGGCGCGATTTTGAAATGCGGCAGTGTTGACACTTCGGCCGGCTCTGACGTGGTTTCAGGCGGCACTGCTTGCAGTGGTGGGGCCTCTGCAGCGGAGATACTGCCCTCACGCGACCAGATCGTGCGAACGGGCGGCGTGGAAGTCGGCGTATCAACGGCGTCGCGCACGTTAGACGGAGGCGCATTCTCCGTTGCGCTCTGATCATATTCGCGCGCCATCACATCTGGGTTCGCCCACGGTAGAGTTTCGGGAGTGGCTTCCGGACCGGCCAACTTTGAGGGCTTTGGTCCACCAAGGCGGTACGGCGGCGTAAACGCATCGAGACGCTTGCGCGTTGCAGGTTGCGGCACCGGCACCGCTGCAAGCTTCTGTGTCGGCGCGGCACTGGCCGTTGTGGAATTGCAAAAGCCGCTGCGGAATTGCTCGGCAACAGCATCAATGGTGCGGGAATAGGCGCGATCAGCGGCCCATCGGCGCGCCAGATCGCCATACGTCACGGGCCGGCGCAAGCGCAGTGACGCGCTGATGATACCGTCTTGCTGCTGTTCGGTGCGCGGCGCGATCGGAGACGCAAGCCGCTCGCCGGAATAAGCGACCAGATGCTGGATCTGTGCGTGCACGCCGGTTTTGACATCCGGGAAGCGATCGCCAGGAACGCCGCCGCCGGTTGCGCCGATGCCAGCAAAATTGTTCTGCTTTTCGTGGACGTCACCACGACGCCCGTCACCGCGCCGAAACTTGAGGGCGTTGGTTTCGATGATCATCTGGAAGAAGGCGTAGTCCCAGCGGACGCGCCATGCATCGCCCCAATATTTGTACCAGCGCGCAATATCGCGAAACTTCGGATCGAGGTTCGGATTGCGGCTGACGAGAAACGCCGTCAACCGTTCGGGCGTCGCGCATGCCGGAATATGATTTTTTGCCGACATGCGGATTTCAGGCGCGGCGCGCGCAGGCGTCGTCAAAAGCAGAAACGCTGCGAAACCGGCGATGACCGGCGGCGAATGCCGGCGCGCGCCATAAGACACAATTGGACTGCAACGTGGATCGAGACCGCGCATGAGCGACACCCCTAAAAGCTGCAGTCTCAACCTTCAGGGCAAAGCTCAAACGCCTTGTCGAGTGCTTGTGTCGGATTTGAAAATTCCCCGACCTTCTTTCCGCCTTTCGCATAGGCGGCAATGTAGGCGTCGGCTTCGCGCTGCGCCGTGCCTTCGTTGACATCGAGAACCGTGTAATTATCGAGGCTATCGACGCTTGCCTTGATGATGACGGCGTGCGTTCCGCCATAGCTGGCCGTCCACACTTTGCACTTCGTGGGCGTCGCTGCGGTTTCCGGCGCGGCTGGTGCGAGGGCAGACTTTGTGCCGGCGCCCAGCGTAGTGGCGAGTGCCGCCGTTTGAATTTTGGCCGGCGCATTTTCAGCCGTTGCTGCAGGCGCGTCTGCCGGCGGCTCATCCTTGGCGCCGTTCAGGATCGTGACGGCGGGCTGAACGCTCGCGCCAGCATCAGGCGGTGTTGCCGACGGTTGAGTGGCGGTTGTGTCCGGTGTCGATAGCGCTGCCAGCATTCCGGCGCCGAGATTTGAACGAACATAGGAACCGTTGGCGCGCGCTTCCTCAACCGCTCTGCGGGCGAGTTCGACACCGGAAACCTTGGGCTGCGATGCGACCGGCTCTTCGGCAATCGGTGCGGCGCTGGCCGTTTTGTATTCCGCGTTGGCGTCCGGTTTGACGAGCGCCATCATCTCGGGCTTGGGATCATCGGCCTTGCACGGGCCGTCGAAGAAAGCTTCGGAAACATTCTCGATATCGCGTGCGTAGTGCCGCGAGCCTGGAGCCCATTGCTTGGCCAGTTGGTTATAGGTCATCGGGCCGGAAATAGATTTCTGCCACGACGTCAGCACGCCCCATTCCTGAACCTTGCGGGTGCGTTCCGCCACCGGACTCGGTGACCTTTTCGCCGGCGTACATCAGAAGATGCTGCAGGTGGGCTTTGACGCCGGTCGCAACGTCGGGGAAAGCTTTCCCCGGCTCACGTTTGCCGGTGGCGCCGAGGCCGGCGAAATTGTTCTGGTTGGGCGAAACATCGCCCGTGAAGGTCAGGTTGCCGGTTTCGAGAAGCATTTGAAAGAAGGCGACATCCCAGCGGATCTGCAATTCTTCGCCGACGCGCGCGTAGTCGGCGGCAATGGTCGCGAACTTTTCCTCGAGCCTGCAGTTGCGGCTTTCCAGAAACGCGGTGAAGCGGCCGGGCGTGACGCACTGCGGGCACCTTGTTCGTTCCGGAAGCTTGACCTGGGGAAGATCGGCCGCCACAGCTGGAGCCGAAAGAGCCGTAACAGAAACGGCGGTTGCCAAAACGGAGCGCAAACGCGCCCAACGCGGCACATCATGGTAACACCCATAATTACGCGACACCCCTCGTCGGAGCACCTTACAAAACCAAAATGGTTCATAGGCGCTTAACGTTAATAAATCGTTGACAAGAACCCCCGTGGTTCAGTTTCGACGGTGTGCCGAGGGTCCTCCAAGAATGGGGCGGAACTATTGAGGCAAGCGTTGTACGGCAGGGATCCTGTGACTTTCCGGCGATCGCGGCGCCCTCGGGTGTCTTCCGAACTTGCACTGCGGTCCATCTGTCGCGCGGCAATGCCTGCGTTGGCGGCTGACGTGCAGCGCTCGCATTCAATGGGCCAGATGTCGCCGCGATTGATCCCGGCACTCATTCGGTCCGTCAGTCCACGGCGCCTGTCGCCCAGGATCAGGTCAAGTGCGGACCGCTGCGGCGATCTTCGTCCGGTCTGATGGTCGACGTAACTAAAGCGACGGCTGCGATTTGGGTCGTCGGCGGCGAAATCGGCTTCTGTCGGTTTCAATCGCTGCGCAGGCCCGGCCCAGGGCCGATCGCGTTGACGCGGATGCGCGGTGCGAGGCTCTGCGCCAACGTCTGCGTGGCAGTCCACAACCCGGCTTTCGAAATTGTATAGAAAAGAAATCCGGCGTGAGCTTCCAGACCCGCTGATCGATGATGTTGATGATGTTGCCGTCGCAATTGTCCGGCAGATGCCGCGCCATGGCCTGCGCCAGAAACACCGGCGCCTTGAGGTTGATGTCGAGGTGGGTGTCCCAAGTTGCTTCGTCGCTGTTGTGAACGGTGTCGAGCTGAAACTCGGACGCATTGTTGATCAAACACGAAGGCGCCCCCCAGGGTCTCCGCACCGCGCGGCAACAAGGCTTTCGAGTCTGGCAATCGCGGCAAGGTCGGCGGTACGATTGCGGCCTCCCCCCCCCGATTCGGATCTCTTTCGCCAACGCTTCGGCATCGGGCTGGCGAATCGGTAGTGCATGGCGACCGCCCAGCCGTCACGGGCCATATCGCGCGCAATGGCCCGTCCGATGCGCCGGGCAGCACCGGTAATCAGCACGTTCCACGAGGCGAGGGGCCGAATCGCTCATTTTCGGGTCCTTTGAAGCGGATCGGTTCGGGGGTAACGCATCGGTATGTCCAGACATGCCCGCGCAACGCTGGCAAGGCACACCCCGGTTTGATTCTCCAGAGCAATTGCCTAATCGGCGGGCACCCCCGAATGCTGTTGCCGGAATGCAGCGCCGCCCATGCTCGCTTTTGGGGCAAAAGGAACCCCCCGTGCGGTTGTTTGGCAATCAGCGTTGCTTAATTGTGACGGTTGTTCAGCGAGGAGACAGCCAAGGCCTGGAACCGCTTGTAGGTAGGCGGCGATTGCGGTCAAGTATCGACATGACAGCAGAAATGCAAATCGAGTCGGGGGAGCCGGCTTATTTGCGGGTTGCCAGATAGGGACGGGGGTTTTCACTATGATGAAGAAAGTTCAAGTTTTGGCGGTTTCGGCCTTGGCTGCAGGTTTTGCCTTTGCAGGCCCGGCAGCCGCTGAAGAAGCTCGCGAGTTTACTTGGTCGGTAACCGGTACCGGCACAAGCGACTATATCTTCCGTGGTTTCTCGCAGACGAACGAAAGTCCGGCTGCTCAGGCCTCGATCGACATCGGCTACGGTATTTTCTACGCTGGCATCTGGGGATCGAACATCGACCTCGATGGTGGTGGTTTGGTATTCGGCAGCGGCGAAGTTGACTTCTACGCTGGTATTAAGCCGGTTGTAGGCCCCGTCACCTTCGACCTCGGTGTTCTGTACTACTACTACCCGGGTGCGGAAGACGGCGTGAACGGTGCGGAATCGGATTATGTCGAGTTCAAGCTCGGCGCCGCCATCACGCCCTTCACCAACGCTTCGCTGAGTGGCGCATACTACTATACGCCGGACAATTTCCTTGAAACGGACGCGCAGCACACGATCGAAGGCACGTTGGGTTATACCCTGCCGGCGTTCGGCATTTTCACACCGACGGTCGGGCACGTCGGTTACGTGAAGGGTTTGACCAGGATCTTGGCACGTTGTACGCGTTGCGACGATAATTACGTCTATTGGAACGCTGGCGTCGCATTGGCGGTCGAGAAGTTCACGTTCGACTTCCGTTATTGGGATACAATCTTGACGAACCGGCGCGACTACCGAGATCCAACTGCGACGCGCGCTTCGTGTTCCTGCGTCACAAGTGGTTTTCTAGCGCAAAAAGATGCCCGTCCGACCTACGAAACCGGGGCCCCCTGGCCCCGGTTTTTAAGTTGAGCAGGGAGCATCGTGCCATTGTAGGTGGAGCAGTTCGCGCCGGCGGTGATCCAACACCCATGTTGTCGGCCGTCTTTCGCAAGGCCCGTTGAAGTCGGTTTTCCCGCAGGGACGAACTGCGGTCAGATCGACTTGCGGGCTTCTGCTTGCCGCTGGAAAACCAAAGCGTGGCAAATTTCGCGGCTTCGAGTCTCCTATGACCGCTATCGTCCTTTTGCTGGTCGGCCTAACGATTGCGTTGATCGCGCTGGCGCTGGTGCCTCGGTTGTCGGATCGGCGAATCGTCTTTGGCGAAGAGCCGGACCAGCCGAAGCCGTTCGGCTATCGGATGTCTTGGCTCGCCGTGAAGACGGCTGATACGGCAGCGGTCATCGAGACGCTAGGCCTTGTTGATGCAACGTCAACCAATTGGAACTCAGGCATCGGCACCATCTATGATGACTCGTTGAGCGATATGTATGTGTTCGTTTCGCCGCCCGTGAAAGGCTGGACGCTGGTGGCGGGCGTGCCGCTGCCGCATCCGTTCGGTAAAGCCTTCGCCGACAAGTTGACGCCATTGCTGATGGGGCTGTCGCAACGCTTCCCGGAAGTTCAATATTTCGCGACCTTCCCAATCATCGATTTCTTCGGATGGGCGCGGCTGCATAAGGGCCGCGTCATCCGCGCGTTTATCATCGGCGACGACGGGGTGATCTGGGATCGCGGACGCTTGACGCCGGAAGAGAAAACGCTCGGTCTGAAGCTTTACGACCTGCGCGGCATCAAGGGCCGCAAGGGGGATGCGGGCGGCGCCATCGTGCTCTACCCGACAGAAGAGCAGGTGATTCGCCTCGCGGCCGGGTGGGGTCTCAATCCCTTGATGCTCGATAAGCTCACTCTAGAACCCGGCACCGGGTTCATCGCGCGTGCGCCCGCCGCTTGGCGTGCGGAGCGCATCAAACGGCCGCATAACATCTAGAAAACGTGTTGGACTCGTCGTGATCGCCCCGGCCGTTGCCTGTATTCGGCGCTCAACGTCAAATCGAAATCCGGCGGCACGGCGGTGTCGGATGAGGTGGCTGGGTTGCTTGGTGCGGTCTGGGCTTCAGCGCCCCAGGCCTGCGGCGCATGCAGGCGTTCGCGCGCATCGCTCAGCCGGTCGGCGCGCTGCCCGCGCCCGGCATCACGCATTTGGCTGCCATCACGCGAACAGGGCTGTGCCAGGGTTCGCGAGGAACCGCGGTCAACGGCGAGGGCAACGCAGGCGGTTGCTCCAGCGCGCGGTTTGTCGGCCAGCGCGCCCGTCGTCAAAGGCACGCGAGCGCTTCCGGCAAGAGGCTGTTCGAGTGCCGGTGTGGTCGTCGCCACCGCAATCTTATAGTCGCGGTCGCCGGGTTGCAGGACGGCCTCGGTGACGAATCCCCAGAACCCGACGGAATGCCAAGCGATCATGCCGGAGATGAAGCCCATCGACAGCCACACGGCGGACGAGGTGTCGAAGGATTTGAGGAAGCCATCAAGCCTCGGTAGGCGATTCCGCAGATCAAATGTGGGCGCGGCCGGTCTTATTTCCAGGTCCGGCATTTCGATAGCCGACAAATCGTTGTGTGCGGTGCTAGGGGCAGATTGCTCGACGCCGCTGTTGAGGGCATCGGCGTCATGGTGACCTTGACGGTAGAGGCGATCGGTGTGGAGCGCCCGCGCGGCTGCCATCATCCCCGAAGCCGTTACGCCTGTAGTTTGGGGCATCGCGTGCCACAACTCGTCAAGGTCAATCGTCTGCATCGCTCGCTCAACTAAGAATCATAGATCTTGAGTTTGCGAACTTCGTCGCTCCGTGCAAGTCGGATTGGACGTATCACGGCCGTTGCCGCGAGTTGTCGACAACAGATGTGCTTGCTGTAGCGTGCAGCAGCTTCGAGAGAGACGGCGAGCAGGGAATCAGTCGCAGCGAACTCAATCGCTGCCTAGACTCTCGATCACGTGCGGGCGGGGAATGGGCCGCTTGTTGTCGTCTCCGCTTGGCGGCGACTTGGTGCCCGCGCCGGATTCCTCTTCACGCGCCGTCGAGCGAGTCGGCGGGATAAACATACGATTGGCCGAGCACAGCTTGCGCTGATCTTCGTTCGCGCCACAGCTGCGCAACTGGCCGTCCTTGGAAAAACAAATGCGAATTTCGCGCAGCCGGTTGCCCGCGCCGCCGCAGGCCACCGCCATCATGTCGGGCGTGATTTTCGGATTGGCGCCGAAAATCCTTGATCATATCCTCGGGCGAGACGAACTGCATTTCGAAGGGGTTCATGTAGCGCTGAGGAATGCGGATCGATCTGAAAATCTGGCGCGCAGGCCGAGATACGCGTCGGGCTGCAGGCCCGAGCACGTCCCGTGCTTGCGGTATTCATGAATGACAAGGCCGGGGCTCGGCATGATGTCCAGCATCCGGTCGATCGAGGCCTGCGGCACGAACGGCTTGCGCCGCGCCAAGCAATTCTCCGGATACCCCTTCTCATATTGCGGCCACAGCCCGTGAAGAACGAACGCGAATCGCCGTCCGTCGTTGCGGTCGCACTGCATGCCGTCGCGATCGCCGGCACCCGCGCAATAGGTCGGGCTCCACGACAGGACGAGCGCGTAATAGTCGAACTGGCCGGCCGTGTTGCGCGGACTTTGCGCTTTGAAATATTCGCTTGGCCATAGGCCGCGCTGCTCAGCTCCTGCCGTTGCGGCAGCCGCAAGGGTGAGAGCGGCGGCAATCAAGATGCGTTTCAGCGTCACGTCGGGCCTCGTCCAGTCAGATCGGCCAAAGGGCGCCGCGGCGCCTTATCCGGCGCGCGACCATAATCGCCGATTGCGGCGGTGCAAAGCGCTTTCCCCGGCGAATCACGATTTCGCCGAGGCACCCATTTCGGCGAAGGCTGCCAGGATCCGGACCCAGCTGCGCGCGCCCTTCTCGAAGCTCTTCAGATTGTATTTTTCGTTGGGCGAGTGGATGCGGTCGTCCTCGACGCCGAAGCCGACCAGCAGGCTGTCCATGCCAAGAGCGTCGCGGAACGAGGAGACGATGGGGATGGAGGCGCCACAGCCCATCAGCACGGTTGGCCGGCCCCATTCCTGTTCCAGCGCCTTGGCTGCGGCACTCATGGCTTTTCCGTCGGTATCGAACATGATGGCGCCGGAGCCGCGGCTTCCCAGCCACTTGGCCGTGCAATCGGCCGGCAGGATGGACGCGACGTGGTTGCGCAGTGCCGTCATGACGTGATCGGGGTCCTGCCCCGGCACCAGGCGGCAGGTGATCTTGACCGACGCTTCGGCCGGAATGACGGTCTTGGAGCCGATTCCCTGATAGCCGCCGGTGACGCCGTTGAATTCGAGTGTTGGCCTTGACCACAACTGCTCGATGAGGCTGCGATCCTTTTCGCCCGCCGCCGTCTTGAGGCCGACTTCGCCCAGAAATGCTTCAGCCCTCAGCCCCAACGATTGCCACTGTTTCAATTGGGCAGGCGTGGGGTCTTTCACGCCGTCATAAAAGCCCGGCACGGTAATCCGGCCGTTGTCGTCATGCAGAGCCGCCATGACGTGGGCGAGCGCGCGGATCGGGTTGGTGGCCGGGCCGCCATACATGCCGGAATGGAGATCTCGCGTGGGACCGGAAATCACCAGTTCGTCGCCGGCAAGTCCGCGCAGCATGGTGGTGATCGCGGGCGTATCCTTGTCCCACTGGCCGGTATCGCAGACGAGTGCCAGATCGGCCTTTGATCTCGTGGCCGTGCTTGTCGAGAAACTCCGGCAGCGAGGGCGAGCCGCATTCTTCCTCGCCTTCGATCAAAACCGAGACGGCAATGGGGAGGTCGCCGGCCACCGCTTTCCAGGCGCGCGCGGCCTCGAAAAAGGTCATGAGCTGACCCCTTGTTGTCCTCCGCCCCGCGGGCGACGATCACCTTGCCGTTGGTGGGATCATCGGCGATGCGCGGCTCAAACGGCGGCGTGGTCCATAGCTCAAGCGGATCGGCGGGCTGTACGTCATAATGACCGTAAAAGAGCACGTGAGGCACACCGTCCGGCCGGTTTGCGCGGTCGTGGGCGACGACCATCGGATGACCGCTTGTGGCGACAACTTTAGCCTCGGCAAAGCCGATATCCCTTAAGGTTGCCGCACACCACTCGGCCGCCCGCTGGCACTGCGCCTTATAGGCCGGGTCGGCCGAGATGCTTTCGATGCGCAAAAGCTCAAACAGGCGGTTCAGGCCGGCTTCCTGTGACGACCTGGAGCGCCTTCATCACCGCATCGAGTTTGGACAAAGACATGGGATGGCTGCGTCCTCTCTTCAACTACCGCAGGCGACTGCTATGGCACTGACGTGGTGCCGGTTTCTGATTGATTTGCCGGTCCGGAGGTGTGATGGCACAGCCAGGGTCCAACGGCAAAAAGAAATGGCTTTACGGCTTCTCCCCCGGCCATGCCGAGGGCAGCGCCGCCATGACCGAACTGCTCGGCGGCAAGGGTGCCAACCTCGCTGAAATGGCGCGCCTCGGCCTGCCGGTGCCGCCGGGCTTCACGATCACCACCGAAGTCTGCTCGGCCTATTTCGCGGCCGGGGAAAATCTGCCTGACGCCTTGCGGGGCGAAGTCAACACGGCGCTGGAACGGATCGGCGCCACGGTCGGCGCCAAGTTCGGTGACGAAAAGATGCCGCTGCTGGTCTCCGTCCGCTCCGGCTCGCGCGCCTCGATGCCGGGCATGATGGATACGATTTTGAACCTCGGCCTCAACGACAAGACGGTCGAAGGACTGGCTGCGATCACCGGCGACCAGCGCTTCGCCTTCGACAGCTATCGCCGCTTCATCCAGATGTATGGCGACGTCGTGCTTGGCGTCGATAATGGCGTGTTCGAAGACATCCTCGAGAATTTCAAGAACTTGAACGGATTATTCCGCCGATACCGATCTCGATGCCGACGCCTGGAAAGACATCATTGCCGATTACAACGCCGCCATCGAGCGTGAGACGGGCGCACCTTTCCCGCAGGACACCGGCGATCAGTTGTGGGGCGCCATCGCCGCCGTGTTCAGTTCGTGGAAGAACCCGCGCGCGCTCTCCTATCGCAGTTTGCACGACATTCCGGAGGATTGGGGCACAGCCGTCACCGTCCAGGTCATGGTGTTCGGCAACCTCGGTGAACAGTCGGCAACGGGCGTCGCCTTCACCCGCAATCCCTCGACCGGGGAGAACCAGCTCTTCGGTGAATTTCTGCCCAACGCGCAGGGCGAAGACGTCGTCGCGGGCATTCGAACGCCGCAGCCGTTGACCGCGCGTGGCGCGGCGGAGAGCGGACAAACCTCGCTCGACGTTTTGATGCCCGACGCCTTCGCCGAACTGTCGCGCATCTTCGGCCGCCTGGAGCGGCATTATCGCGATATGCAGGACGTCGAGTTCACCATCCAGCTCGGCAAATTGTGGCTGCTGCAAACGCGCTCCGGCAAGCGAACCACCGAAGCGGCCTTGAAGATATCGGTCGATATGGCGGCTGAAGGGCTGATTACGCGCGACGAAGCTGTTTTGCGCGTTGATCCGTCAGCGCTCGATCAACTTCTGCATCCGACCATCGATAGTGCAGCGGAAAACGATCTCATCGCCAAAGGGCTGCCGGCCTCGCCAGGTGCGGCGTCGGGTGAAATCGTGTTTCACGCCGAAATGGCCGAGGCACTGCGTGCCAAGGGCCGCGACGTCATCCTGGTCAGGGCCGAGACCAGCCCGGAAGATGTGCACGGCATGCATGCCGCCGCCGGCGTCTTGACTGCGCGCGGCGGGATGACGAGCCACGCCGCCGTCGTCGCCCGCGGCATGGGCCGGCCATGCGTTTCGGGCGCGGGCACGCTCAAGATTGATGCGAATGCTGGCACGATGCGGGCCGGCGCCCGCACATTCCGCGCCGGCGACATCATCACGATCGATGGTGGCAATGGTCGCGTCTATGCCGGCAAGGCCAAAATGCGGGCGCCGGAACTTTCCGGCACGTTCGCCACCATCATGGGTTGGGCGGACGAAGCACGGCGCATGCGCGTGCGCACCAACGCCGATACGCCGCGCGATGCGCGCCAGGCGCGAATGTTCGGCGCTGAAGGTATTGGCCTGTGTCGCACCGAACATATGTTCTTCGAGGAGCGGCGCATTCTGGCGGTGCGCGAAATGATCTGCGCCGAAGACGAAGAAGGCCGTCGTCAGTCGCTTGATAAGTTGCTGCCGATGCAGCGCGCAGACTTCGAAGAGCTGTTCGAGATCATGGCCGGATTGCCGGTCACTATCCGTTTGCTCGATCCGCCGCTGCATGAATTCCTGCCGCACGAGGATCGCGAGGCCGCTCAGGTCGCGGCTGCTCTCGGCACCGATCTGGTGCACTTGAAAACGCGCATCGACGAACTCGAAGAGTTCAATCCCATGCTCGGGTTCCGCGGTTGCCGGCTCGGCATCCGCTTTCCCGAGATCACGCAGATGCAGGCGCGCGCGATCTTCGAAGGCGCCGTCGCCGCCGCGCGCAAGACCGGCCGCGCCGTGCATCCCGAGATCATGATCCCGTTTGTCGCCTTCCGCCTCGAGTTCGATATTCTGCGCAAGGCCATCGACGAGGTGGCGAAATCCGTCGAGGAAGAGAGCGGCGTAAAGCTGGCCTATCTGGTCTGCACGATGATCGAACTGCCGCGGGCGGCGCTGAAGGCGGGGGAGATCGCGAACGGCGAACAGGGGGCCGATTTCTTCTCGTTCGGCACCAACGATCTGACGCAGACCGCGCTCGGCCTGTCGCGCGATGATGCGGCGCCGATCCTGTCGAACTATATGGAACGGCAGATCCTGGCGGTCGATCCGTTTGTGTCGATCGACGCTTCAGGGGTCGGTGAACTCGTGCAAATCGGGTCGGATCGCGGGCGCGCCGCCAAACCCGGGCTCAAGATCGGCATTTGCGGAGAGCACGGCGGCGACCCGCGCTCGATCGCGTTTTTCGAAAAAGCCGGTCTCGACTACGTGTCGTGCTCGCCGTTTCGAGTGCCAATCGCCCGCCTCGCGGCGGCCCAGGCAGCTATCGTGGCACGCAAGCGTGTGAGCTGATTGAAACGGTTTTCTGGTTGTGGCGGTGGGATCAATCGTGCCGGTCGGCGTCGTCGAGCCGCGGCTGCCGCGGACGCGGCCCCTCTTTGCGCGGCATCAGCATCAGCCAGATGACGAGCGGCGGGAAAATGAAGCACCAGGCGACCCAATGCGAGTAGTCGCGGTTCTTGTACCCTGCGAAGACGGCTGCGAGCGCGGCAGCGGCCAGTGCCGCAACTCCCCAGATCACGATTCCTTGCATCATAGTGCATTTCTCTTGGCGCTCTTAGCGCGATGTCCGCTAGCGTATGCCGGAGCCATCAGGTGGCGGAATGTGTGTTTGACGCGGAAACTGTGGCCACCATTAAAGCTGGCGCTTGCCACGGGTTTTGAGGGGCGAAAAATCAAGACCGATATCGAGCACGGGCGCGGAGTGTGTCAAGGCGCCGACGCTGATCATATCGACGCCTGTCGCGGCAATCGCCGCAACAGTGTCCAGATTTACCCCGCCGGACGCTTCCGTCAGGCACCGGCCGGCGACCTGTTTCACCGCCTTTTTCAGCAACTCGGGGCTCATATTGTCGAGCAGCACGGCATCCACCTTGTGACGCAGGACCTCGTCGAGCTGGTCCAGCGTGTCGACTTCGACCTCGATCTTGACCATGTGGCCGGCGGCGGCCCGCGCCCTCTCCACTGCGGCGGCGACGCCGCCCGCGGCGACGATATGATTGTCCTTGATGAGCACGGCGTCAAACAATCCGGTGCGGTGATTGTGGCCACCGCCGCATCGCACGGCATACTTCTCGAATGCTCTCAAGCCCGGCGCCGTCTTGCGCGTGTCGACAATGCGTGCGCGCGTGCCAGCGACCGCATCGGCGTAACGCCGCGTCAGGCTGGCGATGCCCGACATCCGGCCCATGAAGTTCAAGGCCACGCGTTCCGCCGTCAAAAGCGCCCGCGCATTGCCTTTGACGCGAGCGATGACATCGCCAGGCTGACACGCGCCCCATCGCCGCTCTGCGGTGACGCTCGTGCCGGCATCAACGATCTGAAACGCCGCCTTGGCGACGTCGAAGCCCGAGACGACGCCGGCTTTGCGCGCGGCGATCACCGCTTCGGCAACCGTGCCGGGCGGTACGGTCGCCGCGGTGGTGATGTCGCCTGCAAGACCCAGGTCTTCGGCCAGCGCCGCGCGCACGGCGGCGTCGATCAGCGGTTGCGGAAGCGGGGCAAGGACGGCTTGAATTCCAGATGTCTTCACGCCGGCACTTCCGTTGCGATTGCGGTCAAGGGGCGAGGCCGGCGCGGCGAGTCAGCGGCATTTAATGGCGCGAATGGCCGGGTCGGTCGGCCGGGGACCGGAAACGAGACGGGGCACGACGAAGTTGCCGGGCCGGTTCTTCGGCAACACGCGTTTGATGTCGGCTGCCGTGCGGGCGCCAAACACCACGGCTTCGAGCAGGGAGTTGGAGGCGAGCCTGTTGGCACCGTGCAGACCGGTCGATGCAACTTCGCCGACCGCCCACAGACCTTCGACGTTGGTGCGCCCGCGCGCATCGGTGGCGATGCCGCCCATGTGGTAATGCTCGGCGGGCGCGACCGGGATCAGCTCGGTGACGGGATCGATGCCGGCGCGCTGGCAGTGATCGTAAACCGTCGGGAATGCGGTCGGGAAGCGTGCGCCGATCGCCTCGCGGCAATCGAGGAAACGCGCCGCGCCCGGCCTTGATCTCGGCAAACACGCCGCGGGCCACCACATCGCGCGGCGCCAGCTCTCCGCGCGGATCGATGGCCAGCATGAAGCGCTCACCCTTGGCGTTGAGAAGGGTCGCGCCTTCGCCCCGCAGCGCCTCGGTTGCGAGCGGTGCGGGATCGAGATGCGCGTCAATCGCGGTCGGGTGGAACTGCACGAATTCGGCGTCGGCAATCACCGCGCCGGCGCGGGCGGCCATGGCGATGGCTTCGCCGCGGGCGTACCCCGGGTTGGTGGTGACGGCAAAGAGCGCGCCGACGCCGCCCGTCGCCAGCACAACGGCACAGGCCGGCACGAATTCGTAGGTTCCTTCGCCGGGGCCTGAGTGGCGGATGAGACGCACGCCTTCGACCCGGCCAGCCTCGGCAATGAGATCGTCGGCAGCGTAGCCTTCGAGCACGCGGATGGTCGGGCAGGCCCGTACCGAGGCGATCAGCGCCTGCATGATGGCGGCACCTGCCCGGTCGCCGGAGACGCGCACGACGCGCTTTTCCGAATGCGCCGCTTCCTTCGACAGCACGTAGTGGCCTTCCAGATCGCGGTCGAAGGGCACGCCGTATTTCAGCAAGTCGCGAATGCTGTCGGGACCTTCGTCGGCGACGAGGTGGGCGATCTTTTCGTCGACCGTGCCTGCGCCCGCCGCGATGGTATCTTCTGCGTGTTTGGCGGTGCTATCGCCCTCACCGACGGCAGCGGCAATGCCGCCCTGCGCCCACATGCTGGACGCGCCTTCGCCGAGCGGTGCGGCTGCAATCACCGTGACGGGCAGCGGCGCGAGCTTCAACGCTGTGTAGAGGCCCGCAAGCCCGGCGCCGATGATGACGACATCCCCCGGCCGCGGGTTGGCGGCAGCGGGCTTGAAGGCGGTCTTGGTCCGGCGGGGCGTCTTGGCAACCATGGCGATTTAGCCTTTCACAACACGAGCGCAGGGGGGCGTGCGTTCCGTCGTCAGATCTTCAGGTTGACCATGCGTTCCACGGCCCGGCGCGCCCGTTCGGCGACGTCGGGATCGACGGTCACCTCGTAGCGCATGTTGACGAGGCTGTCGTAGATGCCTTCCAGGCTGATGCGCTTCATGTGCGGGCACAGATTGCAGGGCCGCACGAACTCGACGTCGGGCGCTTCAACAGCGACGTTGGAGGCCATCGAGCACTCGGTGACGAGCACGACTTTCTTCGGCCGGTTGGTCTTGACCCAGTTGATCATGCCCGAGGTCGAGCCGGTGAAGTCGGATGCGGCGATCACGTCCTGCGGGCATTCGGGGTGAGCGATAATCTTCACGCCCGGGTCGTCGGCGCGCATCTTGTTCAATTCTTCGCCGGTGAAGCGCTCGTGCACTTCGCACGCGCCCTTCCAGGCGATGATCTCGACCTTGGTCTGCGACTGGACCCACTGGGCGAGATACTGATCGGGAATGCACAGCACGCGCGGCGCACCGAGGCTTTCGACGACCTTGACGGCGTTCGACGAGGTGCAGGTGATATCGCATTCGGCCTTCACGGCCGCCGAGGTGTTGACGTAGGTGACGATCGGCACGCCCGGATGGGCTTCACGCAACATGCGCACATCTTCGACTGTGATGGACGCGGCCAGCGAGCATCCGGCGCGCATGTCGGGGATCAATACCGTCTTGTCCGGCGACAAAAGCTTGGAGGTTTCGGCCATGAAGTGGACGCCGGCCTGCACGATCACCTTGGCGTCGGTGCGGGCCGCCTCCTTGGCGAGCTGCAGGCTGTCGCCGCGGAAGTCGGCGACGCCATGGAAAATTTCCGGCGTCATGTAGTTGTGCGCCAGGATGACCGCGTTCTTCTGCGCCTTCAGCTCGTTGATGGCCTTGATGTAGGGCGCGTAGTAGGGCCACTCCATCGGCGTGACGACGTGCTTCACCTTCTCAAAGAGAGGCGCCATCTCCGCTTTGAGTTCCGGCGTCCAGGTATAGGGCACGTGGCGCGCAGGGTTGCGGGTCGCAGGAGCGGCCTTGGCGCTGCCAGTTCTTCTGACGATGCCCAAATCGTGCGCCATCCCAACCACTCCTCGCTTTGGGCCTCATTGTGCTCTAATTCGAGCATATCGGACTTGAAAAAAGCCGGCTAACCTGCCGGAACCTCGCATCCTGAAATACTCAAACTGAGCACTCCTGGGATGCTATTAAGTTAATGCACCTGAGGAGAAAATTCCAGACCTGGATAAACGATAAACGCAGATCAGCATTTTGTCTGCGTGATACGCGCATCAGCACTGCGGCTGGGCGGCGCGGAGACGCGGACGCCCGGCGCCGGGCGTTCAAGAAGAACCTCGCGCCGGAAGCGGAATAGCTTAGCTGGCCGGCCGCCCGTGCGGGTTTTCACTTCACCCGTCGGCTCCACCAATCCAGCACCTTCGACGAGGCGGCGGAAATTCTGCTTATGCAGATGCGGTCCAAGGATCGCCTCAACCGTTTTCTGCAGTTCGTAGAGTGTGAATTCCGGCGGCATCAATTCAAAGATCACCGGGCGATACTTGATTTTCGCCCGGTGCGCCTGATCGCGGTCGCGAGAATCCGGCGATGATCGGACTGCATTGCGAGGCCGAGTTTGGCGCGATCCGTCCTGGCAGGCGCCTCACTGCGCCCGTCGCGCAGAGCTTCATCGATCAGGCCGGCTTCGTAGAGCAATTCGTAGCGCTCCAGCACCTTTTCTTCGTCCCACGATGCGCCATCGAGGCCAAAGCAAATGCGGAACGCGATCGGCACGCGCGATGGCCGTTGCGGGGTCGTTGCGGGCGCCGGCCGCTCGGCCCACTGCCGCAAGCGCGGCTCGATCTCATTGGCGATGATTTCGGGCCGGCCGCGGCGCCAATCTTCCCACGGGAAATACTGATACCAGCTGCGCCAGACGCCACTGCTCAGCCCGTGTTCGCGGCGGCTGCGTCAACGCCAGATAGCCAATGGAAACAACGTGCGGGCTGGTGTCTGTCGGTTCCATATGACGGCCGCGATCGGCAAACGTGTAGAGCTGCTCGGCATAGCCGAGTTCAAGCCCCGTTTGATCGCGAACCCAGGATCTCAGCCCTCCTTCAAGGGTGCGATGCTCGCGCGGATTGAATGGTCCGAACGGCAAGACGTCGGTTGCGCCCAGCACTATCGGGCTCTTTGCGCACGACGAGCACCACCGGCTCGTTGTCGAGCACGGCAACGATTGCAGCATTGAGACCAATGCCAACGGGCTGATGGTCAGTTGTTTCGCGTGCCAAGACGCGGTGCGATTTTTCTGGCGACGGCTTGCCTCTGCCTGACAATTCCATGTTCATCGTTTGTCATCCCCGTGCTCCCCATTTGGTGAGCTAAGGAGTGATCATGGCGTTTTTCAGAAATCGAGGTTCATTTTAGTACTGATTGTGCCCAAAAAATGCCGAAATCTCAAATGCGCGCCAACCCGCAAAGCGGTTCCAAGAACCATTGCTCGGCTGCATCGGCGGGCATTGGCACAATTGCGACAGGCGGATGGTCAATCTTGCGACAAGTTTGGCGGCGCCAAAAATCTCTGCGCTTCGTCGGATCAAATCCGGCAAAGGCGTCGCTTCGAAGTACGCGGCGATCCGGTCGGCCGTCCTTGATGGCCGCGGCGACGTCCTTTGGAAGGGTCTCTGGAATATCGAAGCGGCGATGTATGGCCGCCAGCAGACGCAACTCAAAGGCTTTGTAATCGAGGCCGATCGCCGATTTAAAAGGGCTGATGAGATCGCCGATCACATATTCCGGCGCGTCGTGCAGCAGGGCGGCCCGAACATAGGCGGCATCGAAGCCTGGGTTCAGATGTTCGACGATGTCGGTGACAAGCAGCGAGTGTTGAGCCACGGAAAAAGCGTGCGCGCCCTGACGTTTGGCCGTTCCAACGTGCGACGCGGGCGAGGCCGTGGGCGATGTCTTCGATCTCGATATCATCAGGAGGAGGGCGCGAGCAGGTCGAGACGGCGTCCCGACAGCATCCGCTGCCAGGCGCGGGCGGGTTTTTGGTGTGGGCTTGTCGTCATCTTCCGGGAACTTTGAGTTTGGCGTGAAGTTTTGCGCAGGCCGCATGGCGCGGGCACGACACCAGATGATCGTTGACCATGCCGCTCGACTGCATGAACGCATAAATCGTCGTCGGCCCGACGAAACGGAAGCCTTCGGCCTTCAGCGCCTTGCTGATGCGCTTGGAAACGTCCGTCTCGCCGGTGCGTCCTTGAGCGCGCCAAGGGCGTTCTGCGCCGGTTGGCCGTCGATGAAGCCCCAGACGAAATGCGCAAATGGCTGTGCGCTTGGAGCGCCAGATAGGCCTTGGCATTGTCGATGGTCGATTCGATTTTCAGTCGGTTGCGCACGATCCCGGCGTCATCCATCAACCGGGCGAAGTCGCGGGAATTGCAGCGGGCAATTTGGGCCGCGTCGAAACCGTGAAACGCGCGGCGGAAATTATCGCGCTTCTTCAAAATGGTCAGCCAAGACAAGCCGGACTGAAAGCCTTCGAGCACCAGCTTTTCAAACAGTTTCTGGCTGTCGGTCAGCGGCACGCCCCACTCTTCGTCGTGATAGCGGGCGTAGATCGGGTCTTCGATCCCGGGCCACGGGCAGCGCTCACCAGCAGCTGAGGCCATCAGACGAGACCCGGCGTTGCGGGGCGGGCAGCAGCACTTGCTCGGTAGGTCTCGAGCGCGGCTTCGTCGGGCGAAATAGCAACGCCGTTGGCGGTGAGCGATAGGCCCTTTTCCCGCGCTTCAACGGCGCGGTCGAGGCGCAGCATGGCGAGGCCGTTCACGCCATCGACCGAACCGACCCGGCCGATAGCGGCTTCTCCCAGCAGAATGTCGGCATGCATTGTAAGTGCTGCCGCGCCACTGACCTTGACAATGCGCTTGCGTACGACCGTCTTGTTCTGCATGCGCGAGACGACCTCCTGGCCGACGTAGCAGCCTTTCTTGAAGGATACGCCGTTGAACAGATCGAAATCGGCTTCATGCGGGTAGGCGTCGCCGAAGTCGTAATCCTTGCCGCCTTCCGGCACGCCAAGCGCTATGCGGTGGGCGTCATAGGCTGCTTCACTCGCGTCGGTGTCGTTGGTGGCGGATGCGACATCGGTTGCTAGCGCGGCGTCCGCCAAGATGCGCCGGCCTAAGGCGGGTATGCGCGGATCGGCGAAAGAGACTGTCGCCCGCGTCTCACCCGATGACGCTGCCGTCGCGCCCCACAGCGCATAAACTTTGTAGTTTGCCGATACATCGTGCAGCGCCACGTCGGCGCGCAATCTGTACATTGTCAGCCGTTTGACGAAATCGGCGGCTTTGTCCTTGGCGAGTTCGATGAGAAAGCCGTCCGCTGTTCTGACAACGAAGAATTCAAACAGAATTTTGCCCTGCGGCGACAGCAAGCCGGCGTGAATAGCCGCTCCGTCGCGCGATAAGGCGTCCATATCGTTGGTGATGAGACCCTGCAACAGCTTGCCGGCGTCGGTTCCCGTTACGGAGACAACGCCGCGATCGTGAAGCGGTGCGATCATGTCGCTCGCCATGAGCCCTCGCCTGGATTGCAAACCTGATCAGGGTTACGTATGCCCGACCGAGGCTGAACGCAAGCCGCTGGAGAACGCACCCCGATGGCCCAGACATTCGACCTGCTGATCACAGGCGCGACCGTCGTCAATCATGACGGACGCGGTGTGCGCGATATCGCCATAGCAAACGGCCGCATTGCCGCGATCGGCAATTTGAAGGGCGCCAAATCCGCCGAGACACTGGACGCCACCGGGCTGCATATTTTGCCGGGCGTTATCGACAGTCAGGTGCATTTCCGCGAGCCGGGGTTGGTGCATAAGGAAGACCTGGAAACCGGCAGCCGCGCGGCGGTCGCGGGCGGGGTGACGGCCGTTTTCGAGATGCCGAATACCAAGCCGCTGACAACGTCGGCGGAAGCACTTGCCCATAAAGTCAGCCTCGCGCGCCACCGCATGTTCTGCGATTTCGCGTTCTTCGTCGGCGGTACGCGCGAAAATATTGCAGACATCCCGGCGCTCGAAAAGCTCGAAGGCTCCGCCGGCATGAAAGTCTTCATGGGCTCCTCGACCGGCGATCTCCTGGTTGATGACGGCGTGTCGCTGGACGCGATCATCGCCAAGATTTCGCGCCGCGCCTCATTCCACGCCGAGGACGAGGCACGCCTCAAATCCCGCATGGATATCCGCCGGACCGGCGATCCGTCTTCTCACCCAGAGTGGCGCGACCCGGAAGCTGCCCTGATCGCCACCACGCGGCTCGTTGCCATGGCTGAGAAGTATAAGAAGCGCGTGCATGTGCTGCACATCTCGACCGCGGAAGAAATGGCGTTCCTCAAGGACCACAAGGATTATGCCTCCGTCGAAGTGACGCCGCATCACCTGACGCTTGAAGCACCAGACTGTTACGAGCGGCTCGGGGCATACGCGCAGATGAACCCGCCGGTACGCGATGCCCGCCATCGCCAAGCGATCTGGGCAGCACTGCAATCCGGCGTCGTCGATGTGCTCGGCTCTGACCACGCGCCGCACATGCGTGAAGAGAAAGAGCACGTCTACCCCGACACCCATTCCGGCATGACGGGCGTTCAAACGCTGGTGCCGATCATGCTCGACCACGTTAACGCCGGGCGTTTGACGCTGCAGCGGTTGGTCGATCTGACCAGCCATGGCCCGCAGCGCCTGTTCGGTCTGCGCGGTAAGGGGCGCATCGCGGTCGGCTATGATGCCGATTTGACGATTGTCGATTTGAAACGTCGCGAAACGATCCGCAATTCCTGGATCGAGAGCCGCTGCGGATGGACGCCCTATGATGGCGTCGAAGTTACCGGTTGGCCCATCGGCACGTTCGTTCGCGGCCATAAGGTCATGTGGGACGGCGAGATTCTGGGCCCTGCCAAGGGGGAACCGGCAGGGTTCCTCGAAGGCTTCTGAGGGGCAGTGGTGCCGCCCGCTGCGGCGTTAACCGGGTTGGCATTACAATTGCTTCGGAACGGTCGATCCCAACTGAGGCCTCCCAATCTATGCTCGCGACCGTCGTCCAAAAAACAATCGCCCCGAACCAGCCGCTGAGCTGGTTCGAGGCGTTTCTTGTTTCGAGTGCGGTTTTTGTGGCCGCTTTGCCGGTGACTGCCGGGCTTTATCTGGTGAAGTCGGCGATGGGCATCAACCTCATGGCTGGCCCGTCGCCGCTGCACAATCTGCTCTACCACTTCGTGGTCTAGCGGGCGGCTCTCCTCAGTCTTAGCCGTTCGAGCCGTTCTTTGCGGCATTGGCGATATTCTTCGGCAGCTTCGATAGCACATGTACCGTCGTGCCGATGCCCGCGATCTTCGACAGATGCGTCACGTGACCGTTGGTCATGCGGATACATCCTGACGACGCCGCCGTGCCGATCGAGCTGACGTCGTTGGTGCCGTGGATGCGATACAGCGAGTTGCCGAGATACAGCGCCATGGCGCCGAGCGGGTTGCGCACGCCGCCCGTCATGTGTTGCGGCAGGTGCGGTTTGCGCTGCAGCATTTCCGCCGGCGGACGCCAATCGGGCCACGCGACCTTACGCGAGATCGTTTGCGTGCCGGTCCAGGAGAAGCCCGCTTTGCCGACGGCAATCGGATACTGATAGGCGCTCGACGACGAGAGCACATAGTAAAGACGGCGGCCTGCGGTGTCGATAATGATCTTGCCGGCCCCGTAGCTGTTGGGGAACGACACGGTCTTAGGCGCGACCGGCGAAATCGACGGCTTGCCGCCGCCGCTCATTTCGGCCGGACCCTTCTTGTTTTTCTTCAAAGGCGCTTCAAGCGCGTTGTCTTGCGATGCCAGAGCATCGATCTTCTTTTTCTTCTTCGACTTCGCGGCCGATTCAAACAGCCAGTTGCTTTCAGTCTGCGCCGGCTTTGCCGAGCGGCTGCACTTGTTCGGCATAACGTAGCCGTACGTTTCTTCCGACGGATGGAAGGCGCTGGCGGGTGCTGCAAAGCCGAAGGCTGCAGCACTGCCGTTGCAAAGAACAATCTTGTCATAACGCTAAACCCTGCTGTTAACGTAGCTTGTGAGGGGGTATTAACCAGAGACGGCGGCTTTGACCAACCCCCATGCGGCGTATGGTTACTGCGGGCGGCGCGCAAAAACGCAGGCTACGGCGCGCGAAATCGCGATTCCATCGCTCGGCGCCAAGCGTTGCAAAACGCGCTCATGCAGCGCCCAGATTCGCAAATTGCTTCGCGATTTCGTGTGCTTGCAACTTGCGCGATCACAAACGCAACGTGCGAGCAGAGGTCTTGCTTGCGTCGCACCTCAAAAAATCTGCGAAAAATGGCCACAGACTCTGGTTGGGACGTCTCGCCACACGCGGGCGGCCATGTCGCAGCGCTGACCCAGGTAAATCTCTGTCGCCCAAATGCCGTGCTATTCTGGTGGCAGTTATCCCCCCAGCCGTAGACAACCAGAGCGCCACTAACTAACTGTTGTTTCAGGGTCGCTAAAGTGACTCGCCGCCCATAGTGCCAGGATTGCAGCAGCGCATTTCCGGTAGGACGACGTAGGAGCTGATGGACTATTTCCCAATCCGATCATCATCCCAGTTGGCCTCATCATTGGCATCCTGATTGCGGCTCCCGTCGGCCCCGTCAACGTGCTGTGTATCCAGCGGGCGATCGAGCGGGGCTTCGGGGGTGGCATCGCGGCCGGTATCGGCTCGGTCATGGGCGACGGGCTGATTGCTCTGATGGCGGGCCTCGGCGTCGGCGCCGTCTCAGGCGCCATTGAATCGCACCGCGCCATTATCCAGATGATCGGCGGCCTTGCGCTGATCGTGTTCGGCATCAAACTCTACATCACGACGCCGCGCATTCGTCCGTTGTCCGAAGCCGACGCCGCGAAGGCTAGTCTAAAGGATTTTGTCTGGGATATTCCCCAGACATTCTTTTTGACCATCACCAATCCCGGCGCCTTGCTTGGTCTTTTCGCGGTTTTCAGCGGCGTCAGTACCTACGTCGAAGTGCATTCCAATATCGACGTGTTTTTCATGGTCGCCGCGATCATGGCGGGCAGCATGACCTGGTGGGTCTTCCTGTCCAAGCTGATCTCGCGCTACCGCCATATCTTCGATGGCGATAAGCTGCATACGATCAATCGCATTGCAGGCATTCTGCTTGCGGGCTTCGGCGGCTTGCTGTGGGTCGAGGTGATATCGAAGGGCGGGCATTTCTGAGCCGCGGCACCTGCCGCAGCTCTAAGGCGGCGCGACTTTTACTGGTCGCGGCGTGCGAGTGTGAATTCGCCTTCGCCGATGCGCTTTTCCAAACCGCGTGTCAGATGCACGACCGCGTCTTCGCCATAGATCGAAACGAGATCGGTCAGCGCCGTGAACAGCGCCGCGTAGGCCATCTGCTGGGGTTGCACGCCCGTATCAACGCCTTCGTCCCATGCGGCCAGAATGAGGTCCAAGGCTTTGAGATTGGGGTTGTCGGTTTCAAACTCTTCAAAGCACCGCATAGATCCCCGTCCTCTCATGACGCCGTCCAAATTAATCATATCCGGCACCAACGCCGACGCTGCCCACTTGTGACGTAGCACGGCGCAAAACAAAAGGTCGCGGCTGCAACAATTCACAGTAAATCGCCGCCTAACGTCATTATTGTACTTGAGGCTTAGGGGCTGCCTTTGACGAGGCCTTCAGAGAGCTGCGTACCTTCCGCTAAGAAGCGCGTGATCACCGTCTGCGCCGATGGGCTACAAGTGTTATAAGTGCGGCTGTAGCTGCGATAGCCTTGGTTGAAGGCGCGCGAGAGTTTGGCGCGGCGCAGAGCCGAATAGCCCTCGGCATCCGTCAATTCGCGCATCCGGTCGCGCCAATACTGGCCTTCGTTGGCGCCGCACAGTTCGCGCAGATAGTGAACAGCGCCTAAGATTTCAGCCAGCCGTAGCAGCTTGTCATCGTAGGGTTTCACATCGGGCGCGGCGTGGGCCGCAGGCAGCGCGGACAGGACCGCGCCGGCAAGCGCAATCGTGCACGCAGCGGCACGCGCCCAGCTCGTCCGATTGTGCGGGCGGTTGGCGGCGGCGCGGGGCGAGGTTTGGGTACGGGTTTGAGGGCCTGTCATTGAAAACCATTTAGCATCGATTCTTGGCGGCGGCACGGCGCACGGCCATATGTTAGCTTTCTTCTCGACCGCATGAACGACGCGGTGGAATGCCGATGGAGAGGCGCCTATGTGCTCGCGTTACAGTTTGACCTCGCCGCCGGAGGCTGTCAGCCACCTGTTCAAGTGCGGTGACCGGGACAACTTTCCGCCGCGCTACAATATCGCCCCGACCGAGCCGGTGTTGATCGTGCGCGCCGATGCCGGTGGCAAACGCGAGCTTATGCTTGTGCGCTGGGGATTGATCCCGTCATGGGTTAAGGACCCGCGCGAGTTCTCGACGCTCATCAACGCGCGGTCAGAGACGGCAGCCGAAAAGCCATCGTTTCGCGGTCCGCTGCGCCATCGCCGGTGCCTCGTGCCGACCGACGGGTTCTACGAATGGACCGGCCGGCCCGGCGCCAAGCAACCGCATCTGATCCGCAAAATGGGTGGCGGCCTGTTTGCGTTTGCCGGCCTTTGGGAGCATTGGCTCGGCGCCGATGGCAGCGAACTCGAAACCATGGCCATTCTCACCACGGCCTCGAATGCCGATGTTGCCCATCTGCATGACCGGATGCCCGTCATCATAGAGCCCGAGCATTTCGACCGCTGGCTGGACTGCAAGCCGGGGACGGCGGATCACATCGCTGATCTGCTGCGGCCGCTGCCCGAGGGCAACCTGGAAACCCGCGAAGTCAGTCGCAAACTCAATAATCCGCGCGCTGACGGCCCTGATCTCATGGAGCCGGACGCATCGACGGTTCGTTAACGCCTTGGGCGTATGGCCGTTATCAGGCGCTTTTTCGTCCTGATTCGCGCGGTTCGCCACGCGGCTCCGCAAGATCCGTCTGCCGCCTCGTCAGGCAGCGGCTCTTTTGTTCAACGATCCCAGTACCTTTTCCTTGTCGCGTTGGTGTCCCTCGGTGACGGCATTCGGCTGAATGATTCGCGCTCGTGCGGAATTGACGTTATTTTTGGAAAGTCAAGAGGCCGCCGCGATCACGCGCTAAAGCGTTACGATGGCATCGAGAAAGTTGAGCCCCCGAGAGGCGTTAGCGGATCGGGTTCTCACAAGGCAACAGGGTTCGAAAAGAACCGCATGTGACGAGGAGCGAAGTCGTTATGAGCTACAGGGGTGAGGATCTCGATCTTCGGACGCCACAGACGGGGAATGCGATGTTGTCCGATCTCGCGGGCGACCCCGAACCTGGGTTTGCCAAGAACGGTCAGCGTGGGCCGTCGCGCTCGGGTCCGATCTGGGTCGACGAAACCGTCATGGCCTGCGCCAATCACGCCTATGAAGTTGCGGTCGCCCATCGCGCCGGCGAAGTCCGCCTTGAACATTTTCTGCACGCGATGACGCGCATCGACGCCGCCGCCGAAGCTCTTGAAGCGCGCGGCGTGCGGGTTGCGGCGCTCCGGCGCGAAAGCGCGACCATCATTGCCAGCGAAATTCCGGTTGGCCTGCCAAGCGGCAAGGGATCGCCGCGCCGTTCCGATGAACTCGCCGATGTATTGCGCATGGCGGCAGCCGTCGCGGCGCGCCGCAATGCGCCGGCAAGCATCGAAGACGTGTTGAATGTTCTCTTTGACCAGCGGACCGATATGCCGGGCATGGCGCTTCTGGCGCGCCACACGATGCGCACAACCGTGCGCGAGACGCTTGAGCAGTTCCCGCCGCTGTCGCGCTACGCGACCGACACTGTGCGGTATGTCGCGCCGCCCGCCGAACGCTATGTGCGCGTGCAGGCACCCGAGCCGGTGCGCTATGTGACGGAACAGGCGCGCCCCTATCGCTCTGAATTTTCAGGCACAGCGACCGATTCCATCCAGAATACGCGCATCGAGGCGCTGGAGCAGATGGTTCGCGCGTTGAGCAACGACATTGCCAGCGAAAGGCAGGTGGTGTCGGGCCTGCTCAAAGATTTGTCGCGCGATACCCAGGCACAGCGCGATGATCAGGGCCGCCTACAAACCGGTCTGTACGATCGCCTGCAGGCGCTGGAGCAAGTCGTGACCACCACCCGCGACACAGGCAGCAGTGCTGGTGTCAGCGATGGATTGGCCGAGCAACTTCTCAATCTCGAAGTCATGCTTGAGCAGCGGCTGAAGGAATTGAACCAAGGCTGGTCGTCGCTGACCGTGCGTTTGCAGGACATCGAAAAAGTGTCACGGCAACCGGCTGCCATCGATCCACTGGCATCGGGGCAATTGGTCGAGCGTCTGGCGCGTGCCATTGATCTGAAGCCCTTAATGGGCCGCCTCGACGCGATCGAGGAAGCCGTATTGGCCCGCGAAGGTCGTGGCGAGGGCGAAGGTGACGTTGTTGCCGATCGCCTGAAATCGCTGGAAGGCGAGATTGCCCGCGCGCTTGCCGCCAATACCGCCAGCACAGGCCGCATGGAAACGCTGATCTCCGGATTCGAGCGCCAGAGCATGGGCTTTGTGGCGCCGCTCGTTGAGCGGGTGAATGAAGCATCGTCGGTGATGGCCGAACGTTTAAGCGCAGTCGAACGCGCGCTCGCCGCCGAAATCGAAACGGCTGCCGCCAAGCATCAGGCCTATGCCCAAGATCTCGGCGAAGTGCACGATGCGCTGATGAAGCTCAATCAGAACCAGCATACTCTTGCAGGCTCCATCGATCAGTGGCGGACGGACGCCGCTGGCGACGTCGCGATGATCTCAAACCGACTCGCCAATCTCGATCGTGACAACGAACGTCCGATCGAAACGCTCAATGCGCTGACGACGCACATGGACACGATGAACCGCATGATGATCGAGCGGTATCATCGCAGAAACCGGTTCTGGTATTGGCTGTTCGGCACCGACGACTGGATTGGCGCAAGCTGGCCGTCTCAGGCTGCCGCCATCGAGGCCGAGCGTGAGCGCCTCAAGGCCGCGCAGGTGTCGGACTGAGCGGCACCCCTGAGCATTCTGCTGCGTTGGCACGCTTGCTGCTTTAACCCCACTGGGTTCAGAGCCCGTTGGAGCACGTTATGGTTACGACTGCCGGTATGCATCTGCAAAAGAGCCCGCGCCTCGGCGATATCATGGCGCCGGAAGACAATAGCTTCGGCGTCATGCGCCTGCTGATGGCGTCGCTCGTGCTGATTTCGCACAGTTACATGTATACTTTTGGCACAACCCTGGCGGAGCCGCTGACCACTTGGACCGGTCATTCGCTCGGTGAGCATGCCGTGCAAGGGTTCTTTATTCTGAGCGGCATCCTGGTCGCCCAGAGCTTCGAGCGCAGCCGGTCGCTGTTCGACTTCGCGGCCGCTCGTGTACTGCGCATCTTTCCGGGTCTCATCGTCTGCGTTCTGTTGACCGCGCTGCTGCTCGGCCCGCTGGTCTCACAATTGGCGCCGGAACAATACTTCTCGTCTCCGGTTCTTTTCGCCTACATCGCCAAGACGCTGTCGCTCTCGACCGGTAGCGCGCCATTGCCGGGCGTCTTCACTGATGTTCCGATGGCGGGCAGTGTCAATTCATCGTTGTGGACGTTGAAGTATGAGGTTCTCTGCTACGTGGGCCTGGCGCTGGCAGGCACGGCGGGCTTGTTTGCCGCGAAGTATCGCGGCGTGGTGACGATTGCGCTGGCAGCATTCCTCGTCGTGATTTTTGCTGGCGACCCGGAACCGATCGAAAACTACACATTCACCGATAACGTCCGCTAGTTCGCGCTCTATTTCGGCACCGGTACGCTGATTTATTTGGTTCGCGATCGGCTTGTCATCACCGCCTTAGCGCTTCTGCCACTCGCGGCATTGTTTGTCTTCGCGCAAGGTACGCGCTTTGCCGAACTCACCACCGCGCTGCTGATCGGTTACGCCATCGTCTGGGCGGCTAGCCATCGTTTTGGTCCGCTGCGGGCATGGTGCAATCGCATCGATCTGTCGTTTGGCGTCTACATTTATGCAGGCCCCATTCAGCAGGCTTTGATCGACGCGGCTCCGGCGTTGCCCCCGATTGCCAATACAGCCATTGCCTTCGCGCTTGTTCTGCCGCTCGCCTTGTTGTCATGGGTATTGATCGAGCACCCAGCACTGTCGCTGCGCGCCGTGCTACGCCGGAAGCTGCAATATCGTGCGTCTGCAGCGACGCTGACGATCGTCCCGCGTTAACCTTTCGCGCGCCCACCAGATTGCCAATCCAAGTCCCGGAGAACTTGTGCGCTCTTCGCAATGAAGGGCTTGAGCGCTGGCACGCGTCGTGCTTTGATTAAAAAAGTATGAACGTGCGTCCCGGGGGTTTTATGATGCGGCGTTACCTGATCGTTAACGGGGTTTCGACTGCAGTAATGTACGCTGGCGTTTGGGCATTTGTGCCGTCTGTCACGTCACTCACGCAGACGCTCAACCAGACGTGGGACACGTACGTGATGGGCGACACGATACTCGGCCCCGTCCTGTATCGCATGATCACCGTTGGCGCGTCCTTGCTTGGCGCCGGCTAAGGGGTTTTCGAAGACTGTCGGAAACGTGACCTAGCTGCGCGGTGCCGCCGCGCGCTTCAGGCGATCGTTGATCGCGTCTCCCAAACCTCCATTCGGAATGGGCATCACGGCAATCGTGGCTGCACCTGACGCATCGAGCGTGCGCAGGGCCGCGAACAGGTTGGCCGCCGCCTCCACCAAATCACCGGACCGGCTGAGATTGAACTGCGGCCCTGCAGTCGATGGGGCATCCGCGCCGAAGGCCAGCAAGGCTTCGCCGGTCTGGATATGCGTCGCGTTCAGGCGAATGCTGGCGCGTGGTGCATAGTGACTTTCGAGTTGGCCAGGGGACCGCGGTGCGGATGGGTCTACGTTCGCGCTGGCCCTGACGACGGGCGCACCGAGAACGCGCTCAAGTGCTTCAATCGGGACCGCGCCCGGCCGCAAAAGCACAATCGCCGAGCCGGTCGCGTCGACGACGGTTGATTCCAGGCCGTGCTGCGTGGCGCCGCCATCCAGGATCATGGCAACGCGGGTTTCCAGATCTTCCGCAACGTGCGCGGCACTCGTGGCGCTGACATGCCCCGAGCGATTGGCGGAAGGTGCCGCCAGCGGCCGGCCGGCGGCGCGCAAGAGCGCCTGCGCCAAGGGATGGTCTGGAACGCGCAGCGCAAGGGAAGGCAGCCCCGCAGATACAAGTTCGGAAATCGGTGTGTCCGCCTGGCGCGTCACCACGATGGTCAAAGGGCCGGGCCAAAACGCTTCGGCAAGGCGCGTGGCGGCGCCCGAAAAGATGCCGAGGCGCTCGGCATGGCCGAGATCCGGCACATGCACGATCAGCGGATTGAAATGCGGGCGCCCTTTGGCTGCGAATATGCGGGCGACGGCCTCGCCATTGGTCGCGTCGGCGCCCAGCCCGTAGACGGTTTCGGTCGGGAAAGCGACAAGATGGCCGGCGCGAATGTGCTGACCCGCGTCACGCAAGGCCGACACGTCCGCATTTCGGATGACCGCTGCAAAAAGCCATTCGGGCGGTTTGCTATCGCCGGTATTCGGCATACTCTTGAAATCCAACATTTGTGAAGCGAACAGAAGATCCCGCCAATGACCTATACCGCTCCAGTAGACGACATCCTATCCGCCCTCAAGACCGTCGCGCATCTCGACGCGCGATTGGCTAACTGCCTGTATCCGGGTCTCGATGCCGACACCATTCGGGCCGTTCTCGAAGAGGCTGGAAAGTTTGCCTCCGATGTGCTGGCGCCGCTCAATCAGAGCGCGGATCGCGCGGGATTGAAACTGGTTGATGGCGTCGTTGAAACGCCGCCGGGGTTCCGTGAGGCGTACAATCAATTCGCAGCCGGCGGGTGGACCGCTCTGCCGTGTCCGGAGACTTACGGCGGCCAGGGGCTGCCGGAGATCGTGTCGGCGCCGGTGGGCGAAATCTGGAACGCCGCCAACCTAGCGTTCGGTGTCTGTCCGCTGCTTACGCAAGGGGCAATCCACGCCATCGAAGTGGGTGGCAGCGATGCGCTGAAGGAAACCTATCTGCCGAAGATGGTGTCAGGCCAATGGACCGGCACGATGAACCTAACCGAGCCGCACGCGGGGTCTGATCTCTCGGTCATCAAGTCCCGCGCTGAACCCCAGTCGGATGGAACTTATCGCATCACCGGCACCAAGATTTTTATCAGCTACGGCGAGCACGACATGGTGGAGAACATTATCCATCTGGTGCTGGCACGCTTGCCGGATGCGCCGGAAGGTACACGCGGGATCTCGCTGTTCCTGGTGCCTAAATATCTGCTCAACGCCGACGGGTCTCTTGGCAGCCGTAACGATGTGGTCTGTGCCGGCATCGAACATAAACTCGGAATCAAGGCCAGTCCGACGTGCGTGATGAAATTCGGTGAGCAGGGCGGCGCCACCGGCTATCTGGTGGGTGAAGAAAATCGCGGCCTCGCGACCATGTTCGTGATGATGAACCAAGCTCGCTTGGCGGTCGGAATGCAGGGCGTGGCTATAGCCGAGCGCGCAACGCAGCGGGCAATCGCGTTTGCAAACGAGCGTACGCAAGGGCGTGCATCATCCTCGAACGGCCCCGGCATGGCGCCGATTGTCGCGCATCCCGACGTGCGCCGCATGTTGATGGCCATGAAATCGACAACCCAGGCCGCTCGTATGATCTGTCTGGCAACCGCGGCGGCGCTTGATCTGGCGGCGTTTTCCACCGATGCGGTTGAAGCCAAGGCGGCGCGCAATCTGGCGGCGTTGTTGACGCCTATCGGAAAAGCCTTCGCAACCGATTCTGCCGTCGAAGTCGCGTCGCTTGGCATTCAAGTGCACGGCGGCATGGGATTTGTGGAAGAAACGGGCGCTGCCCAACACATGCGCGACGCCCGCATTCTGCCGATCTATGAGGGCACCAACGGTATTCAAGCCATTGATCTGATAACACGAAAGATCGGCATCGAAGGCGGCGCTGTCATTAAGGCGTATCTCGCGGAGATCGCGAGCGTGGCGGATCAAGTGCAAGCCGCAGACAATCCGGCGTTTGGACGGATGGCTGCCAATCTGAAAGACGGGCTCGGGGCGCTGACAGTGGCCACGCGCTGGACTGCAAAAGCCTTGAGCGAAAATCCTGATGCGGCGCTTGCTGGCGCAACACCCTATCTGCGAGTGTTCGCGCTCGTGGCCGGTGCGCGCTATCTGGCGGAAACTGCGTTGCGCCCCGACGCGACCGCTGCTAAAAAGAATGCCCTGACGCGGCCAATGTATGCGGCGTTGTGTGACGCAATTGAAGCCGGAGACCACGATCCCGACATCGCAGCCCACGTTCTGATGGGATCGGGCGGCGTGTTCACCGCTGGTAACGACATCAAAGACTTTCTTGCAACCGGTCTTGGACAGTCAGGCCTGACCGACGAAGTGCTGCGTTTCATTCGCCTGTTGCCGGTGATCCACAAGCCGCTAATCGCCGCCGTGGACGGCATTGCCATCGGCATCGGGACCACGTTGTTGTTCCACTGCGACCTCGTCTATGCGTCGCCCGCGTCGAAGTTCGCCACGCCGTTTCTTGATCTCGGGCTTGTGCCGGAAGCGGGTTCAAGCCTGCTGATGCCCCGCGTGATGGGCGCGCACCGCGCCTTCGAGATGCTGGTGCTCGGGGAGACGTTTGACGCTGGGCGGGCGCGTGAGGCTGGCTTCGTCAATGCCGTCGTGGCGGCCGACGCCTTGGAGGCGACGGCGTTACGGGCGGCCGCTCGGTTGGCTGCCAAGCCGCCTGAAGCGCTGGCGCTTGCTCGCCAGATGTTGCGCGGCGACGCGAGCGATATTGCTCAGCGGGTCAATGAGGAAGCTGCTGCATTTCAGGCCCGGCTGGCGTCGCCGGAAGCCCGCGAAGCCTTTCAAGCCTTCCTTGAAAAGCGGCCTCCGCGCTTTTTGCCACAATCGCGTTGATGGATGAGGAGGCGCCGCGCTGACTTTGCTCCGCGGTCGCGTCATTGAGGGGGTGATATGCGGCTCGTGATCGTGCGGGGATTGGCTATCGCTGCCCTGATAGCTGGGGTGTTGGCGATAGGTTCGGCGAACGCCAACGTGTTCACCCATATTCTGCGTGAAGCCGGTGAGGCTGGCGGCAAGGCATCCTCGCATAGCCTCTCGCACCTCGGCCCGGTCGGCAAAGCGGCTGCCCACCTCAAATCTCTCGCCAATGCGCCGAAAGCCGCGCTGGCCGCGCACGCGACGCCGGAAGGCCACTGGCAATTCGTTAATCGCGACGGAGAGGTGTTTACTGCCGGCACCTCTGAGGAGATCAGTCGCGTCTTGCCGACCCTGGCGCCGGAGGCTGTGGCCGCAGGCGAAAGCAAACTGTCGCTCTATGTTTCACAAGACAGCATCTTCCAGAACCGGGCGGCACTCGATGCCTTGCCGAGCGATACAGACCTGCACGTCGTGACCGATTCAGGGTCCTTCGCGCTGACGCGCACGGGTTCGGGGGCAGATGCCGTTCTGCGCGCTGCAATCAAACCCAACCTGATTGCCAAACTCGATAATGGCGACCTGTTTGACGAAGCAATGTCGTATCTTGGCCGTCCGCTCAACTCGTCGAATATTCGCACTCTGGCGATCGAGCCTGGAGCTGCGAAAAGCCTGTCATCGGCGCCTAAGATCGACGCGGCAAGCAAAGTGCCGCTGGTTGATCAGATCGAACCCTCATTTCTCGCCTCGGCGTTCGCTTCGATCCGAGGGCAGACGGCGCTGGTGGTGGGGCGAGTCGAGGGCGGCAAGCTGATCGTCAGCCCCTCAACCGGGGGCGAGCTGAGCCGTGACCTTACCGAATTGGTCGAGGCGGCACGGCGCAACGACGTCAACCTCGTTGTGTTGCACACAGACGCAGCCCGTCAGCCCGGGGGTCGCAATTGGCTGTGGCAGTCGGTCGAAGTCGGCGGCCTCGACGATGCAATGAAAACGGCGACCTTCGGCGATTTCCTCGATGCGCTCGCCGCGCGCCGTGGCGGCTTCGAGATCACGGCGGCGCACGACGGCGGCGGACGTGTGCACCTCGCAGCAGTTCCAAGCCAACCGACTGCCGGGATTTCAGAAGACGCATCCAGCCTTCTTGGAGACGTCGTCAGTCACGTGACCGGTGAGTTTGTTTCTGCGGCGGTCGATGTGTACGGCCGCGACCAGTCGACCCAAATGGAATACGATGGGCGGCTGATCCCCGGCATTCCGGTCGCTATTCAAATACCGTACTTGCTGTCGCTGGTGGCGGGCGTTTTGGCTTGGCCGACGGTGCGCGGGTGGTGGTGCCGGTTATGGCCGCCGCAGCCGGCCAAAACCGGGCACGGCCGCATCGCGCGGGTGATCTCAAGTATCCCTCGCGAAGCTGTCTTTTGGCTGGTTTTCCTGCCATTGACCGGCATTCCGGCCATCATCTGGCAGCTGGCGGTACAGTCCTGGCAGACGGCAACGGCGCCGTTCCGCTGGCTCCACCGACGATTTTTACGCCGCGAGGTATAGCGCGTACTTAACTCCGGCGCGGTGAGGCTCTAAGCTTGCGACAACGCGACATAAAAAGGATGCCCGCATGGCCTCGCTCAAGGACAAGACGCTCTTCATCACCGGTGGTAGCCGTGGCATTGGCCTCGCCATTGCCAAGCGTGCGGCGCGCGATGGCGCCCGTGTGGCGATCGCCGCCAAGACGTCCGAGCCGCATCCCAAATTGGAAGGCACGATCCACACTGCCGCCAAGGAAATCCAGGATGCCGGCGGCATGGCACTGCCGATCGTCTGTGATATCCGCGATGAGGAGCAGGTGCAGCGCGCGGTTGCGCAAACCGTCGCAACATTCGGCGGCATCGACATTTGCATCAACAATGCCAGCGCCATTTCCCTGACGCCCACCGAAGCGACCGACATGAAGCGCTTCGACCTGATGATGGGCATCAACACGCGCGGCACGTTCCTCGTCACGAAGACCTGCCTGCCGCATCTGAAGCGCGCCAAAAATCCGCATGTGCTGATGATGTCGCCACCGCTCGATATGCATCCGCGTTGGTTTGGCGGGCATGTGGCCTACTCGATAGCGAAGTACGGCATGAGCCTGTGCGTGCTCGGTATGGCGGAAGATTTCCGCAAGGATGGGATCGCCGTCAACGCGCTGTGGCCGCGCACGACCATCGCGACGGCCGCGATCAGGAATGTGCTGGGTGGCGATAAGCTGATGCGCATGAGCCGGACGCCGGATATCCTGGCAGACGCCGCGCATCTCATTTTTTCGCAGCCGTCGCGCGAATTTACCGGGCAATTCCTGATCGACGATACGTTCCTGTATAAGGTCGGAAACGTGACCGATTTCGAAGGCTATCGCATCGATCCCAGCATGCCGCTGGCGCCGGATTTCTTTGTGCCGGCAAACAGCATTCCCCCGCCCGGCGTGCAGATCGCCCGGCTGTCCGAGCTGGGCTAGCGGTCAGGGATCATGACAACAGTCCTCATCACGCATCCAGCCTTCGCCGCGCATGATACCGGCCCGCATCATCCCGAGCGTGCTGAACGCATGCGCGTGATCGATAAAGTGCTGGAGCATGAAGTCTATCAGTCGCTGATTCGCCATGAAGCACCTCTGCGCGACGACGATGAGACGTATATTGTGAAGGCGCACCGCAACGAGCACCTCGAACATCTGCGCCGCGTGGCCGCCGGGCATGGGCACGGTTCGACGCACATCGATGGCGATACGGTGGTCTCTCCTGGCACGTGGGAGGCGGCACGCCGCGCGGTCGGCGCCGGCCTCGATGCCGTTGATCTGGTGATGTCGAAAGACGCCGCGAACGTGTTCTGCCAAGTGCGCCCGCCCGGTCATCACGCCGAAAGCAACGTGGCGATGGGGTTCTGCCTGTTCAACAATATCGCGATTGCCGCCCACTACGCCCGAGCAAAGCACGGCGCCGAGCGCGTCGCCGTCGTCGATTTTGACGTCCACCACGGCAATGGTACGCAGGAGATCTTCTGGTCCGACAAGAATATGTTCTACGGCTCGACGCACCAGATGCCGCTGTTTCCGGGCACCGGTGACGTCAGTGAGACGGGTGCCGGCAACATCTTCAATGCGCCGCTGCGTGCTGGCGATGGGCGCGAGCGCTTTGAGGAGGCCTTTCGCGAGCGCATTCTGCAGCCGCTGCACAACTTCAGCCCCGATATCGTGTTCATTTCAGCCGGGTTTGACGCCCATCGCGACGATCCGTTGGGCGGCATGGCGCTGGTCGAAGCCGATTACATCTGGGCGACTGAGCTGTTGGCCGAAAATGCCCGCCGCCACGCCAATGGCCGCGTCGTCTCGATGCTGGAAGGCGGTTACAACTTGACGGCGCTCGCCAGATCGGTAGCGGTGCACGTCAAGACGCTGATGGAAACGGGCCGCTAGAAGGCGCCCCCGAACGCCGAATGGAACTAGGCCCTATGACGACCACAAAAGCACCGGGCAAGAATTTTGCCGACATCAAGGACATGACATTCGAGCGCGCCCTCAAGGAGCTCGAAAGCATCGTCGGCCGTCTTGAGCGGGGTGATGTCGAGCTTGAAGAGAGTATTGCGATCTATGAGCGCGGCGAAGCCCTACGCGCCCACTGCGACGCATTGCTCAGGCAGGCCGAAGCCAAGGTGGAAAAGCTGACCATCGGCGCCGATGGCCGCCCCAAGGGCACGGAACCGCTCGATCCGGGCTATTGATGCGCAACAGACTTGTTTAGCGGGCGGAAAAGGACATCGACGCAAAGTAGAAGGCGGGTCTGTGCGGCCCCCGCCTGAAACATGCGAAGATTGGCCGCTTGCGGGCGTGCCCCACTGTGACATAACCAAGACACTGGTTTTGACAAAGGGTCAGCACTCGTGAGCCAAACGCCGCTTCTCGACACGGTGAAAATACCGGCGGATCTCCGCAAATTGCCGGAAAGCGATCTTCCGCAGTTCGCCGCGGAATTGCGTCACGAGACGATCGACGCCGTGTCCGTCACTGGCGGTCATCTGGGCGCGGGTCTTGGCGTCATCGAGCTGACGGTTGCCCTGCACTGGGTCTTTGATACCCCTCGCGACAGGCTGATCTGGGATGTCGGCCATCAGGCCTATCCACATAAGATCATCACCGGCCGCCGCGACCGGATTCGCACGCTGCGCCAGGCGGGCGGGCTGTCGGGATTCACCAAGCGCGATGAAAGCGAATACGATCCCTTTGGCGCGGCGCATTCCTCGACCTCGATCTCAGCGGCGCTCGGCATGTCGGTGGCGCGCGATCTGAAGGGCGGCGACAACAACGTGATTGCGGTCATCGGCGATGGCGCCATGAGCGCCGGCATGGCCTATGAGGCGATCAACAACGCTGGCGCACGCGATGAGCGCCTGATCGTGATCCTCAACGACAACGACATGTCGATTGCCCCGCCGACGGGTGCGCTGGCCGCCTATCTGGCGCGTGCCACCTCAAGCGGTACCTATTTGCATTTGCGCGATTACGCCAAACAGCTCGCCAAGATGCTGCCGAAGAAGTGGGAACGCCGCGCGGCTCGCGTCGAGGAATACACCCGCCATCTCTGGCAGGGCGGTCAGTGGTTCGAGGAACTCGGCTTCTATTATGTCGGCCCGATCGACGGCCACGATTTCAATCAGCTGCTACCGGTTCTGAAGAACGTTCGGGATGCAAAGGGCGGTCCGATTTTGGTCCATGTCGTGACCAAGAAGGGCAAGGGCTACGCACCCGCCGAAGCGTCCGACGATAAATATCACGGCGTCAGCAAGTTCAATGTTGTGACGGGCGCACAGGTCAAACCGAAGCCCAACGCGCCGACCTACACGCGGGTCTTTGCCGATAGCCTCGTCCAGGCCGGCGAGAAGGACGACAAGATCGTCGCCATAACGGCTGCCATGCCGGACGGCACCGGCCTTGACCTGTTCGCAAAGCGCTTTCCGGAACGCACATTCGATGTCGGCATTGCCGAACAACACGCCGTTACGTTTGCGGCGGGCCTTGCAACGGAAGGCTTCAAGCCGTTTGCGGCGATCTATTCGACATTCCTGCAACGCGCCTACGATCAGGTCGTGCACGACGTAGCCATCCAGCGGCTGCCGGTGCGCTTTGCGCTTGATCGTGCGGGTCTCGTCGGCGCGGACGGTGCGACGCACGCCGGGTCTTTCGATATTGCGTTTCTCGGGTGTCTGCCGGGTTTTGTAATCATGGCGGCGGCTGACGAAGCTGAACTGATGCACATGGTGGCGACGCAGGTTGCCATCGATGACCGGCCGAGCGCGTTGCGCTATCCGCGCGGCGAGGGCGTCGGCATCGATCTTCCCAAGGAAGGCGTTGCGCTCGACATCGGCAAGGGCCGCATTGTACGGCAAGGCTCGAAGGTTGCGTTGTTATCACTCGGCACGCGGCTGGCGGAATGCCTGCGGGCGGCTGACCAGCTTGCCAGTTTCGGTTTACCCGCAACGGTGGCGGACGCGCGCTTTGCCAAGCCGCTCGATACCAACTTGGTACGGGAACTGGCGCAGAACCATGAAGTTCTGGTGACGGTGGAAGAAGGCTCGGTTGGCGGCTTCGGCAGCTATGTGCTGCATTATCTGTCGGATGAAGGGTTCCTCGATCACGGCCTGAAGGTCCGCACCAAGGTGCTGCCGGACGTGTTCATCGACCACGGCAAGCCCGAGACGATGTACGAAGCGGCGGGACTGGCGGCGGACGGCATCGTGGCCACGGTGTTTAAGGCGCTGGGGCGTGACAAGCTGACCAATGAACTCGGCGGCAGCGCCTAACTCACCACCCCGTTGACCGTGTTCCGCTTGGCTTTCAGAACATCCTCGCTGAGAGACGGCTTGGGCGAACAAACGGTTGCTATTGGGATGCTGCAACACCCATAAAGCGCGCTGTGGGCCGTCTGGCTCCACGGCTAGGGACACAGATGGGCGCGACGCGATTGGACGCAAGACTAGTGAGCGACGGCTTGGTGCCCTCGCGCGCACGCGCACGCGATCTGATCCTGCGCGGGTTCGTTCGCGTCGAGGGCGCGATCTGCGATAAGCCGGCGCGCACCGTGTCGCTGGATGCGCGCGTCGAATTGATCGAGAACACGCCGCAGTTTGTATCGCGCGGGGCTGAAAAGCTGATCGCCGCGCTCGATCATTTCGGGTTCGATCCTGCGGATCTCGTGGCGCTCGATATCGGCGCGTCGACAGGCGGGTTTACGCAGGCGCTGTTGCAACGCGGAGCACGCCGCGTATATGCCGTCGATGTCGGCCAATCGCAGCTGCATGATACGCTCAAATCGGATGCGCGCGTCGTCTCGCTGGAAAAGCAGGACGCGCGCACGCTGACGTCTGAAATGATTAGCGAACCCATCGATGCCATGGTTGCCGATGTTAGCTTCATCGCTCTCACCAAGGTTTTGCAACCGGTGTTGCCGCTGACCCGGCCCGGCGCGTGGCTGGCAGCCTTGATCAAACCGCAGTTTGAACTCGATCCCGATAGCATCGGCAAAGGCGGCATCGTGCGCGACGAAGCGTTGCGGCATGTCGCGACGGAGAAGGTCGTGGCCATGCTGACGGCGACGCCCGGATGGCGCGTCCTCGGTGTCATGCCGTCGCCGATCCTCGGCGGGTCGGGAAACGAAGAATTTTTGATTGGAGCGCGCCGTGACGGCTGACGCAATGGACGTGGTGATTACGCGCGTAGGCGCGCAGGGCGACGGTATGGCGATGAGTGATGGCGCGCCGCTGTTCGTGCCGTTTACACTCGCTGGTGAGCGTGTGCGCGTTTCGCGCAACGGCGACCGCACGCGCGTTGAGGCCGTGCTGGAGGCGAGCAGCGATCGCGTTGCGCCGGTGTGCCAGCACTTCGGCCGTTGCGGCGGGTGCGCGCTGCAGCATATGGCGCCGGCGTTGTATGCTTCTTGGAAGCGCGAGCAGGTGGTCGCAGCCTTCAAATCGCGCGGTATCGAAGCGGATGTTGCGCCGCTGGTTGTCCCCGATGGATTGCGCCGCCGCGCGGTGTTCACGGCGCGGCGTAGCGACGACGGCATGCAGATCGGTTTTCACGAAGCGCAGTCGCATGATCTCATCGATCTTGCAGAGTGTCCGGTGCTTGAACCGCGCATTGTTGAGGTTCTGCCCGGCATGAAGCGGCTTCTGAAGCCGCTCGTATCCCGGCGCGGAGAGGCGCGCGTCTCCGTCACGATGACCGCTGCCGGGTTGGATGTTGCGCTCAGCGGCATTGAGAAAACGCTGTCGCTCGCCTTGCGCACCGAACTTGCCAAGGATGCGACGGATCTCGGTCTCGCTCGCATCAGCGTCGAAGGCGATCCGGTTTACGAAGCGCTGCCGCCATTTCTGGTTTTTGGCGGCATCGAGGTGCCTTTGCCGCCGGGCATCTTCATTCAGGCGGTCGGCGCGGCAGAATCTGCGATGGCGCGGCTGGTGACCGAGGGGCTCGGCAAGGTCAAGACGGTGGCCGATCTGTTCGCGGGCATCGGCGCGTTGACGTTCCCAATTGCCGCGCGTGCCAAAGTGCTGGCGGTCGATAGCGACGCTTCGGCAATTGCGGCGCTTGCGCAAGGGGTTCGCAAAGGCAGCGGCATCAAGCCGGTGACGACGCTGGTGCGCGATCTTTTCCGCGAGCCGCTCTCTACACTCGAACTCAATGAGCATGATGCTGTGGTGTTCGACCCGCCGCGGGCAGGTGCCGAAGCGCAAGCCAAGTCTCTGGCGCGCTCGAAGGTCAAAACGGTCGTTGCGGTGTCGTGCAATCCGGCGACGCTGGCGCGCGATGCCCGCATTCTCATCGATGGCGGTTACAAGATGGGTATGGTGACGCCGATCGATCAGTTCCATTATGCGCCGCACATCGAAGCGGTGACGGTCTTCAAGCGCTAACGGTATCGCGCAGGATACGCTCAACGTAGGCCGGCACGATTTCGGTTGCTGGACCGTATATGGCTTCCGCAAACAGCGTTGCCCCGCTTGACGGTTCGAGATTGAGTTCGACCGTATGCGCGCCCGCTTCGCGCGCCACTGCTACAAATCCGGCAGCCGGATAGACGTTGCCGCTCGTGCCGATGGAGATGAACAGATCGCAGCGACCGAGAAGCTGGCCAATGCGTTCCATGTGATACGGCATCTCACCGAACCACACGACGTCGGGGCGCATGGCGCCCGTTTCGCGGCACGCGGGGCAGGGCGTCTCGACCGAAAGATCATCGACCCAGGTATGGCGCGCGTCGCACTGGCGGCAGAAGACTTTCAGCGCTTCGCCGTGCATGTGAATGAGATTGCGCGTGCCTGCCGCCTCGTGCAGCGCGTCGACATTCTGTGTCACGACCGTCACATTCGGGTGGCGCGCCTCAAGAGTGGCGAGTGCAATGTGGGCCGCATTCGGCTTTATGGTGGCGTGGGCACGGCGGCGCATATTGTAGAAGTCGTGCACCATAGTCGGGTTCTTCGCGAAGCCTTGCGGTGTCGCGACCTCGCGCCAATCATATTTTGCCCATAGCCCGTTGGGATCGCGAAACGTCGAGAGCCCGCTTTCGGCGGATAATCCGGCGCCGGTTAGTATGACGATGTTGCGAAAGCGCGGCATGGCAGATGGTTCCCTCACAACGGCAAACACGCTAATCGGTGGTATCGCTTGTATCCTGGGGGTAGTGCCTTTGAAAACCGTGTTGAGCTGGTCCAGCGGCAAAGACAGCGCCTGGGCGCTGCACGAGTTGCGGCAAGACCCGTCCATCGATGTGGTTGGGCTGGTGACGACCACCAACGCCGCGTTCGATCGCGTGGCCATGCACGGCGTACGCCGTTCGATCCTTGAAGCGCAGGCGGCGGCTGCGGGATTGCCGCTGCACGTGATCGCGTTGCCGTGGCCATGCTCGAATGAAACGTACGCCCAGTTGATGGGCGACTTCGTCAACGCGCAGGTGGCCGTCGGCGTGCAGGCAATGGCCTTCGGTGATTTGTTTCTTGAAGATATTCGCGCCTACCGAGAGAAAAATCTTGCCGGCACGGGTATTGCGCCGCTGTTCCCGCTGTGGGGCAAGCCGACCGATCGGCTGGCGCGGGATATGATTGACGGCGGCCTTGTGACCTACGTCTCGACGGTCGATCCGCGCCAACTCACGGCGTCATTTGCTGGGCGGCGCTTCGATGATGCGTTTCTTGCCGATCTTCCGGGCGGCGTCGATCCGTGCGGAGAGAATGGTGAGTTTCACACCTGCGTCACCAGTGGGCCAATGTTTTCGCATGCGCTTGACATCACGCCCGGCGACGTCGTCGAGCGCGACGGGTTCATTTTTGCCGATTTGGTTCTTGCCGCTTAATCGACGAGCGCGAATACGATCACCGCGCCGCCCTGCCGGAAGCCCCAGATCTGACTGCCACCGGCTGCGACCGCGAGATACTGCTGGCCGTCGATGGCATAGGAAATTGGAGGTGCGTTGACGCCCGCGCCACAGGCGAAGCGCCACAGCTTTTCCCCTGTCTTGCTATCGTAGGCGGCAATGTCGCCGCTGCCTTCACCGTTGAAGACGAGGCCGCCCGCGGTTGCCAGCACGCCGCCGACCAGCGGGTCTTTGGTTTTGTTCTGCCAGAGGATCTTGCCGTTGGCTGCCAGATCAATTGCGGTCAGCGTGCCCCATCTCTCGGGTGTTTCGGTGTCGAGCACGACATACTTGATAGCGGGCTTGCCGTCGGCGGCTGGAATTTCCGCTGACCGATAGGTCGTCGGCATGTGCATGGCGGCGACGAACACGCGATTGTTGGCTGTATCCAGCGACACCGGCGACCAGTTCGCGCCGCCGCCAACGCCGGGCGAGACTTTCGCGCCTTCAGGCGTCGGAAGTGCGAACATGTTGTCTTGCGGCACGAAAGCTTCCGACTTGTAGAGCAATTTGCCGGTGGCGCGGTCGTGAACGTAATACCAACCGAGTTTTGACGCGTGCCCGACAGCGGCGATGGTTTGCGATCCGACTTTCGCGTCGAACAACACCGGCGGGCTAGCGACGTCATAACCCCAGATGTCATGCGGGATTTGCTGGTAATACCAAATCAGTTTTCCGGTTTTGATATCAAGCGCGACGAGGCTCGACGTATACAGGTTGTCGCCCGGGCGGCCAGCGCCTGCCGCTTGCGGCGACGGATTGCCGATGCCTAGGACGATCATGCCGCGTTCAACATCGAGCGCCGGTGTATGCCAGATCGACCCGCCGCCGTAGCGCCAAGCGTCCTTGTTGTCTTTGGCAGCGGCTTTTTCAGCGGCGATGTCGCGATGAAGCGGCACGCCATCGGGTGTGGTTTCGCGATACTCGCCTTCCCAGCCTTCTTGCGTGGTGTCGAAGTGCCAGACTTTCTTGCCGGTTGCCGCATCATAGGCGGCCAGGAATCCGGGCCGTCCGAAGCGCCCTGAAAATCCGACGACGGCGCTAAGCGGCGCGCCGGGGCGGTTGCTGTCGAGGTGCAGGCCGTAGCCGACGCCAGTAATGCCTGTAATCACGAGGCCGTTGGCCACCAGCGGCGCGGCGACCGCGCCGACGCCTGTCGATCCGGTGACGTTCTGATCCTTGAGCGCATCGGCCGCGAGATTGGCCGCGTCTTCCGTCGGCCCGCCATCGGGCGAGACGATTGCAATATCCCAGACGACTTTGCCGGTCTTCTGGTCGAGCGCGATCAAGCGGGCATCAACGGTTGCCACATAGACCTTGCCATAGCCAAGCGCGACGCCGCGATTGGCCGGACCGCAGCAGAGTTTCTTGGCGGTACTTTTGTGGTCATATCGCCAGAGTTCAGCGCCGCTTGCCGCATCGACGGCGATGACGTGCGAGAACGGTGCGGAGAGATACATCACGCCGTCAGCAACCAGCGGCGTGGTCTGGAAGGTCGAGGCGGTGCCGGTCTGATAGATCCACTTCGGCACCAAGCGCTTGACGGTCTTCGTGTTGATCTGGTCGAGCGGCGAAAAGCGCTGATTGGTGTAATCGCGCCCGTGGATGATCCAATTGTCTTTTTCGGAGGCTGCCGCTTTCAGTCGCGCATCGTCAATGCCGGCGGCGTGAACGGGGTGGGATGCCAGCAGGATTGCCAAACCGCCAATGGCAGCAACGAGACACGAGCGCAGGCTGGTCATGACACCCTCTTGGCGGTTCTGAAAAACGGTTAGCCCCCGCACTGGCCGCGATGGCGCAGGAACTGGTCGGCAAGCACAATCGCCATCATCGCTTCGCCAACAGGCACCGCGCGAATGCCGACGCATGGGTCGTGGCGGCCTTTGGTCACGATGTCCGTTTCGTGCCCGCTGCTGTCGATTGAGCGGCGCGGCGTGAGGATCGACGACGTTGGTTTGACGGCGAAGCGGCAGACGATCGGTTGACCGGTCGAGATGCCGCCGAGAATGCCGCCGGCGTGATTTGAGAGAAACTTCGGCTTGCCGTTATTGCCGGCGCGCATTTCGTCGGCGTTGTCTTCGCCCGTCAGAAGGGCAGCCGCCATACCGTCGCCGATCTCCACGCCTTTGACGGCGTTGATCGACATCATCGCGGCGGCGAGTTCGGCGTCGAGCTTGCCGTAAAGCGGTGCACCCCATCCAGCTGGCACACCCTCTGCAACCACTTCGATGACCGCGCCGATCGACGATCCGGATTTGCGAATGCCGTCGAGATAATCTTCCCAGACTGCTGCCGTCTTCGCGTCAGGGCAAAAGAATGGGTTGTTGGCAGTTTCGGCCCAGTCCCAGCGGGCGCGATCAACCTTGTGCGGCCCGATTTGCACGAGCGCGCCGCGAATGGTGACGCCCGCTAAGACCTTGCGCGCGATAGCCCCGCCCGCGACCCGCGACGCCGTTTCGCGCGCCGACGAGCGTCCGCCGCCGCGATAATCGCGAATGCCGTATTTGGCGTCGTAGGTGTAATCGGCGTGCCCCGGCCGGTACGCGGCGGCGATGGCGCCATAATCCTTGGAGCGCTGATCGGTGTTTTGAATTTCGAGCGCGATCGGTGTGCCGGTCGTCACCTGCCGACCGGATGCATCGTTGAAGACGCCCGATAGAATGGCAACCTCGTCGGCCTCACGGCGTTGGGTCACGAATTTCGAGCCGCCAGGTTTACGCTTATCGAGGAACGCCTGAATATCGGCGGCCTCCAGCGGCAGTCCCGGCGGGCATCCGTCGACGATACAACCAATGGCCGGACCGTGGCTTTCGCCCCAGGTTGTTATGCGGAAAAGGTGGCCGAAGGTGTTGTGGGACATTCAACGCTCAAGAATCTGGTGGCGACGATCAGGATGCGTAGCGCGCTGCCGGTTTTAGTGCTCCTGCAACGGAGTGTTGCTGGCAAGCTTCACCTGCTTTCTTAGGTGCGTGATGGCGGCGCGGCAAGCCCGCTTATCGGGCAAATCGCGTGACAAGGCTGGGCGACGCAGATTAACTCGTCCGCAGTTCCGCGTTCGCCGAAGGTTCCGCTACGCTTGCAAATGCCGCTCGGCGCGGATGATGAGTTCACGAGTGTTCGCATTGCCCTAACAGCCCGGCCGAGCACGCTGCCGCTGCCTGAACGCAGCCCGCGTCGCCTCGCGAGACCGCTTGTTGTCGGACGCCATGCGCGTGGTTGGTTATGGCCTAAAAGCCATTTAATGGCCGCGTACGATCAGTTCAGCGTTGATGCTGACAGCGGACAACTGCTGTCTCGCATACTAAAGGCTAGTCCTTGAGGGTCTGAGCAACCCTCGTCGAAAGGCCTTCAAAACCTCACCGTTCACGGTGGGAAGGAGCCGGAGAGCCGCTTCTCCGGCTCTTTTTTTATGCTGATCAGCCAAATTTTTATGATGAAATGGATTTGCCCTGGGCGGGTCCGCCTGATCGCCTGCTCGATGTGATATCGTCCGAATACGGTTTCTGGGTATCCGAAGAGAACAGACCATGGCAGCCAGAATGATAGCGATCGCGTTGGCGATGGGTACAATTGTGCTCAGCCCATCGGCTGCCGCCGCGACGGAGCCTGTGCCGGTTGTCACGGGTGACGCTGCGCCGACGCTGCCGGCTGAAACGGACGAAGGGCCGATGGTTGCACCCGTCAAGCGCATGCGCCCCGAGATGCCGGCCAGTAAATCTAAGAACGTCGCGCCGGAAGTCAAAGCCGCATCCGACGCGCCAGCAAAGCCTGTGACAAAACAAAAATAGGCCGCTGACACTGGTGCTCAAGCGCGGTCGCGTTACAGCCACTGCATGGTGGCATCGCGCAACACCAGGATCTTATCCTGCGGAACATCAAGCGTCGGCACGTCGCGCGTTTTGAGGTTTAGGACCGCACCGCGGGCCACGCGGCTAACACCGCCATGCGTGATCGCCACCGTGTCGCGTTCAATCGATTGCAGCCAGACCACGATGCGCGCCATCAGATCGGCATAGCTTTCGCCGCCTTTCGGCCGCCAACCAAACGGGTCGCGGGACTTCGCAGCGACGCCTGCCGGGTCGGTTTCGGATAGAGCGCTGGCTAGGTGGCCTTCCCAGTGGCCGTAATTCAATTCGAGGAGGCGCGCGTCGAGCCGATAGCGCGATGGATCGAGACCCATTTCAGCGCGCAGGAGGTCCATGGTCTCGACGGCGCGCGACAGCGGACTCGATACGAAATCGAAATCGGCTATGCCGGGCAGCAGACTTTTGAGAACGGCGCCGTTGCGGCGCGCTTGCGAGCGGCCGGTATCGTTCAACGGAATATCGCGCTGCCCTTGATAGCGCTGGGCGCGGTTCCAATCGGTCTCGCCGTGGCGGATCAGATAGAGCGTAATACCTGGTTTGAGCACGATGGATTTCGAGGCGCGGGCGCTCAAGTTCCCTCGTTTTTGGCAACCGAAATATCGGGCGCGTCTTCGTTCTTCATGCCCTGAACGTGATAGCCGCTATCGACGTGGTGGACTTCACCGGTCACGCCGCGCGCCAAGTCCGACAACAGGTAGAGGCCAGCGCCGCCGACGTCTTCGATGGTCACCGTGCGGCGCAGCGGCGAGTTATACTCGTTCCAGCGCAGGATGTAGCGGAAGTCCGAGATGCCGGAGGCAGCCAGCGTCTTGATCGGTCCAGCCGAGATCGCATTGACGCGGATCGCGTTCTTGCCTAGGTCGGCCGCGAGATAGCGCACGCTGGCTTCCAGCGCCGCCTTGGCAACGCCCATGACGTTGTAATGCGGCATGACTTTTTCAGCGCCGTAATAGGTCAGTGTCAGCAGTGCGCCGCCGTCTGTCATTAACTTCTCGGCGCGCTGAGCGAGCGCGGTGAACGAGTAACAGGAGATCAGCAGGCTCTGCGTGAAGTTCTTTTCCGACGTATCGACGTAGCGGCCGTCGAGTTCGGCCTTGTCGGCGAAAGCGATGGCGTGAACGAGAAAATCGAGGCGGCCCCAAGTCTTGGCGAGTGTCTCGAAAACGGCATCCATCGACGCGGTATCGGTCACGTCGCAGGGCAGCACAAGACCGGAGCCAAGTTCGGCGGCAAGCGGTTCGACGCGCTTCTTGAGTGCGTCACCCTGATAGGTCAGGGCGATCTCGGCTCCCTGGGCTGCGCACGCCTTCGCGATACCCCAGGCGATCGACCGGTTATTGGCCACGCCCATGATCAGGCCGCGTTTTCCGGCCATAAGGGTACCTGTCGGCACGCTCACGCCCGCTCCTGGTTCTGCCATGAGCCCGTCATTCCTTCTCTATTCAGCATTTAGGCGGCATCCTACACAAAAGGCACAACCGGTCCAGATGGTCGCCCCCCCCTATTGGTGGGGCGAATTGGCAGGTCCGGGCGCGCGCCGGCCAATTGACCGCACCCCTGGCCGTGTCTGATGCTGCTTTTTCTCAGCCTTCGAGCTGCCAGACGCCGCTTTTCAACCGGCAGGCCACGGCCTCGGTCTTTTTGGTCAGGTCGGCGCTATTGAGCACCACGAGCACGTGGCGGCAGACGCTGCCCTCAGGATCCTTGAAGGAGGCGAGCGGTTTGACGACGCCGGAAAGGTGACCGTTGCTGCGGTGCCAGACATAGCTCGACCCGTCGGCAACCTCGGTCAGCGCGTATTGCAGACTTTCGAGGGCTGCGATTTCGTCGCTCTCGTCGAGCGGCGCGGGAAGGCCGGCGAACTTTGGTCTGGAAGATTTCTGAGCGTCCGAGTTCGGGCAGCTACAACTGGCCGACGGTGCAGCGGCTTTGGCGTCAGCGGCGACCGCAAAATCCGATGAAACAAACACGGCTGCGACGAGGGCAAACGCAGTCAGCCCGCCCGCGGCGAGCGGAAAAAGAGATGGGTTGGAACGCATGGCGATACACTCTACTTTACAGGACGCAACACTCCGCAACTGGCGGACGGGTGGCAGTGTGCCGCGACATGGTTAAAGAGCCTTGAACGTCTGTTCCGGATGATCTGAATTCGGACCTTGGCAGAGACAATATTAGGACATAGTCCCCGGATGACTGCGCAATCACCTTCGTCAGACGTCGCCGACTTCACCTCCGCCGAAGATCCGTTCGGCCTGTTCGAGACGTGGTACAGCGAAGCTCAGGCCTCCGAGATCAACGATCCGAATGCGATGGCGGTCGCGACCGTTGATGGCGAGGGGTTGCCGAACGTCCGCATGGTCCTGCTCAAGGGGCTGGATGAAGCCGGCGTGGCAGGGCGCGGGTTCGTGTTTTACACCAACTTCGAAGGCGCCAAGGGCCAGGAGATTTTGGCCAATCCAAAGGTTGCGCTGCTGTTCCACTGGAAAAGCCTGCGCCGGCAAATTCGCATTCGCGGCACGGTGACCGTCGTCTCGGACACAGAAGCGGATGCCTACTATGCGTCGCGTCCGCGCCTCAGCCGGATCGGCGCCTGGGCGTCGCAGCAGTCGCGCCCGCTGGAGGGCAAGTTCGCGCTCGAAGCGCAGGTTGCCAAATACACCGCTAAGTTTGGCCTGGGCGACATTCCGCGGCCGCCGTATTGGTCCGGTTTTCGCGTCACACCCGTTGAGATCGAATTCTGGCGGGAGGCTGCGTTCCGCCTCCACGATCGCGTCGTTTTCCGTCGCGGAGCTGAGGCCGCACCGTGGACCACGACGCGGCTATTTCCGTGAGTTTGATCGCCGCTTTGGGGGCGCATCGGGGTTTTCCGGCGTGAACGTTGGGCGGCCTCTCGTTTTCGCCGGAATCGCTACTATGCTCGCGGTTCCTGATTGTCTGTTTTTTGTTTCTTGAGCGAACCGCCGTGCAACGCTTCGACACCATGACGCGCACGATCTATGCGCCCGACCAGCCGCCCTCCTTTCTGGCGCGCTGGGCGAGCCGGCTGGCGCTGTTCTTTGCGGTCGTATTGCCGATTGCGCTGTTCATGCATCGCCTGTTCGGCCTGCCCACGCCGGTCGCCTTAAACATTGCCGCCGCCTGCTTCGCGGGCGCGGCGCTGGTGCTGCTTATGGCGGCCGTTGCCGGTCTAGATATCTGGGTGACAGGGCGACAGGGCGCGGCGCGCATCGTGGTCGCCACCGTTTTGGCAGCAGCCCTGCTATCAGTGCCGCTCAGCCTCTATGTGATTGGGCGCAAGTGGCCGCCGATTAATGACGTGACGACGGATCTGAGCAACCCACCTCAATTCGTGAATGCTTATAAAACCCGCAGTCCTGGAAGTAATCCGCTTGAGTATCCGGCGCGCTTTGCACCGATGCAGCAGGCGAGCTACCCGGACCTAAAGACACTGGTCGTGCCGCGTACCGCTGAAGAAACCTTCGAACTGGTGCACCAGGCGCTCGCCAAACAGAAGTTGACCCCCGACTACGAGGTGCCGCCCAACGATGATGACGGCACGCCGGGCATCGTCGAAATTGCCGACCGCACCATGATCCTCGGCTTCACCGACGATGTCGTGATCCGTGTCGTGGACGATGATGGCCGCTCGCGTGTCGATGTGCGCTCCGCCTCGCGGTACGGCATCAGCGACTTCGGACAGAATGCCGAGAGGGTCCGGGTGTTGCTTAAGGAAATTGCGGGCCGCGTCACGGCCTCGGTGCCGAACGCCGAGGCGTCCGCGCGGGCACAACGCAAGAAGGACGCAAAAGCCGCCGCCGCTAAACAGCTTCCAAACGACAGTCCAAAGTCAGGCCGCAAGCCGCCGTCGAAACGAGACCCTTCTCGATCAGGAACTCGACGTGCGCCTGAACGGAAAGCGTCGCCGCAGGAATGAGTTTGGCGTCGGTGCCCTGGTAGACTTCGGGTACAATCTGCAAAATCGACTGCGCGCCGTCTTTGATGGCTTTGAGAATAGCCTGTTCGCGCCAGCGCCGATGCAGCAGATACGCTTTAACCGTGCGCTGCGGGTCTTCTAGACGCCCACCATGGCCCGGCAGGAACATGGAGTCGTTGCGGTCGAGCAGGATTTCGAGGGAGGCGATATAGTCCGCCATGCGCCCTTCCGGCGGCGCCACGACCGACGTATTCCATGCCATGACGTGATCGCCGCTGAACACGACGTTGCGGCCTTCGAGTGCGAATGAGATGTGATCTGGCGCGTGCCCCGGCGTGTGGATCGCCGTTAGCGCCCAATCACCGCCTGCAATCACGTCGCCCCGCGCTAGCGCCTGATCCGGCATGAAGTTGTAATCAACGAAATAGCTGCCCGAGGGCGTCGCTTCGAGCGCAATGCGGGTCGCTTGCGGATCGCGCGGGTAAGCGCAGACAATGGCGCCGGTTTCGGCTTTCAACGCCGCAACGCCATCGACGTGATCGCGATGCGCGTGGGTTACAAAGATATGGGTGATTTGGCGCGCGCCCGCAGCCTTCAAAATAGCCTGTGTATGCAGCGGGTCGTCAGGGCCGGGATCGATGACCGCAAGGGAGGTTGAGCCGACCAGATAGGTGTTGGTGCCTTTGAACGTGAATGGCCCGGCGTTGGGTGCAACGATCCTGACGATGCCCGGCCCCATGGGGGCAGGTTCGCCATAGTTAAAGGCCATACCGGTTTTGAAGTTGAGCTGATCCATCGCTGCCCGGGCCGTCAAAAAGCGAACTTGAGTTACAGCATTGGACCGCGATGCCGATGCGAAAGCACCCCGGCAGAAGCGGCCACCGGTGATCGCCCTAGTCGTATTTGAACGCCATAGTCTTGTTTGAAGATGGAATTGGTCGGAGCGAGAGGATTCGAACCTCCGACCCCTTGCTCCCGAAGCAAGTGCGCTACCAGGCTGCGCTACGCTCCGCCCGACCGTCAGCCTGTCGTCAAGGCTTTTCCATTCCATCCGGCACTGGTGAATAAAACCTCAGCCGGAAGACGCGCGTTATAGCGACATGTGCGGTACCCTGCAAGCGGTCGTATCAAGGGGTCGCACCCACGGCCATTTTCCGCATCTTTGGCATGCAACACAAGCGTAAAGCGCCGATTTATCGAGAGAAAGGCAGCCAGTGCGCTCCGCTCCGCCAGAGTGACTGCTTGCCCAGGGCGTGGTTAGCGGCGTTCCGTTGCTCCAATGACCCCGACTATGGCCTTGGCCTGCTCCGCGAAAAACGATGCAGCTTTCAGGGTGCAGGTCACTTTGCGAGGTGGCTTTGCTTGAACGCAATAAGACTGCCAAGCGCCAACGTCGCAAACGATGCTCCGACGAGAGAAGCGTGAGGAAATGGTTTCCATGGGCAGGTATCGCATTATCCGAATGACGTGGCCTGAGGGCAAACCTGCTGTAGGACGCTAGGGGCACTAAGTGCCAGAGCGGGCCGAAGAGCAGTAACAACCGATCTTCAAGGCGGCGCTGATCACAGCGTCATTCTATGTCGAGAGGAGCACCATGAAAACCGCCTTTCGATGGTGCATGACCAGCAGGACGTCAGCCACGACGGCGTTTATCTTCACTGACATGACCGCCATGCTGTCCATGGCGGTCATGTCAGGCATCGTCTCTTTCAGCCAACGCGAACCAACAGCATCCCGGAGCTCGCCGTGTGCACGCAAAGTCAGGAGCAGCTAAAGAACCGGGCCGACGATCGCCAGGGCATTGTCCCGCAACCGGCGACCCATTCCCCAATCAGCCACTTCGCGGGCGGAAATCTGCCGACTGTCCGCCAGATAGCTCTCCTGCCGTGCGCGTAGGGCTGCTGTGGTTGCCTGTTCATGCAACAGGATGTTGTTTTCGAAGTTCAGGTCGAAGCTGCGCCGGTCCATATTGGCCGACCCGATCAATGTGATTTCGCCATCAAGCGTTAGCGACTTTGTGTGCAGCAAGCCCTTGCCGTATTCGAAGATCTTTACGCCGGCCTCGAGAAGGGACTCATAATGGCTACGACTGGCGGCGCTGACCGCGAAGTCGTCGTTCCGTGCTGGAAAGATAATCGTTGTGTCGATCCCGCGATGGCCCGCCGCGCAAAGTGCCGCCTGCACGCCGACGGTCGGCACATAATAAGGCGTGGTGATGAATAGTTCACGCCGGGCCGCATACATCAGCGTTTCGAACATCTCAGCCATGGCCGCGTTTCGGTACGTCGGCCCTGTTGCTATGACCTGTGCGGTGAAACCCGGTTCGACGGCGGATAAAGGTTGAGCCAGCAGCGCACCGATATCGTCACCGCCATTGCCCATCCAGTCCGTGGCGAAAAGGTGCTGGTTCTGCCGCACGACGGGTCCTTCGAACCGCATCATGGCATCAACCCAAGGTCCGAATTTAGCCTTGGGTAGAAAGGCAGGGTCGGCACAATTCTGGCTACCGCAATAGGTTATAGCGTTGTCGATCACCATGATCTTGCGGTGATTGCGCAGATCAATCCGCCCCTTGACCATGCGGATCAGCGGATTGCCAACGGGGAGCGCGCGCCTGAGCCTGACGCCAGCCGCTTCAAGTCTCGGCCACAGCGGGCCTCTGATGAAATCACGCGAGCCGATATCGTCGACAATTGCACGGCACTGGACACCACGCCGCGCGGCGCGCTCCAATGCTTCAGCAACCCTCGTGCCGTTGTGATCGCCAAGCCAGATATAGAACAACAAGTGCACCGTATCGTGCGCGTTATCAATGTCGTGGACCAGCGACGCAATCATTGCATCTGAATCCGCCATCAACTCCGCACGATTGCCACCAACGGGCGCGTAGGCGCTGATCGACTGACCGACATGGAACAGTGCGCCATATCCATCGCGCGGACCGGGGTGGCAATTGCTGGCATCCCATCCAGGCGCGACATCGGGTTTAGGAAGTAGTCTTGTACAATCCTTAAGCCGCGCAATCCGCGCTTTGCCGATGTTGGTCGAGCCAAGCAGCAGATAGGCAAAGGCACCCAGGTCCGGCACGGCAGCCAGTACCACCACCCATGCCACGCGCGATTCCGGCTGGCGATGCCGCCGCAGCAGAATGTGCAGCCCGCAGACGAGAACCAAAGCAATGTGGACGATCGTAAGAATAATGGTCGGATATTTGGTCAGCAGCCACATCGCATTCTTTTCCTATTACGGCGATTGATCGGCTTCGCACTAGAAAGCCCAATATCAAATCTCTCCGGTAGGGAAAACTGATGGGAATGATTAGTCTTCTGATCGATCATATCAACAATCATGCCGCCTAGCATGTTTGCGGAGCGTAATGACCGTTGCTGGCTTGTATCTATCCGGTTGCTGTCGTGATGTGCGAGACGTGCTCTTTGCCCGTGCACCATCAGGATCGATTCGAACCTGTTCGGTATGGTGTCGTGCAACTCGCCCCAGAAGACTCCCGCGTATCCAGAACGAGAGGCTACGCGCCTCCTGCGAGACCGGGTAATAACTTGGTGAGCCCGGCGATGATCATGTCCACCGCGATCGCCAAGAGTATCATGCCCATCAGCCGGGTGGTGATCGTTCGCAAAGTCTGGCTCATGATCCGGCCGATCTGTGCAGCGAAGAACAGCACTGCGAACAGCAGCAGAATGATCGATCCAACAATCGCGACAATCGACAGCATTCCCGCGATTCCCTGGGCATGGCCGGAATAGATGATCAGCGTGGCAATTGTGCCCGGCCCCACGATCATCGGGAAGGTGAGGGGGTAGAAGGCAAGCCCCGACACGTCCTTGATCTGTGCCTGTTCGCTGTCGCTACCCTGGTGCGAAGCGACCCCGCCACCATGCAGCATTGACCAGGCAATGCTGGACAGCACCGCGCCACCAGCAACACGGAATTGATCGACAGTAATGCCAAAAAAACCAATGATCTGCTGTCCCGCAAACAGGATGACCAAGCACATCATGGCGGAAAAAATCGTCACCTTCACAGCCAACGATCGTTGCTCGGCTAACTTGTAGCCGTCAGTCAACGACAGGAAGATCGGCAGGTTGATGAACTGATCGCGAAGAACGCGCCGAACGCCTTGGTCAGTTCACTGTAGTCCATCAGCAGCCCTAACGATCCGCATCCTGGTTCGGTCCATTGTGCAGACCTGCCATTATCCTGCGTAGGTCGTGGATCTGGTCGATCAGGTGCAAGGCGATTTCCACGCCTTCATCATTGACGCCCATGTCGATCTGCATGTCGCGGATCAGTCTTGCGCGGGCCACGTCGATTTCGCGCAAGTACTCGCCCTCGGCGATGATCCAGCGCCGCGTGACCCAAACGTGCAAGGTGCGATGCTCGATGCCGAACTCGCGGGAAAATTCTTCGAGGGTCATGGTTTATCCTCGCGCGGATTGTGACCTTTACCGGCTTCCCACTCGTCGACAAAGGCTTCGAGTGCGAGATCAGGTTTCTTTGGCAGAACGATAGAGAGACGCACGTACTCGTCGCCGCGCTTGCCGCCGCCGATCGGTGCGCCCTGTCCCTTGAGGCGCAGCTTGCTGCCACTGTTGGAATAAGCAGGCACCGTCATCTCTACGACCGCGGTTGGCGTTGGCACGCGGATCTTCCCACCGCGGACGGCTTCGGCAAGGGAAATCGGCACATCGATTGTCAGGTCGGCGCCGTCCTGCGTGAACCGTGCGTCGGGCAGGACCTCGATCTCGATCAGGGCATCGCCAGGACCACCAGTCCCGGCACCAGGGGCGCCTTTGCCTGATAGGCGCAGCACCTTGCCGTCAATCATTCCGGCCGGGATCGTCACGTCGAGCACACCGCCGCCGGGCATCGTGACGCGCTTTTGCCCGCCTTTAATCGCTTCGGCCAGGGTTATGGCAAGCCGGTAGTGCAAATCTTCACCGCGCCGATTTGCGCGGGCCTCAGCACTTCGGCGCAACAACTCGGCAAAAAGTTCGTCGTTCTGTGAAGAGCCGGTGTAACCCTGCGCAGTATCGTATCCTGCAAAGCCGGAATCAGCATAATCGCGATAGTAGTTACGGCTATCCTGTTGCTGGCGACGTTCGTTTCCCGCTTCGTCGATTTCCCCTGCGTCGAAGCGGCGGCGTTTCTCAGCGTCACCAATCAGGTCGTAAGCCCCAGTGACCTTCTTGAACTTCTCCTCGGACGCAGCGTCACCCGGGTTGAGATCGGGGTGCAAAAGTTTGGCCAGCTTTCGATACGCCTTGCGGATTTCGTCGTTACTGGCCGTCGGGGTTACACCTAGGACTTCGTAAGGGTTCGCCATAGATTGCTGATCCGCAAAAATTCTAAGATTCGCTCATTGATGTGTCGTCTCGCCGGTCCAGGCTGCCTCAGTCTGTGCACATATGTCTATCGTTCGGTGGGCAAAGACTCCGCCGAACATCCCGGCAACGGATGCGACGTTCGAAATCGCAAAAAGATTGACCCTCCCCTGATTGGTACGCGCTTACAAGCAGACTCCAGCTCTGATTATGGTCCGCGCTAGACTGGCTTGCAAACGCGTTTGGTGTCAGCCACATGGACAAAAGCACACAATGTTCCCCACGTGTGCCTTCTTTGACCCCGCCGCCCCCACACCTTGCGGGCCCCGTCGAACAACGATATACGGGCTGTCTTCTGATGGGATGTAGCCAAGTGGTAAGGCAGCGGATTTTGATTCCGCCATTCGGAGGTTCGAACCCTCCCATCCCAGCCAACACATAAGTCATTGATATTAAACAATAAAACACGGTTTATTGGGGTGCTGATCTGTCCGTGTTTTCGGCCAGTTAACGCACTGTGGACGCGACCGAGCCGCAGCGAGAGACGGTTCTTTTGCGGGATATGCCGCTGCCAACGACGCGGTTATCTCTCAGCGCCTTTTCGTGCTGCGGGATCACGGTGAGATCGCGCAAATCTGTGGTCCCCATTTTTCAAATCTGAAGCGCCGTCGCTCTCGCACGGCGCGGGCGAGAGATCCGCATCGATGACGCTATAGGAAGCCAGGTGACGTCTCTGAGGACCACTCGCGCGGCAAGGTGTGCGTCTTCGTGATAAAATTTCTCGCAGTCAGTGTGGGTGGATGGCGACCGTCGGAACAACCGCAACGATGTCCGGCGCGACGAGCCAGTACTGATCCGCAATAGTGATGTGATGTAGTTTGCATTGATGTTGATCCGCCGCGCGGACGCTTCGATGCTTTCGCCTGTCCCGTTGAAAATCTTTTCGCGGACATCGAACGCTTTCACGAACAAATTTATCAGCGTGGTATTCGGTGACGGTGCGGCCGCGTCGCGGATCACCAATCTCATGCCTTGGCCTGCGCGCTTCAGCACAGCGTCTACTTTAAGGACGAAGCCGTCCTGGCCTGGTTCGCCGTCAGCGCATCTCGTGGTCGCCGGCTGTTCAGGTCGCATCAACAAATTGAATACTTGATATCGGTTGATCTCGATATCGACGTGCTCGAGTTGAATGACGACGCGATGCACAATCCTGCGGACAATCCTCTGTCGCTTCACTGCTGGTTTGTTCTGTTCCCAATCACGGGCGAGGTCCGCTGCTCGGCTCAAGAGTTGCCGCTTATCCACATTTTGAAAGTCGGTTCCAGAAAGGGCATCTAGGATCTGCTGACCCGACGCCAAGAAATCCTTGATGCTAATTCGGACCAGCATTTCGATATCGTTGGCCGGGACGCGTCGGCCGCGCGGCGCAGCGGATCTGGGTCCCGTGATCAGTGTGTTGGACACATAATACCGATAGCGCTTCCCAGTTTTTACGGCGTGGCTCGGCGTAAGGCGGCAGCCGTCTCGGTATCAAACAGGAGGCCCGTTAGCAGGCTCGGCTCTTGGACGCCGACGGCCGCCTCACGGTCATGCGTGTTATCCGCAAGCCGCTTCGTAACCGCATCCCAAAGAGGCCGTTCGATGATAGGCGGATGTTCGCCGGGAGGGTATGCCGTGTCCTTGTGGATGACGATCTCGCCGATGTAGATCCGGTTCTTGAGCATATGATGGAGAGCGCCCGCGAACAGCGGCTTCCCGCCAGTAGTCTTGCCGTGCTTGTCGATCCGATGTTTGGAGACGATGCCCTGCTGGCTGAGGTCATTCCTCAAAGCGGACACGGCACCGAGTTCGAAGTAACGCCGAAAGATATGCCTGACGGTTTCTGCCACGTGAGGCGTGATTACGAGTTTTCGGTCTCGGACATCATATCCCAGCGGCGGATAGCCGCCCATCCACATGCCCTTCTTCTTCGACGCCGCGATCTTGTCGCGAATGCGTTCACCAGCGATTTCGCGCTCGAACTGGGCGAAGGAGAGAAGCACGTTCAGCGTCAAACGTCCCATGGAAGAGGTGGTGTTGAACTGCTGCGTCACGGAGACAAACGATACAGACGACGCGTCGAATATCTCGACGATCTTGGCGAAGTCGGCAGAAGCGAGCGGGTGAGCCGGTCGACTTTGTAAACGACGACGCAATCGACTTTGCCATCACGGACATCATTGAAAAGCCGTTGCACGGACGGCCGTTCGAGGAGATCGCTCCGGAAATGCCGCCGTCGTCATACATCTCAGGAAGCGCAATCCAACCCGCATGACGTTGACTTAAGATATATGCCTCGCAAGCTTCTCGCTGGGCATCAAGCGAGTTGAAATCCTGCTCCAGGCCCTCTTCAGATGATTTGCGCGTGTAGATCGCGCAGCGCAGGCGCTGCAATTTCGTTGCGACCGAGGCATTAGTCATTGCTGCCATCCCGCAATCGGGCCACCGGAGATTGAGTTCGCATTCTCAACCCGAAGAACCGCGGGCCGGACCAATGTGCGCCCGTGATGGCGTTAACGATCTTGCTCAGAGAAGCGAAGGTCTGCCCACGCCATTCGAAGCCGCCCGCCCGACTTGAACCTCATGGGTCGTTCCGTTCCACTCGCGCAGGAGCGTTGTTCCGGGCTTGAACGCGGCCTGCCGTTCAAAGCTGTTGCTCCCGGCTGAGGCGCTTTGATCTCGACAATACTCTGAGGCGCCGAAGGGTCGGCTTTGAAAGCCCGCCGTGAACGCTCTCCTGGATCTTGTAGGCAATGCCCCGCATGAGGAGATCCCGACTAAGCCTGTGCGGCGGCGGCTTTCGAAAAAGCCGCCGCCATTCTGCTCGCAGTTCTGGGAGACCGAGTTTCTCGAGAGCTATCAGCTTGTCTTCCAGGTCGGTGTGCAGAGCACTATCCATCGTTAGCGACCGCGCTTGGTGTCGATGCGGTAGCGGCGCAGCTCACCCGCTGCCTTTGAGGACGTGAGCGCGAGGCCGAGCTTCTTCTTGATCGTTCCTGCCAGGAAGCCCCGCACGCTGTGCTGCTGCCAGCCGTCGCTTCCATCATTTCGGGGATGCTGACGCCGTCGCGATGATTCAACATTGCCAGGATGCGATCGTGTTTCGTGACACGCGCGGCATGCAGATCGTCGCTCGATCTACCTTGCTAGCGCTAGTTTGCTTTAAAGAAGTTTTTCAGTTGCCTTGGGCTTTTCACTTTTGGCAGATGTCGCCGGCTTAGTTCGTTTGTTCTGGGTCGAGACGCGGGCTTCAATCGTCGTCATTTTGGGCTCCGGTGGTTCAGGGAGCGCCCCCC
>JADJVG010000016.1 GCA_016716675.1 Hyphomicrobium sp.
GCTGGGATGATTTCAAGGTCGGCGAAAAAATCGATCACGTCGATGGCATGACGCTCGAAGAGGCCGAACATCAAATTGCAACGCGGCTGTATCAAAATACCGCCAAGGTGCATTTCAACCTGCACACCGAATCCAAGGGCCGGTTCGGCAAGCGCATCGTCTATGGCGGCGTGGTGATCTCACTGGTTCGGGCGCTGTCGTACAACGGCCTCGGCAATGCCTTCCATCTGGCGGCGATCAACGGCGGCCGTCACGTGGCCCCGACGTTTGCCGGAGACACGATCTACGCTTGGTCGGAAATTCTCGAAAAGGCGGAAATTCCGGGCCGCAAAGACGTCGGCGCGCTGCGCGTCCGGATGGTTGGCGTCAAGAACATGGACTGCAGCACGCTGCCACTGAAGACGGACAGCGGAGAGTATGCCGAGGGTGTTGTAATCGATCTCGATACCTGGCTGGTGCTGCCGCGCTAGGCGCTGGCCACGCGCCCCTAGCCATTCGAGCTGAGATCATTATAGTTTTGGCGCGGTGACGGGGGGTATTCGATGCTTGGTTTTGAAAAGAACACTCTGCGCCGGACGCTGATGGTGGTGGCCGCCATCGGGCCATTGGCGCTTGCAGCAACAGGCACGGCGCTTGCGGCCAGCACGACCGCGACGGCGACGATCAAGCTCGCAAATGGCAACGACGCCGGCACCGTCACGTTCACCGCTGGCACCGCTGGCGTGCTTTTAAAATTCGATCTGAAGGGCTTGCCCCCCGGACCGCACGCCGTGCACGTTTATGAGACGGGAAAGTGCGAAGGCAACTTCGACAGCGCAGGGCTGATCTACAACCCGCTCGGTGCTGGGCACGGTTTTCTAGCTGACGAGGGGCCGATGGCCGGCGACCTGCCGAATATCCATGCCGGGGCCGACGGCGCGGTGGCTGCTGAAATGCTCAGCCCGTTTTTCACGCTCAGCACCGAGAGCGATGACAATCTCTTCGACGCCGACGGGACGGCGCTTGTGGTGTTGGAAAACGCCGACGATTACGAAACAGACCCGGATGGCGGCGCGGGCGCTCGCATCGGCTGCGGCGTCATTACGCCGGCAAAATAGCAGCGCCGCCGCTCACGATGATAGCGAGCCTGCCGCCGTAATATCGACCTATCTCATTGAATTCATGAATGTTTGTTTTAACTGCCCCGTGGGCGCCGCAGGGCAGTTCTACCCATACTTCCGCTGCGACTTTCGCAATATGGTTAAGGTGTTGGTAGTCTGTGCCCCTTACAATCAGTAGTCATACTTAAATCCCGGATCGTCCCGTGGGCGGTCGAAGACGTGAAATGCGCAGGGACTTGTGACCAAACGTGCGGCAGTCATCGGAGCGGGACTTGCGGGGCTGTCGTGCGCCCGCACGCTGCGTCGTGCCGGCTTTTTCGTTGAGGTCTTCGAGCAGGAGCGCATGATCGGCGGCCGCATGGCCACCACGCGGCTCGGCACTGACACCTTCGATCACGGTTCACAATACGTGACGGCGCGGTCGCGAGAATTCAAAGCCTACCTGGAAGAAGTGGCAGGCCTTGGCTACGCCGCGCGCTGGAACCCGAGAGCCCAACTCAACGGCGAAGAAGGTGCCGGCCAGATGCTGCCTTGGTATGTCGGCACACCTGGCATGGCCTCGCTGGTGCGTCCCCTGGCTGAAAGCGTGCGAATTCATACCGGCCGCAAGGTCCACACTGTCGATCGCAAGGACAAAGGCTGGCACGTCTGGTTCGAAGACGAAACATCGGTCGGGCCGTTCCATGCCGTCGCCGCCACGGTCCCCGCCGCGCAAGCCCGCCTGCTGCTTGGCCGGTTCGATGAAATCGCTCAGCCGCTCGGCCGGGTGCGCATGATGCCGTGCTGGGCGCTGATGGTGCGTCTGGAAGATAAGATCCTGCCGGACCAGGATGTCTTTTCAGATATGTCTGAAGTCATTCGTTGGATTGCCCGCAACAACACCAAGCCGGGCCGGTCGCCGCGCGGCGAAAGCATCGTCATCCACGCGTCACCGTCGTGGAGCCGCGAATCCGAAGACGCCGAACCGGAAATGATCGCCGAAGAGCTTTGGGGCGAGGTCAGTCACGTCCTCGGCCTGCCGCCCGTCCGGCCGGTCCACATGACGGCTTACCTTTGGCGCCATGGCCTTGTCGATCAATCGCTCGGTGAGACGTTTATCTATTCGAGTGACCACAAAGTCGGCGTCGCCGGCGACTGGTGCCTCGGCCGGCTCGCCGAACATGCCTTTGAAAGTGGCAACCGCCTCGGCAAAGCGATCATCGAGTCGCTGAGTTAGCCGTTTTCCCCTCCTACTTACGGCTATCCTGCCGCCGATGTGGCAATTGGCGATTTGCGCAAGTCCGATCAAGGCGCTAAGAACCGGAACCCACGCGAGACGAGGATTGCCACATGGCTGATGTGCACTCTGGTCGGGGGGCGCGGCCAGACCGTCCGCTCTCGCCGCACCTGCAAATTTATAAACCGCTCGTCAACATGGTGATGTCGATCCTGCATCGCATCACAGGTGCCGCGCTCTATTTCGGATCGGCATTGCTCGCCTGGTGGCTCATCGCCGCCGCCACGGGGCCCGACTATTTCAATTACGTTTCAAGCTGGTTTCAGACGTGGCCGGGCAAGCTGATCATGGTCGGCTACACCTGGGCGCTGTTGCATCATATGACAGGCGGCGTCCGCCATTTCATCTGGGATACCGGCCGCGGCTATGATCTCGAAACCATCGACCGGATGTCGTGGGGCTCGATCGCGGTGTCGCTGATCGCAACCGCGGTGATCTGGTTCGTGGTCGCGACCCAGCAGGGGGGCCTTTAAGCCATGAACATGCGAACTCCGCTGAAGACGGCGCGCAATCTCGGCTCAGCCAAGGAAGGCGCCGATCATTTCTGGAAGCAACGGGTCACGGGTGTCGCCAATCTGGTGCTCGGGCTGTTTCTGGTCTGGCTGATTGCGTCGCTGATCGGCGCTGATCATGCCGCCGTAAAAGCCAAGCTCGCCAATCCCATCATTGCGATGGCGCTTTTGGCGCTCGTCGTTTCCGGCACCATTCACATGCGTCTTGGCATGCAGACCATCATCGAAGACTACGTGCATGGCGAAGGCGCAAAGATCGTCTGTTTGATGTTGAACACGTTCTTCGCGTGCGCCATCGCACTTGCTTGCACCTTCGCCGTTATGAAACTCAGCTTCGGAGCCTAATCGACATGGCGTCTGGGAATGGCACGGCTAAAGCCGGCAGCACTGCTCCTGCAATCAACGGCAAGGCATATACGTTCATCGATCACACCTACGACGTGATCGTCGTCGGCGCCGGTGGCGCGGGCTTGCGGGCAACGCTCGGATGCGCGGAAGCCGGATTGAAAACGGCGTGCATCACCAAGGTTTTCCCGACACGCTCGCATACCGTTGCGGCGCAAGGCGGCGTTGCCGCGTCACTCGGAAATATGGGTCCGGACAATTGGCGCTGGCACATGTACGACACCGTCAAGGATCGGACTGGCTGGGCGACCAGGACTCGATCGAGTATCTGTGCCGCAACGCGCCAGACGCCGTGTATGAGCTCGAGCACTACGGCGTGCCGTTCTCGCGCACCGAAGACGGCAAGATTTATCAGCGCCCGTTCGGCGGCATGACCACGGAGTTCGGCGAAGGCCCGCCCGCGCAGCGCACCTGCGCCGCCGCTGACCGCACCGGTCACGCCATGCTGCACACGCTCTATGGCCAGTCGCTGCGCCATTCAGCCGAATTCTTCGTCGAATATTTCGCGCTTGATCTGATCATGGATCAGGACGGCGCCTGCCGTGGCGTCGTTGCAATGTGCCTCGACGACGGCACCATTCACCGCTTCCGCGCCAAACGCACGATTTTGGCGACAGGCGGTTATGGCCGCGCCTACTTCTCTTGCACCTCGGCGCACACCTGCACCGGCGACGGCAACGCCATGGTGCTGCGTGCTGGCTTGCCGCTGCAGGACATGGAGTTCGTGCAGTTCCACCCGACCGGCATTTACGGCGCCGGCGTGCTGATCACCGAAGGCGCGCGCGGCGAAGGTGGCTATCTGACCAACGCCAAGGGCGAGCGCTTCATGGAGCGTTATGCGCCGCACGCCAAAGACCTAGCATCGCGCGATGTCGTTTCACGCTCGATGACCATCGAAATCCGCGAAGGCCGCGGCGTCGGCCCGGAAGGCGACCACATCTATTTGCACCTCGACCACCTCGATCCGAAGATCCTGGCCGAGCGCCTGCCGGGCATTACAGAGAGCGCCAAGGTGTTCGCGGGCGTCGACCTGCGCCGCCAGCCGATCCCGGTGCTGCCGACGGTGCACTACAACATGGGCGGCATCCCCGACCAATTATCACGGCGAAGTTCTGACGCGCAAAGGCGACAACCCTGATCATGTCGTGCCGGGCTTGATGGCCATTGGCGAAGCCGCCTGCGTGTCGGTGCACGGCGCCAATCGTCTCGGTTCGAACTCGCTGATCGACCTTGTGGTGTTTGGCCGTGCGGCGGCGTTGCGTTGCGCTGAAACCGTCGAAGCCAACGCGGCCCAACCCGACCTGCCGAAGGCTGGCGACGGTCTGGCGATCTCGCGCCTCGACCATTTCCGCCATGCCAATGGCAGCACGCCGACGGCGGCGCTGCGGCTGCGCATGCAGAAGGTGATGCAGGCCAATTGCGCGGTGTTCCGTGACGGACCGGTGCTGAAAGAAGGCGTCGAAAAGATCACACAGGTTTGGCGCGACGCCGGCGACATCAAGGTCACCGACCGGTCGCTGGTCTGGAACTCGGATCTGATCGAGACCTTGGAATTCGATAACCTGATTGCGCAGGCCGCTGTTACGGTTGTCGGCGCCGAGGCGCGCAAGGAAAGCCGTGGCGCACACGCCCGCGAAGACTTCCCCAAGCGCGACGACGTCAACTGGATGAAGCATACGCTGGCGTTTGCCGACGGCGCTAAGAAGGCGGTGACGCTGACCGACCGCCCGGTGCATAAAATGACGTTGACCAACGAGATCAAGTACATCGAGCCTAAGGCTCGCGTGTACTAAAACTGCCGGGGTCGGTGGGGCATGCGATTGCCCGCCGGCAAGGGTTGACGGAGCGCCCAGGCTGCGGCCTAGTCCTGCCGGCAGTCTCAAAGGGAACGCGCGATTGGCCAAGCCGGGCACTGAACCCGTCGATGATATCGATACCCGTATGCCGCCCGATCCGTTCGCGGCGGTGCTACCGGCGTTAGCAGCGTTAGGCGCGATTTCGTCGATCGCCGCCATCAACTGGTCGGGCCAGGAGAAATCCGCCGGCCGCACGCGCACCAAGCGCAAGACCGGCGCCAGTCTGCGGGATCTCGAAACCTGCTGCATTGGCCTGGAAAGCATTTTCAAGCGCTTCCAGCAGCACCCCAACGTCTTCGCGGGCGAGGGTGGGCAGGCGACGGCGCCGATGAAATTCGGCGTGCATGGGCGGCGCATCCGGGCCGACGCCCAGCGGCTCTATCTGCGCTTGATGAACGATATTGCGACCCACATCGTGCTGGCGGCGCAGAACGCTTTCGATGTCATGACGGCCATCGAGGACGGCGATATCGACGCTCCCGAAGAGGTGTTCTTCGGCTTTGGCGAGCAGCAGGAACGCTTGAATACCCTCATCCAAACGCGGGCGACGTTACGTACAGCAGTTGATGCAGGGGCCGAGATTGCGGAGCGGCTGACCGCACTGGTCAGAGAGCTGCGCAAATTCCAAAAACCTGCCTGAAGACCATGCTGAATTGGGCCTTAAGGCGCCAAAGAACCGCATCGTTAGCCGATGGTTGGCGTTGACAGGGGAAGGCCTTCAAGGTTCTGTGAAGGCTCAGGATTTTACGCGATTAACAGCGAAAGCAGACAATGGTTCAGCTGACACTCCCGAAGAATTCAAAAATTACCGCTGGCAAAACCTGGAACAAGCCCGAGGGCGCGGGCAAATGGAAAGAGTTCCGCATCTACCGCTGGAACCCCGATGATGGCCAGAACCCGCGCATCGATACCTATTATATCGACGAGGCCCAGTGCGGCCCGATGGTTCTCGATGCGCTGCTGAAAATCAAAAACGAAATCGATCCGACGTTGACGCTGCGCCGCTCGTGCCGTGAAGGCATCTGCGGGTCGTGCGCCATGAATATCGACGGCACTAACACACTCGCCTGCCTGAAGGGCATCGACGAGGTGCCGGGCGCGGTGAAGGTCTATCCCCTGCCGCACATGCAGGTCGTCAAAGATCTCGTGCCCGATATGACGAACTTCTACGCCCAGCATCGCTCAATCGAGCCGTGGCTGAAAACCGATACGCCGACACCGCCGACGGAATGGAAGCAATCGCGCGACGACCGCGAGAAGCTCGATGGGCTGTATGAGTGCATTCTGTGCGCTTGCTGCTCGTCGTCATGCCCGAGCTATTGGTGGAACTCCGACCGCTATCTGGGCCCCGCTATTCTGCTGCAGGCCTATCGCTGGGTCATCGACAGTCGCGATGAAGCGACCGGCGAGCGTCTCGATAATCTGGAAGATCCGTTCCGGCTGTATCGCTGCCATACCATCATGAATTGCGCCAAGGCCTGCCCGAAAGGCTTGTCGCCCGCCAAAGCCATCGCCGAATTGAAAAAGCTGATGGTCGAGCGCCGCGTTTAATTGCGATTGATTCGGCGCGTCTGGCGAAGACGCCTATGCAACACAGGCGAATTGAGAAGCGGCCAAATAGGACCCCGCGGCATGCGGCGTGACCCAATAAAAATGGCCGGTGGCGCATCTCGCAACCACCGGCCTATATTCGATCCGTCGAGCGCTATTTCAAGCGCTAACCACTAGGTTGTTTGCCCCACCGCCCGACTGCCCAGTCTAAGGGCAGGCGGGGCCATCAACACTTTAGGCAGCTTTCTTCTTCTTCGCTGCCGGCTTCTTGGCGGCCTTGCGGACGGTCTTCTTCGCTGCGACTGCCTTCTTGGCGGCCGGCTTCTTACGCTTTGCTACGACCTTCTTTGCTGCTGCTTTAGCCATTGGAATAGTCTCCTCTAGAGTTCGAATCAGCTCGAACAAATTAACCATGCGCAAGTTATTCTGATTTGTTGATCTATAAGTTTGAATAGACAGCCAAAAGCACGACTATTCATTGCAACCTGTTGCATGAATGCCGCAATTTATCTGTTTTTTGGCCGGCCAATTGGTATTGACGGCGATTGAGCGACATGAATTAGGCGGCGCAGTCGTGATCCGCTTTTCTTAGATTTGAGAATGCCGCGCACATTTGCTGCAATTCGAATTGCAATTTCGCGTCTGCGTTTTGCAATTCCAAATCGCGGCCTCTCCCAATTAGTTCATGCGCGCAAGGCGCGTCTGCCAATCGAATGCGGCCTGCATGAAGACCATGCGGTCATCGAGAAACTCGCTGGCATACGACTCGTAGTCGGCGTGCTTCCGAATAATGGCGGCGACGATGGAGCCGTCTTCAATTTTCAGATCGGCGCCATAGTGACGGGCGATTGCCTGCATTTTGACATTGTCGCGCAGACAGACGAGCAGCAAATGCTGGAGGCCGCGATTGCGCGCGGCGCGAATGATGCGACCCATCAATTGCGTACCAATGCCTTTTCCGGAATAGGGCCGCTCGACGGAAAACGCGACTTCGGCTGTATGTCCAAAGGCACGGCCGCTCTGGCGCAATTCGGCAATGGCGCGAATTTCCCCATCGCAGAAATAGCCGAACGTTAAGTTGCCGAGATCGGCGCCATGCAAAGCGTAGGTGTGGATGAAATGATCGGAGACGTCGTGACCGAAGCGGCGGCGGCGGGCGTCGCCCTCAAGGCGCAACAGGTGGCTTTCGATGAGATGGGTTTCGCTGCGCAATACTCGGCGTATCGTCCCGGCGGCTTCGCCAGGCGTAATCGTTATGTCGTCCATTGTGTCATAGTCCTCGCGCAGGCCGAGCCGGCATGTGCCGACGCAACTGGCTCAATCTTCACGAGAAATGGCGATCGAAGTGTGAATTTCAGCGACCGCATTTGCATGACTGTTTTGCGTTAACGGCCGCCAGGTGCGGCAAGCACCTGAAATGCCGAACTTTGTTCAGTAATCATGCATGGTGACATTCGGTCGCGTAAAGGCTGGCGGGGTGGCGTGCGAGGGATGTGGCGGGACGGTCAGCACTGACATTACCGATACCGATTGCTTCTCAACTGCATTAACCATCCGGCGCATGGCCTCCATCCTCAAACGATATGACGAACAGTTAGCGCTGGGCGAGATTGAAGCTGACGGGGCACAACGCGCCGTCGCCGCGCGGCTCGATGCGCTGCATGTAGCGCTCGCCAAATTTGCCGGCACGCCGCGCCCGCTGTGGGGGGTGTTCTCCAAGCCAGCCACCCCTCCTAAGGGTCTCTACATTCATGGTGCCGTCGGCCGCGGCAAGACCATGCTCATGGATCTGTTCTACGAAGAGACGACGTACGCGCCGAAGCACCGCGCTCATTTCCATGAGTTCATGGCCGACGTCCACGAGCGCATCGGTGAGGCGCGGGAAACGGTGCCGGGCGATCCCATCCCGCAAGTTGCGAAAGACATTGCGCGGCAAGCGAAGCTGCTCTGCTTCGACGAGTTGCACGTCTACGATATTGCCGATGCGATGATCCTCGGGCGGCTGTTCCAAGGTCTCTTCGCCGCCGGAACGGTGGTGGTGGCGACATCGAACGCGCATCCCTCCACGCTCTATAAGAACGGCCTCAATCGTGAGCTTTTTTTGCCGTTCATCGCTATGATCCAGCAGCACATGGACGTCGTCGAGCTGAAAGCGCAGAAGGATTTCCGGCTCGATAAGTTGGCGGGCGCGCAGCTCTATTTCACCCCGGCCGACGATGCGGCGCGCCGCGCGCTCGATAGCCATTGGGATCGACTAACCGGCCATCATCCGGGCAAGGCGGTGACAATCGACGTGAAAGGCCGTGCTGTTGTCGTGCCGCTGGCGTCGATGGGGGTGGCGCGTTTTCATTTCGCCGATTTGTGCGACGTGCCACTCGGCGCCAACGATTATCTGCATATCGCGCACGCCTTTCATACCGTGCTGATTGATGGCATTCCGGTCATTGATCCGGGCCGTCGTGACGTCGCCCGCCGCTTCATCAATCTGATCGACGCGTTATACGACACGCGAACCTGCCTGATCGCGTCAGCGGATGGCCAGCCCGATCAGCTCTATCCGACTGGCAAGGGAGCAGAGCTCTTCGAACGCACCGCGTCGCGATTGATGGAAATGCGATCTGAAGGCTACCTCGCCCGCCATTCCGCCGGTCAATCCTGACGGACATCGCAACCATCGCTCATGCTTTGGTCGCGAATTGCCTGTTTTGGACTGAAGTTGGCCATCGCAAATCGTGCTTGCGCTTGACTGCCTGAAGAATTTGACTAGGCACCTCAAGACTGAAATTATCCCGCAACGCAACAACAGGCTCCAAGCACACAATCAAGCTTCGGCCCAAGAGGGAACATTCGCATGGCGCGCACTAAAATCGCACTGATCGGCTCTGGACAAATCGGTGGAACACTCGCGCTCTTGGCGGGCCTTAAGGAACTCGGCGACATCGTTTTGACGGACGTCATCGAAGGCACGGCCAAGGGTAAGGCACTCGATCTCGCGCAGACGGCGGCGGTCGAAGGCTTCAACGGCAAGCTCTCAGGCACCGGCCCGGAAGGCTATGGCGCCATCGCCAACGCCGACGTGTGCATCGTGACCGCAGGCGTGCCGCGCAAGCCGGGCATGAGCCGCGACGATCTTCTCGGCATCAACCTGAAGGTCATGGAGCAGGTTGGCGTCGCCATTAAAACCCACGCGCCTGAGGCGTTTGTGATCTGCATTACCAACCCGCTCGACGCCATGGTCTGGGCGCTGCAGAAGTTTTCCGGCCTTCCGGCCAACAAGGTCGTCGGTATGGCAGGCGTGCTCGATAGCGCCCGCTTCTCGTGCTTCCTCGCCGACGCAGCCGGCGTTTCGATTGAAGATGTGCGCGCCATGACGCTCGGCGGCCACGGCGACGACATGGTGCCGATGGTTCGCTACTCGACGATCGGTGGCGTGCCGCTGCCAGATTGCGTCAAGCTCGGCATGTTCACGCAGGAAGCCCTCGACGCCATGATCAAGCGCACGCGCGGTGGCGGCGGCGAGATTGTCGGGCTGCTCGGTAACGGCTCGGCGTTCTATGCGCCCGCGGCTTCCGCGATCTCGATGGCTGAGAGCTACCTCAAGGACAAGAAGCGCATGCTGCCCTGCGCGGCGCATCTCACCGGCCAGTACGGCCAGGACAAAATGTACGTCGGCGTGCCGGTCGTGATCGGTGCGGGCGGCGTCGAGAAAATCGTCGAATTGGCCATGAACGCCGACGAGAAGGTCATGTTCGACAAGTCGATTGCGTCCGTGAAGGGCCTTATGGAAGCCTGCAAAACCATCCAGCCGAGCTTGGCTTAATTTCTAGGAACAGCATCTCATGAATATCCATGAATATCAGGCCAAGCAGCTTTATCGCCAGTACGGCATCTCGACGCCGAACGGCCATGAAGCGTTCACGGTCGAGGAAGCGGTGGCCGCTGCCAAGAAGTTGCCGGGTCCGGTCTGGGTCGTGAAGGCGCAGATCCACGCCGGCGGCCGCGGCAAGGGCACGTTCAAGGAAAAGGAAGCCGGCGAAAAGGGCGGCGTGCGCCTCGCCAAGTCGATTGATGAAGTGCGCCAGTTTGCGGCTGAAATGCTGGGCAAAACGCTGGTCACCGTGCAGACCGGTCCGGGCGGCCGCATCGTCAACCGCCTCTATGTCGAAGATGGCTCGCAGATCGATCGCGAACTTTATCTGTCCGCGCTCGTCGATCGCGAGACGTCGCGTATCGCGTTCATCGTCAGCCAGGCTGGCGGCATGAACATCGAAGACGTCGCGCACGACACGCCTGAGAAGATCCATACCGTCCAGATCGACCCGGCGACCGGCTATCAGCCGTTCCATGGCCGCAAGATCGCGTTCGCGCTGGGCCTCAAGGGTGATCAGGTGAAAGAGTGCTCGAAGATCGTCGAGAACCTGACGCGCATGTTCATCGAAAAGGACATGAGCATGCTCGAAATCAACCCGCTGGTTGTCACCAAGGACGGCAAGCTGATTTGCCTCGACGGCAAGTTCGACTTCGACAGCAACGCCCTTTATCGCCACCCGGAAATCGTGGCGATGCGCGATCTCGGCGAAGAAGACCCGACAGAAATCGAAGCCTCGAAGTTCGATCTCGCGTTCATCAAACTGGACGGCAAGATTGGTTGCCTCGTCAACGGTGCGGGCCTCGCGATGGCGACGATGGACATCATCAAGCTGTACGGTTCTGAACCAGCCAACTTCCTCGACGTCGGCGGTGGCGCCTCCAAGGAAAAGGTGCAGGAAGCCTTCAAGATCATCCTGGCCGATCCGAATGTGATGGGCATTCTGGTCAACATCTTCGGCGGCATCATGCGCTGCGATATCATCGCGGAAGGCGTCATCGCAGCCGCCCGCGAAATGGCGATCACGGTGCCGCTGGTTGTCCGCCTGGAAGGCACCAACGTCGAACTCGGCAAGAAGATCCTGCGCGAATCAGGCCTCAAGATCATTCCGGCCGACGACCTTGCGGACGCCGCCAAGAAGATCACCGACGAAGTGAAAAAGGCTGCTTAACCGGCCAGCCTAAGAGGCCACTTTGAGCGAATCACACGGGCCTGCTGCCATGCAAACGGCGGCTGGCCCGTTTTTCTTTGCGAGCGCCGGTGGTTTACTTGCGCCAGGCGGCGGCACGGGGCTCCGCAGAAATAGAATCACCCCGGCCACTAGCGGGGAAGGGCCGGGGTGTCCGCCACGGCGGGTTCCACTTTTGGGGAGCGTTGCTGCCGTGACTGGGGACAACGACTGAGCCGCACGCTTATTCCGGCGCAGAGTGAAATCACCGTAAAGCCGCGTTTAATTCTGGGCATCTTATGGGCAACGTAGCGCATGTCGCCGGGTTGGCTGTGCATTTGACGGCCGTCAGGCCAACGAAAATCGCTCAGAATTCCACCATGGTCGCCCTTGCTGCACTGCAAAAGGCTGTTAAAAGAGAGCTGAAAAGCTGAACGGGGTTGAGGGCAGGAATGGCTATTCTTATCGATAAGACGACGAAGGTAATTTGCCAGGGCATTACGGGTAGCCAGGGTACGTTTCACACGAAACAGGCAAAAGCCTATGGCACCCAGATCGTCGGCGGTGTGACCCCCGGCAAGGGCGGCTCGAAGCACCCGGATGCCGAACTGTCGGACGTTCCGCTGTTTGATTCGGTCGCCGAAGCCGTCGCCAAGACAGGCGCCAACGCCACCTCGATCTACGTGCCGCCGCCCTTCGCGGCCGATGCGATCCTCGAAGCCATCGACGCTCAAATTCCGCTGATCGTGTGCATCACCGAAGGTATTCCGGTGATGGACATGGTGAAGGTGAAGCGGGCGTTGGTTGGTTCCAAGTCGCGCCTCGTCGGCCCCAACTGCCCCGGTCTGCTGACGCCGAACCAGAGCAAGATCGGCATTATGCCGGGCAACATCTTCAAGCACGGCTCGGTCGGTATCGTATCGCGTTCGGGCACGCTGACGTATGAAGCTGTCAAGCAGACCACCGATGTCGGCCTCGGCCAGACGACCGCCGTCGGCATTGGCGGCGATCCCGTCAAGGGCACCGAATTCATCGACGTGCTCGATCTCTTCCTGTCGGACCCGGAAACGCAGTCGATCATCATGATCGGCGAAATTGGCGGTTCGGCCGAAGAAGATGCCGCGGATTTCTTGCGTCGCGAAGCCGCCAAGGGTCGCAAAAAGCCGATGGCTGGTTTTATTGCCGGCGTCACGGCGCCACCGGGCCGTCGCATGGGCCATGCTGGCGCCATTATTTCAGGCGGCAAAGGCAAAGCCGAAGACAAGCTTGCAGCAATGCAGGCCGCCGGTATCGCAATTTCTCCAAGCCCGGCAGCCCTCGGCAAGACTCTGCTTGAGGTTTTGAAGGCTTAAAACGACAGCCGGACATAAGTCTGGTGTGATTGTGCATTTCACAGCCTAGTCCACCAGAGCAGTACCGCCGATTTCAAACTGCCGGACGAAAGTGCTGGAGCAAGAAAAGGTGAAGACCAATGTCACGACAGGCGCTTAACGACGCGTTTTTGCGAACCTCGTTCCTCAGTGCGGCCAACGCGCCCTATGTCGAGGAAATGCACGCCGAATATGAGCGCAATCCCGGTGCCGTCAGCGATGAATGGCGGCGTTTTTTCGAAAGTATCAAAGAGCCGGCGCACGCGCCTCAATCACAGCACAGCGCCAGCGCCTCATGGGCCGCGCCGCTGTCGATGCTGCTGAACGACACGACCACGGATCGTGACCTCATCGGTGCATTGACCGGCGACTACGCCGAAGCAGAGCGGAACATCCGCACCCGCATCGAGCGCCGCGCCCAGGCGGAAGGCTTCGAGCTGTCACCCGCCGCATCGCTGCGGGCGACACAGGACTCGATCCGCGCGCTGATGCTGATCCGCGCCTATCGCGTGATCGGCCACCTTGCCGCCGATCTCGATCCACTCGGCATTTCCGACCGCAAGGCGCACCGCGAGCTGATGCCGGAAACTTATGGCTTCACCGATGCGGATCTCGATCGTCCGATCTTTATCGATCGGGTGATGGGCCTCGAAACGGCGACCATGCGCCAGATTCTGGTCATTCTGCGCCGCACCTATTGCCGGCAGATCGGTGTGCAGTTCACGCACATCACCGACCCTGTGCAAAAGGGCTGGATTCAGGAGCGCGTCGAAGGTCCAGAGAAGGACATCAGCTTTACGGTCGAGGGGCGCAAGGCCATCCTGCGTAAGCTGATCGAAGCCGAGACGTTCGAGAAGTTCTGCGACCTCAAATACACCGGCACCAAGCGGTTCGGCCTGGACGGCGGCGAGGCGATGATCCCGGCGCTCGAACAGATCATCAAGCGCGGCGGTCACCTCGGCGTGCGCGAAATCGTGCTCGGCATGGCCCACCGCGGCCGGTTGAACGTGCTTGCCAACGTCATGTCGAAGCCGCTACGCGCGATCTTCAAGGAATTCAAAGGCGGATCGTTCAAGCCCGACGACGTCGAAGGGTCGGGCGACGTCAAGTATCACCTTGGCGCGTCTTCCGATCGGGCGTTCGACGGCAACAACGTCCATCTGTCGTTGACCGCAAACCCGTCGCATCTCGAAATCGTCGATCCGGTGGTGCTCGGTAAAGTGCGCGCTAAGCAGGATCAGCACGGCTGCGAGCCGGGCGAACGCACGCCGGTCATGCCGCTGCTCATCCATGGTGACGCGGCATTCGCTGGCCAGGGCGTGGTCGCCGAATGCTTTGGCCTCTCGGGTCTGCGCGGTCACCGCACCGGCGGCTCCATCCACTTCATCATCAACAACCAGATCGGCTTCACGACGAGCCCGCACCATTCGCGCTCGTCGCCGTATTGCTCCGATGTGGCGCTGATGATCGAAGCGCCGATTTTCCACGTCAACGGCGACTATCCAGAAGCCGTCGTCCACGTCGCCAAGATCGCGACCGAATTCCGCCAGCGCTTCCAGAAGCCGGTGGTGATCGACATGTTCTGCTATCGCCGTTTCGGCCACAACGAAACGGACGAGCCGCTGTTCACGCAGCCGCAGATGTACAAGGCGATCAAGCAGCACACGACGGTCGTCGAGAAATATTCGTCGTACCTGGTTGAAGAAGGTGTGATGACGGCCGCCGACGTGGTGGCCATGAAGGCCGACGTCCGGGCGACGCTCGACGCCGAGTTCAGTCATTCCGACGACTACAAGCCCAATAAGGCCGACTGGCTGGATGGCCGCTGGTCTGGGCTTGCACGCGCGGAAAGCGATGACTGGCGCGGCAATACCGGTGTGCCCTTTGATCACCTGAAAGATGTCGGCCGGCGCATCACGACGATCCCAGGGATCTCACTATCCACAAGACCATCGGTAAGCTGCTCGAAAAGCGCCGGGACATGGTGGAAGGCGGGCAAGGCATCGACTGGTCGATGGCCGAGCATCTGGCGTTCGGCACGCTGTTGACGGAAGGCTTTCCGATCCGACTGTCAGGCCAGGATTGCGAGCGCGGCACCTTCTCGCAACGCCATGCCGTGCTTCTCGATCAGGACAGCGAGCGCCGTTACGCGCCGCTGAAGCATATTGCGCCGAACCAAGCGCGGTTCGAAATCATCAACTCGATGCTGTCGGAAGAAGCGGTGCTCGGCTTCGAGTATGGCTACTCGCTGGCGGAACCGAACGCGCTGACGCTCTGGGAAGCGCAATTCGGTGACTTCGCCAACGGCGCGCAGGTGATCTTCGATCAGTTCCTGTCGTCGGGCGAGCGCAAGTGGTTGCGCATGTCGGGTCTCGTCTGTCTGCTGCCGCACGGCTACGAGGGTCAGGGGCCGGAGCATTCCTCCGCCCGCCTCGAGCGTTTCCTGCAGCTTTCGGCAGAAGACAACTGGCAGGTTGCCAACTGCTCAACGCCCTCGAATTACTTCCATATTCTGCGTCGCCAGCTGCACCGCACCTTCCGCAAGCCGCTGGTTCTGATGACGCCGAAATCCCTGCTGCGCCACAAGCGCGTGGTCTCGCCGCTTGAGGAATTCGGACCCGACACCGGCTTCCACCGGCTGCTGTGGGACGATGCGCAGATGGGGACCGCCGCGATAACCCTCAAGCCGGATCACGAAATCCGGCGCGTCGTGCTATGCTCGGGCAAGGTTTATTACGACTTGCTCGATGCGCGCGATGCGAGGGGCCGCGACGACACCTATATTCTGCGGGTCGAGCAACTCTATCCGTTCCCGGCACGGGCTTTGATCCAGCAACTTGGACGGTTCAAGTACGCTGAAATCGTATGGTGCCAGGAAGAGCCAAAAAATATGGGCGCTTGGACGTTCATGGACAGCAACATCGAGTGGGTCTTGACGCATCTCGGCTATGTCCATCGCCGTCCGCGCTATGCCGGCCGCGCCGCCTCGGCGTCGACCGCGACCGGACTGCTATCGCAACATAACAAGGAACAAGCCGCGCTCGTTGCTGATGCGCTTGGCATTTAAGAGGCTTGAGAACTCAAATGACGATTGAAATACGCGTTCCGACACTTGGCGAAAGCGTGACGGAGGCGACTGTCGGCAAATGGTTCAAGAAGGCGGGTGATACGGTCACCGTCGATGAGCCGCTGGTCGAACTCGAAACCGATAAAGTGACGATCGAAGTTCCGGCGCCTGAATCGGGCGTGATGGGCGAGATTGTCGTCGCGCAAGGTACGACCGTCGCTGTCGGGTCACTGCTCGCAGCGCTCAACAGCGGTGGTGGTGCTGCCCCTGCTGTTGTTGCTGCGCCAGCCGCGGCCCCTGCTCCGGCCGCTGCAGCCGCGCCCGCCGCAACGGCCATGCCGCCCAGTCCGGCAGCGCGAAAGGCCCTCGCTGAATCTGGTCTCGGAGCCGCTGATGTGGCGGGCTCTGGCAAACGCGGACAGGTCTTGAAAAGTGACGTGCAGGCTGCAACCGCGAACGGCGCGGCGGCCGCGCCCAAACAAATGCTGGTGCGCGAGTTGATCGCAGAACCGATCAGCCCCGCGAAGCCGGTTCCCGATGCCACGCTCTCTCCCGCGGCCTTGGCGCTGCGTGACGTGCGCTTGCCATCAGCCGGCAATGACGCCAATCGCGAAGAACGGGTGAAGATGACCCGCTTGCGCCAGACCATCGCCCGCCGCTTGAAAGACGCGCAAAATACCGCCGCCATGCTGACGACGTTCAACGACGTCGACATGAGCGCCGTGATGGCTTTGCGCAATCAATACAAGGATATCTTCGAGAAGCGCCACGGCGTGAAGCTCGGGTTCATGGGCTTGTTCGTGAAGGCCTGCATCCAGGCGCTGCGCGATATTCCGGCGGTCAACGCCGAGATCGACGGCGAGGATCTGGTTTTTAAGAATTACTATCACATCGGGGTAGCCGTCGGCACCGAGAAGGGTCTTGTTGTGCCTGTCGTGCGCGACGCCGACCGCTTGAGCCTTGCGGAAATCGAGCAGAAGATCACCGAATACGGCCGCCGCGCGCGCGACGGTAAGCTCGGCATTGAAGACATGCAGGGCGGCACGTTCACCATCTCGAATGGCGGCGTCTATGGATCGATGATGTCGACGCCGATCCTGAACGCGCCGCAGGCCGGCATTCTCGGGATGCATCGCATCGAAGAGCGTCCCGTGGTGCGCGGCGGACAGATCGTGATCCGGCCGATGATGTACTTGGCCCTCTCCTACGATCACCGCATCGTTGATGGCAAAGAGGCCGTCACGTTCCTGGTGCGCGTCAAGGAATGTCTGGAAGATCCGCAGCGCTTCATTCTGGAACTGTAGACTTGAACAATCGGCTGAGAGAACCGATTGTCGAAGGCGCGGTCAGGACGCCGGTGCAGCATAACCGTGCTGCATTGGTGCTTGGACCGGTCAGCGGTGCTGCGGAAGGCAGCGCGATCACAACAGACGTGCACGGAGACCATGCCAATGTCGGGACCCTATGATCTGATCGTTATCGGTACGGGTCCAGGCGGATACGTCTGCGCAATCCGCGCCTCTCAGCTCGGCATGAAAGTGGCCGTCGTCGAAAGGCGCAACACGCATGGCGGCACCTGTCTCAATGTCGGCTGCATTCCGTCGAAAGCTCTGCTGCACGCCTCCGAAGCCTTTGATGAAGCCAATCGCCACTTCGCCGTGATGGGCATCGAGGTGTCGCCGAAGCTCGACCTCGCCAAGATGCAGGCCTTCAAGGCCGAAGGCATCAAAGGCAACGTCGATGGCGTCGGCTTCCTGTTGAAGAAGAATAAGATCGATCACTATCACGGCACCGGCAAAATCTTGGCCGCTGACAAAGTGTCGGTGACGTTCATCAATGGCGAAACGAAAACGCTCGAAGCACGGCATGTCGTGATCGCAACCGGTTCAGGCGTTGCGCAACTGCCGGGCGTGAAGATCGATGAGACAACGATCGTATCATCGACTGGCGCCCTTGATTTAAAAGCGGTGCCGAAGAAGCTTCTGGTGATCGGCGCCGGTGTGATCGGGCTTGAACTCGGCTCGGTCTGGCGGCGTCTCGGCGCAGAGGTGACGGTCGTCGAATATCTCGACCGCATCCTGCCGGGCATGGATGGCGATGTCGCCAAATCGTTCCAACGCATTCTTGAAAAGCAAGGCTTCGTGTTCCGCCTCGGCCATAAGGTCACCGGCGCGGCACAGACCGGCGACGGCGTTTCGGTCACCATCGAACCTGCAGCCGGCGGGGCAGCCGAGTCTCTCGGCGCCGATGTCGTGCTCGTCGCGATTGGGCGGACGCCTTACACCGACGGGCTTGGGCTTGCGGAAGCCGGAATCGCGCTCGACGCTAAAAGGCGCATCGCGGTGGACAGTCATTTCCAGACGTCTGTCACGGGCGTCTATGCGATCGGCGACGTGATCGCCGGGCCGATGCTGGCGCACAAGGCAGAAGACGAAGGCATGGCGGTGGCGGAGATCATTGCCGGTCAAGCGGGTCACGTGAACTACGACGTCATTCCCGGTGTCATCTACACGCAGCCCGAGGTGGCCAGTGTCGGCAAGACGGAAGAGGACCTGAAGGCGGTCGGCATTGCATACAAAAGCGGTAAGTTCCCGTTCTCGGCCAATGGCCGCGCCAAGGTCAACCGCACGACGGACGGTTTTGTGAAGGTGCTCGCCGACGCCACCACCGACCGCATTTTGGGCGTCCACATCATCGGTCCGAGCGCTGGCGAACTGATCGCGGAGGCCGCTGTTATCATGGAATTCGGCGGTTCGGCTGAGGATCTGGCGCGCACCTGCCATGCCCATCCGACGCTCACGGAAGCCGTTAAAGAAGCGGCGCTTTCCGTCGCCAAGCGCGCCATACACATGTGATGCGGCGGTTGGGGCTGCAGTGCTCCGAGCGCGGCGCGGAGATCCAAATGCGTGCCGCTTACCGTACCAACCTCCGATGACACCAATGGTCCCGAGGTTGCCGACATGAGACTTGCCGCCGCTTATATGGCCGCCTTGGCAATCTTCGTGGTCGTTGATTTTGTCTGGCTCGGTTTCGTCATGAAGGATTTCTATCGCGCGTCCATCGGTCATCTGATGGGCGACAGTTTCAACATCCCGGCGGCGATTGCGTTCTATCTGATCTACGTCGCGGGCATCGTGGTGTTCGCGGTCAATCCGGCGTTCACGCAAGGCGATGTGATGAAGGCGGCTCTGCTGGGGGTGGCGTTCGGGTTCTTCGCCTACGCCACCTACGACCTCACCAACCTTGCAACGCTGCGCGATTGGCCGTTAGCGATGACGCTGGCCGATCTCGCGTGGGGGTCAGTGCTGACAGGTGCGGTATCGGCTTTCGGATATGCCGCAGCCAAGCTCGTGTGAAGATTGCGCCTTTCGGGCAGATTATTCGGCGGGCGTGACCTTATATCCGGCTTCACGCAGCAGCGTGACGAGACCGGTGTGCCCGGGCAAGTGCAGGCTTCCCACAGCAACGAATGCGTTTCCCTTTTCGAGCAAAGGTTGGGCGGCGTCGCGCATTTTGCGATTGCGGTCGGTAATCAGAATTCTGATGAAATCGTCGTAGATGGACGGGTCCACTCCGGCCTTCTCAGCCAGGGCCAGTTGAAATGGCATGGTCGCGGCGATGTTCCGCTTCAGGTACATCTGCACCAGCGTTTCGATCATGTCATCCGTACGGTCCGCATACACCAAGCCGGCTTTCAGAATCTTGATTTGGGCGTCGTTGGGGATGCTGGCCATGGCCGCGAGCTGGCTCTCGGCGGTTTCGAGACCGACGACCGTCGCGCCATTGGCTTTGGCTGTGCTTTCGACCTGCTCGTCCAGCGCCTTCTTGCCAGCTTCCATCTGCGCCCGGTGACAATCGGAAATAGCAAGCAGGGTGCTGATGAGCCAGGGGCGCAACACGATGGCCGCGTCGCCGGGCATACCGGTTTTTGTGATCAGCTGTTGCACCTTGGCGAACTCGGCCTCGCTCAGCTGCGCCTTCAAGGTGGTGCCGTCAGTGTAAGCCAGCAAGTCCGGCACTTTCGTCATCGCGGCCATCATACCCTGGTCCGACATGTTGGCGATTTCCAGCGCCACCGTCTTGGCCTTCGACAAGGCGTGTGTGGTTATAGCGTTCAGCGCCGTGACGCGCGCATCGGCCATGTGGATGGTGCCGAACAAGTACGAGGGCGCTATGCCGTCTTTCTCGATTTTCCAAAGTAGCGCGCCGCCATTTTCGATTTTTGCGGCGCCGTCGATCACGCGCTGATAGCGGGGAGGATCGGTGACCCGCATTTCTTCGATCATGTCTCGGCCGCCGCATTGTTCAGGGGCCGTGGCGGGTTTCACCGTCTCGGCGGCAAGGGGCGCTGCCGAGGCGGCAAAAAGTGTCACAGCAAAAGCGATGAGGCGGCGGCGGATCATTCAGGGTGCTCTCTGCAGTTTAAATAGGGCGCGGGTCGCTCCGCCGGTCGGCGCGCGGATGAGCGGCATCATAGACGCTCAACAAACGGTCGCGATCGACCTCGGTATAGATCTGTGTGGTCGAGAGTGAGGCATGGCCGAGAAGTTCTTGAATCTGTCGCAAGTCGGCGCCTGCCGACAGCAAATGCGTGGCGAAGGAATGGCGCAGCGCATGCGGCGTGGCGGTGTCTGGTAATCCCATGTCGGCGCGCATTTTTTCCATGGCGAGCTGGATCAGCCGCGGCGACAGCGGTCCGCCGCGCGCGCCGACAAACAGCGGCCCGTCGCGTTCCAGCGGATACGGGCAGAGCCGCACATAGCGGGCGATCGCTTCGGAAACGACCGGCAGCGCCGGCACCATGCGCTCTTGCCGCCCTTACCTGTGATGTGCATGACGTCGTGGCCGTTGAGCGGCGCGGTGCGCAGTGTCAGGCTCAAGGCTTCGCTAATGCGCAGGCCGCAGCCATAGAGCAGCACCATGACGGCGCAATCGCGCGCGGCGATCCAGTCGTCAGCGTCGGACGCGCCGGGCGTCACCATTGCTGCTGCTGAGTCGACCGTCAGGGGCTTGGGAACCGAGTGTGGAATTTTCGGAAGCGCGATTTGCAGCACCGCGTGATTTTTGAGGGTGTCTTCGCGCTCCAGCCAGCGAAAGAACATGCGCAGCGCTGACAACGAGCGCGACAGTGAGCGCGATACGGCGCCGCTTTTGCGGCGGCTGGCAAGGAACGCGCGCACGGTTTTGGCATCGAGCCGCGCCAGATCGCCGAGGCAGGGCGGGTGGCCGAGGTGATGTTTGAGAAAGCCGAGGAACTGGCGCAGGTCGCGGGCATAGGCGTCGTGGGTCGCCGCACTCTGCCCGCGTTCGCCGGTGAGCTGGCGTAGCCAATTGTGGACGGCGTCGCGCAAGTCGTTGCCGAGCGGCAGCTCCGCGTCGCCTGCCAGAATATCGTCGAGCGTTTCGGTCACGGTGGCGCCTCTTCAACCGACGCAACACTCTCTTCTAATACGTTAACGATCCCTTAACGATGACGGCGGACGAACCCTAAAGCACTTTGCCGGGATTCAAAATGCCCTTCGGGTCCAGCGCCGCCTTGATGGCCCGCATCATGATGATCTCAACCGGTGACTTGAAACGCACGAGAGCGTCGCGCTTCATCTGGCCGATGCCGTGCTCTGCGGAAATCGAGCCTGCCATATCGGCAACGAGGGCGTGCACTGCGTCTGACATTGGCTGCCAAAGCGCCAGATAGCGGGCCTTCTCCATGCCGATGGGTTGGCTGACGTTATAATGCAGGTTGCCGTCGCCGAAATGCCCGAACGGCACCGGCCGCGCGCCAGGGCAGACACGCTCGACGACCTCGGCCGCGCGCACCAGAAATTCCGGAATGCGCGCGATGGGCAATGAGATGTCGTGCTTGATGCTGCCGCCGGCCCCTTTCTGGGCTTCGGAAAAACTTTCTCGCAACGTCCAAAAATCGCGCGCTTGCTGCAGCGACGCGGCGAGCGCGGCATCGCAGATAAGCGACATGTCGCTGGCCGCGAGCAGAAGGTTTTCAAGCTGGTCATGGGCGCGGCCGCCGCCCTCGAGATGACGCCAGGCGCCGCTCGAAATCTCAACGAGCGCATACCACGGATGGGCAATGCTCATCGGATCGCGGGTGTTCGGCATGTAGTCCAGCGCGAACTGCATCGCCTCCCGCGCCCAGAATTCAAACGCCGTCAGGGCGCCGCCGGCGGTCTCTTCCGCCTGGCGAAAAAGTTTGAGCGCCTCGCGCGGACTGTTCAGCGCGACAATAGCGGTTGCGGTCTCGGCGGGGCGCGGTGCCATCTTCAGGGCAGCGGCGGTGATCACGCCGAGCGTGCCTTCCGAGCCGATCATCAGGTCACGCAGATCGTAGCCGGTGTTATCCTTCTTGAGGGTGCGCAGGCCGTGCCAGATGCGCCCGTCCGCCAGCACGACTTCAAGCCCAAGACAAAGGTGGCGCGCGTTGCCGTAAGCCAGAACCGCGGTGCCGCCCGCGTTGGTCGCGAGTACGCCGCCGATTTGGGCGCTGCCTTCGGATGCGAGACTGAGCGGAAACAAGCGGCCTGCCTTTTCAGCCACGGCCTGCGCGTCGGCAAGCGTGACGCCGGCTTCGACGATCATCGTTCCGCCGTCGGCGTCAACAGCGCGAACGGCTTTCAAACGTCCAACTGAAAGGATGATTTCTGTACCGCTGAGTGATGGGATCTGGCCGCCGACGAGCCCGGTATTACCCGCCTGCGGTACGATGGCGATGCCGTGCTCATGGGCAAGCGCCAGGATTTTGGAAACCTCGTCCGTAGAGCCCGGCCGCAACACGACTGGTGTTTTGCCGGTATAGCGGTCGCGCCATTCGCGCAGGTAACCGGCTTGGTCTTCTGGCCGCGTGAGGGCATGCGCGTCGCCAACGATCTCGATCAGTCGTGAGATGATGTCTGTCGCTGGCGCCGCCTTGGTCACGCAGTCCTCGCAGTCGGTATCCTATCAGATCGTCTGGCCGGTCTTCTTCCAATCGGCGACAAACGTCGCCAGACCGGCGTCCGTCAGCGGGTGCTTGACGAGCGCCTTCAGAATCGACGGCGGAATGGTCGCGACGTCGGCGCCGATCATAGCGGCTTCCTTGACGTGGTTCACGGTGCGGATCGAAGCAGCCAGAATGTCGGTCGAGAGATCGGGGTAGTTGTCGTAGATGGCGCGAATTTCGCGGATCACGTCCATACCGTTAAGGCCGATATCGTCGAGGCGGCCGATAAACGGCGATACGAACGTCGCCCCGGCTTTGGCGGCCAGCAGTGCCTGATTGGCAGAGAAGCAGAGCGTCACGTTGACCATCGTGCCGTCGCCCGTCAGCGCCTTACAGGCCTTCAAGCCATCCATGGTCAGCGGCACTTTGATCGTGACGTTCTTGGCGATTTTGCGCAGCACTTCGGCTTCACGCATCATGTTCTGATAGTCGGTCGATGCCACCTCGGCCGACACCGGACCCGGCACCACGGCGCAGATCTCGGCAACGATCTCTTTGAAGTCGCGTCCGGCCTTGGCGACCAGTGAGGGGTTCGTCGTCACGCCGTCCAACAGGCCGGTGGCCGCCAGTTCTTTGATTTCGGCCACGTCTGCGGTATCGACGAAGAATTTCATGTCGTGCTCCTCAAGTGTCCCAGGCGCGTACCGCAAGGGTTATACATGGCGGCGGGGCGCCTTGCCCCATGCTCGCCTCATCGCTCCGCCTAGTCTAAAGGCTAGGCAGAACCCTTTGATTCTGACCTGACCTTCTAGTCTGGCAGCGGCCCCTTTGGATAGTCTGTTTGCAGCTTTGGATAATGGCGCCGAAAAGGCGCCACCGGCCTCGGGCGCAACCGTGCCCGTGTTGATGCCGGTCGCGCTCGATCAGACCTATGATTACCTGCTGCCGCCGGGCGTTGAGGTGGTGCCGGGGTGCTTCGTGCTGGTGCCCTTTGGGCCGCAAAGCCGTATCGGGATCGTCTGGGACGAGCCGCGCGGCATACAGAAGCCGGTCGATCCGAAAAAGCTGAAGGCCCTCACCACGCGTCTTGACGCGCCGCCGCTGCCGATCATTTCGCTCAGGTTTGCCGAATGGATCGCCAAATATACCCTGGCGCCGCTCGGCATGGTCGCCCGCATGATGATGAGCGCGCAGGAAGCCTTCGAACCCGCGAAGCCGCGCTTTGGCGTGGCGATCGTCGATGGCGCGCCGCAGCCCGCCAAAATGACGGCACCGCGCGCCAAAGCCCTGGAGATCGCCAGCGACGGCTTGGTGCGCGCCAAGTCCGAACTCGCCCACCTTGCCGGATGTTCAACGGGCGTCATCGACGGGCTCGTGGCGGCCGGTACCCTGGTTGAAGTTGCGATTCCTGAACGTGGCTTCGCGCGGCCCGATCCGCGTTTCGCGGTGACGGACTTTACCGACGATCAGATGCGCGGCGTCGAAACATTGCGCAGTGCCGTCGATGGCGGCAATTTTTCCGCGACCCTGCTCGATGGTGTGACCGGCTCGGGTAAAACCGAAGTCTATTTCGAAGCAGCGGCGCGCACGCTGGAAGCCGGTCATCTAGTGCTGATCATGCTGCCCGAAATTGCGCTGACCAGCCAGTTTCTCGATCGTTTCCAGCGCCGCTTCGGCGTCAAGCCTGTCGAATGGCATTCGGCGGTGTCGCCGGCGGAGCGTGGCCGCATCTGGAAAGGCGTGGCGCGCGGCGATGTGCGTTGCGTTGTTGGCGCGCGCTCGGCGCTGTTTCTGCCGTTTCCTGAACTCGGCCTGATCATCATCGATGAAGAGCACGATCAAGGTTACAAGCAGGACGACCGCGTCCACTATCAGGCGCGCGATATGTGCGTGGTGCGCGGCAATCTCGGCAAGTTTCCTGTGGTGCTTGCGTCTGCCACGCCGTCGATTGAAACCTACGTCAACGCCATCACGCAACGTTATCGCCACGTCATTTTGCCAGGGCGCTTTTCCGGAGTCGAAATGCCGGACGTATCGGCGATCGATATGCGCCGCGAGGCGCCCGACAAGGGCAAATGGCTGGCGCCGCGTCTCGTTGAGGCCATGACGGAAACGTTCGCAAAAGGCCGGCAATCACTGCTGTTTCTCAATCGCCGCGGCTATGCGCCGTTGACGCTGTGCCGCTCGTGCGGCCACCGCATCGAATGCCCGCAGTGCTCGGCGTGGCTGGTCGAGCACCGCTTCAAGAAGCGGTTGAACTGCCACCATTGCGGCTTCTCGCTGTCGCTGCCGGAGAAGTGCCCCAAGTGCGCCGCGCCCGACAGTCTGGTTGCGTGCGGTCCGGGCGTCGAGCGGGTGGCGGAAGAAGTCGCGGAGCGGTTTCCGCAAGCGCGTCTTGCGTTGCTGTCATCCGACCTCATCCCGGGGCTCACGGAAATGCGCGACATGATCCATAAAATCGAGCGCAGTGAGATCGACATCATCATCGGCACGCAGATCGTCGCCAAGGGCCATAACTTTCCTGATCTGGCGCTCGTCGGCGTCGTCGATGGCGATCTGGGGCTGGCGCATGGCGCCGATCCGCGCGCTGGCGAGCGCACATTCCAATTACTGCATCAGGTGACTGGGCGCGCCGGGCGCACGCATTTCGTCGGCAAGGGTCTGGTGCAGACGCATCTGCCGGAACACCCGGTTATAAAGGCGATTGTTGCCGGTGATCGCGAAGCGTTCCTAAATTATGAAATCAAAACCCGGCAAACTGGTGTGCTACCGCCGTATGGCCGCTTGGCCGCAATCGTGGTCTCGGCGCGCGATAAGGAACTTGCCGAACGCACCGCGCGCGATTTGCGCCGCCATGCGCCGTCGTCGGATAAGATCACCGTGCTGGGACCGGCCGAAGCGCCGATTGCCGTGGTGCGGGGGCGCTATCGCTGGCGCTTGCTGGTGCGGGCGCCGAAAGACATGGACATCCAGGGTTACCTGCGCGCCTGGGAAGCGGCGCTTCCGAAGTTCAAAGGCGACGTCCGCATCTCGCTGGACATCGATCCCTATAATTTCTTGTAGGCACGCCCTAGCACTTGCCGTCGATCACGGGCCGCGCCCCAAAGAATTAAGCGTTTTATCGATACCGCATCGCCAGACTTTCATGGCCGCGCGGCTGTGATAGGGTGCGCCGCATCGTCAACAGCGCAGTGAATTCAGTTGTCATGGCCCTTCGCATCGCCTGCCAGATGGACCCCGTCGATCGCATCGACATTCGTGGTGACAGCACGTTCGCCATTCTGCTCGAAGCGCAAAAGCGCGGGCATGATATTTTCTACTATACCCCGCCCAACCTTGCGCTGCGCGGCAACGCGCTGCTCGCCCGCGGCCACACATTGCGCGTCAACGATAAGTATGGCGATCACTACGCGCTGTCGGACGCGCGCACCGAGGACCTCAGCGCGCGCGATTGCGTGCTGCTGCGCCAGGACCCGCCGTTCGATATGGCGTACATCACGACCACGCACCTGCTGGAGCGCATTCACCCCAAGACGCTCGTGGTCAATGATCCGATGCACGTGCGCAATGCGCCGGAAAAACTGTTCGTGCTCGACTTCCTCGATCTCATGCCGCCGACGCTGGTGACGCGCCAGCTTGACGATATCGTTGCGTTCCGCGCCGAATACAAAGACATCATCGTCAAACCGCTCTATGGAAACGGCGGCGCCGCGGTGTTCCGCATCAAGCCGGACGACAGCAATCTGTCGTCGCTGGTCGAGATGTTCCAAACGGTCTTCCGCGAGCCGTTCATGGTTCAGGAATACCGGCCGGAAGTGACGCTCGGCGACAAGCGCATCATCCTCGTCGATGGCGAAGTGGCCGGCGCGATCAATCGGGTGCCGCAAGAGGGCGAGACGCGCTCCAATTTGCACGTTGGCGGCACGGCGGCCAAAGTCGATCTGACGGCGCGGGATCTCGAAATCTGCGCGCGTTTAAAGCCAGAACTGAAGCGGCGCGGGCTGCTGTTCACCGGCATCGACGTGATCGGCCCCTACCTCACCGAGATCAACGTCACCTCGCCCACCGGCATCCGCCAGGTGAAAGCCTTCGGCGGCAACGACATCGCCGCCATGATCTGGGATGCCATTGAAATGAAAGTCGCAAACACTAGGTAGTAATGCGATGTTCACTTATTGTTCTTGACCGGCTTTCGATGATCTGGTTAGCTTCTCCTGGAATGGAGCGGCGGTATGTACGGGCAGATTTCCACGTTGGCGTTCGTCGGGGTTGAGGCTCGCCTCGTTGAGGTCCAGGTGCGAATTACGCCCGGTCAGGCGACGTTCGCGATTGTCGGCCTGCCCGATAAAGCGGTCGCTGAAAGCCGCGAGCGGGTGCGAAACGCACTGCACGCCGTCGGGCTCGGACTGCCCTACAAGCACATCACCGTCAATTTGGCGCCTGCCGACCTGCCGAAGGAAGGCAGCCATTTCGACCTCGCGATTGCGCTGGCAATGATGTCGGCCATGGAGGCGATCGCGCCGGATGCAATCGCCGGTTACGCGGCCATCGGAGAGCTGGCGCTTGATGGCACGATCCGCGCGGTGCCGGGCGCGCTTCCAGCCGCCATAGGCGCTAACGCCGCCGGCAAGGGTTTGATCTGCCCGGAAGCAGGCGGCCCTGAAGCGGCCTGGGCGGGCGAAGACATTGCCATTCTGGCGGCCCCGCATCTGCTGGCGCTGGTCAATCATTTCAAGGGTCTGCAGAGCCTGTCGCGCCCGAAGCCGAACATCGCCGCACCGAGCGGCATTCTGCCTGATCTGAAAGACATCAAGGGCCAGGAGACGGCAAAGCGGGTTCTGGAAATCGCGGCGGCCGGTGGCCACAATCTGTTGATGGTCGGCCCGCCGGGTTCCGGCAAATCGATGCTCGCCGCGCGTCTGCCCTCGATCCTTCCGCCGCTCGCGCCTGAAGAAATTCTCGAAGTTTCGATGGTTCATTCGCTGGCCGGCGAGCTCATGGGAGGCAAGCTGACGATCGACCGGCCATTCAGGGCGCCGCATCATTCGGCCAGCATGGCGGCACTCGTTGGTGGCGGTTCGCGCCCCCGGCCGGGAGAAGTCTCGCTGGCGCACCTGGGCGTGCTGTTCCTCGATGAGTTGCCGGAGTTTCAGCCAAACGTGCTCGATGCGCTGCGCCAGCCGCTGGAGGCCGGCGAAACGGTGATCGCGCGCGCCCAGCACCGCATATCCTATCCGTCGCGCATTCAGCTGGTTGCCGCCATGAACCCGTGCAAGTGCGGCGGCTCTTCGCCCGGTACCAGTTGCCAGCGGGGGCCGCGCTGCGCCGCCGATTATCAAGCCCGCGTCTCCGGCCCTCTGCTCGACCGCATCGATCTTCAGATCGAGGTGCCGGCGGTGTCGGCGGCTGATCTGGTCTTGCCGCCGCCGCGTGAGGGCAGCGCCGAGGTGCGTGCCCGCGTCGCCGCTGCGCGCGATCGGCAGCGGCAGCGCTATACGCGCCTTGGCGCCAAAGGCGTCCGCACCAATGCCGAGTGTTCCGGCCAACTGCTGGAACAGACAGCCATGCCCGATGATGCCGGCGTGGCGCTTTTGCGCCAGGCAGCCGAAGCGCTGGCGCTGTCCGCGCGCGGCTTTCATCGCACGCTCAAAGTGGCGCGCACGCTGGCGGATCTCGATGCCGCCGATACGGTCGGCCGCATCCACATCGCTGAAGCGCTCAGCTATCGCGCCGAAACCTTGCGGCACAACCGGGCGGCATAAGGCTGCGCGGGAATCGTTTGCGATTGCGGGATTGAAGTCGCGGTTGAAAAGGAAAAGGCCGGAGTTTCCTCCGGCCTTCCTATTCCGCGCGGTTGCCTACCAGAGCCCGCGCGTTTCACATGGGCGCTCCTCGCTCATGAAACCACATCATTCCATATGGTCATGAAAGCGCTCACGCGAATGCGGATTTTACACCTATCTGCATCGCCGCGGCTTGTGCCGCATTGCGCAGCAGGCATGCAATTGTCATCGGGCCAACGCCACCCGGAACCGGCGTAATCGCACCGGCTACCTTGGCGCACTCGTCATAGGCCACGTCTCCAACGAGCTTGGTTTTGCCGTTCTCGGACGGAACGCGATTGATGCCCACATCAATGACAATGGCGCCTGGACGAATCCAGCTGCCTTTGACCATTTCCGGGATACCAACAGCGGCGATCACGAGATCAGCGCACTTCACAATATCCTCAATGTTCTTGGTGCGCGAGTGCGCGATTGTCACTGTGCAATTTTCGCGAAGCAACAATGCTGCGACCGGTTTGCCGACAATGTTGGAGCGGCCGATGACAACGGCGTCCATGCCCGACAGGTTGGGGCGCACCGTCTTGGCAAGAATGATCGAGCCGGTCGGCGTGCAGGGTACGAGAGCGCGTTCGCCAACCCACAGACGACCAACGTTGACCGGATGGAATCCGTCGACGTCTTTATCCGGGTTGATGGCGTTCAGCACCTTCTCCGAATTGATATGCTTGGGCAGCGGCAACTGCACCAGAATGCCGTGACATGCCGGGTCGTTATTCAGTTTGTTCACGAGGGCCAGAACGTCGGCTTCGCTGGTCTCAGCGGGAAGCTTATGCTCCCACGAATTCATGCCGACTTCGACGGTCTGTTGCGCCTTGTTCTTGACGTAGACTTTGCTGGCCGGATCTTCGCCGACGAGCACAACCGCCAGGCCCGGCTTGACGCCATGTTCTTTGATCAGGCGAGCCACTTCCGCTGCCACTTCGGCGCGGACGTCCGCCGCGATTTTCTTACCGTCAATGATCTGCGCGTCAGCCATTCTACTGGTTCCTTCCCCGAGACTTGTTTTTCTATGGCCGTAGCTCAGCCAACTTGGCGTGGAGCCGCCGGTCCAGATCTTCAATATCACCACTGATCGCAACTGACTTCAGGCGGGATTTGCCCCCTGTGGCCAGCCGGACAGACCTTTTAGGAACCCGGAGCCACTCAGAAACGAGCTTTTCCAGGGCTTTATTTGCTTCGCCATCCTCAGGAAGTGCGCGCACGCGCGCCTGAAAGGCTTGAGCCCCGGCGGTGGTTTGGAGCCCATCGACGGCATCTTTGGAGGATTTCGGCGTTAAACGAAAGTACACAATGACACCCGCGTCGCCGTGCCGCCAAGGGACTTCTGCGGAAGCTGTCGAGGGCGCGGGGTCGGCAGGTCGGCTCACGCAACGGCCTTGGCGATGTTGGGTAACACCACGGTCTGCACGAAATAGCAGGCGAGAGCAAAATAATCGGAGAAATATCAATGCCGCCCATGTTCGGCATCATGTTGCGGATGGGGGCGAGCAAGGGCTCGGTGACGGCGTTCAATCCCTGCCAGATCGAGCGAACCATGGGGTTGTAAGCGTTGATGACGCCGAAGGCCATCAGCCAGCTCATGATAACGCCAGCAATGATGACGTAGGTGTACAGCTCGATGAGGTAGCTGATGAATCCGAGGAGTTCGATCATGGGGCCCTATGCGGTCTGAGGCGGCAAGCGTCATGTAGCCTTTTGAGGCGCAAGCCTGCAAGGGTCAGCGGCAAATGATCTGGCGCAGGATGCCGCGACCGTGCCGTCAAGCGCGCCCGATCTGCGGCAATTTAAAGAAAGCATTCACAAGTCCGCGCGTGCTGCTGGCTCGACGCAGGAGAGTCGCACGCGCCCATTCACAGGAATTTAAAGAAAGCATCCACAAGCCCGCGCGTGCGGCCGGCTCGACGCAGGAGAGTCGCACGCGCCAAGAAAGATGGTGGAGCCGAGGGGGATCGAACCCCTGACCTCGTCATTGCGAACGACGCGCTCTCCCAGCTGAGCTACGGCCCCATGGCGCCAAGATGTGGGGCGCCACTGGGCGCTGTCAAGAACTGGGCGCGACGAAGACATGGCGGCAAATGTGGAACCAGGGTCGCCCAAACGCAACGCGACCGCACCTCGGTATCGAACTCTGTAGAGTCCGGGGGGCACGGTCGCGGTGGAACGCCAGGATACGCGAAACTTCATTCCCGGCGTCTCACAGATTAAACAGCAAAATGATTGCTACAAAGGAAACGGATGACCGGTAGCAGAACTATTTGCGTGGTCCGTTCCAGTTTTTGAGAAGCCATCTGGTCATCGGCACGGAAATCGGGTGGGGCAAGACGCGCAAGCTGATGAAAAATAGGCGATAGAGAACGCCGGGCACGACGACACGTTGACCAAGCGTAAACGCGCGATAAGCACTGCGACGCGATGCGATCCGGCGATAGTTCGGGAAGAATTTTGCGGTAAGGCGCTGTCTCGGCATGCATCTCTTCATGAAAGGTTGTGCCGACGGGCCCAGGCGCGACCGCGCAGAGTTTAACGCCGCGTCCACTAACCTCGCAGGCAAGCGCCTCACTCAATGAGAGCACATAGGCCTTGCTCGCATAATAGGCCGCCTGATGCGGCCCCGGCACATATCCGCCCAACGATGCCATGGAAATTATGCCGCCCGATCCGCGCGCCAACATACCGTGCAATGCGTGATGCGTGAGGTGCGTCAGCGCGGCGATATTCAGCGCTACGAGCGCATCAAGTTCAGCGCTCTTATGCGTTGCGAATGGTCCCGAAAGTCCGATCGCCGCGTTGTTGACGAGAATGTCGAGATAGCACCCGTGCGTCAGCAGAGCATCGTCGATGACGTGCGCCGCTTGCGGCAGCGTGATGTCGAGTGCGAGTGTGAAACAGCGCTCGCGTTCGTGCGCATCGATCTGCGCAAGCGCTGCATCAAGGCCCGCTTGGTTGCGCGCAATCATCAGCACGGGGTTTCCGGCTGCGAGAAACACGCGCGTCATGGCCAAGCCGATGCCGCGCGAGGCGCCGCTAATCACCACGGCAGGAAGCCGTGTGGCGACGACGGCCCGTGCCTCGCGGCGCGCCGGCGTGTCGCGATTGTAGCGGTTGATCCAAGGCGATGTGATCGCGGACGCGAGGCGGAACATGGTCGCTGGTCTCCGCGCGGCCTGCCGCCGAAAAAGAGATCCGGCGTCAGGGCGCTTGCTGTGAAGCGGTGAGCGAACCATGCCACAGATCATACTGCAACTGCGCCGCGATCCAGTACTGCGCGCCGGTGCCGAAAACTGCTGCCGAGGCGCTGTGCGAGCGCGCGCGTGACCGGCGCATGTTCCAAGATCACCGTATCGAGTGCGTGCTGCGAGACGCCGATGGCGGGCCAGTTCGGCGACCGTCACGTTGAAATGCGGCAGCATATCTTCGCGCAGGATTTCGCCTGGGTGGGGCGGCGCGATGTCGGTCCGTTCGTCGATGGCTTTGAAGGGGACGTGAAGGGTCATGGCGGGCCATGGGATTGAACATGCTGAATGACAGCGCGGGCGAGTGGACGCGCCCGGCGGTCTTGGTTTCATCATGGCCGGCGCACGATTTGGCGGCGGCGCCGTGTTGGAACCGCGGCACGGCGCTGAACGCCCGCTGAACAGGCCCCTTCGACGCCGTTGAGAAGCCAAGCACACTGCCGCACAGCCCGAATGGGGACTGCGATGAGTTTGGAGGCGGCGAAAATGTCAGGAGAATAATGGTGCCGCTTGCGTGACTCGAACACGCGACCCCGTCATTACGAATGACGTGCTCTACCGGCTGAGCTAAAGCGGCATTTGTCGGTACGGCAAGAGCCGTGCGAAGCGGGAGGGATAGCCTCTCGGGATCGGAATTGCAAGCGGGTGCGGAGATGTCGTCCCAGGTGCTGAGTCACGGCGCCGTCCCGGTGTTCTGAGCCGCAAGCCCGGTCCCAGACCCAGCTTTGAGCCCACAGTTTCAAGCACAGCCCAAGGGCAGGCCCCCGATTGCGTGTCCCGCGCGGAAATAAGCCGCGCGGGGAAGCGTCCGTATCAGTTCGCGGCGCGATAGGGCCGGCGCGGCAGCGGCGAGACGTTGTCGGGCTCGGCCTGTTCAAGACCCGGATCATCGGGCGCGCGTGGCGCCACGAAGATTTTGGCTTCGGGCTTGGCGAAGGGCTGCGGGGCCGCGGCCGGTTTTGCCGCAGGTTCGGTCTTCACCGCAACAGCCGGACTGGTCGTCACAACGGGCTGCACGGCAACCGGCTCGGGAGCGGTTGCGGCAGGGGCCGGAGTTAGCGGCTGTGCTGCACTGCCCGGGCTACGCGTGGGGGCAACTGTCACGGCTTCGGCGTCAATGATGTCGGCGTAGTCGCGCGGCGACGGCTGGTCGTCGCTGGCCGTAGCATTCTCGTCGCTCGCATCGTCGGCGGGGCCGCCGATGGCGAGCAGTTCTTCAATGCGGGTTGCAACCAGATCGGCGCTGGTCTTGTCGAGGGCTTCCGCCGGAACGCGCCACTGGAAGGCGTCGAGACGGCCGTCGACCGGCGACGTCGGCTCCCACCGGCTAGAGATCACGCCGTCGGCGAACCACACAGGATCGCGCGCGGCGTTGGCGGCGCGCGCCAGCCACTCACGGACCTTGCCTTTGTCGCCGGTATCGCCGGCTTCGATGCGCGCCATCAACGTCGCGACGCGCTGCGTCAGGCGGTTGGCCAGCAGCGGTTCGAGCGCACTGCGGGCTTCGTCAAACAGGCGGGCTTCGACGGCCGTGGTGGCAAGCGCGATCGGGCTTTCGATCGACTGCGGATTGATCGCGGCCAACTGACGAACGCGTTCGAGGCGGTCGCGCGTGCTGTCGCCGACGCGGGCATAGGCGTACGCCGTTGCGATGTCGGGATGCGGCGAGCGGGCCCACGTTTTCTGCAGAACCTTGGCGGCTTTGGCGGTGTTGCCGCGTGACGCCAGAATGCGGCCGGCAACGCAGGCTGCCGGCACGAGGTCGGGTGCAAGGTTATGAGCTTCAAGCGCGAGCGTCAGCGCCTTGTCGGTTTCGTTCTCCTCGGCGTCTTGTGCCTGCGCCGCGAGCAGCACCGCGCGCTTGCGGTCGATGCCGGATTTGTCGATCGTGCCGTTGCGCTTTGCGAGGCTGAGGGTTTCAAGGGCCGCTGCCCATTCCTTCTGCTTGCATTGCATCTGGAATAGCGATTCCGCCGACCAACCAAGCTTCGGATTGGTTTTGAGGGCGCGATCTGCAAACTGAAGTGCCGCTTCCGTTTCGCCTTCGCGCTCGGCTTCAAGATACAGCCCGCGCAGGCCAAGCTGTTCGGTTTCAGGAGACGCCAGCATGGCTTCGTAGATGCGCCGGGTGGTGGCGCGGTCGCCTGCGAGCTGGGCGGCTTGGGCGCGCAGCAGGTGGGTCAGGGGTTCATGCGGCAGCGCCTTGCGCGCCTGGAGTGCGTAACGAGTGGCGAGCACGCGATCGCCGGCGCCAACGGCAATCATGCCGCTCGACAGCGCTTCGAGACCACGCTTCTGGCGGCGGCGCACGATGCGATTGCCGAGCGCCGCTGGGCTGTTCCAAATGGCGCGGCCGATCGACCACAGGAAAATTGCTGCCGCAATAGCCGCCGCCAAAATGACGACAGCCCGGAAGACCGACGTTTCGATGTCATAGCCCTGCCACGCGATTTGCAGGGTGCCGGGCCGGTCGGCGAGCCATGCCAAGCCCGACGCAATCAGCAGGATACTCAAGAGATAAGCAACGAGACGCACCATGGCAGGAACCCTTGGATTAGCGTTATGGCGTGGCAGTGGATGTGTCGGCGGGAGCGGCGCTCAGTGACGTCTTTAATTGCTTTTCAATGGCACCGACGGCGGTGTCGACGCTGACGCGCGCGCTAACGCGGTCGAGGAACGACTGAGCGGCCACAAGGGCCTTGGGTGACAAGTCTTTGGCTTCCGTCAGGACGTCGGCGAGACGGCCTTCCTTCACAGCGGTTTCCATGCGGCCGACAATCGCTTCCGTGCTCTTGTCGTCGGGTGCATGATTGGCCTTGCGCACGCGGACAACCGATTTCGCGCCAGCGATGAGGCGGTCCATGACACTGCCTTCAGCCGGCTCAGTGTCGGCGTCGATCGCGTCGTTGGCGATCTTGCGGAAATTGGCGGCTAGGTCCGCCACTGGCGGCACGCCCTCATCCTTGAATTTTTCAAGTGCACCGAGATCGAACTTGCCATCGGAAACCTTGGCGACAGCGGCGAGTTCCGGTGCATACGGCTGGCCGCCATCGAGCGCCCGCTTAAGGTTCTGCAATTCGAGCGACAGCACGATGCGCTCGGAGTTGGCGCGGCGGTCGTCTTCGCCTTTGACCAGAGACTGCACGCTCTGTTCGAGGGCTGAGACTTTTTCATCAACCGGTTTGACGGCAGCGGCCACGTCGGTCGGTTTGGCGCTGGTCGACTGCACGGTCTCGAGTGCGGCTTTGAGGGCGCTCGTCTCGTCCTTCGCCAGTTTGATCGCGGCGTTGAGATGGTCGTTATCGGCCTTAAGCGCGGTGATGCGTTCGGTCAGTACAACCTCCTCGCTCTTGACGCCGGCCACGTCTTTATCGAGGCGCTGCGTGCCGGCCTTTGCGGCTTCGGCGGAGGCGGCGACGGAGGCGACACGCGCATCGACGTCATCTGCAACGTCTTTTCGCAACGCCGTCAGTTGTGTGGCCAGACTGGTTTCGAGATCCGCGACCTTGCCGGTCAACGCCGCGAGCTGCTCAAGGCGGCCGGCGTTCGGATTGTTGGCGCCCGCGTCGGTCAGTGCCTTCAAGCGTTCTTCAAGGGTCGTGATGCGCGAGAGCTGCTCGGGCATGCCGGTGTCGCCGGCAGCGGATGCAAGTGCTGCTTTGGTTTCGGCGACGAGGCGGCTCTGGCTCTCGGCGATGGCCGGAATGCGTTCAACTGATTTTTCCAGCGCCGCGAGCCGCTCTTCGACGGGCGCGAGGTCGGCGCCGCCGGACTTCGTTTTTTCGAGCACCTGCAGGCGCTGGCCGATGGCTGCCGTATCGTCTGCGAGACGCGACGTGGTGCCGTGAATGCCGAGCTGGGGCAGCGCCCATTCGGCACCCGACAAGGCCAGAATGCCGCCGATGACGCCAGCCGCGAGATGGCTGAAAAAGCCGCCGCGTTTGTGCACGACGACGGGTTCGGCATTGGCCGGTGACGCCGTGGAGGATCCTGATGCGGCTGACGCGGCTTTGGTGGCGGTGCTGCTGCCGTTATTACCGGCGGCGGATTTAGCGGTTGCTGTAGCGGCACTGCTCGTTGCCGACGACGCGCTCGCGGCTGCCGTGTCGGCTGCGCTGGTTACATACGCCTGCGGCGTCAACGGCAGCGGAATGGATTGCGATGATGTCGATGCGTCGGACTTCGATGCGTCGGTCTTGGAAGCGTCAGCTTTGGGCACAGTGGAACCTCGCGCTGCGGTGGCCGCATACGATTGCGTCGTTTTAGAAACAGGGGTGATCTTGATCTCTGTCGCCTTCAGATCGAGCGTCGCATAGGGACGCTTCACCCCTGAAGTGGCGGCAACAGGCGTTGCCGTTTGACCGCCGGAACGCCGGTCTTTCGTGTCGTCTGTCATACGAACTTACGCCTCGAACTCAACTCAGATGGTCGTTTCCGCGCTGGGCCCCGGATCACGGGGGGGTGGGGAAGGGCCCAAGTCAACGAGGTTGGCTCCAGTGCCAAGCATCTCGCACGTCACGGTCAGCAACTTAACCGGTCTTGGCAGGACCTGCTAGCCGATAAACCTGGATAATGATTTCGTCTGCATTCGGTCTTTCAGCAATGACGGACGTCAATCCGGCCAGTCCCTGCAGCTTATCGGCCACCGCCTGCGATAGGCAGATATGCGTCAGTTTCGTCAACTTCGGCTTAACCGGCAGTGCCGAAAGCAAGCCAACCCAGGTGGCGGCGCTGCGCGGCGACATCAAGATGACGGCATCGAGCGCGCCCGTGGCCAGCAACGTCTGCACGTTATCGGGTAAGGTTTTTGCTGCAACCGACTTGTAGGCCGGGATTGGCGTGAGGGTTATGCCTTGGGCCGCCAATTTACCCTTCAGGTCATAGGCCAGATGATCGCCGGCGAGGTGCACCAGCGGGCCCGTTCGAGCGGTCGGGTGCGCGGCAATGATCGGCAGCAGTTCGACGGCGGTGCCGGGTCCCGACACGATCGTCGCAAACCCAAGGTCTTGCGCCAGTTTTGCGGTGGCCGGTCCGACCGTGAAGATCGGCAATGCGCGGGCGGCCTCAAGCGCGCCGGACTGCGCCAGGGCTTTCAGGCCATTGCGGCTGGTGGCGACGATGCCTGCCGCACCCGCCACGGCAGCCGGAGGCATCGGATTGAGTTGGATGGCGAGCAAAGGCGCCAGCGTCACCTGACAGCCGAGCGCCTCGACGCTGGCCTTGAGCTCCGCTGCATCCTGCTCAGGCCGGGTGATCAGAACGTGCATCACGTGGTGGGCCTAACGAGCGCGGCGGGATCGGCATTGGCGAGCACCTCGTCGGCGGCGCTGTGGCCCATGGCGAGCGCGGTTTCTGGGGCGTCCACGCGCGACACTGCATAGCTGACCTTGCCATCGGTCGACAGCACCCGGCCGAGAAAGTGGAGCTTGCCATCAGCGAGATAGGCGTGGCCGGCGATCGGCGTGCGGCACGAGCCTTCGAGGCGTGTCAGGAAGGCGCGTTCCGCCGTTACCGCCAACGCGGATTCGGCGTGGTTGAGCGGCGCAATCAGATCAGCGGTTGCTTCATCACCGGCGCGGATTTCAAGGCCGATAGCGCCTTGCGCGACGGCGGGCAGCATCTGATCGAGCGCAATCGCCGCCGTGATCCGGTCCGACATGCCAAGACGATTCAGTCCGGCGACGGCGAGGAACGTCGCTTCCGCCACGCCGTCCTGCAGCTTCTTCAAGCGCGTCTGCACATTGCCGCGAAAGCCGATGACCTGTAGATCCGGCCGCGTGTTGAGCAGTTGCGCCTGCCGCCGCAACGACGATGTGCCGACCACCGCGCCCTTGGGCAGATCGTCGATGCTTTTGTGCTTCAGGGAAATGAAGGCGTCGCGCACGTCTTCGCGCGGCAGAATGGCACCAATAATCAGCCCGTCGGTCAGCGCGGTTTGCACGTCCTTCATCGAGTGGACCGCAACGTCGATCTCATTGGCGATGAGCGCGTCTTCAATTTCCTTGGTGAACAGCCCCTTGCCGCCGATGTCTGCAAGCGGCCGGTCGAGCACCTGATCGCCCGTCGTTTTGATGACGGTGATCGAGATGGCGTCGAGTGGCAAGCCATGCGCCTTGGCGATCCGATCGCGAACTTCGTGGGCCTGCGCCAGAGCCAGCGGCGAGCCGCGCGTGCCGATGCGGATCGAGGTTGCTTGCAAGGGGGTTTCTCCAGATGCTAGGCGGGTGGGTGTTCCGTTCCATCGAACGACTTCCTTTCGCCAATGGCAGAGGAACGCAGACCTTGCAAGTCAGAAGGTGCCGGGCGTTTGCCGCTCAGCCGCAAAGAAGGTGAATGTGACCTCCCCTCAGCACGTTAACGGCGAATATCATCTGATCCTCGGAATCGAGACCAGCTGTGATGAAACCGCAGCCGCGGTCGTCGCCCGCGATGCGCTGGGGCATGGCCGCATCCTTTCGAACGTCGTGCGGTCGCAGTTTGACGCGCATAAGATTTATGGCGGGGTCGTGCCGGAAATTGCAGCCCGCGCGCATACCGAATGTTTGGACGACATCGTGAGAGCCGCACTTGCTGAGGCGGGTGTGACGCTGTCCGATCTCGATGCCGTGGCGGCGGCCTCCGGCCCTGGCTTGATTGGTGGCCTGATTGTCGGCGCGATCACCGGCAAGGCGCTGGCACTGGCGGCGGGCAAGTCGTTTCTCGCGATCAATCACCTCGAAGCCCATGCCTTGACCGTTGGTCTGACGGACGGCATCGCGCCGCCGTATTTGATGTTGTTGGTGTCGGGCGGGCATACCCAGCTGCTCTGGGTTGAAGGCGTTGGCCGTTATCACCGTCTGGCGACGACGATCGACGATGCGCTGGGTGAAGCCTTCGACAAGACTGCCAAGTTGCTCGACCTGCCGATGCCGGGCGGTCCTGCGGTCGAACGGGCGGCGCAAGCGGGCGATGGCAAGCGTTTCAAATTACCGCGCCCGATGTTGGGGCGGGAAGATCCACATTTTTCGTTCGCCGGTTTGAAGACTGCGGTGCGTCACGCGGCGCAAGGTGCCGCACCTCTCAGCAGCCAGGATATCTCCGACCTTTGCGCATCGTTCCAGGCGGCTGTCTGCGATAGCGTTGCCGATCGTGTTGCCAAAGCCATGCGTATCGTAGCGGAGCGTTTCCCCGGCGGCGCATCGCGTCCGTTCGTGGTGGCGGGCGGCGTGGCTGCCAATAAGGCGCTTAATGCCGCACTGACCGGCGTCGCCGAACGCCACGGATTCCGCCTCTACGCGCCGCCGATTGCGCTCTGCACCGATAACGCCGCGATGATTGCGTGGGCAGGCGCCGAGCGCTTGCAGATCGGGTTGATCGACGGCCTCGGCGCACCCGTCAAGCCGCGCTGGCCGCTCGACCCAGAGGCTGCTCCAGCACAGGGCGCGGGCGTCAAAGCCTAAGTGGTGCGCTCGTCATGTGGCCATGCTAAAAGTGGCGGAACAGTTGGGGGCAAAAGACGTGAAGCTCAATTCGGTCAGCGTCATCGGTGGCGGCGCTTGGGGGACGGCACTGGCGCAAGCGCTGGCGTTCAGCGGACAGCGCGTCACGCTGTGGGCGCGCGAACCCGATGTGGTCGACGATATCAACACGCGCCACGTCAACCGCGCTTTCCTGCCCGGCGTTGATCTCGATGCGAAGATCACCGCGACCGGCAAACTTTCGGATGCCGCCGTGGCGGATGCCGTCTTGATGGTGTCGCCGGCGCAGTTCGTGCGTGCCACCGTGCAGGCGTTAGCACGCGATTTGAAGCCCGACACGCCGATCGTGATGTGCTCGAAAGGCATCGAGCAGTCGAGCGGCAAGCTCATGAGCGATTTGATTGGTGAAGCGCTGCCCGTGGCGCAACTCGCGGTGCTGTCTGGCCCGAGTTTCGCGGCCGACGTGGCCCGCGGCCTGCCAGCGGCATTGACGCTGGCCTGTGCCAACGAGACGACCGGCCGGGGCTTGGCGGAGGCGCTATCGTCGCGCCAAATGCGGCTATATTGGTCGAGTGACGTGATCGGCGCTGAGCTCGGCGGCGCGCTGAAGAACGTCATGGCGATTGCCGCCGGCATCGTCGATGGCAGAGGGCTTGGCGCCAGCGCGCACGCAGCCGTCGTCACCCGCGGGTTTGCAGAAATGCGCCGCCTCGGCGAAGCCATGGGCGCCCGCCCCGAAACGCTGCTCGGGTTATCCGGCCTTGGAGATCTGATCCTCACCTGTGGAAGCCCGCAGTCGCGCAACATGTCGCTGGGGCGCGGGCTCGGAGAGGGCAAATCGCTGGCGAGCATTCTCAAAAGCCGCACGGCCGTGACGGAGGGCGTTTATACTGCGGCCGCCGTCATCGATCTGGCGCGCAAGAAGCACATCGAAATGCCGATAGCCGAAGCGGTGCACGCGATCATCGAGGGGCGCATTTCGGTCGACGATGCAATTACCGCGCTGATGCTGCGTCCGCTCAAGGCTGAAGATTGAGCTTATCGCGATTGACCCGCCAGACGCTGAGCAGCGAATGCGGGTTTGCAAGTGCCACCGGCTCCAGAAAGTCCGGAGCTTTGCCACCGACAAGGTCGGCGCGCAGCGTGCCACGCCACTCTGGATCGGCAACAAAGGGGTCATCGAGGCCCTTGCACGTCACCACATAGTCGATGTTCTCGCGCGCTATCAGACGCGCCGCCTCGGCGGCGGAGTGCGCAGCAAAGATGTAGTGGTTGGTGATGATGGCGTTGGCGATGCGGTGATACGGTGCTGACAGCACGCGGTGCTGGGTGACAGCTGCAATGTAGGCGCCAAGATCAATGCGGGCTGCGATCAATCCCGGCGGCAGTGCCGCCAGTTCACCAACAACGGAGTTGAGCTCGCACGCGTCTGCACCGGCGCGAATGCTGTCCGCGGTAATCACCGGGGCATCAAACGCTTTCTGCAATTTTGACGACGCGCCAAGCAATGCCGCCTGACTGAGGAGAACCGTCAAGACGGTCTGCTTGAGAAGTGCGCTCATATGCTCGGATCCGCGCACCGACCCGATCCAGCCAGCGAGGGGCGCCAGCGCCAGGAAGCTGGCATACGACAAGTACTTGATCTGCCAGCATGCAAACAGCGTGAAGGCGGAAAGCGTCGCCAGCAGAAAGAGATCAGTGGCTTTGCGCGTGGTCACGGTGCGATGGACCTGCGCAGCGATGCAAACGCCGTAGAACACGATGAGGCCGAGCGACTGCTCGATTTTGCCATTTAGAAGGTCGCGGGCGATGCTGCGCGTTTCGGCAACGTAGTCGAGCCAGATCAGTTTAAGTTCTGCGGGCAGTTGGCCCATCGGGCCGGCAAGGCAGGCTGGTTCCAGCTTCGCAAAAACGATGACACCGGCCCCGGCAAAGACGCCTGCGATCGCAAGACGCACGGCAACGTGCCTAGGCCTGTCCGGTGACAGCGCGATGAGCAGACCGCCGCCCGCGATCAGGCTCAGAGCAACCGTGTTGAGCGAGATCGCGTCGCAATAGACGTCCAGCCACCGCGACGGCGGAATAGTTAGCAGAAATCCGCTGGCAATCGCAAGCATCAGTGCGGTGGTGAAACCGCATGCGAACGGTGCTTGGCGGCGATCGTAGAGGCCCCAGAGCGCAGCGAATACGGCAAGCGCTGCGACGGGTGCCAACGCTTCAAAGCCAATGACCAGCGCCAAACCCGAGAGCGCACCGGCCAGCCGCCAGGCCGCATGCGATGCCGGATAGGCCCACATGACGAGAGCGGCGGACACCGTTGCTGCGATCATGACGTTGTGGTGATCGATGCGGCCAACATCGAATTGATAAAACCCGAGCGGGCACAACATCGCGAGAACGAGCACGATGCGGCCGGCAGCCTCGTCTGCGGTTTCGGTAACAGTGCGCAGCAGCGTCCAGAGGAGCGGCGCAAAGACCAGCAACGGCCAGACGGCGCGCGCGATGAGTTCGGCGGTCGATAGTGGTACGAAGACGTTCAGCGTCGCGATCATCGCGGCAATCGGCAGATCGATGAAGCGCGACCAGTGCGACAGCATCCCGCCGCTGCCGCCCATCGTCATGGTGGTCGTGTCGAACCATGGGGCGCCATGCATGAATTCACGCACCTGCACGAGGCGCGTCGCATCATCCATGTCGCCGAGGAAATCTTGCATGCCTTGGCCGGTCGTGAACCAAGCCTTCAAGGCGATGAGAATGAACGCGAGCGTGAACCAGCCCCACAGCGGCAAGGCCATGGAGCGCCCCACAAGCCGTTCAGCTGCGGCGGAAGGCAAGGCGTCGGTGGTCATCACGGCCCCTGGTTTCAACGGGCGAACCCTATCCGCATTGGATTAGGAGCGCGTAAACGGCATGAGCGTGCGTTGGACATGAGAAGGCGAGGCCGAGAAACGGCCATTAGCAGATCGGTAATGTGCCACCGCGTCAGCCTTTATTTACCCTTCCAAGTTAGGGTCAGCGCTACGGTGGTAGGCGCGCGACGACGCCTGCAGCCTTGGTGTGGCCGTCGATTGCAGGCGTAACGAATGTCTTACAGTGATGTCTTTGTAATCGGTGCTGGCCCAGCAGGCTTGACCGCTTCATATCTGCTGACCAAGCAAGGAATTTCGACAACGGTGATCGAAGCCGATCCCGTTTTCGTCGGCGGCATCAGCCGTACAGCGAATTACAAGGATTTCCTGTTCGACATCGGCGGGCACCGCTTCTTCTCCAAGTCGAAAGAAGTCGTCGATCTGTGGAAGGAAATCCTGCCGCAGGATTTCATTTCGCGCCCGCGTCTCAGCCGCATCTACTACGACGGCAAATACTATTCGTATCCGCTGAAGGCCTTCGAGGCGCTCGGTAACCTCGGCGTTATCGAAAGCTCGATGTGCGTACTGTCGTTCATGTACAAGCAGGCTTTCCCGAATGAAAAGCCGGAGACCTTCCACGACTGGGTTTCCAATCAATTCGGCGAACGTTTGTTCTCGATCTTCTTCAAAACCTACACCGAAAAAGTGTGGGGCATGAGCTGCGATGAGATCTCAGCTGATTGGGCAGCGCAGCGCATCAAGGGCCTGGATCTGTGGACCGCAATGTCGAGCGCGTTGCGCAATTCGATCGCGCCCAAAGGCTTCAAGGACGGCACCAAGGCGCACGATGGTCAGGTCATCAAGACGCTGATCGACAGTTTTGAATATCCCCGCAAAGGCCCCGGCATGATGTGGGATGCGGCGGCCCGCAAAACCCGCGAACAGGGTGGCACCATTCATATGGGAACGCGCCTGATGGCCCTGTCGTTCGACAAGGAGTCGGGCATCTGGACGATCACGGCGCATAAAGAAAATGGCGAGATTCTGAGCTTTACCGCCAAGAACGTGATCTCCTCGGCGCCGATCCGCGAACTGGTCCACAGCTTCACGGAGAAGCCGGCCTGTGTTGAGGCGGCCAACAAGTTGCGCTACCGCGATTTCATCACCGTGGCCGTCGTAGTCGATAAGCCGGATCTCTTCCCCGACAACTGGATCTACATCCACGAACCGAGCGTCAAGGTTGGCCGGATTCAGAACTTCCGCTCATGGTCGCCGGAAATGGTGCCGAACGAGAAGCTCGCGTGCCTCGGTCTTGAATACTTCTGTTTCGAGGGCGACGGGCTGTGGAATGCGAGCGATGATGAGTTGATTGCGCTGGCCAAGAAAGAGCTGGCGATCATCGGCCTAGCGTCAGAAGCCGAATGCATCGATGGCTGCGTCGTCCGCCAGAAGAAGGCCTATCCCGTCTACGACGACGGCTACAAACAGAACGTCGAATCGATCCGCGCAGATCTTGCCGAAAACTATCCGTCTCTGCATCTCGTCGGCCGTAACGGCATGCACAAATATAACAACCAAGATCACGCCATGATGACGTCGATGCTGACCGTCAAGAATATCGCGGCCGGTGAGATGTTGTTCGATATCTGGAATGTCAACGAAGACGCTGAGTATCATGAGGCAGGCGGTTCAGGCGCTGAAGAAGCCTTGAAGAGTGTGCGCATGGTGCCGCGCCGCGTGGGAACGGCAGCGTGACCCTGGAAACTGTAAAACAGCTTGTTGCCGAGCACGCCGATGAGGTCTGGCAGTTTGCCGGATACATCGCCGTCAGCGGTGCTGCTCTGTGCGTCGACTTCTCGATCTACTGGGTATTGCTGAATATCATGCCTTACGCCTTCGCAGCCGCGGCTGGCGGATACGTGTGTGGCGTGGTGACGCACTATCTGATGTCGTCGCGCATCGTCTTCCGCCATCGCTTCGACAAGCGCGGCTTGGTTGAGGAAGCGCCTGCTGTCGCCAAGTTTTTTGCAGCCGGATTTTCGGGTCTGGTTGTGACGGCTGTTGTGGTTGGCGTGCTGGCCGACGTCATGGGTTTCCATCCGCTGTTCGCCAAAATCTGCGCCGCTGGATGCTCCTTCATCGTCGTCTTCCTGAGCCTCAGACTGTTTGTCTTCAATCAAACGCAGAAACCCTCAACGTCCAAGTCCACCACCGCTGTGGCTTGAGAGAGGCAAGAAAATGTTCGTCGCAAACTATGGTTTGAAGAGTCTCGTGCAGAAGGCCGCCATGGTCGCCCGCCTGCCGCTCGCCTATTCGCAGGATCACCCCTACACGGGTCTGAAAGAGCGCGCGCATAAAGATACGCTCGATTTCATCACGACGACGATGCCGGAGAGCTTGGCGTTCGACACGCCACGCGAACTGATGCATTTCGCGTTGTCGCGGGTGACGGTCGATGGCTTCTTCGCCGAGTTCGGTGTCAACGAAGGCGGCACCATCAGCTACATCGCCAAGCAGACGCCGGGCCGCACCATTCATGGCTTCGACAGCTTCGAGGGGCTTCCCGAAGACTGGTCCGGCAATGCCATGGCGGCGGGATACTTCAACCGCAAAGGTCGCTTGCCGAAGGTGCCGGCCAACGTCGCGCTGCATCGCGGCTGGTTCAAGGATTCGGTGCCGAAGTTTGCAGCCGAGCATAAAGAAAAAGCGGCCTTCCTGCATATCGATTGCGATCTGTACTCATCGACGGCCGATATTTTTTCGAGCCTCGGCGATCGCATCGTGCCGGGCACGGTCATCATGTTCGACGAGTACTTCAACTATCCGAATTGGCAGGCCCATGAGCACAAGGCGTTTATGGAATATCAAGCTTCGTCGGGTAGAACATTCAAGCCCATCGGGTACTCGATCCAGCAGATTGCCGCTATTGCGCTTTGATCGCTGAGAGCCCCACGTTTCGTGTCGCGTCTTAAACCCCGTGCCCTTGTGGTGCGGGGTTTTTGTTTGCGGCGGCGATCAGACTTGCGCGTGTCAGAGGCGCACGTGCAGCGTCTCGCACGCACGGATTTATTCGCGTCAGCGAATTGAGATGTGTCTGTGAGTTGGGAGTGGTAGATTCAGATCAAGCGGAATTCGCGAAACCAGACGAGACCGGCCGTGCCGGTTGAACATATTGGAGCGGGCGAAGGGATTCGAACCCTCGACCCCGACCTTGGCAAGGTCGTGCTCTACCCCTGAGCTACACCCGCATCCATATGGGGTCAGCGCCTTGCGGCGCCGCGAGAGACGCCTTATGGCGCAAGTGTCCCGGCATTGCAAGGGGCGGTCTGCAGGCTTTTTACAGGGTGGAGCGCGACGAAATAGGCTACCCCGCGGTGATTGTCGCCGGCGTTGCGTAAAACCCGCTGATTTTTGAGGATCGACACGTGCCTTTGACCCGCAACACGTTGTTTGAGCGTCTCGCTGAACTTGGAATTGCGACCCGAACCATCGATCATGAGGCCGTGTTCACCGTCGCCGAGAGCCACGAGATCGAAGCCAGCCTTCCCGGCGCCCATACCAAAAACCTGTTCCTCAAGGACGACAAGGGCACCCTCGTGCTGGTGGTGGCCAAAACCTCGACCAAGGTTGATTTAAAGGCGCTCGCCAAAAAAGCTCGGCGCCGGACGGTTCTCGTTTGGCAAACCCGAGCTGCTGCTGACGGTGCTAGGCGTATTGCCCGGCTCAGTCACGGCGTTTGCAATTGCTAACGATACCGAATTGAGGGTTGCGATGGTGCTCGATAGCGCGTTGATGGCCCACGACAGCCTCAATTGTCATCCACTTGAGAATACTGCGACAACGAACATTGCACGCGACGATCTTTTGCGGTTCATTCGATCGACTGGCCATGAGCCCAAGATGATAACGCTGACTGGCGCTTGAAACGGCCGCCGCGATTTGGGCGGCCAGCCACCGGTCGGCCTACGATTAAGATGGAGAGAACGCACATGGATTTCGGCTCACGTACATTCCCGCCTGGAGCGCCGGGTGATGCCGATATCGTCAAGGACTCGACAACCGCGCAGTTTGCTGCCGACGTCATTGAAGCGTCGCGCACGGTGCCGGTCATCGTCGATTTCTGGGCGGCGTGGTGCGGCCCCTGCAAGCAGTTGACACCGGTACTCGAAAAGCTGGTCCGCAGCTATGGCGGCAAGGTGCGCCTCGTCAAAATCAACGTCGATGAAAATCAGGCGATCGCCGCGCAACTGCGCGTGCAGTCGTTGCCGACCGTCTATGCCTTCCGCGATGGCCAGCCGCTCGATGGCTTCGTCGGCGGGCAGCCTGAAAAGACGTTGCGGGCGTTTATCGACCGCTTAGTTGCCGAAGATGCCGCCGATGATATTGAGGGCGTTCTCAAGACCGGCGATGAACTTCTGGAGCAGGGCGATTTGCAGGGCGCGGCGGAGGTTTATGCTGCGGTGCTGCAGGAAGATCGCGAGAACGTCAGCGCCTTGGCAGGTCTTGCCGGATGCTATCTGGCGACAGGCGATTTGGAACGCGCCCGCCAGACCATCGCTCTGGTGCCGCCGGAAAAACGCGGCACGGCGCGCATCCAAAGCATCGAAGCAGCGCTCGATCTGGCGGCGAAGGCCGGAGACGCCGGTGATCCGCATCAGCTCCGCAGCCAACTCGGACGCAATCCGGACGATCACCAGATCCGGTTTGATTTGGCGGTGGCGCTTGCAGCAAATAATATGAGAGCCGAAGCGCTTGAGCATCTGCTCGAAATCGTCCGCCGTGACCGTAAATGGAATGAAGAAGCGGCACGCAAACAGCTTCTGCAACTCTTTGATGCCTGGGGCCCGAAAGAAGAGCTAGTCGCCGAGGGCCGCCGTAGGTTATCGTCGTTGTTGTTCAGCTGAAGCATAGGATCTCCGAGAGAGGCACCGTGACTCTGACAGACCGTTACCGCCGTCCGGCTGATTTGCCTCCTCGCATACCTGTGTTTCCGCTGCGTGGCGCCATCCTGTTGCCGCGCGCAACGCTGCCGCTCAATGTGTTCGAACCGCGCTACCTTGCCATGGTCGATGACGTCATGTCCGGCGGGCGGGTGATCGGCATTCTTCAGCCAGAAGGCAGTGATGATGACGACAACGAAAGCCCGCCCGGCAAGGGTGGCGGGCTGAGGCGCATCGGCTGCGCCGGCCGGGTGACATCGTATCAGGAACTCGACGATGGCCGCCTAGTGATCACGCTGACCGGCATCATGCGGTTCGAGTGCATTGACGAAGCGGAAACCGTCACGCCGTATCGGATTATGAGTGTCAGCTACGACCGGTTCGCAAGAGATCTGACGGAAGGTCTTGGCGAAGAACAGGTTGATCGCCAGAATCTCCTGCGCGTTCTCAAAGCCTACCTCGATGCCAATCGCCTGAAGACCGACTGGAACGCGATTCAGCGTGCGTCGAACGAGTTCTTGATCAACGCGCTATCCGTCATGTCGCCGTATGGGCCGGAGGAGAAGCAAGCGCTCTTAGAGGCTGCCGATCTCAAGACCCGCGCCGATGTTTTGATTGCGCTTGCTGAAATCGAACTGGCGTCCAATGGCGGCACCGGTTCGACTCTCCAATAGGATCATCGGTGATGCCAACGGAGTCGCAAGCCATGAACCAAGCTCTGAATAACGACCCAAGACAAGCAACAGATCCCAAGGTCCTCGAGCTGCTCGTCTGCCCGCTGACCAAAATGCCGCTCGTCTATGATCGCGAGGCGCAGGAGCTGATCAGCCGCACTGCCGGCGTCGCGTATCCCATTCGCCATGGCGTTCCACTGATGATCGAGGACGCGGCCCGGCCCTTGACGGACGAGGATCTGCAAAAGCTTGCCCGCCGCTAGCACGAGAAAATAGCACGCCAAAAACGTGCTCCGCGCATCCTGCCGGACGGTCGCCGTATTAACCGTGTTCGACAACATTTAACGGCAAATTTCGGCACGCCGCTGCTTAACCATGTTGGTTTAGTTTTTGTAAAATCCTGTGTGGTCACGTCGATCGGGGGAACCGAGGGTGTGGCCGTTGGAATTCGAAAAGCACGATAGCAAAGCCGGACGCCCGCAAGCGCAGCCGGCCAGGCGTGCCGGTGCCGGCAGGCTATTGCCCAACGTCTTCGGTCGCCTTGTTTGGGCGTTGAGGCGTCTGCGCCCCAACGAAGCAGCGACGTCGGCAGATGCCGGCATCGAGCATCTGACCGATGCGCGATGGCAGTTGGCCGATAACCAGACGCGCTTGCGCGAACTCCTCGATTGCCAGACTCAATTGATCGTTCGGCGGGATGCGGACGAAACGATCATATTCGCCAACCGCGCGTTCTGCGATGCGTTCGGTGTGGAGAGTGAGAACTTGCTTGGCCGCCGCTTTGCTCCCGCAGTCTTTGCAACGGCGGCGGTTGCTCCCGAGCACGCCCACAGGCAGACCGCAGTTGAGCAGGTGCAAACCAGCACAGGGTTGCGTTGGATACAGTGGGACAAGCACCGGCTGATATCGACAGCAGGCCGACCGGAAATTCAAAGCGTCGGCCGCGATGTGACGGACGAGCGGCGACGCGAGGCGGAATTGCGCGAAGCGCGCGATCAGGCGGATGCCGCCAACCGCGCCAAGTCACGCTTTCTGGCTGCAATGAGCCACGAAATTCGGACACCCATGAACGGTATTCTCGGCATGGCCAGTCTGCTGCAGGAAACCGAGCAGTCCGAAGAGCAACTGAGCTATACGCGCGCCATCGACCAGTCGGCCAAATCCCTGCTCGCCTTGATCGATGAAATCCTAGACTTCTCAAAAATCGAAGCCGGCAAGCTGCAGCTCAATGAAGTCCCGTTTTCATTGCGGGCTTGCGTGTATAGCGCGATCGAATTGATGGCGCCGAAAGCGGCAAGCCGCGGCAATGAAATTTCCACCGCAATTGGAGCGGACGTGACCGATGTTGTGGTCGGCGACGCCGCCCGGGTCCGTCAGATCCTTCTCAATCTCATATCGAATGCGGTGAAGTTTACGGAGAAAGGTAAAATTCACGTCGCGGTGCGGCCTCTTCAGGGAGAGGCGCCGCCAATGGGATCGTTGTTCTATGAGTTTGAAGTCAGCGATACCGGCATCGGCTTTACGGCCGACACGATGAATCTTCTGTTCGCCGAGTTCGAGCAGGCCGAAAACATTCCGGGCGGTCGGCAGAGCGGCACGGGTCTCGGACTTGCTATTTCGAAGCGGCTGGCGCGTGCCATGGGCGGCGATATCCGGGCGGATGGCGAGCTGGGCAAAGGCGCGACGTTCACCGTTGTGTTGAAACTGACTGACGCCGCCAGAGGGGACATCGACCGGGTCGAGGCTGGACGGCATCGGCTGTCGTATCCGAGCACGCTGACGCTTGGCGACGGCAATCCTCCGCGCGTGCTGATTGCCGAAGATAACGAGATCAATGCGCTGTTGGCGCGGCGCATGTGCGAGCGCTTTGGATGTGGTGCCGTGGTCGTCAAAGATGGGCAGGACGCAGTCGATGCCGTTGCCGAATCGCTGGCGGCCGGAGCACGCGGCTTTGATGTTATCCTCATGGACGTGTTCATGCCCCGCCTGGATGGCCTTGAGGCTACCCGGATCATCAAGGAAAAGTTTGCCAGCCGGAACCTGCCGGCATTCGCGTGCCCGCCCATCGTGGCGCTGACGGCAAACGCCTTTGCCGAAGACCGTGAACGGTGCCTCGCCGCGGGCATGGACGATTATCTGGCAAAGCCGTTTGATGCTGCGCAATTGCGCGCGTTACTGGCGCGTTGGTTGGCGCCGTCCGTCTGCCGTCGCGCCAGCTAGATGCCCTGGGCCGCTAGGGCCGGTAGGCTTTGCAAAAGCGTCACGGAATCGTGCTAAGAACCCTCGGGTGGATTGGGATTTTGGGGGCTGTGACAATGATGTGGCAGAGGCAGGTCGTCGGCGCTCCAGCGGGCGTCGCTCATCCGAGCTTGTTGCCTTTCAAACGCCTCATGGCGCCGAAAGTATACGGCCGGATTGGAAATCTCGAAGTGCGGCTGGCACGAACCCGCGCCGAGATCAAAATGGCGCAGCGGCTGCGGTATCAGGTTTTCTACGAAGAGATGTGCGCGGTGCCTTCGCGTCTCGCCCAGTTCCGCCGCCGCGATGAAGATGCCTACGATGCGGTCTGCGATCATCTGTTGGTGGTCGACCTCAATGAAACGCGCAAAGCCTCGTCCATCGGACGTGCCGAACTGCCGAAGGTGGTTGGTACTTACCGCGTGCTGCGCCAGAACGTGGCCGAGCGCAGCCTCGGATTTTACACCTCGCGCGAATACGACATAGCGCCGTTGATTGCCGCCAAGTCTGCCAATTACAGCTTTATGGAATTGGGGCGCTCGTGCGTGCTCGCGCCCTACCGCAACAAGCGCTCGGTGGAATTGCTTTGGCATGGCCTTTGGACCTACGTGCGCGAGCATAAGGTCGATGTGATGATCGGCTGCGCGAGTTTTGAAGGCACTGATCCGGACGCGCACGCCGAAGCGCTGAGCTTCTTGCATCACAATGCGCTTGCCCCGCAGGAATGGTTGTGCCGTGCGCGCAGCGGACTGCGCGTGCCGATGGATCGCCTGCCCAAGGATCAGATCAACCCGAAAGCGGCGCTCAAGAGCATCCCGCCGCTCATCAAGGGCTATCTGCGGCTTGGCGCGTTCGTTGGCGACGGCGCGGTCATCGACCATCAGTTCGGCACAACCGACGTGTTGATCGTGCTGCCGGTCGAAAAGATCGACCCGCGCTACTTTGAGCACTATGGCGCGCCGCAGGAAACCAAGAGCCGCGTGGCGGTGGACGCGTAACGCAGCGTTCCTCGCTGCGACCTCAAAGCCCTCAGACCCGGCCGACGCCGTAGGCGGCGAGCGCTGCCATGTTGACCACGTCGGCATCGGTGGCGCCGAGCGTGCAGATTTGCACCGAATGCGACAGGCCGACGATGATCGGCCCGATGATCGTGGCGCCGCCCAATTCCTTCAGCAATTTGGTCGAGATCGATGCCGCGTGGAACGCCGGCATGATGAGCACGTTGGCGGTGCCCGACAGGCGGCAGAACGGATAATGCTTCATCAGGTCGGGGTTGAGAGCGACGTCGGCGGCCATGTCGCCGTCAAACTCGAAATCGGCCTGACGCTCTTCGAGGATACGGACCGCTTGCCGGATCTGGTCAGAGCGTTCGCCGCGCGGCTGGCCGAATGTCGAATAGGCGAGCAGAGCAACGCGCGGTTCGATGCCGAAGTTGCGCGCCGCATTTGCGGCCTCAACCGCGATGTTGGCGAGCTGCTCGGCGCTCGGCATATCATTGATGCTGGTGTCGGCGATGAGCACGGCGCGGCCGCGATTGATCGCGAGCGATACGCCGATGACGTGGCGTCCGGGCTTTTCATCCAGCACGCGGTGGACATCTGAATAGACGCTGGTCCAGTTGCGGGTGACGCCAGAAACCATGGCATCCGCATAGCCGTGCGCGACCATTAACGCCGCGAAGATATTACGTTCGTTCGACACCAAGCGCACGCAGTCACGGCGCAGGTAGCCGCGACGTTGCAGACGCGCGTATAGGAAATCGGCAAATTCCTGGATGTGCGGCGACGTTGCCGTATCGATCAGCTCGAAGTCGCTGCGCAACGGTATGCCGAGTTCGCGAAACCGTTCGGTGACGACCTTTTTGGTGCCGATCAGGATCGGCTGACCGAACCCTTGCGCCAAATAGGAGTTGGCGGCGCGGATAACGGCTTGATCTTCGCCTTCGGCAAAGACCACGCGCTTTGGATCATTGCGGACGGAATCGAACGTCGATTGCAACCAGCCGGCAACCGGATCGAGCCGGCCTTTGAGGCGCGCGACATAAGCATCGAGATCGACGAGCGGTTTGCGCGCGACGCCTGTATCCATGGCCGCTTTGGCAACGGCGACCGGCACGTGCGACATCAATCGCGGATCGAACGGCGCCGGAATGATATAGCCGGGTCCGAATTGTGGACGTTCGCCGTGGAAGGCGGCGGCAACCTGATCGGGTACTTCGGCGCGTGCCAGTTCGGCGATGGCTTCGGCTGCCGCGATCTTCATGGCGTCGTTGATGGTTGACGCCTGAACATCGAGCGCGCCGCGGAAGATGAACGGAAAGCACAACACGTTGTTGATCTGGTTGGCGTAGTCGGAGCGCCCCGTTGCGGTGATCGCATCGCTGCGCACCGACTTAACGTCTTCAGGCGTGATTTCCGGATCGGGATTGGCCATCGCGAAGATCAATGGCTTGTCGGCCATGCTCGCAACCATGTCTTTCGAGACGACGCCCGCGGCCGACAGACCAAGAAAGATATCGGCACCTTTCATGACGTCGTCCAAGGTGCGTGCGTCGGTCTTTTGCGCGTAGGGCGCTTTGTAGGGGTCCATGAGGACCTTGCGGCCGACGTAGACGACGCCCTCAATATCGGCAACCGTGATGTTCTCGCGCTTCATGCCGATTTTGCAAAGCAGGTTGAGGCAGGCTAGAGCGGCGGCGCCGGCGCCCGCGCAGACGAGGCGCACCTTGCCGATATCCTTGTCGACCACCTTCAGGCCATTGAGGATGCCGGCTGCGACCACGATCGCGGTGCCGTGCTGGTCGTCATGGAAGACCGGGATGTCGAGCAGCTCTTTCAAGCGCTCTTCGATGATGAAGCAGTCCGGTGACTTGATGTCTTCCAGATTGATGCCGCCGAACGACGGGCCGAGATAGCGCACCGAATTGATGAAGGCTTCGACGTCGGGCGTATCGACCAGCAGGTCGATGGAATCGATATCGGCGAAGCGCTTGAACAGCGCGGCCTTGCCTTCCATGACGGGCTTGGCGGCCAAGGCGCCGAGATTGCCGAGGCCGAGGATCGCCGTGCCGTTCGAGACGACGGCGACGAGATTACCCTTGTTGGTATAGGCGTAGGCGTCACTCGGATTGTTGGCGATCGCGTGCACGGGGATGGCGACGCCCGGCGAATAGGCAAGCGAAAGGTCACGCTGCGTCGCGAGGGGTTTGGTCGGTGTCACCTCGAGCTTTCCAGGTTTGCCCATGGCATGGAACTGCAAAGCTTCTTGAGCAGTGACGCGCGCGGCGTGAAATTGGGTAGCCATGGGTGCGTTGGACCGTTGTGTTGAATTCTGAATGGATTTTCCGGCGGGCCGGCGCTCGAGCGGAGCAGGACCGTGGAACAAGCAGGTACGATAGGTTGCGAGACGCGCCGCGGCAACCTAAGCATAACCCCGGCTTTGGTCGAACAGAGGCGGGCTAATGGGCCCCGCCAGCGTCCAGCAGCCGCAGTTATAGGATGAGCGCGCCGGAGCGAATGATAAAGCACAGCGAACAGCCATTGGGAAAGATGCAGGCCGCGCCCGCTGACGAGGACGCGCATGTGTCGCATGCGCGCGATGTGGCCGCGCCTGCCCAAGATGCAACGCCCGTCATGGCGCAATACCTCGAAATCAAAGCCGCGAACCCCGATAGCCTGCTGTGGTATCGGATGGGCGATTTTTACGAATTGTTTTTTCAGGATGCGGTGGCCGCGTCCGAAGCGCTGTCGATTGTGCTGACGAAGCGCGGCAAGCACCTCGGTGAGGAAATCCCGATGTGCGGCGTGCCGATCCACCGCGCCGACGAATATTTGCAGCGCTTGATCCGCAAAGGCTTCCGCGTCGCCGTCTGTGAGCAACTCGAAGACCCGGCTGAAGCGCGCAAGCGCGGCGCCAAAGCCGTGGTGAAACGCGATGTCGTGCGCCTTGTGACGCCGGGCACCATCACCGAGGAAGCGCTCCTTGAAGCCAAAACCCGCAACTATCTGACGGCGCTGTTCACCATATCGGCGCGCGATGGTGGGGTCATCGATGCGGCAGCGCCTGTCGCGGTCGCGTCCGTCGATATCTCGACCGGCGAGTTTGAAATTGGTGAAGTGCCCGCCAGCGACCTTGCCGGCGAACTGGTGCGGCTGTCGCCTGGCGAAATCATCGCGTCAGACGATGCGCTTGCAGATCCGCTTGTGCGCCGGGCCATTGATCTGTCGGGCGGCGTCGCGTCGCCTGTTCCGGCGGCGTACTTCGACAGCAGCGCTGGCGCCCGTGATTTGAAGGTGCAACTCGGCGTCGCCGCGCTCGACGGGTTCGGCACTTTCACACGGACCGAACTCGCGGCCATCGGCGGGGTTTTAAAGTACATCGCGCTGACGCAGATGGGCCAGCGCGCCCTGCTGCGGCCGCCGCGCAAAACCTCAGGCGCCGAAGCCTTGACCATCGATGCCGCCAGCCGCTCCAGTCTCGAACTCGTCAGATCGACGTCGGGCGATACGTCATCGACGCTGCTGGCGGCGATGGATCGCACCGTTACAGGCGCAGGCGCACGCGAATTGCAGGCCCGGCTGTCCAGTCCGCTGGCCGATCCCGACGCCATCAACGCGCGGCTCGACGCCGTGACTTTCATGATCGACCGCCGCCGTCTGCTGGCCGATCTCAGGCAACGCTTGCGCGCCGCTCCGGACATGGCGCGTGCGCTGCCGCGTCTCGGCTTTGGCCGCGGTGGGCCGCGCGATCTGGCCGCCATTGGCGCTGGATTGGACGTGGCCGAGCATTGCGCCGCTGCACTTCGCGCGGGCGCCGATGTGCTTGGGCTGCCGGATGCCTTGCATCAGATCGTCAATTGTCTGGCGGCACCGCCCAAAGCCCTGGCGGCGGCGCTAGAAGCAGCCCTCGTCGACGAGCCGCCGCACATGCGCCGCGACGGCGGCTTCGTGCGCGCCGGATACAACAGCGATCTCGATGCGGCCATTGCCCTACGCGACAACAGCCGAACGGTGCTCGCCCGCCTCGAAGCCCGCTATATCGAGGAAACCGGCATCAAGACGCTAAAGATCCGGCACAACAACATTCTTGGCTACTATGTCGAAGTCACACAGCTCAACGCCAAGCCGCTGCAAACGCCGCCTCTGAACGATGTGTTTCGGCATCGCCAGTCGATGGCCAATGCCATGCGCTTTTCAACGGCTGAACTGCTCGAAGCCGAGGGCCAGATCGCGTCGGCTTCCGAACGCGCTCTCAATTTGGAGCAGGAGATTTTTACAGATCTCGCCAGCCGGATTGCCGCCGCCGAGGGCGTTGTGTCGGATGCGGCGGCAGCACTTGCGGAACTCGACGTGATCGCCGGGCTCGCCGAACTCGCCCTCGAACAGGGCTACGTCCGCCCGACAATCGATTTTGGCGACGCCTTCGAGATTATCGGCGGACGCCACCCGGTGGTGCAGCAGGCCCTGGCGCGGGCGCACGCCGGCGCGTTCATTGATAACGATTGCGTGCTCGGCCGCGGACGCATCACGATGGCCCCCGGCTTTGACGAACTGCCCGATGCCCGCATCTGGCTGGTCACAGGCCCCAACATGGCCGGTAAGTCGACGTTTCTGCGCCAGAACGCGCTGATCGCCGTGATGGCGCAGATGGGGTCGTATGTGCCCGCAAAATCAGCGCATATCGGGGCGGTCGATCGCCTGTTTTCGCGCGTTGGCGCGTCAGACGATCTGGCGCGCGGGCGCTCGACGTTCATGGTCGAAATGGTCGAGACGGCGGCCATCCTCAATCAGGCAACATCGAAATCGCTGGTCATTCTCGATGAGATTGGGCGTGGTACGGCAACCTTCGATGGCCTCTCGATCGCATGGGCAACGGTTGAATATCTGCATGACGTGACCAAGGCACGGGCGCTGTTTGCCACCCATTATCATGAGCTAACGGCGCTCGCCCGCAAGCTCGCGGGTGTCGCCAACGTCACCATGGATATCACCGATTGGCAGGACGAGATCGTTTTCCTGCACAAGGTGAAGCCGGGTGCCGCAAGCCGCTCGTATGGTATTCAGGTGGCGAAGCTCGCGGGCCTGCCAGAGCCCGTGTTGGCGCGGGCCCGCGAGGTGCTGACACTGCTCGAAAAAAGCGACCGGCGGCCAAAGGACAAAGGTGGTCTGCTTGATGAACTGCCACTGTTCGCCGCCGCGCGCCCGCGCTCTGGGCCGGAGCAGGCGAAGCCCTCGCCACTTGACGCCGCCCTCGCCGTCATCCGTCCGGACGATTTGACTCCCAAAGCGGCGCTTGAAAAGCTGTATGAACTGAAAGCGCTCGCTGGCACTCACTCGAAGAAGGATGTGTAGCCATTCCCCGCCTCAAAGCTCCACCATTCTTTGATCCGATCGCGCTTCGCCACGAGTTGACGGCTGCGTTCAACGCCAGCAGCGGTCCGGCCGAAGTGCGCCCGCTGGTAATTGAGCGGCTGAAGGCTGTCGTCGCGGACGCGCGGTTTTTGGCGCGGACGGCGCTGGAGGTTGATGGCAACGGACGCAAATGCGCGGAGAGCCTGTCGCATTTCCAAGATGAGTTGATCAAACTCATTCACTACTACACCGTGGCCCACGTCTACCGCGCCACCAACCCGTCGGACGCGGAACGGATGTCGCTGGTTGCAACCGGCGGCTATGGTCGCGGCCTGTTGGCGCCCGGTTCCGACATCGATCTGTTGTTTTTATTGCCCTACAAGCAGACTGCCTGGGGCGAGAGCGTTGCCGAATATATGCTCTACATTTTGTGGGATCTCGGGTTCAAAGTCGGCCACGCGACGCGCACTGTTGAGCAATGCATCAAGCTCGGCATCGCCGACATGACCATCCGCACAGCGTTGCTGGACGCGCGCCTAATTCATGGCGATCGCCAACTGTTTGCAGCGTTCGAGGAGCGTTTTAAATCGGAAGTGGTTGCCGGAACAGCGCGCGCCTTCATCGACGCCAAGATGCAGGAGCGCGACGAACGCACGCGCCGTATCGGGGAAAGTCGCTACAGGGTTGAGCCGAACGTCAAGGACGGCAAAGGGGGGCTGCGCGATCTGCACACGCTGAATTGGCTTTCGAAGTATGTCTTCGGCCAGGAAGTCGGCACGGCGGCTGTTGCCGCCGGGCTGTATACGGAAGAAGAAGTTCACACCTTCCGCAAATGCGAGGATTTTTTGTGGAGCGTTCGGTGCTTTCTGCATTTCCTCACGGGGCGCCCTGAAGAAGTTCTGACGTTCGACGTGCAGCCACTGATGGCGCAGAGCCTGGGCTACACCTCTCGCGGTGGGCTGCGCGCCGTTGAGCGCTTCATGAAGCACTACTTTCTGATTGCCAAGGACGTCGGTGATTTGACCACGATCCTGTGCGGCACGCTCGAAATGCAGCAGCTCAAATCGTCTCCTGGGCTGTCGCGCTTTCTCAATCCTCTGACGTGGCGCACGCGCCGCGACGTGCGCCAGAAGACTGATTTCCGCATCGAAAACGATAGACTGAACGTTGCTAGTGCCGACGTCTTCAGTCGCGATCCGGTCAACCTGATACGGCTGTTCACGCAAGCCGAACGCACTGGCGGGTTGTTGCATCCCGGTGCCGTCCGCTCGCTGCGCAGTTCGTTGCGCTTGATCGACGATAAGCTGCGCACCTCGCCAGAGGCCAACAAGCTGTTTCTGGAGCTGCTGACGGCAAGCGCCGCGCCCGACGCGATGCTGCGGCGCATGAACCAAGCCGGCGTGCTCGGCAAATTCATTCCTGAGTTCGGCCGCGTCGTCGCGATGATGCAATTCAACATGTACCACCACTTTACGGTGGACGAACATCTGCTGCGCACGGTCGGTAATATCACGGCCATCGAGTCGGGTGATCTGAGGTCCGAACTGCCGCTCTCCACGGAGAGCTTTAAAACCATTCAGAACCGGCGGGCGCTCTACGTTGCCGCGTTCCTCCACGACATCGGCAAGGGGCGCAAGGAAGATCATTCGATCGTCGGCGCGCGCATTGCTCGCAAAGTCTGTCCACGTTTGGGGCTGACGCCAGCCGAGACCGATCTGGTGGTGTGGCTGATCGAAGAACACCTCACGATGAGCAATTTCGCGCATTCTCGCGATATCTCCGATCCCGAGACAGTGCGCAAGTTTGCCGACATCGTGCAAAGCCCGGAGCGGTTGAAACTGCTTTTGGTGCTGACGTGCGCAGACATTCGCGCCGTCGGGCCGGGCGTCTGGAATGGCTGGAAGGGCCAGCTTTTACGGACGCTGTATTATGAAACCGAACCGCTAGTTGCTGGCGGACATACGCATGTGCGCCGCAATGAACGTATCGCGCAAGCGCAAGCGGCGCTGCGCGAAGGGCTGTCCAGCTGGCCAACGGCGGAGGTCGATCATTTCATTGCGCGCCACTACCAAAGCTACTGGTTGCGTACCGATACGGCGACCCAGGTCGAACATGCAGCACTGCTGCGCCATGCCCAAGGCGCAAAGACCAAGCTGGCGACGCGCGTCAAGACCGACGCCTTCACAGCCATCACGGAATTGACGGTGTTCGCGCCCAACCATCCGCGGTTGCTGGCGCTGTTTGCAGGTGCTTGTGCTGCGGCGGGGTCGAATATTTCAGGCGCACACATCACCACGACGCGCGACGGTTATGCTCTCGACACGTTCCTGCTGGCGCGTGAGTTTCCAGACGACGAAGATGAATTGCGCCGTGCCAAGCGGATTGGTGACATGATCGACCGTCTGCTGCAGGGCAAGGAGCGCTTGCAACAGTTGTTACAGAAAAAGCGGCCTGCGGTGCGGGCTGTCGAAGCGTTCACGGTGGAACCGGAAGTCATCATCAACAACGGCTTGTCGGAGCGGCTGACGGTTGTCGAGGTGGCGGGGCGTGATAGACCCGGTCTACTCTATGATCTGACGAGCGCAATCTCTGACTTGTCGCTTGATATTGCCTCGGCGCACATCACCACATTCGGTGAAAAGGCGGTTGACGTGTTTTATGTCACGGACTTGACCGGTAAACAGGTTGTCAGTGAAACGCGACAGGCGGTCATCCGCGAGCGGCTGACGAAGGTGCTGACACCGGCGCCCGCCGAGCAGGGAGCCACCGCCTGAATGAGGGTCGTGGCCGGTCCGTGACGCAGCCTCTGACGGGGCGAGTTGCCAAGCCCGCCCGGTGGCGAGTGTGCGCCATGGCCATGAGAATGTGACAGGCGACGGGGAAACATCGGCAGGGCCAAGAGTGCGCCTTGCCTATACCCTCAAACACCGTTACGTCGCTTCTCCCATGAAACTATATAAATCCTTTGCAACCGTTGGCGGGCTGACGCTGCTGAGCCGCGTGTTTGGCTTCGTGCGCGATATCTTGATCGCGGCCTCCCTCGGCACGGGCTGGGTGGCGGACGCCTTTGTGGTGGCCTTCCGCTTTCCCAATCTGTTCCGCCGGTTGTTTGGCGAAGGCGCCTTCAATTCTGCCTTCGTGCCGATCTTCGCCAAGAAGTTTGAAGGGGAAGGCCAGGAAGCGGCCCGCACCTTCGCCGAAGAGGCGATGGCTGGTCTTCTGTTCATCCTGCTGATCTTGACGATCGTTGCCGAACTGGCGATGCCGGTGCTGATGTACGCGTTAGCGCCGGGTTTTGACGTCGAACCTGAGAAATTCGATCTGGCGGTGCTGCTGACCCGCATCACCATGCCGTATCTGCTGTGCATGTCGCTGGTCGCGTTGATGTCCGGCGCATTGAATTCCGTCGGCCGCTTTGCGGAAAGCTCCTCGGTTTCAATTGTCCTCAACATCGTCATGACGACTGCGACGCTGATCGCCCTGTGGCTTGGATATAAAGCCGGGCCCGAAGCCGGCGTCATCCAGGCGCTTGGCGTATTTGCTGCCGGCGTGCTGCAGCTGGCGCTCCTCATGTGGGGTATGAAGCGGGCCGGGCTTTCGCTCAGATTGCGGCGGCCGAAATGGACCGACGACCTGAGGCGGCTTTGGAAGTTGGGCATTCCGGGCATCGTGTCGGGTGGCGTGACCCAGCTCAACATTGCGATCGGAACGATGATCGCGACCATGCAGCCGGGCGCGGTTTCGCAGCTCTATTATGCCGACCGATTGTACGAGCTGCCGCTGGCTATCGTCGGCATTGCGGTTGGCGTTGTGCTGCTGCCGGACGTGGCGCGCCAACTGCGCGCCGGCAATGTGGACGGCGTCATGGACAGCCAAAACCGCAGCCTCGAATTCGCGATGCTGCTGACCATTCCGGCCGCACTGGCGCTCGCGATCATTCCAAACGAGATTGTCCGCGTGCTGTTCGAGCGCGGCGCCTTCATGGCCGCCGATACGCTGGCAACCGCGAGCGTGTTGTCGGTGTTCGCGGTCGGGCTTCCGGCCTTCGTGCTGATCAAGGTGTTTTCTCCGGCCTACTTCGCGCGTGAAGATACCAAGACGCCGATGCGGTATGCGGCCATCAGCCTGACGGCCAATACGATCGGGTCGATCGTCTTGTTCTTTGTATTCCGGTCCATGGGATGGATGCCGCAACTCGGCATTGCCGTCGCCACAACGCTCGGTGGGTGGTTGAACGCCTACCTGCTGTGGACGACGTTGAAGGCGCGCGGCATGTTCATCGTCGACGCTCGCCTTCGACGCAATTTACCGCTGATCGCATTGGCCAGCGTTGCCATGGGCATCGCGCTGTATTGGGCATCCGGCACGTTCGCCACGCTGCTGCACTCCGGCCGGGGTGTGCTCGTGGATATGATGGCGCTCGGGCTTCTGGTCCTGTTCGGAATGGTAGTGTTCGCCGTTATGATCCTCGGCGCGGGTGTCATGTCGCCTGCCCAATTCAAGCGGTTCACGCGCCGCCGAAGCTGATCTGATGGCGATTCACCGGTATTTCCTTGCAAGCGGATGCACCGCACGCGATAACCCGCGCCAAAATTCCTGCATTTTTTGACGATCCAGAGATCACTTATGAAAATCACACCACGCGTCTTCTCCGGCATGCAGCCAACCGGCAGCCTGCATCTTGGCAACTATCTCGGCGCCATGGTGAACTGGATCAAAATGCAGGACACGCACGAGTGCATTTACTGTGTCGTCGATCTGCACGCGATCACCGTTTGGCAGGAACCGTCGGAACTCAGGACGGCCATCCGGCAGGTGACGGCGTCGTATATCGCGGCCGGGTTGGACCCTCAGAAAAGCGTTTTGTTCAACCAGTCGCAAGTGTCGGCCCATGCCGAACTCGGTTGGATTTTTAATTGCGTGGCGCGCCTTGGCTGGCTCAACCGCATGACGCAATTCAAGGAGAAGGCCGGCAAAGATCGCGAGCAGGCGTCCGTTGGTCTCTACGCGTATCCCAATCTTATGGCCGCTGATATTCTGGCGTACCGCGCGACGCATGTGCCCGTCGGCGAAGATCAAAAGCAGCATCTCGAGCTGGCGCGCGACATCGCGCAGAAGTTCAACAATGACTTTAAGACAGAGATTGTCGCCGCAGGTTTTGCTGACGGCATATTCTTCCCGCAGCCTGAGCCGGTCATCACAGGGCCGACGCGCGTCATGAGCCTGCGCGACGGGACTAAGAAAATGTCGAAGTCCGATCCCTCGGACCTGTCGCGCATTAACCTGATGGATGACGCCGATACGGTGGCGCGCAAAATCCAGAAGGCGAAAACCGATCCCGATGGCATCCCCAGCGAGGTGAAGGGATTGGAAGGCCGCCCCGAGGCTGAAAACCTCGTTGGCATCTATGCGGCGTTGACCGATCAACCGGTAGAAGCCGTTTTGCGCGATTTCGGTGGCCAGCAATTCTCGGCCTTCAAGAAGGCCCTTGCTGACGTCGCGACCGACAAGCTCGGCCGGATCGGCGGCGAAGCCAGCCGACTGATGCAGGACCCTGCTGAAATCGATCGTATTCTTGCCGACGGTGCGGCGCGTGCGCGCGCCATCGCTAAGCCGGTTATGGACAACGTCAAGGATATCGTCGGTCTGATAAGATCTTAAAGTCGCGGATCGCCGATTGCAGGGAAGCGCGCGCAATGGCAGCATGCCGCC
>JADJVG010000017.1 GCA_016716675.1 Hyphomicrobium sp.
ATGTTGCCGTAATTCGCAACAGAACGATGCTATACGAATGCAGGCGAAAGCTAATTTGGTCGCCACTCCCTCCGCCACTTCCTAACTTTGACGGACCGCCAAACGGTGCCAGGCGTCGCGTTGTGGGTCGCCTTGAGCGGCACTCTCCGCACCAGAGCTGTGCATCGTCGAAGGGCGGTGCGCATAACAAAACTCAAAAGCCGTGGGTGCGATGAGGACGGCGGGGGCGCAGCGGCGTGTCGCCACCAATAGCAACGTCAAATGCTAGCAACACCCGCCCATTCGTTCACGCAACTTCTGGCAACAAGAGGTCGTGAACGAACACTGCACCCGAACCACCCGTCGGGGGCCGATCCGCTGCTGACGTTAGTGGTTGCGAGGCTCGGTGTTCTTCGATAAATTGTCTAGAGAATATAGGATTTGACTACTCATGCTGTCGAATTCAGCGGAGCGCGAGACAATGAATTTAAGTCGCCGCGGATTCGTCAAGCTCACGGGTGCCACGCTTGCAGCGTCGAGCTTAGATGTTCTCGGGTTTGGCTTTGCTGGCGAGGCACTGGCGGCTTCAGTCCGAACCTTCAAGCTGACGCACGCTACCGAAACCCGCAACACGTGCACCTATTGTTCGGTCGCCTGCGGCATTCTCATCTACAGCATGGGCGACCGTGCGAAGAACGCCCGCTCCAACATTATTCACATTGAAGGCGATCCGGATCATCCGGTGAACCGTGGCACGCTCTGCCCGAAGGGCTCAGCCCTGCTCGACGTCGTGCACGCGCCGACGCGCCTGACGGCGCCGAGATACCGCGCGCCCGGCAGCAGTGCGTTCAAGCAGGTCACCTGGGAATTCGCGCTGGACCGCATCGCCAAGCTGATGAAGGAAGACCGCGACAAGAACTTCGTCGCGAAGAATGCCGCCGGCACCACCGTCAACCGCTGGGTAACGACCGGCATGCTGGCCGCATCCGCCTCGTCCAACGAGACGGCCTACGTCACGTGGAAAGTCGTCCGCTCGTTTGGAATGCTGGTCTTCGATAATCAGGCGCGTGTCTGACACGGACCGACGGTGGCCAGTCTGGCTCCAACATTCGGTCGCGGCGCAATGACCAACACGTGGCAAGATATCAAGAACGCCAACGTGGTTGTGGTTATGGGCGGCAATGCCGCTGAAGCGCATCCGTGCGGCTTCAAGTGGGTTATTGAAGCCAAGATCGAGAACGGCGCCAAGCTCATCGTCATCGATCCGCGCTTCACGCGCACGGCGTCGGTTGCCGACTACTATGCGCCGATCCGTCCGGGAACCGATATCGCGTTTCTGTCGGGCGTGATCCGGTATCTGCTGGAGAAGGACAAGATCCAGCACGAGTACGTGCGCGCTTACACCAACGCCAGTCTGATCGTGAAGGACGGCTTCAGCTTCGCGGACGGCCTGTTCAGCGGCTACAGCGAGGATACGCACAGCTATGACAAGTCGAGCTGGGACTACGAGCTAGACGACCAGGGCTTCGCCAAGATCGACGACACGTGGCAGCATCCGCGATGCGTGATCAACCTGCTGCGCCAGCACGTAGCGCGCTACACGCCCGAGATGGTGTCGCGCATCTGCGGCACGCCGCAGGACAAGTATCTCCACATCTGCGATACACTCGCTGCGACGTCGGCCCCAGACAAGGCGATGACAAGCCTGTTCGCACTCGGCTGGACGCAACATTCGATCGGCGCGCAGAACATCCGCACGATGGCGATGGTGCAGCTGCTACTCGGCAACATCGGCGTCGCCGGTGGCGGCATGAACGCGCTTCGCGGCCATTCCAACATTCAAGGGTTGACCGACATTGGGCTCATGTCGGACCAGATGCCGGGCTACCTGACTCTGCCACATGAAAATGAGACGACGTTCGAAGATTACATGAAGACGCGGCAGTTCAAGCCGCTGCGTCCGAACCAGATCAGCTACTGGCAGAACTACAAGAAGTTCATGGTCAGCTTCCAGAAGTCGTTCTATGGCAATGCCGCGACGGCTGAGAACAACTGGGCTTACGACTGGCTGCCGAAGCTCGACGTGCCGCTTTACGACATCATCCGCGCTTTCGAGATGATGAACAAAGGCGCGATGAACGGTTACATCTGCCAGGGGTTCAATCCGCTGCAGGCGTTTCCTGATCGCGGCAAAATCCGTCGGGGCTTGAGTAAGCTCAAGTTCCTCGTCACCATGGACCCGCTCGACACCGAGACCTCGCGGTTCTGGGAGGACTTTGGGCCGCAGAATCCAGCCGACTCCGCAAGCATCCAAACCGAAGTCTTTCAGCTGCCGACATCATGCTTTGCGGAAGAGAATGGCTCGCTCGTTAATTCGACGCGCTGGCTGCAGTGGCATTGGAAGGCCGCGGAGCCGCCGGGTGAGGCCAAGTCCGACATTTGGATCATGTCCGGCATCTATCATCGCATGCGAGAGATGTATCGCAAGGAAGGCGGCGCTTTCCCGGACCCGATACTCAATCTCAGCTGGGACTATACTGATCCGACCAATCCTGACCCGGAAGAGCTGGCGAAGGATATGAATGGCCGCGCCCGCGTCGATTTAAAGGACGAATCGGGTGCTGTGACGCTCAAAGCCGGACAGCTCCTCGACGGGTTCGGGCAACTCCGGGACGATGGCACGACAGAGTCGGGCTGCTGGGTCTTCTCGGGCAGCTACACCGAGCAGGGCAATCAGATGGCGCGCCGCGATGCGTCTGATCCCCGCGAGCAAGGTATCGCGCCGAACTGGGCGTGGGCTTGGCCCGCCAACCGGCGCATCCTCTATAATCGTGCGAGTGCCGATCTCGAGGGCAATCCATGGAATCCCGAAAAGCCCATTATCCGGTGGAGCGGGACGAAGTGGGTCGGTATCGACGTGCCGGACTACGGTCCGACCGTCAAACCGTCGGACTCGATTGGCCCCTTCATCATGAACGCGGAAGGCGTGGGGCGTCTGTTCGCGCGCGACATGATGGCCGAAGGACCATTTCCGGAACACTACGAGCCGTTTGAATCGCCGGTGCCCAACGTGCTGCATCCGAAGGTGCGCTCGAATCCTGCGGCGCGGGTGTTTCCCGATGATATGGCCGCGTTCGGAACGGCACCGGAATATCCGTTCGTGGCGACGACCTACCGGCTGACCGAGCACTTCCATTACTGGTCCAAGCACGCGCTGATCAACGCCATCCTGCAGCCCGAGGAGTTCGTCGAAATCGGCGAAGTGTTGGCGAATGAAAAAGGCATCGCTCAAGGGAGCTGGGTGCGAGTCTCCTCGAAGCGCGGTCATGTTGTGTGCAAGGCTTACGTGACAAAGCGGATCAAGCCGCTGACGGTCGATGGTAAGCCGACACACGTCATCGGAGTGCCGATCCATTGGGGTTTCACGGGCCAGGCTCGGAAAGGCTACGGTGCCAACACGCTGACGCCTTCGGTCGGAGACGCGAATACCCAGACGCCGGAGTTCAAGGCGTTCCTCGTGAACGTTGAAAGCGTCAAGGGACCCGAAGTCTAAGGAAAGAGTCGATGGCAGACCTGCAATCACAAGACTACATCCGCCGGTCGGCCACGACGCTTACGCCGCCTTCGGCGCGGAGCCATGAGGATCAGGTCGCCAAGCTCATTGACGTTACGCGCTGCATCGGCTGCAAGGCGTGCCAGGCCGCGTGCATGGAGTGGAATGATCTCAGGAGTCCGGTTGGGGAGTTCACAGGCAGTTACGACAACCCGCACGATCTCGACCCGCATACCTGGACGCTTATGCGTTTCACGGAGCACGAGACTGACGACGGCAATCTCGAGTGGCTGATCCGCAAGGACGGCTGCATGCACTGCGAGGACCCCGGCTGCCTCAAGGCGTGCCCGGCTCCTGGTGCCATCGTGCAGTACGCCAACGGCATCGTCGACTTCATCAGCGCCCACTGCATCGGCTGCGGCTATTGCGTCGCGGGGTGTCCGTTCAACATCCCGCGCATCAGTAAGGTCGATCACAAATCTTATAAATGCACGCTGTGCTCGGACCGCGTTGAGGTCGGGCTGGAGCCAGCCTGCGTTAAGGCCTGTCCGACGGGCGCCATCATGTTCGGTTCGAAGGCCGATATGACCGACTGGGCTGGCGATCGCATCGACGATCTGAAGTCGCGCGGCTATCAGAATGCCGGGCTGTACGATCCACCAGGTGTCAGCGGGACACACGTGATGTATGTTCTGCACCACGCCGACAAACCGTCGCTCTATGCGGGGCTGCCAGATGATCCGAAGATCAGTCCCGCGGTCACGTTCTGGAAGGGACTGATCAAGCCGGTGGCGCTGGCAGGTGTCGCTCTTGCAGCCGTCTCCGGGTTCCTGCACTGGGTCATTGCCGGACCGAATGAGGTGCAGCCCGAGGATGAAGCCGAAGCTGAGCACTTGCTTGCTGCCGAGCGCAGCAAGAAGGACGGCGATAATCGCTACAATGCGGACAAGCCAGCATGACACGCCCCAAAGGAACACTGATCCGCAATTCCACAGGCACCCGCCTCAACCACTGGCTGACAGCGGCGTGCTTTGTGCTGCTTGTTCTGTCGGGCTTGTCGATGTTCCATCCGCTGCTCTTCTGGATGTCGGCCTTGTTTGGAGGCGGTCAATGGACCCGTGCGATCCATCCATGGATCGGTTTGGTTCTGGCCGTGAGTTATGCCGCGATGATCGTGCAGTTCCTGCGCGACAATCTGTGGAGCAAGGACGATATCGCGTGGGCGCGTACCATCGACAAGGTGCTCGCCAACGAAGAGGAAGGCGTGCCTGAGGTTGCCCGATTCAACGCCGGTCAGAAGATGGTTTTCTGGTCGATGACGCTGCTGATACCGGTGCTGCTCGTCACGGGCATTTTTGTGTGGGACTATTACTTTGAGAGTCTAACGTCGATCGAGACGCAGCGTTACGCCCTGCTGATCCATTCGCTCGCTGCGATTGCGGCGATCATTATCTGGATCACCCATGTTTACGCGGCGATCTGGGTGCGCGGTTCGATGCGCGCGATGACACAGGGTTATGTCACGCCCGGTTGGGCGTGGCGGCATCATCGTAAGTGGTTCCGGTCGCTCGCCGCAACCGGCTCGGCAGGCCCGCGCCCGGGCAAAGCCGCTGATGAGACGCACAAGTGAGGTTCGGCTCGTGAGGCAAGGTGGTGCACCGCCGACCGGCAAATGGATCGGCAGTCCGCAGGGCGGCGTCAAGGCGCCGGACGCGATTCTGCTGCCTGACCCTGCGACGCGATTCGCAAGGACGGCCATGCGGCTCGATGCGCTCTCTGCCGGGCATCCGATGGCCGGATATCTGCACTTCATGGCCGAGCTTTCGCGCGCTCAGCACGCAGCGGTGACGACACTCATGGCGATGGCCGCCCAGGTCGCCAAGCAAGAGCCCGTTGTTGACGGGCCGCCGCTTGCTGCTGAACTGCATCATCGCGACCCCATTTGGCGCAATGGGCTGGTCACGCTACTCGATACGTTCGACCGCGGAAAACTTCCGGCGCAAAGTGTGGCCGTGATGGATGATTTACGCCGGCGGGACGCCAAAGACATCGAGGCATTGGCCGATGCCTTTCTGAATGGCGGCATCAATCAGAGCGAGGTTGGGGCCGCGCTCTACGTTACGGCGGCACTGCAGGTTTACTTCACGGCGCTTGCCGCAAGCCTCAACCCGTCTTCGTTACACCTTCTTCCCGAGCGCGGGCTCTGCCCATGCTGCGGCTCGACGCCGGTCTCGGGCTTCATCAGCGCGTCGGGTACGACGCCCGGCACGCGCTATCTGTATTGCTCCCTCTGCTCGACTGCATGGAACTATGTCCGGGCGATGTGCATCAACTGCGGCGGCTCGCGCACGGTTTCACTGCGCGGCATCGAGGGCAGTTCTGGCTTGGCCCAGGCCGAGACGTGCGACGAGTGCCACACCTACGCAAAGATGCTGTACCAGGCCAAAGATATGGCGGCCGACCCTTATGCAGACGACCTCGCCACGCTTGGACTCGACATGATGGTCGCGGAAGCAGGCTGGGCGCGGCATGCCCCCAATCCGCTGCTGCTGGTCGGATAACGCCCGGGCCAGCTCAGAACTTCAAGGCGACCGCAAGCAAGCCGGCGAGAACGCCGAATGCGACCACCGCCCCCGCGACGAAGATCAGCACCTGTGGTCGGAACGACCGGACAAGCATTGCCAGTGATGGCGCGCTGACCGGTGGCAAGGTCATCAGCAATGCGCCTGCCGGCCCTGCGCCCATTCCCAACGCGAGCATCGCCTGAACGATCGGCACTTCGCCCGCCGTCGGATTGACGAACAGCATGCCGGCGACGGCGAGCGCAACAATCCATCCAATTTCGTTGCCAATTTGCGGCCCGATCTCCGGGAACAACCAAGCCCGCGCCGCACCGAGCAGCAACACGATGATGATGTACTCCGGAATGAGACGCGCAGACATGCGAACGAAGATATCAAACCAATTCGCGAACGCTCCGGAAACGCCCGGGGCTGAGGCGGCGGTTGCCTCGGATTTCGCCACGCGGTCTGTGATATCGGCTTGCGCAACCTGCGCCTCCTTCGGCGTCGCGATCAGGTTCACGAGATAGCCCAGTCCGAAAACCATCAACATGCCGAGGGTGAGCCGCAGCCCGACCCAGTGCCAACCAAGCACAAAGCCCATAAACACGAGCGTCGCTGGATTCAATAACGTGTTGCCAAGCCAGAAGGCGATCGCTGCACCCGGAGAGGCCTCACGCGCGCGAAGGCCGGCGACAACCGGTGCTGCACAGCACGTGCACATCATGCCGGGGATCGAGAGAGCACCCGCAACTGCGACGCTGGCGAAGTGGTTTCTGCCCAATAATCTTGAAATCCATTCGACTGGCAGGAGCGCCTGGATGGCCGAGCCGAGTAAAAGACCGAGCACCATCGCCTGCCAGATCGCCTTGCCGTAGGCGATCGCGTAACCGAGCGCCGCGTCCCACGATGGCGCCGGCGGAGCGGCGGCGGTTCCCATCAGGATCGAGTTGCCGATCGAGTGATTGGCGGCGGCGACGAAGGCGCGGTTATAGTAGGGGAACCACTTCACATAGAACAATCCAACGATTGCAATCGTCAGAACGACTATTGATCTCAGCGCCAAACTGGTTCGGTCGCTGATCTGATCGCTGCTGGTCATATGCCCCCACCAATAGTTTCCCGGCCGTCCGGTACTTCACTGCGCTCAGGTTCGCGCGGTGGTCGGATTAGGTCTGATGTAACACTTAGGTCCAGAATTGCATATCGAGGGAGGTGCAAGTACCCTTTCGCCCGAAACCGCTTCTGCCAATGCAATGAAATAACTTCTCAGAATGGGGTACGCATGTCAGCACCTTTGGTCCGCCTGACCGATTTGGCGCATGGCGGCGGCTGCGGGTGTAAGCTCGCGCCGTCGGTACTCCAGCAGCTCCTTGCCAACCAGCCCCACGCGGCGCCCTACGCGCAGCTTCTGGTCGGGACAGAGACGGGAGACGACGCGGCCGTTTGGCAGGTCGATGACAAGACCTGCATCATCGCGACCACCGATTTCTTCATGCCGATGGTTGACGACCCGCGCGATTTCGGGCGCATCGCGGCGGCCAACGCCATTTCCGACGTCTATGCGATGGGCGGCAAACCGATCATGGCTCTTGCGATCCTCGGCATGCCGCTCGACAAGCTGCCAGTCGAGGCGGTGCGCGCGATTTTGCAAGGCGGTGCCTCGGTCTGCGCCGAAGCCGGCATTCCCGTCGCCGGTGGGCATTCGATCGATTCCCCGGAGCCGATCTACGGCCTTGCCGTCATCGGGCTGACCAGCCCAGGTCACGTCCGCCGAAATTCGGGTGCGAAGCCGGGCGACGCACTCATCCTGACCAAGGGCATCGGTGTCGGCATCTATTCGGCGGCGTTCAAGAAGCGGGCGCTTTCTAAGGAGGCCTATGACGAGCTGATCGCATCGACGACGCTGCTGAACCACATCGGAGCGAGGCTCGCGGAAAACGCGGATGTGCACGCGATGACGGACGTGACCGGGTTCGGTCTGCTCGGCCATGGCCTCGAAATGGCGCGCGGAAGCGGCGTTAGACTTGAGATCTCGCTCGATCGCGTGCCGTTTTTCACGGACGCCGCCGCGCTTGCCGAAGCCGGATTCGCGACAGGCGCGTCAGGGCGCAACTGGACGAGCTATGGTTCCGCGGTTGAGTTGCCGGCAACTCTGGCCCCTTGGCAACGCACGTTGCTGACCGACCCGCAAACGTCGGGTGGACTGCTGATCTCGTGCGCAGCAGAGCGTGCCGAAGCCATCGCGGCTGAGATCACAGCGGCCGGTTATCCGTTCGCACGCATGATCGGAAATGTCGTGGCCGGACAGCCGTCAATCCGCGTGAGCTAACCACGCTACGCCTTCTTGCGCGAGGAGCTTGGCGGAAGAGAATGGGAGTCGAACCCACCAAGGACAGGCTGGCTGCCCCACTCGGATTTGAAGTCCGAGCGCCCCACCGGGGACGATTCTCCTCCCTGCCCTTCATCCGGCGTCTCGCCAGATAGATGCGTGATTGGTCCAAACAAGTCCAGGTGATCTCTATTCAGGCGCCGCAGATCGTCCCGGTTCATGGTGACGCCGCGGCGATCGAAGAATTCCAGAATCTGGATTGCGACCTTGCGGCCGTTCGCCAGTCGATCACGGAACTGAGCAGCTGTGAACGCGCCAGCCTCGGCGTGCGCCGCCACATCAGCGGCGATCGACACCATTTCGCGCATCGTTGGCCGTAGAAAGAAGTGATCGAGCGCAACTTCGTCGGCAAAACCGGTTCGGCTCGCCAACTTGAGCCGCCGGCGGATGTCGCGCTCGGGGCGGCCGGTCGCGTTGGCGATGTCGCGTACGCGTGGCGGGCGGAAGCGTGCGACGCCACCCAGGAGCGGCGCGATAACTTTCCATAGGGCTTCGTCCTCAGGCGTCAGTCGCACCTCATGGCCAGCGGCGCGGACGAATGCGCCATCCAATGCGATCTGGCCAGCGCCGGAAAGTTTCTGCAGGGCGGCGACAAACGCAGCCTTTGCGAGCTTCGGCTTGAGCAACGTTCTAAGCTTCTCGCGACCGATGCCCTGAAGATCCGGGTGCTCGGCGTGGAAGGCTGCGAGATTCTCCATCAGGCCCGTCGTGAACAACTGCCATCGATGGGACGACATCGCGACGGCGGACGGGGAGGCGCCCAGGATGATCACGCCGAGGTCGGCTATCAGTCGTTCCGCCTGATCGGTTGATAGCGAATGATCACGCACAAACGCCGTGTAGTCGGCGGAGAAGGGCGGCACGTCGAGGAGCGCGGCAAGGGACGCCTTGGGGTCGGCGACCGCCATGGCGGCACGCTGCATCTGTCGCTCCGGCGTCCGCCTTCGATGCGCAGGTGGGCGGAGATCGATGAAGCGGCCGCCGCCGAGCGTGCGCTGCGCCGACACGTCACGAATGACATAGCGATCCTGTAGCGCCGCCGCGATGGGTCGATCGAGCACGAGTTGAACGTCGGCCGACGTGCCGGGTTCGATTGCCTTGTCGCCGAGTAAAACGATGTGGGCGCCGACCTCAGCTGCCGCGTGATGCAGGCGCACGGGATGCCATTGTGCGATTGGCTTCGGTGCGTCCGGTAGCAAGCGGATGACGGCATCGATGCGGTCGGTCGGCGCTTGCAGCGCGGGATTGAGGATGACATCGCCGCGATGGATGGCGTTCTTTGCGATGTCCGGTCCCGCCAGATTGAGCGCGCAACGGTCGCCAGCGTAGCCAACTTCGGCCGGCGTGTTCTGCGCGTGCAGCGACCGCACGCGGGCTTCGATCCCAGAGGGGCTGACCTCGACACGATCTCCGACGTGTACCGTTCCCGAGAGCACCGTTCCGGTGACGATGACGCCGACGCCCGCGAGGGTGAAGACGCGGTCTACCGCGAGACGGAAGCGGCGGTCGTCGGTGCGCTGGTCCCGCAGCGTTGCGGCTGCCGCGACGAGATTGGCACGCAAGGCGTCGATGCCGTCACCCGTCAAAGCGGACACTGCGAGGATATCTGCGTACTCGAGGACCGTTGCTTTCGCGGCAGAGCGAATTTTGGCCGTGACTTCGGCGATGTGTTCGGGGGATGCGAGGTCGGTCTTGGTCAACACGATGGCGCCGCGGTGAATGCCAAGGAGATCGATGATCGCCAGATGCTCGAGCGTCTGAGGTTTGACGCCTTCGCTCGCAGCGACTGTCAGGAGAGCGAAGTCAATACCGCTCGCTCCCGCCAGCATCGTATGCACGAAACGCTCATGCCCCGGCACATCGATGAAGCCAAGGGTGAAGCCCGATAACGTCGGCAGATAAGCAAAGCCGAGATCGATGGTGATGCCGCGCGCCTTTTCCTCTTTCAAGCGATCGCCATCGACGCCAGTGAGCGCTTTGACCAGTGCCGTCTTGCCGTGATCGATGTGGCCGGCGGTGCCGATGATCATCTTGTTTTCATTGTGTTGCGTTGATGTGAAGTCACTCAGGCCAGGCTGCGGACATCGAGCGCGGACAAGATCGACAAGAATTCTTCTTCGTCGCTCAGACATCTGAAATCGAGAACGAGGCGGCCGTCATCTATCCTGCCGATCACGGGCTTGCTCAAGCTGCGCATTGCCTTGGCTAGGTGCTCCAGCGCGGCGCCACCGGTGTTCGAGCTAATGGCGAGGCCCGCGCTTGCAGTCGTATCGAGGGGAAAAGCGCCCGAACCGATCTGGCTCTGGCATTCGCACACGTCGACGACGAAGTGAGGCGCCAAAATCTCGGTCACATCCGGCAGCAAACGGCCTGCAGCCGCCATGATATCAGCCTTATCTCTAGCAAGAAGCCGCAACGTTGGCAGGCGCTCGGCAAGGCGATCCGGATCGCGATAGAGCTTGAGTGTTGCCTCGATTGCTGCCAGCCGCACCTTATCGACGCGGAGCGCCCGTTTCATCGGGTTTCGGTTGATGGCGGCGATCAGATCACGATGGCCGACGATGAAGCCCGCCTGCGGTCCGCCAAGGAGTTTATCGCCGGAGAATGTCACAAGGCCAGCGCCCTCAGCCACGGCCTCGCGCACCGTCGGCTCGTGCTTCAAGCCGTAGCGGGTCAGATCGACGAGCGTTCCAGAGCCGAGATCATTGAGTAGAGGCACCTTGGCTTCGGCGGCGATGGCCGCGAGCTCGGCGGCATCGACCTCGGTCGTGAAGCCCAGAATGCGATAGTTGGAGGTATGGACCTTCAGGATCACACCGGTTTCAGGCTTCAGCGCGGCGCGGTAGTCTCTGCCGTGCGTGCGATTGGTCGTGCCAACTTCGACAATGTTTGCACCGGCGCGAGCCATGACGTCCGGCATGCGGAAGGCGCCGCCGATTTCGATCAGCTCGCCGCGCGAGACGATGGCATCGCGACCATTGGCGAAGGTATTAAGCGCGAGAAGTACGGCCGCCGCGTTGTTGTTGACGACGGTTGCGGCTTCGGCCCCCGTCAGGCTGCAGAGGAGATCCTCGACGTGCTCGTCGCGTTCACCGCGCTTGCCGGTCTCCAAGTCGTATTCGAGGGCGATCGGATCTCGCATCGCCGAGATGGCTGCCGCAATTGCGGCTTCGGCCAACAGTGCGCGACCGAGGTTCGTATGCAGAACCGTACCAGTGAGATTGAACACCGGCCCGAGGCGCGAACGATCCTCGGCGTCAAGTTGAGAAAACACCAGCGTCGCCAGATATTCCGCGGACGGCGCAGTCGAAGCGCCGGCTTGAAGCGCCGCCCGCGCCTCTGTCAGGGCAGCACGCACGCCGACGGTCGAGGCCGCTCGCCCGAACCGCGCCAGCAGCTCTGCCGCCGCGTCTGAGTTCAGAACTTTATCAACCGATGGCAGATCGCGTAGTTGCGCTCGTCGTCCTGATTCCACACCAGCCTCGTCTCAATTTAGGTCGCTTTAGCTTTCGTTCGCATGCGGAATGCCAAATTTGACTAACGACCCGCAGCGCACCCTCGCTGCCCTTGCTCACGCGGCCGCCAAACACTGGCGGCTCGTGAATTGCCGCGAGACTATATCTCTTTCGCAGTGATCGACGGAAGCACCCCATTTGGACGAGCTTTAGCCGCGGCCACGTGCAGACTTTAGCCTGGGTCGTCTGGTTTGGGTTAAGACGCGCCGGGGGCTGACGTAGTGCTTTGATTGAGTCAATCGTCGAACAGCAGCAGGTCGCGTCCAGGCGGCGCTACTGGTGCGGAGGAGGTACCCTCGCTGGATCAGCGTGGGGCTTCGGCTTGGCTGATCGCGGCAATCTCATAGATGCGTTGCTTCTTGCGGATGCTGCTAGCGTCCAACAGCATCTGGCCCGCCCACCGATAAACGTTGCGCGACCGCACTTGGTCGCGCATTAGCCGCATTCTTTCGTGCTGCTCGGATTCTGACATCGTCAAAGCGTGGTGCAACGTTTCACCCATCGAAAGCGCGTCGTAGGGGTTGATAATCAGCGCCTCCGAAAGCTCGCGCGACGCGCCTGCAAAGCTTGATAGCAACAGAACGCCCATTTCGTCATCGCGTGCGGCGATGAATTCCTTGGCGACGAGATTCATACCGTCGTGAAGGCTGGACACGACGCAGGCGTCAGCCGCCCGGAACAGCTCGAAGACCTCGGCGGGTTCATGGTGACGAATGATCAGCTTGATCGGCGGCTGCGTTGCGCTGGCATACTTCTGATTGATCTCCTCGGCGACGCGAAGCGCCTCTTCTTGAAGGTCGCGATAGGTCGGCAGCTTGCTGCGTGTCGGCGCTGCGGCCTGAACCAGCGTGAAGCGGTTGATCCATTCCGGATGGGCGTCGAGCATCGACTCGACGGCGCGCATCCGATCAAGCACACCCTTAGTGTAATCGAAGCGTTCGATGCCAACTGCTATCTTGCAGTCTTGCGATATTCCCAGCCGCTCGCGTACGTCTTTGCGGCACGTGGCGACATCCTTCTGATGTTTGAGGGCTGCGGGCGGCCATTCGATGGAGATCGGGTAAGGGCGCACGAATGTTTCGTGCCCCTTGAGCGTGACCGACTCCTGCTCGCGATCGATGCGGCTCTCGATGAAGCGATCGACGGTTTCCAGGAAGTTGTTGCAATGGAACTGCGTATGGAAGCCCATGATCGTGCTTCCGAGCAGGCCATTGATGATGTCTTCTTTCCAGGGGAAGATTCCAAAGGTTTCCGAATTCGGCCACGGAATATGCCAGAACGTGATGATCGTTGCCCCCGGCATGCGCTCGCGTAGCATCCTCGGCAACAGCGCAAAATGATAGTCTTGCACCAGCACGATCGGGTTTGGCGACTTTGCTTCAGCAACGACGGCATCGGCAAAACGCTCGTTTATGGTCTGATATTGCCGCCAATCGGCGTCGCGAAACGTGGGGCGCGTAAACGCAAGGTGGCAGAGCGGCCATAGGCCTTCGTTGGCAAGGCCATAGTAGTAGCCATCTTGCTCCGCTTCGCTGATCCAGATTCGCTTCAAGGTGTACTCGGGTGCATCAGGGGGCACGCGAATGCGATCGCCTGAATCGACGACCTCGCGGTCGGCGGTGCCGCTGCCGTGGGCAATCCACGTGCCCCCGCATGCCCGCATCACCGGCTCTAGAGCCGACACGAGGCCGCTTGCCGGCGTTTGCAGTTCGACACCGTGGTCGCCGCGGTTATGAATGTAGGGTTCGCGGTTGGCGACAACGAAAACTTCAGCGCCCGGAAGCTCGGCATCGATGATGCGTCGCAGCGTATCCTTCCCCCAGTCGACGTGTTCGCCGTCAACCGAGCCGCGGCCCACTTTGAGTTGCCGGAGAACTTGGCGGAGTTCGCGGTCGAGCATGCCAAAGCCAACAGTATCGCCGCTCTTGCGTCCCGACATCGAGGCGTCTTTGACGGCCTTTCGAAACGTCTGCAACCATTTGCGGATGAGAATGAGGACGAGCGCCATCGCGAAAAGGCCACTGAGCAGAACGACGCCTGCAAGTAGGAATGACGTGTACTTGCGAGCCTCAGCGCCGCGCTGATTGGCAAAGCTGAGGTCGTGCACGATGATGAAGTGGCCGCTCATCTCACGCGTTGAAACTGGAAATGACGCAATCAGGGTGTTGCGGCCATTGACCTTCACGAAGGAAAAACTTTCGGTATCGCTTCGTGATATCTTTTCGCACGTCAAAGAGGCCGGCATGAGTTTGCTGGAAATCTCCGGCGCGCCGTCGTCGCGGCAAAAGGCAACCCCCATGACGCGCGCATCTGTTGCGACGCTTTCAAACAGAGCCTGGATGCGATCGGTCTCGTGGTTGGCCAACATTCTGACCAACGGTTCTTGGATGGTATTGAATACCAATGTCGACCTGAGCTCGACATCCCGGCGCGACCAGTCCTCGACGAGGGCCGTTACAATTGGCGCAAGTACAAGTGATGCGACCAGCGCGATGAGGGCGGCTATGGCGCCATACTTCGCGAGTATGGTGGCGGGTTCGCCTCGCAGATTGCGGAAGCTGTGGCGCGCCCAGTGTCTTGAAGGTGTTGCCATCTTCAGTGCGCCATCATTGAAATTGCTTTCATGGCGCGCATGCTGGGCGGACAAACCGGATGGGTCAACCCGCTAACGCCAGCGCTGCGTCATTCTTTTGAAGGCCATCGCAGAATTGGGATCTGCGTGCGCGCGTCTTTTGTGCGTTTTACAAGCGCTTTCAGCCGCAAAAGACCTGATTGCGCATTCGTATCTCCAACAACAGCAGCAGAATTCACGATCGCCGCGATAAGGGCGTCATCGTAAGGATCATTACGTATGAGCATTCCTGCGAAGGTCGAAACGAAAGCATCGCCAGCGCCGACGGTGCTTACAACGGGAACATTCAGCGCCTCGCAATGCACGATCTCATGTGCATGTCCGGCATATGCGCCATGCTTGCCGTCTGTCAGAAGAACGGTGTTGGCGCCAAGATCGCGTAACCCAGAGATGAGCGCGCGCGCCGCGTGTGTCGCGATGCGGCGTGGATGTCGCTAACGGTCCCGAGACTTGAAGCAACGATGCGGCGCAACGTTGCGTTTTCACTGCCGGCCAATTCGGCAACGGCTTGCCGGACAAGGGTTTCAGCCTCAAGCCGGTTCAAGGCCAGAATGTCGATAGACGGCAGAAGCTCGCACAAAGACGTAAATCGCGTAGCGATCTGGCGCACGCCTGGATTGACGGCAATCTTGGCGCCGCAAGCACGCGCCTTGCTGATAATGTGGGGCAACATGTCAGAAGACGCCCCACTAAGGGGTGATACGTATGCTAAATCGACATTAAAATCTGCAACATCGAGATCTGCAGGTGTTAGTAGCGTGTTCGCACCTCGGAAGGTGAAGACCGCCGCGTTTCGGTCATGCGCGGAGACGATAATGGAAGACCCCGTCGGCGCTTCAGCGGCCGTCGCGATCGAAGTTGTCTCGATGCCCTCTGCAAGCAACAGCTCACGAACGAGGCTAGCTCTCTGATCGCGGCCAACCTTTACCAACGTGGAGACTGTAAAGCCGAGCCTCGCCAGCGATACCGCGGCATTCAAGGCGCCGCCGCCGCAATGTGTAGAAATGCTGGAAGCTTCGGTTTTGCTGCCCTGTTCGAGCAACAAAAACGTCTTCCCAGAGTTTGACATGCTGATGCGTTCGATGAGGTAATCGTCAATGATCGCCAGTGTATCGACCATGGCGCCGCCAATCGTCAGTGCTTTCACGTCCGCTACCTTCTTGCTAATTTGAACGCTACCTTCTTATCATCACGCGGTCCGGCAAATGGACTCCGCAATTCGACATCATACTGCTGAGTATCGCACGAGGACCCTCACATCCAACCTCGAATGAAGGTCTTATTCCGTCGTCATGCATCGCAAGCAACCACGTCTCAGAACGCTCGAGAACTATGCACTGTTCCTCGATATTGACGGTACCCTGGCGGACATTGCGCCCGAGCCGTCACTCGCATTTGTGGCGCCCTCGACGGTTTCAGATCTCAAGGCGCTGTCCATTAGCTTGAACGGCGCACTCGCTCTTGTCTCAGGCCGCCAACTTGCGGAAATCGACAAGCTGGTTGGTTTGGCTGGTATTCCGGCCGCTGGCATCCATGGTGCGCAACTGCGGACGCAAGCCGGCACACGCCTTGCGCAGGATCAGTTGCCGGAGGTCTTTGTGCAGATCGAAACCGAGGTTCGCAATCTGTTGCGGGGACTTGAAGGCATCACAGTCGAACGTAAGCCGCTGGCTGTCGCAGTGCATTTTCGAGCCAATCCGAAATTCGAAAGCCACATTCAAGAGATCGCGTCTTCGGTCGTATCGAAGCGCAATGGATTGAAGCTTATCAAAGGAAAATGCATCGCGGAGATACTTCCGGACTCCGTCAACAAGGGCAACGCGATTGCCGAGTTGATGCAGTCGCTGCCGTTTCGCGGACGTGTGCCGGTGTTCGCTGGCGACGATGTTACGGATGAAGACGGTTTTACCAGCGTCAATTCTATGAAGGGCGTCTCGATCAAAATTGGAAATGGACCGTCGAATGCGGTTTACGGGTTCAAAACCGCGGAAAAGTTCCGGGCCTGGTTATCGCAACTGTTATGTGGCGGGGCAGAAGGAACGCAATTTTGAGCAGTCTCAATCTTGGGCTCATCGGCAATTGCAATGTTGCGGCCTTGATCGATCGGGAAGCAACGATCGTATGGTATTGCTTGCCGCGCATCGATGGTGATCCGGTTTTTCATCAACTGCTGGGTGCCGCAAGCGCGCGTGCCGATGACGGGGCATTCCAAATCACGGTGGACGGCCACACGGGCAGCGACCAAGCCTACGTCGAGAATACCGCGATCCTTCGCACCGTCCTTCACGGCGAAGGCGGCTCCGTCGAGATCTTCGATTTTGCACCACGTTACGAGTCGCGTGGCCGCGCCTACCGTCCGCAGGCGTTGATACGCCAAATCCGGCCGCTGGCGGGATCGCCGCGCATCCGCATTTCGATCCGGCCTGGGTTTGACTATGGCAGCCAGAAACCGGCGATGACCTACGGGTCCAATCATATCCGCTACGTTGGACCGAACTTCACGATGCGGCTCACCACCGATGCGCCGCTCGATTACATTTTGAATAGCACGTCGTTCAATCTTCACGAGCCGGTCAGTCTGGTGCTCGGGCCGGACGAGACGTTGACGGACTCCGTTCACACCTTCGCCCGGTCCGAGTATGAGCAGACCGAGCGCTACTGGCGCGGGTGGTCGCATCGCCTTGCCATTCCTTTCGAGTGGCAGGATGCGGTTATCCGCGCGGCGATCACGTTGAAGCTGTGCACCTACGAGCCGACGGGCGCCATTGTGGCGGCGATGACCACCAGCATACCGGAAGCGCCCGACACGCAGCGGAACTGGGACTATCGCTACTGTTGGATACGTGACGCGTACTTCGTGGTTCGCGCGCTCAATAGTTTGTCGGCTGTTCGCACCATGGAGAACTATTTCCGCTGGCTTATGAACGTGGTCGCTACCGCGGATGGTGGGCATATCCAACCGGTTTATGGTGTGGGACTGGAACGCACGCTCTCCGAGCGGATCGTAACATCGCTGCCCGGCTATCGCGGAATGGGCCCGGTGCGAGCGGGTAATCAGGCATACGAGCATTTTCAACACGATTCCTACGGCAATGTCGTGCTTGGTGCCGCCCAGGCGTTCTTGGATCGGCGTTTATTGAGCCGCCCGGGTGTGGTTGACTTTGCGCTGCTCGAACGCGCCGGGCTGCAAGCCGTGAGGCTGTTTGATAAGCCCGATGCGGGTATGTGGGAGCTGCGGTTCAGCGCCAAGATCCACACAACGTCCAGTCTGATGTGTTGGGCGGCTTGTGACCGGCTGGCGCGAATAGCCGAGCAGTTGGGCCTTCGGGATCGCTATGAATTCTGGCAGACGCACGCCGATGATATAAAAGCGGTGATCCTCAAGCGCGCTTGGTCACCGCAACGGCAAGCCTTCGTCGAAAGTTTCGAAGGCAAAATGCTCGACGCCGGCGTTCTCTTGATGGCCGAGGTGGGTTTCATAAATCCGCGTGATCCGCGTTTTGTTTCGACGCTGGATGTGGTTGAGAAAACCCTCGGACGTGGACCGTACATGATGCGCTATGAAGCGCCGGACGATTTTGGTCCTCCGGATACCGCGTTTAATATCTGCGCGTTCTGGAGGGTGACGGCATTGGCGCGCTCGGGCCGCAAAGAAGAGGCCCGCGAAATATTCAACGCACTATTGGCCAGCCGCAATCATCTCGGACTGATGTCCGAGGACACAAAGCCGGACACAGGTGAGGCGTTTGGGAATTTTCCGCAAACCTATTCCATGGTCGGTATTATCAACGCGGCGCAGCTGCTGTCATTGTCGTGGGACGAAGTGATATGAGCGCATGGAGGATCGTGTGCGATGTTGGCGGCACGTACGTTCGCACGGCGCGGTGCGCTGAGGCGTATGTGTATACCGATGTCGTTGTGCGTTCGACGAAGGATTGTGAAAGCCTGGCCGCGTGGCTTCGGGCATACGCCCGGTCGTTCGCTGACTTTGACGAGCTTGCGGGGGTCGCGGTTGCCGCTGCAGGTCCCGTGGAAGACGGCGAGGTGCAACTGACCAACGCGCCGCTTGCCATTCATGAGGCGTTGCTCCGCGACGGGTTCGGCGGCGGCCAGGCCGTTCGCGTGATCAATGATCTCGAAGCCGTTGCGTGGTCGATCCCAGAACTGATTGAAAGCCAAACCGCTGCTGTTCGCACGCCGTCTAATGCGCTTGGCGGCAACCTTCTGGTGGTCAACGTTGGAACCGGATTTGGCGCAGCGATGCTCGTCAAGACGCCGGATGGCTGGCAGTCCGTCGGTTGCGAACCGGGACACATGAAGCTCACGTCTTGCTTGACTGCTGCCCGTCCGGATGATGGCGAGTGTTCTATCGAGGACGTATTGTCTGGGGTCGCTTTGCGGGATGCTGCGACGTTGGCGTGGTTCGCGGAACCCGGAGCCGCCGTGACGATCAAAGAAGACAGCGCCGATCAATTTGCAGACCTGGCGCAATCGCCAGCAGGACGGCAGATCATCAGCCGAATAAATTCGCTATTAGGCCAAGTCTGTGGAGATCTCGTTCTGGCATGCGGCGCGTGGGGCGGCGTTTATATCTGCGGTGGCGTCGCCGCCGCTTTGAGGAAACAGGCCGACCCGGCAGACTTTATAGCGGCATTCGATGCGAAGGGGCCAATGTCGCCTCGCATGGCCCGCGTCAATGTTTATTATATCACGGAGCCTAACCCTGCGCTCATCGGGTTATGCGCTCTTCCTCTCTGAACGTTTGCGCGGGTGGCAAGTGCGCATTGCGGATAGTGCGTGCATCGTGACGTGGTCTATCCACAGAAACAGCACGAGTGACTGAGCGGCATCGCTGTGGATCGCGCCATGTGCGGCGGCCGAATTCGGCCTGCGGCGGTGCGCCATACCCGAATCCTGACTGTGACTTGACTTCGATCAGGTGGCCGTCCGCCGGTTCTGTGTATGGCCAAACGGCGTCTGACGGGGCGCAGGCAACACGGGGAGTGCCACGATGATGACAGCCAACATGGCAGGGAGAGTAGCCCAGGCCGGTCGCGGATGGGGCAGCTTCGGCGCGCGCTATTTGCCATGGCCCACGTTGACAAGACGCACGTGGCAGACATGCCATCGCGCGGCGGCGGGCATCGCCATGGCCGCGGTGTTTGCACAAGGCGCCGTCACGCTCTTTCCAGCGGCACTGCCTAGCGGGGACGCAGCGCGCGAGGGTGCGCCCGCATCATCCAGCGGCGCGCGCGACATGACCGGGCGCGAAACCATTGTTGGCGGCTATCTGGGCGTGCCCGATCACGCGCGCAGCGACGTCAAGATGGTGCGCCCGGACGGCACCGACCTGCTGATGAAGAACATCCGCTGGGATGCCGAGCCGTTCCGGTTTCCAATTTACGCAGGCGTGCGCGTGACGCGCTGGCAGGGCGCGTTCGGCGGCATGATCGATTTCATGCACGACAAGGCCATCGCCCGCGTTGGTAAGGGTGCGCACGGTCGCAAAGTCACCGGCGAGCGCGCGATTCCAGATGTCATCGATGTCGAAGGTAAGCTGAAGGGCCAGCCCGCAGCCCCGCAATACAAGATCACCGATATTATCGAGCGGCTCGAATTCAGCCACGGCCATAATATGCTGTTGCCGACAGCGCTGTTGCGGCTTGCCAATCTTAGCCCGTGGTTCCGCCCGTATGTCGGCGTCGGTGCGGGCGTCGCCATTCCGCATGTCGAAGTATTCCCGGCAGGTGAAGGCGAAGAGGGGCGCACCAATGAATATCAGTTGGCAGGTCCGGCCATGCAGGGCGTGTTCGGCATTGAAATTCCGCTGAAGAGCGGCCCGGTCTTTCTCGAATACAAATACACGTGGGCGTCGCTGCAAACCAACCTGACGGGTGGGCAGACGCCGAGCTGGTGCAACTGCGATTTCGTATCTGACTTCGTCAGGAACGGGTTGCGCTGGTGGCGCGGTGAAGCGCCGATCCACGGCACGCTCAGCACCACCATCAGAACTCATCAGGTGGTCGGTGGCGCCGGTTATCGCCTGCGCGGTGGTTGAGAGCTGAGCTAGTTTCAATTGCGGTCCGGACTAGAACACGTCAGGTCTGCAATACGTACGAGCCCGGCGCATTGAGAAGCAAACGGTCTGGCCCGTGGCCGAGTGGCGGCGGGGCGACGGGGGCGGCCGATTTGGCGGTCAGCCATTTGGCCCACTGCGGCCACCACGAGCCCTCGGTTGCGGGCGTTTGGCTGGCCCATGTATCGGGATCGATAAAGCTGTCGGTGTGCCGCTTGGTCGAGGCGCGATAATGGCGGCCCTTATGTCCTGGCTCCGAGATGATGCCGGCATTATGCCCGCCGCTGGTCAGCAACGACGTGACTTCGGCATCCGTCAAAAGATTGAACTTATAAACCGATCGCCAGGGCGCAACGTGGTCGGTCTCGGTGCACACGAAGAAGATGGGTTGCTTGATGTCGCTCAGAGCGACGGCGCGGCCGTCAACGTGGAAGCGGCCCTCCGCAAGATCATTTCTGAGAAAGAGCTGACGCAGGTACTGCGAGTGCATACGATACGGCATGCGCGTCGCGTCCGCGTTCCAGGCCATCAGATCGTTGACGGTCTGGTGTTCGCCCATCAGATAGTGGCGCACCATGCGCGACCAGATCAGGTCGCTCGAGCGCAGCATCTGAAAGGCGCCAGCCATGTGGGTCGAGTCGAGATAGCCTTGTTCCCACATCATGTCTTCGAGGAACGCGATCTGGGATTCGCTGGTGAACAAGGTCAGTTCGCCAGCTTCGGTGAAATCGGTCTGCGCAGCGAGAAACGTCAAAGAAGCGAGGCGGTCGTCGCGATCTCGCGCCATGGCCGCAGCGGCCATCGAAAGAAGCGTGCCGCCGAGGCAGTACCCGCATGCGTGGATCTTTTCATTCGGTACGACTTCGTTGATGGCGTTTAGGGCGCTCATTACGCCGAGCCGCAGATACTCGTCGAAGCCCAAGAAGCGGTCTTCGGCTTGCGGGTTTTTCCAGGAGATCATGAACACCGTGAAGCCCTGGTCGACCATGTAACGGACCAGCGAATTCTCGGGGCTGAGATCTAGTATATAATACTTCATGATCCAAGCCGGCACGAACAGCAGAGGCTGTGGTTTCACCTGTTGCGTTGTCGGCTCGTATTGAATGAGTTCAATCAGGTTGTTGCGGTAGATCACTTTGCCGGGCGTAATGGCGACATCGCGCCCGACTTGGAACGCATCGACACCTGCAGGCCGCTGCTTGTTGAACGTCCGCTGTGCGTCATCGAACGCATTCAAAAAGCCGCGCACCAGATTTTGCCCGCCTTCGAGCTGCGTGCGCTTCAGGGCATCCGGGTTGGTCAGTAAAAAATTCGACGGCGAGAAAACGTCGAGGATTTGCCGGGTGGCAAACTCCATGACGCGAGCGTGATGCTCCGAGACACCGCGAATTCCGGTCGTCGCCATATGCCACCACTGCTCGGTCAACAGAAACGATTGGTGGATCGCGCTGAACGGAAATGTGTGCCAGGCGTCGCTGGTGAAACGCTTGTCATAGGATGCGGCGCGGCACACGGCGCATGTGTGCCATCGGCGCCGTGTAGGCTGCACTGCGCGACGTGTTGCGAAACCTTGATCGAGTCGGTGATCCACTTTTGCAGCAATTCGCTTTGCCGGCCGGGCGACCCGATGAGATGGAGCAGCCAGTCGAAATAAGCCTCCGCCAATGCGAACGGCGATAGACCCGCCGTGACGCGCGACAGTTGATAGCGAAAGGCGCGATCCATAATGTCGCCAGGCTGGACGGGGTGCGTATTGGACCCGGGCGGCGGCGGACCGGATTGGGCGCTGGCGTGACCAAGCGTTTTTAATTGTGCTGCGATCGATGCCGCGACCACGGGCGACGTTGTCTCCGAGCGGGACGTGCTGTTGCCGTCACGATTGTCCGCGCTCTGGTCGACTGCATCGCTCGTCATCAAGACCTCCGTATTGTGATTGCCGGACAGAACTTGCCGGCGGGTAATTGCACGTGTGATCACGTTGCCGTGAGTCAGCACCACAGACACCGGCAACTTGCCAGCTGGACGCGCCTGCACGCCACCGATCTGTCGCGCTTCGGTTATTAAAGCGTTGCGTTATGTCAACGGTGTTATCGCCATTGCAGGCTATACGAAAAGCATATTGGACTCCTGGTGACACAAACAAGTGCAGGGTGGAGACGTCATTGTCTGGCACCCCTCGCACGCCATGGGAAACGCCCCGTCAAATAGGCCGTCCCGCTGATCTGTTGATTGCCATGCGCTTTGCGAAGGACTGCATGTCGAGAAACGCCAACGCCAGGAAATGAATGGCGAAAACGCCAATCCGTGGCGGCGCTGCGGCGGCTTCGTCATGGGATGTCCTCCATGACGGCTGAGCGCGGCGAAGTAACAAATTGAAGCTGAATGTGACGATGACCAACTAACATTCGCAGCTATAAGCCGTGCGGTTGCCTTTGCGCCGTAAATGACGATCAAGAAAAAATCCGGCGGGGCTTGGGTGCGATTTGTGAATGTGAACCGTTTGGAGGAGTAGGTTCGATGAATCAAGTATCCGTTGAACGCACGTCGCACGATGCGAGATCGATGTTCTCAGGAAGCGAGATTGTCGAGCTCTATGATCCGATCGTTAAGGGTATGGCGACGTATGGCGGCGCGATGTGCGACGGCTACACAGCAATGAGCGCCGAATGGTTGGCGTTCCTCAATCGGCGGCTGCATCTTGACCTGTCGCTGGCCGCGACGTTGGCCTACTGCCGGACGCCGCACGAAGCTATGCAGGAGTGGTCGAACTTCATCACGGCATCGGCCAACGACTATCGCGCCGAGTTCGAACGTCTCGCGGAAATCTCCAACACGACGTCACAGCAGGTTGTGGCATCCCTCCATAACGGGCGGGCGACCTCGCCCGGTCTCTTGCGCCAGGCGCCGTAAATGCCGGCCGTGACGGTCTCGGCATCCTAAACCGGCGATCTGCCCCAGCGTTCCACCTCTGCGTCGTTGCAAGCCAGAAGCACCCCTGGTGCTTCAGGTCCTTTGGCGGGTGTCGTCTGAAGGTTCGATGTTAAGCTGCACCCTCACGGCGCCCGGCTCGTCAATCGCGATCGTGACGTGGAAGCCCATCCGCCGCGCCATGTCGATCATGGTGGTGTTTTCCGTCAGCACCATGCCATAGATTTCCCTGACGCCCTCGGCGCTCGCATAGTCGATGAGATGCTGCATCAGCCGCCAGCCCAGGCCTTTGCCTTTCAGGTCGGAGCGGACCAGGATTCCGTATTCGCCGCGCCAGAGGTCGGGCTCCAGCAGCAGGCGCACAACGCCCAGCAATTCATCGCGGGCTGTGTCGATGGCGACGAACGCCATTTCGCGGGCGTAGTCGATCTGCGTCAGGCGTGCGACATAACTGTGCGAGAGTTCAACGCGTGGCGTGAAAAATCGCATTCGCAGATCTTCGTGCGAGATCTTCGAAAAGAATGCCTCATAGTGGCGCTCGTCGTCGGGCCGGACTGGGCGCACACAGATCGTGCCAACGCCCAGCAGATCGAATGTCCGCTCCCACGCTGCCGGGTAAGGCCGGATGGCCAGCGGCGCACGCGGTTGCCGCGTCTCGTCGGCGATCCTGATGCGCGCATCGATCGCGATTGCGCCGTTCTCATCGACAAGCAGCGGATTAATATCGAGTTCGCGGATCTCCGGGTGCTGGACCACGAGGTTGCTGATCCGCACGAGGCAATCAACGATTGCGTCCATATCGGCGGGCGGGCGGTCGCGATAACCGGCAAGCAGTTTTGCGATCCGCGTTTCCTTGATCATCTGGCGAGCGAGCACGCGATCGAGCGGCGGCAAGGCGAGGGCGCGGTCGGCGATCACTTCGACGCCGGTGCCACCGGCTCCGAACAACAGGATCGGCCCGAAGGTCGGGTCTTCGCTCATGCCGACGATGACTTCATGCGCGCGCGGGCGGCGGATGAACGGTTCGACCATGAAGCCGTCGAGGCGCGCGCCGGGCCGTAGTTCCGTAATGCGCGCCTGCATTTCTTCAGCAGCAATGCGCGCCGCGTCCGCGCTTTCGATGGCGAGACGCACGCCGCCGACATCGGATTTATGCGAGATGTCGGGGGACAGGATCTTGATGACGCAGGCCGTGTTAGAGGCCAGCACCTTGGCAGCGACTGCATGAACCTCTTCCGCGTTGGCCGCCACGAAGCTTTCGGCAATTGGAATGTGGGCGGCTTTGAAGATCGCCTTGGCGTCGATTGCCGTCAGCATCGACTGACCAGCGGCAAGCGCCGTGCGGATCAACTGCGATATGATCGCCATCTCGCCGTCATTCTCGATGGGGGCGCCATCGGGCGCCTGCATCAGCTCATTCTGCGCCCGTGCGTGCCGCACGATCTGCATGAAGCCTGAGACGGCATCGCTCGGGGTTTCGAACGTTGGGATGGCGTGATCTTCGAACAGGTTACGCGCGTCGCGGGCGGCTTCATCTCCGAGCCAGCACGTCAGAACGGGCTTCTTTGCCGCTTTGCCCTGCATGCGCTGGATGGTGGCGACGACGGCTTCGGCATTGTCGCGCGACGACGCCAGCGCGGTCGGACATTGCATGACAAGAACGGCGTCGGAGGCGGGATCCTTGAGCAATTCGGCGAGTGCCGCCGCATAGCGATCGGGTCCCGCGTCGCCAATAATGTCGGCGGGGTTGGCGTGTGACCACGTCGACGGCAAGACCGCGTTGAGCGTACTCTTGAGGGTATCGCTGAGAGACGCGAGCGTTCCGCCGGCGTCTTGCAGTTCATCGGCGGCGAGCACACCGGCGCCGCCGCCGTTGGTGAGAATCATCAAGCGCTCGCCGGTGAGATGCTGCCGCGTGGACAGCATTTCAGCGGCGGCAAACAAATCCGGCAACGTCTTCACACGCACGAGGCCTGTACGTCGGAAGGCGGCATCGTAGGCCGCATCCGATCCAGCCAGGGCGCCGGTATGCGACGCAGCTGCCCGCGCACCGGCTTCATGGCGTCCGCTTTTGACGACGATGACGGGTTTGACGCGCGCCGCCCGCCGCGCTGCCGAGATGAACTTCGGTGCGTGCGTCAGCGCTTCCATGTAAATCAGGATCGCCCGGCTCTTGGTGTCGCCGGCCAGATAGTCGAGCAGGTCGCCGAAATCGGCGTCCGCCATATCGCCGAGAGAGGCGACGTGGGAAAAGCCTATGTTGCGCGTTGCGGCCCAGTCGATAACGGCGGCGATCAGAGCGCCAGATTGCGAAAGGAATGCTAGATCGCCCTTCGGCGCGTCGCGATGCGCAAAGCTAGCGTTGAGGCCGAGCGGCGGTAGCATCAAGCCGAGGCAATTAGGCCCTAGAATACGAAAGCATGAGGGCTTGGCGGCATCCAGCATCTGCTGCTTGCCGGCACCGAGCCCAGCCGTGATAACCATCGCCGCGCGCGTGCCCATTTTGGCGAAATCGGCAATCAGTCCCGGAACGGTTTGCGGCGGTGTTGCGATGACCGCGAGGTCTGGCGCGCGCGGCAAATCAAAAACCGACGCATGACACGGGGGATCAAGCACGCGCTTATGTTTTGGGTTGAGGAAGAAGATCTCGCCCGCAAAGCCGCCAGCCAGCAGATTGCGAGCGACGTTGTAGCCGACCGAGCCGGCCTCGGGGCTTGCGCCCGCAAAGGCCACGCTGCCGGGCGCCAGCAACTTGTCCAGGTTGCGGATGGTCATGGTGATCCTCGTTTCGTCTGTCGTGACAGGGGGCAGGGGCTTTGGGCGTCGCGCGATCAAATGATCTGACAGGTCCAGACGACAAGTTCCGTCGCAACTTTGGCGAAGGCGACATTGAGACCGGCAGCCACATCTGCCGCCGTTGCCGCGCTCGTCGGAACCCGCGCCTTGAAGATCTTGGCACCAAGAATTTTGCCGGCTTCCCCAACGATCTTGGCCGAGAATTCAATCTCGGCGTAGGGCTGTGCGTCGGTAACGACCTGGAAGTTGCGCAGATCGATCAGCAATTGATAGTCGACCTGCAGGTTGTCCGGCTGGCGACCGAGCGCGTCGAGATAGTTGGCGTTCTCGAAGCTCTGGATGATGCGCGATTGCAGCACACGCGAAATCGTATCGGGCCACTTGCCGGTGAGGGTGGTGCTGCGTTCGCCGGCCGGATTTTTGATGATCATCTCATCGTTGAACAGGCTGCCCAACAGTTCCGGTTCAGGCACCACGAGCTGGCCTGTAGGAATCTTGGGAATGGGCGGAAACGTCTTGGGCGTCACCAGATCAAAGACGTTGGCGGTTGATTTTTTGCCGCCGCCCGTCATGCGTTCGAGGCCGCCGAGGATGCCGTCAATGCGGTCAGAGTTCTTCGCCAGAACCGCCGAGAACGTATTGATATTGGCGATGAGCCCCTTCAAAGGTTCGGAATTCTCGGTCACGACGGTATCTACGTTTTGTAGAACCTCGCGTGCGGCTTCCGTCACGCTCTGACCGGCTCCTGGATCGGCAACCATCAGCGGTGTTTTGCCGTCGCTCGCGGTGAGCGGTGCGGCGCCGGCAGCCCCGCCCCTCAGCGACACCACCGGAGCACCCATCAGGCCCTGAAACTCGATGCTGGCTTTTGTGTCGGTTCTGATTGGCGTGCTGCTGTCGACGGACAACACGGCGACGATCTGCTGGGGGTTGTCGGCGCTGAGTTGGAGCGCTGAGACCTCACCGACGCGAATGCCGTTGAACAGCACGGCGGACCCTTCGAGCAGACCGGAGACGGTATTCTGATAGCGGACCTGATAGACCGACTGCTTCGCCATGCCGCCGGAGGTGTTCAGCCAATAGACGAACGCGAAGCCGGCCAAAATTGCCGACAACGTGAACAGTCCTATGAGCGTGTAGCGTGCGCGAATTTCCATGTCGTCGCCTCAAACGGATGCGTGTTCTAATCTCTTGGCAATGAGCTGGCCCCGCGGGCCTCTGAAGTACGATTTGACCCACGGATGGTCGCTCGTGAGCATGTCGTCGATCGTGCCATCGGCGACGATTTTGCCTTGCGCTAAAACGGCGATGCGGTCGCAGACGGTATGAAGGCTATTGAGATCGTGCGTAACCATGAAGACCGTCAGGCCCAGCGTTTGCTGGAGCGTGCGGATTAGGCTGTCGAATTCGCCTGCTGAAATCGGGTCGAGGCCGGACGTCGGCTCGTCGAGGAAGACCAGCTCGGGATCCAGCGCCAGCGCCCGCGCCAGGGCCACGCGTTTGGTCATGCCGCCGGAGAGTTCGGACGGAAGTTTTGCGCCTTCCTTGGGCGATAGGCCAACCATCGCCAGCTTGGTGGCGGCGATGTCGGTCAAAAGGTCTTCGGGGAGATGCTGAAAACAGCGCGCCATGCTGGAACAGAACGCCATAGCGGCTTTGCAGGGTGTGGCGCTCGGCTTCATCCATCGCATCCTGGTCGCGGCCGAGCAGCGCAATGCTGCCCGAGCGCTTCGGCAACAGGCCGATGATCGTGCGCAGCATCACCGATTTGCCGCTGCCCGAGCCACCGACGAGGCCGAGAATATCGCCAGGGTGAATGTCGATGGAGACGTGATCGAGCACAGTTCTGTCGCCGAAGCCCACGACCAGATCGCGCACGCTGATTTTTGGTTCCGCTGCGGACGCTTGGGTCATGTCTCACATTCCAATCGACGCGAAGAATATGGCGAACAATCCGTCGAGCACGATGACCAGAAAGATGGCGGTCACCACGGATGCGGTGGTTCGGATGCCGAGCGACTCGGCGCTGCCGCCGACGCGCATGCCTTCCGTGCAGGCGACCACGCCGATGATCAGCGCCATGAACGGGGCTTTGATCATCCCGACCTTGAAATGCGTGATGGAGATCGCGTCCTTGAGGCGGGCGACGAAAATATCCGGGCTCATGCCGCCATACAACCAGGCAACCAGTTCGCCGCCATAGAGCGCCGACATCGAACCGAGGAACGTCAGGATCGGCAGGGCGATGACGAGTGCCAGAACGCGCGGCAGCACGAGCACCTGAATCGGATCAAAGCCCATCGTGCGCAACGCGTCGATTTCTTCGCGCATTTTCATCGAGCCGAGTTCCGCGGTGTAGGAACTGCCGGAGCGGCCTGCGACCATAATCGCGACGATGAGAACGCCGATCTCGCGCAGGACCAGAATGCCGACCATATCGACGACGTAGTCGTCGGCGCCGAACTTGCGGAAATGGAAGAAGCCCTGTTGGGCGATGATGCAGCCGATCAGAAACGTGATCAGCAGAATGATAGGGATGGCCTGAAAGCCAACGCGGTCGATGTGGTGCACTGCCGACGTGAAGCGGAACGTCGATGGGTTGCGGATGGTGCGCCAAATCGCGGCGCAGATCGCGCCCAGCATGTTGAGGAGAAGCTGAAAGCTTTGCCAAGCTTCGACTGTGGCGCGGCCAACGGCTTCGAGTGTTGCAGCAGGCGTCCAGCGTCGCTCGGTGGATACGACGCGCTCTTCGCTGGCCTTGCCGACGAGCGCCAGCATATCGGCGAAACGATCGTTGACGCCTGAGATGCCGGTTTCAGTGCCGCGCGAGCGAAGTTCTCGCACGAGGTTGGCGAGGTGCCAGGCACCAAAAGTGTCGAGTTCGGCGATGTTGGCGAGATCGACGCTGACAGCCTGGGGAGGCGGGGTGGCAACGAGAAACGCCTTGATAGTCTGGTCAAGCAGCAACGCATTGGGCGCGGTCCAATCGCCGGCAGCGATGAGCTGCGCACCGCCTGCATCGGTTGTGACGTGCAGTAGAGATTGGCTGGGAATTGCTGTCACGCGCTTTCGCTGTCGTCCAATAAAGTGATCAAATATACTTTAGATCATAATCACGCGGATGGAACAGTGCGACAGTCTATGATCCAGATCAAGCTGGTTGGCGCGTTCCGCCTATTTTCAGGAGCCGCAGGCACTTAAGTCTCGGGTCGCGTCATCGTTTCGTCATGAAAACTGCGGCCGTCGAGATTCCGTGCGGGGCGAATGCAACACAGCCACGGGGTATTGCCCGACGCGCAGCAATTATCGACGTCAGATCGTCCGACAACGGAATAGATCACGGCGCGGGCTCGGTTCTGTCGCGGCGCACGACGAATGGATCGGTCGATATGACGCTGCATTCTAGATCCTATAGGGGATGCAAGACGTAGAATATCAGGTGATCTTCATGGCAATTTCTCGAGGCGCCGCGATGTGCGCTGGCGACACATCGCGCAACGCTCCGTTTGTGTCAAAGCGTGTCAGAAATCGCGCGTAAATCGATGGAAATGATGTTTCAGCCGAAACGTGTTGGTAGAGATTTTTGCATAAAGTGCTTCAGCGCGGTTCACACAAAAATGAATGCGCGTACCTCGGCGATACCAGTGTTTCAACGAGTGTGATGGAGCGATGTGATATGACGATGATGCAGAATCCGATTAGATATACCCCTTATGAAGAGGCGTGCGACGATACTGAGTTGCGGCTCGTAAAAGCATGGTCCCACGAGTTCCTGCATCTGGCCATGATGTCGGCATTCGTAGCGATGGGATGCAATGCGGTTTTACGGGACAATCGCGCGCACAGCCTCGCTGAAATTGAGCCCAATATACCGGAAGCGCCGGCGATCTATCGCGCTATCCGCCAGGGTTTGCTGGAGTTGCCGCAGCGCTATTCTCTGGCAATGCTCGCGGCGCAGGATGCTTATGGCGTCGTCGGAAAAGCGATAGACGCCTTCAACAATGTGCAGGCCATGGAACACAGCTCTGGCTATGTCATGCGCTCGGTTCTTGAAGTGTTGGCCAATAATTGGCGCCAAGCAGCGACGTCTCTGCATCGCGCGCTTGACGTATTCGATGACAGCGGTTTGTTGCGGTCGCCCACTACGCCCGCTTCATCCATCGATACCCAATGCCCTTGGCGCATTCGGCAATTGTTAATGACGGCGGCGAGCGGTGAGACGTTGGCAGCAAGCGAATTTGCATCCGCGCGTCGTGGTAATCTGCCGGATTGGGTGGAGCGTCGCCGCTGGGATCGCCAGAACTTCAACAAGAAGTGCGTGGTCATCGTGCGCGGAACCCCTTACGAAGCGACAATCCGCAACATCTCGCTGGGCGGAGCGTTGCTTTGCGATATGCCGCCGCTCATTCGCATGACGCCGCTGACCATCGAAACCGATGCCCGGCGCTTGCCCGCCAGTGTCATGTGGGCGCGCGATCACGCGCTTGGTGTCAAATTCGATGAGCAGTTGCATCACGATGACCCGCTCGTCGTCGCACAGGGAGACTGAAGGTCGCCACGGGCTGCAGCCCTGAGAATACAACCGCAAGGTTGGGAGTGTAGACGAGCGTCGGGCCGTGCTAAGCAGTCATCGAACGCAATCGATGATGACCAAGCACGCGATGGCCCGCAGAAACGAAAAAGTTGTGCACCCGTCGGCCGCCCCGGCGCTGAAGCAGCGTGCACATGAGCCGGACGGCGGAGATGCGCGTTGGCAATCCGTTTTGGCGCGCGACGCATCGTACGATGGCAAGTTCTTTTATTCCGTTGCGACCACCGGCATCTATTGTCGGCCGTCGTGTCCATCGCGCCGCGCCAAGCGCAGCAACGTCGTCTTTCACGAGTCGAGCGAAGCGGCCAAGGCGGCGGGCTTTCGTGCGTGCAAGCGCTGTAAGCCGGATCAGGCGGTGCGCGATGCCGACTTGATTGCAAAAGTTGCGCAGACCTGCCGAGTGATTGAATCCGCCGACACCATGCCGAAGTTGGCGGACCTTGCTGCGCTTGCGAAGGTCAGTCCGTTCCACTTCCATCGGGTCTTTAAGTCTGTGACTGGCGTAACGCCGAAGGCATACGCGGTGGCGCATCGCGCTTCCCGCCTGCGGGCGAACCTAGCGACAGCGGCGACGGTCACACGCGCCATGATGGACGCTGGCTTTACGTCCAGCGGCCGGTTCTACGCGCAAAGCGCTGATGTGCTGGGCATGACGCCGGGGCGCTACAAGGCAGGAGGTACGAATACCATTCTGACATTTGCAATCGCTGAGTGCTCACTTGGTGCGATCCTGGTTGCGGCCACCGATAAGGGTATTGCCGCCATTTTGCTGGGCGACGACCCGGCGGCGTTGCTTCGCGATCTGCAGGACCGTTTTCCGAAAGCCGAATTCGCCGGTGGCGATCGGAAATTCGAAAAGCTGGTCGCGCGCGTGATCGGCTTGGTCGAGCAGCCCGGCCGGTCAGAGCACTTGCCGCTCGACGTGCGCGGGACGGCCTTCCAGCATCAGGTCTGGACCGCGTTGAAAGCCATCCCGGCGGGGAGACGGCCAGCTATCGGGAGATTGCGGCGCGCATCGGCAAGCCAAAGGCGTACAGGGCGGTGGCGCTGGCGTGCTGCGCAAACCCCGTCGCGGTGGCGATCCCCTGCCACCGCGTTGTTCGCACGGACGGCGGGCTTGCCGGCTATCGCTGGGGGCTTGCGCGCAAGCGCACACTTCTAGAACGTGAGGTTGAGGCACAACTTGAGGCACAGGGGACACGTCGCCGCCAGCGGCGCGATGACGGTTGCGAGGAATAGCGACGCGGGGTTGAACTCCATCGCAGATGCCCCATATCCCGCGTCTCAGCGGCCTGCTGATTGGGGACCGATATCGCACATGCATGTTAAAGACGCACCGGACGGTTACGGCATCGTCTCGCGGCTATTCCACTGGCTGATGGCGATTGCGATCTTCGGCCTTTTCGGGCTGGGCTGGTGGATGGTCGAGCTGGATTACTACAGTCCGTATTATGTCAGCGCGCCTAATCTGCATCGCAGCGTCGGCATCCTCCTATTCATCGCTTTGCTCGCGCGCATTTTCTGGCGCTGCCTGAACATCAAACCCGACGATGCGGATTTGACCGCCATGGAACGCATGGCGTCGCGGTTCGTGCATATCGGATTTTATCCGCTCCTCATCGCGCTTTCGATTAGCGGCTATCTCATCTCGACGCCGGGTGGACGCGCAATCGATGTGTTCGGATTGTTCAGCGTGCCGTCGATCGTTCAACAGAAGGGGTTGGAGGATTCCGCCGGTTGGGTGCACTGGGCGCTCGCCTATGGTGTGATTGCGCTGGCTGTGGTGCACACGGCGGGCGCACTGAAACACCATTTTATCGACAAAGGATCGTCGTTGATGCGCATGTGGTCTGGCCCTCAACGGCCAAATTAGTTCGGCGGATTGGTTTCTATGCACTATAGCTTTCCCCATCAGACAGAGGAAATTCACGCATGACGTTACGCTTCGCCTCCCTTGCAGCTCTTGCGCTGTCATTCGTTATGTCCGTGCCCGCGGGCGCCGCCGACTACGAGATCGACAGCAAAGGCGCGCACGCTTCGATCAACTTCCGCGTCAAGCATCTGGGCTACAGTTGGCTGGTCGGCCGCTTCGATACGTTCACCGGTTCGTTCAGCTATGACAACAAGGCAATCGACAAATCGTCAGTGAAAGTTGAGATCGACACGGCGAGCGTCAACACCAACCACGCCGAACGCGACAAGCATCTGCGCAGCGCGGATTTCCTCGACGTTGTTAAATTCCCGAAGGTGACATTTGTCAGCAAATCGGTGACGCCGGCGGGCGACGGCAAGGCCACCATCGTCGGCGATTTGACGCTGCGCGGCGTCACCAAGGAAGTCTCAATCGCTGCCGTGGGCATTGGCGGCGGTGACGATCCCTGGGGCGGCGTGCGTCAGGGTTTCGAGGGTACGACCAAGTTCACGATGGCTGATTTCGGCATCCCGAAGGATCTCGGGCCGGCCTCGAAAGAGGTTGAGCTGACGTTGCACGTCGAAGGCATCCTCAAATAGTGCGCCGAGCGTCGCATTTTTGTGACGGTTGATAAGGATGAAACGAGGGGCTCAACCGGGTGGTTTGGGCCCTTCGTCGTTATTGTGCGGGGCGGTAAACTGGCTTAAAAAGCCGCCCCATGGTCACACTCATCGATCGGACGCCCGGCGTCTCAGAAACTGTTCGTCCGCGGCACCCGGAAAAGGCCGCGAAGCCCGATACGCCGCGTCTAGCGAAGCCCGCGTGGTTGCGCGTGCGCGCCGGTGGCTCCAAGGCGTATGCCGAGACCCATACGATCGTAAAAGAGAATGGGCTGCACACGGTCTGTCAGGAAGCCGGCTGCCCCAATATCGGCGAATGCTGGGAAAAGCGCCACGCCACCATGATGATCATGGGTGCGATTTGCACGCGCGCCTGCGCGTTCTGTAACGTGGCGACGGGACTGCCGCATGCGCTCGACGCCGCCGAACCTCAGCGCGTTGCCGATGCGGTCGCGCGCCTCGGTCTCGAACACGTCGTCGTCACCTCGGTCGATCGTGATGATCTGGCCGATGGCGGCGCCAGACATTTCGCCGAAACCATCACCGCGATCCGCCGCGCCCATCCGTCGGCAACGATTGAGGTTTTGACGCCCGATTTCCTGCGCAAGGAAGGCGCCCTCGAAATCGTCATCGAGGCGCGGCCTGATGTGTTCAACCACAATCTTGAAACGGTGCCGGGGCTGTACCCGCGCATTCGTCCGGGCGCGCGGTACTTCCATTCGTTGCGGCTGCTGCAGCGCGCAAAGGAACTCGATCCCGAAGTGTTCACCAAATCCGGCATCATGGTCGGGCTTGGGGAAACGCGCGACGAGGTTTTGCAAGAGCTCGACGACATGCGCTCCGCCAATGTTGATTTTCTGACCATAGGCCAGTATCTGCAGCCGACGCTGAAGCACGCCGAAGTGAAGCGCTACGTCGAGCCGGCGGAATTCGACGATCTGAAAACGATCGGTAAAGCCAAGGGCTTTCTGCTGGTCGCGTCGTCGCCGCTGACGCGCTCGTCGTATCATGCGGGCGATGACTTCGTGCAATTGCGTGAAGCCCGCCGCGCGCAACTTCGCAGCGCCTGACGGCGCTTTCCCGAACCGAGGCCGTAGGTCGTCGCATGGCGAAATTCTCAGCCAACCTATCGATGCTGTTCAACGAAGTGCCGTTTCTCGACCGCTTCAGAGCGGCGTCCAAGGCGGGGTTTCGTGGTGTCGAATACGTGTCGCCGTTTGAGTATTATCCGGGCGACATTGCCGACCGGCTGAAGGCCAATAGGCTGAGCCAGGTGCTGTTCAATCTGCCGGTGGGCGATTGGGCGGCCGGCGAGCGCGGCATCGCGATTTTTCCCGAACGGCGCGACGAATTTCGCGACGGCGTCGCGACCGCTATCCGATATGCGAAAGCCCTCGATTGTCCGCAGGTCAATTGCCTCGCCGGCATCGCACCAGCGGACGCGGACGCCGCACTGCTGCGCGACACGTTCGTCGAAAACCTGCGCTATGCGAGTGGGGAACTGCAGCGCGCCGGTGTTCGTTTGCTGATCGAGCCGATCAACACGCGCGACATGCCGGGCTTCTTCTTGAACACGTCGCGGCAGGCGCTCGACCTGATCGCCGACGTGGGCTCGCCGAACCTGTTTCTGCAATACGACGTCTATCACATGCACGTCATGGAGGGCGATCTGGCGCCGACGATCTCGCGCGCACTTGCGCTGATCAAGCATGTCCAGATCGCCGATAACCCGGGCCGTCATGAACCGGGCAGCGGTGAGATCGATTATCCCGCCATTATCCGCCATCTCGACCACGTCGGCTACGACGGTTGGGTCGGTGCGGAATATAAGCCGGCCACCACCACCCTCGACGGTCTTGGCTGGATGGCCCGTCTTGGCGCCGCCTCGTAGGCGCCAAGCGGCGGAGTTGCACGCGCACCATGCGGTTGCGCAATTCAGACAAGAGTCCGCCTAGGTTGCGTCATACGACTCAGTCACTGATGGTGAATGACGACCCTGACCCCGACGTCCTTCCAACTTGGGCGCGCCAGCTTAGCTGCTGGCGCGCTTTTTTGCTTGTCGCTTGCGGTGGCTGGAATTGTTTGGGCGGGCATGGAAACACCATCACAGGAACCGGCGTCGTTCTCCGGTCCGGCAACGGTGGTGGATGGCGATACCATTGACATCGGCGGCCAGCGGATCCGCCTGGAAGGCATCGACGCACCGGAAACGGCGCAGACCTGCCAGCGGGCGGACGGGCGGACGTGGCCGTGCGGACGCCGCGCGTCGAGCGCCCTCGCCAAGTTGATCGGCGGTCAGGAGGTCGTCTGCGATAGCCGCGGCAGCGACAAGTACCGTCGCCGTCTGGCGGTGTGCTTCGCCAAAGGGCAGGACATCAATGCGGCGATGGTAAAGGCCGGAATGGCTTGGGCCTTCGTCCGCTATTCCGACACCTATACGGTCGAAGAAAGCCAAGCCCGCCAAGCCCTTGCCGGCGTGTGGCAGGGGCCCGCCGAAGCGCCCTGGGAGTTCCGCCACAAGGGCTGGAGCGCCGCGCAATCCTCAGCGCCAAACGGTTGCGCCATCAAAGGCAACGTCTCGAACAAGGGCCATATCTACCACATGCCGTGGAGCCCCTGGTATCGCCGCGTTACGATCGAAGCCGACCGCGGAGAACGCTGGTTCTGCTCGGAAACCGAGGCGCAGGCTGCCGGGTGGCGCCCGGCGTTCACACTTTGAAGCGGTTGAGCGGCTGCGTCCGACGTTGACCGGATACGCGGATTCAGCCTATTTTACGGGCGATTGCGGGCGGCCTTGGCTGCCCGCACTGTCATGATACCCATCTTGGCCAGCAGAACAAACCGGAGTCGACATGCGCAGTTTTTTCGGACGTGCACTGGTCGCGGCCTTCGCATTCGCGGGTTTATCATTTGTCGCCGCGCCGTCCTTTGCCGGGAATGCGTGGGAAGAAATTCGCGGCAGTCTTTACGGCGACCGCAAGATTGAAGACGGCCGGGGCATGGTGGTTTTGACGGCACCGGGCCGCCCTGAGGATATGCGCGTCGTTCCGATTTCGATTTCAGCCAACGCCAAAGCCGGCCAGACCATCAAGACGGTCAACTTTATCATCGATGAGAACCCGACGCCGGTCGTCGCCGTGTTCCACATGGGGCCGGGCCGCACCTCCGTTGCGTTGAATTCAAACTTCCGCGTCGATCGCCAATCAGATGTCCGTGCCGTGGTCGAAACCGACGACGGCAAGCTCTACATGGTTTCGCAACTCATCAAGTTCGCTGGCGGCCAGTCTTCGTGCTCAGCGCCGCCGACCGGCGATCCTGCCGAGATCGCGGCCAACATGGGCAAAATGAACCTCACCGACGTAAAACCGACAGAAGGGGCTGCGTCGACCACGCTGGCCCGCGCCCGGATTGACCTCAATCATCCCAATCACACGGGCATGGTGATGGATCAGATTACGTTGCTGTACACGCCGATGAAGATGATTTCTGAGGTTATCGTCCGTCACGGCGACGAGGTCGTATTCACGTCGGAAGGATCGATCGGGCTGTCGCAAAACCCGATGATCGAATTCGATTACCCGCGCGGCGGGGCCGAGACGCTCGAAGTGACCATGAAGGATACCGACGGCGGCACCTGGACCAAGTCGTTCGCAATCAGACCGCAGAGCTAAGGCGCTCGCCTGCCGCGTCACGATCTGGAATGGTTGTCTGAACGGACGAACGGACGGAATGAAACGAAAAAGCGCGCAACCGATGGGGTTGCGCGCTTTTTTAGTGTTTCGAGTGCCCGTGCGGCGCTTCGCTCAAGTGCTACTCGCGATTATACCGGCGCCAGCGATAGCTCGGTGCATCGTGGGCATCGCCGCGCCGGTCGTCGTATCCGGGTTCATAATTGTCTTCCGGCTCGTCGCGACCTGGCCGCGGCTGCGTTGAGCTGACATTGTCCTGTTTGAGAAGCGGCGTGATGCGGCGAACGGCGACGCGGCGATTCTCGATCTCCGGCCCTAGCGTGTCGATCTTGAGATAGTCTTCGCCGTAACCCTGCGTCGTCAGGTTCTCGAAGGGCACGTCGAACTGTTCCGAAAGAATGAATGAAACAGATTCCGCACGCCGGTCCGAGAGCGTCAGGTTATCGACATCCGAGCCAACCGCGTCGGTATAGCCTTCGATCAGGAAGACCTCGTTCGGGTTGCGTTCGATAACGCGGTTCATAGCACGCGCGATGCGCTCGAGTTTGCGATATTGGCTCGGGCGAACGTCCCACGATCCGGTTTCGAAATTGATGTCGTCGAGATCGACGCGGCGCATACGGTCACGCAGACGCGGGGTCGCGCGCACCTGATCGAGCGTATAGTGGTCGTCATACTCATCGACCGGCGGCGCGCTGAGGGCTTCGTAAACATCGTCATCGCTGGCGCGGCCGTAGTCGATGATATACTTGTCACGCGGAACTCTGACACGCGGCGGCGGCACATCGACAATCGAATTTAGGATGGCCGCGCCAGCGATGAGGCCCGCACCAACACCCACGCCGATCGCCAGATTGCGTCCGAAATTGCTCTTGCGGCGGCGGTTGTCGATGATTGCCGTTTCTTGTCCGGAACCGTCACGGCGATAGCGGCGTAGCAACTGGCCATTGCGATCGGTTTCCGTGATGATCTGCACATTGTTGGAGCGCTCGACGACTGAGCGTTTGCGGCCCAGGCGGTCACGCGTAACGACGGCTGTCGGTGCCAAGCGGCGGACCTGAGCCGACTCGTCCTTCTGGATAACTACGCGATTGCCCTGGCGCACGATGGTGCGCTTGTCAGCTTCCTTGATAACGACGCGATTGCCGGCCTCGCGCCGTTCAATGCGGCCGGCTTTGGCATCTTTAAGAGTTTTCACGACCGGCTTCGGCGGCAGCGGTATCTCGACAGGTGACGTAGCCGATGGGGTTGAAGTGGCCGGGGCATTTCGGCTTGGCACGATTTTGCCTGCCGGGTTAAACGGCGGTTTATTTCTCAACCCATAAGCTGGCGGGACGTGGGTTGGTTTCGTACCAGCGGCAGGTGCCTTGCGGACCGTACCGGCCGAATTGCGGTGAGTAGGCCGCACGGGCGGCGTGTCAACGTCCACAACGGGCTTCGGCGGCGCAGTCTTCAGGATCGGCTTTGCGGTCCTTTCGACGGGGGGCGCATTGACGTCCACGACGGGCTTCGGCGGTGCGGTCTTCAGGATTGGCTTCGCGGTCTTTTCCACGGGAGGCGGCGGCGTGGTTGTGGCGGGCGCCGTGGGCCGGCGCTTGCCCGCCTTGGCATCGTCGTTGGCGGCTTTGGCATTATTGGTGCCGGCATCGTCGGCATTGGCATTACCGTTGTCGCCATGATTGCCGTTCCGGCGCTCGAGCCGTTCGGCCCGGTTCTTTTCCTTGCGGAGTTTTCGTGCGGTGTCGTCAACCTCCGTCGCGGCATCGGTCGCTTGCGCCAGACGCCAAGGTTCAGATTGGTTGGCGCTAACGGAGTGCGCGGACGCCAAGGTGAAAACGGCCGTTGCCGAAAGTGCGGCAATGCTCAGCGTCGGTATTTTTCGCAGGGACCTTGAAAGCATGGAATCCTCGATAAAGGGCGTTACCGTAAGGGTCGCCCATGGCCCCAAAGCCGGTTCACGGCTTACGGTTTCCAGAAGCGTCACAAGACGCGGCGGCGCGCGACTCAGGCCCCACTGTTATGCTGTGTTACCGGCATTTGTGCGACGGAACGATGAGCGTTTGTTCAGATTGGGGCGCTGCTGGGGCGGCGGTGGTTTGTCACGTCTGGGGGCAGAGCGCCCTTCCTGGCCGGTTATGCCGCCAAGGCCCACTTGTCTTCGGCGCATTCGAATGCCGCCGCCAGATCGGCGGCCGGTACGGGGCGGCTGAAATAATAGCCCTGCACCTCATCGCAACCGGCTGCAATGACTAGGTTGAGGGCTTCAGCGGTCTCCACGCCCTCGGCCACGGTCAACATGCCGAGGCCGCGCGTCATGCCGACGATCGCCTGAACAATGGCGAAGCAACTCTTGCTTGTCGTAATGTCTTGGACGAAGCACTTGTCGATCTTGATTTTGTCGAATGGGAAGCTGCGCAGATAACTGAGCGAGGCAAATCCGGTGCCGAAGTCGTCGAGCGCAATGGTGACGCCCATCTCGCGCAACGTCTGTAGTGCGCTGAGTGTTGCGGCATCATCTTTGAGCATGATCGTTTCGGTGACTTCCAGTTCAAGGCGATGCGCCGGTAATCCGGACCACTCCAAGGCACTCTCGACCGCGCCGACAACGTTGCTTGCGGTGAATTGCGTGGCGGCGACGTTGACCGATACGCGGATGTCGTTTGGCCACTGCACCGCGTTGCGGCAGGCTTGGCGCAATGCCCAGGCACCCATTGCGCCGATAAGGCCGGATTCTTCTGCAATTGGGATGAATTCGGCGGGCGAAATGAGGCCGCGGGTCGGATGCTTCCAGCGCATCAAAGCTTCGCAGAGGCCGACCCGCCCATCAGCGATATTTAAGATTGGCTGATAGTACAGCATAAGCTGGTCCGACGTGAGCGCGATGCGCAGGTCAGCCTCGATGCTATCGCGCTCGGTCACTTCGGCTTCGAGATTATCGTTGAACAGGACCTGGCGTCCGCGGCCCTGGGACTTGGCCCGATACAGCGCAACGTCGGCGTTGCGGATCAGATCCTCTGCGGATTTTCCATGGCGCGGCGCCAGCACGATGCCGACGCTGACACCGACGCTGACCAGCTTTCCAGCAATTTCGTATGGCGCACTGATCCGGCGAACGATGCGGTCGCCGAGAATCTGTGCCGTCTCGGTTCCACTGTTTGTCACCGTTGCGATGATCGCGAATTCATCGCCGCCGAGACGGGCAATAAAATCTGAGGAGCGCACGCACAACCGCAGGCGATCTGCAACCGCGCGCAGAAGCTCGTCGCCCGACGGGTGGCCGAGGGTATCGTTGACCGACTTGAACCTGTCGAGATCGAGCCAAAGAAGCGCAAATTCTGTTTGCTCACCGAGATCTTCCACCGCCTTTTCGAGACGCTCCTGGAAGTGATGGCGATTGGCGAGACCGGTCAACGCATCAAAGCGCGCAAGCTGCTCGATCTGGGCTTCGGCGGCGCGTTTGTCGGTGATGTCTTCGTGCAGATCAACCCATCCGCCGCCATCGAGCGGCTGGGTGTTGACCCGAACGGCGCGACCGTCGCCAAGTTCATGCACCTCGGTGAAGGGTGCGCCGGCGGCAACAGCGGCTCGAAGCCTTTCGAACCAGGACTTCACGTCATCTCTCGCCGCCTGATCCAGTTGCATTTTCTCGCACCAAAATTCGCTGATGCTTTCGAACGATGTGCCGGGGGTGGCGGTACTTGCGGGCAGGCCGTAGAGTTCGATGTAGCGGCTATTGCATACCAGCAGTTTTCCGTCCGCGTCGAACATCGATAGTCCGCGCGCCATGTTGTTCAGGGCGATTTGGAACCAGTCGTTGAGCTTTTCGATTTCCCGACTGTTCAACATCAGCGTCGTGGCGTTGTGTTTGAACACGTCCAGCGCGCAGGCCATTTCGCCGATTTCATCATGCACACCCGTCGGTCTGTGATGCTGGGCCTCTTCGTCGAGGGCGATGCGGCGCATGCTGTCGGTGATCTCGTTGATGCGCGCGATAACGCTGCGAATAATCAACATGCTGAGCGGCAGAATGATCAGGACGGCAAAAAAGGCTGCAATTAAGACCCAGTGTTGCAACGTGCGGCCACTGGTCAGGAGTTCCGCGACGCTCGTTTTGGCAGCGGCAATACTGTTGGCGCGGCTCAAGCGGACAGCATTCTGAATGTCGTTGGCAACGGCATTATAGACCTTTATCGCGTCAACGGCTTCAGCCTGGGCGAAGTTGGCCGCGTAGTAGAGCACCTTGCGGCCGCTCAGGACGAACTTTTCGAGGTTGGCGCTGACGGCCTGAAGTCTCTCATCGTCGGCGTCTGCCGTGAGCGCTGAGATTTTGTCGGCCAAAGCTTCGGTAAGCCGCCGGTCGCGGTCCACAGCCACGAGGTCGAGTTGGATGGGGGCCGATTCGACGATGCGGCGATGGCGTTCCAAAAGCAATTCGATATCAGCGGAGGCCGAAGCGAGTTTGACGTCCTTGTCTCGGATTTCGATGACCACGTGCTCTGTGCGATATAGGTAGACCATCGCACCAAGGGCCAGCACAAGCACGGAGCCCAGCGTCAGGACGCCAAGGCAATAAAGCCGAGCTGCGATGCTGCGCGGAAGCAGCTTCGCAATCGGCTTTATGAGACGGTGCTGGTAGAGCGCCGGCATCAGAGCGGACGCCTCGCCAGGGCTTTGCGGGTGGCATCGATGACGGCCTTGGCGGCAGGCGTTGGCTCACCGTTGGAGACGTAGGTCAGGAGCTGTTCGATCGGCGCGCCGGACTCGATGATCGCAACTTTGCCGCTTGCGGCAAGGCCGGTTTGGGCGATGCCGAGCGCGCCTGGCAGTTGTTCGACGGCGTTGACCACATGGCGTGCGCTTTCGAGGCGTGCGGCGCCGGGCGCTGTGATTTCGCCACCGCCGAGAAGCTGGGCGCGCAAGGCCATAATGGTTCCGCCGCCGTTTTGTGTGGCAACCACGCGGATCGGCAGGTCCGGTCCGCCGACGTCTTTCCAGTTCGTGGTTGTGCCGGTGATGATGTCTTTCAACTGTTGGTGGCTGAGGGCGCTAACCGGGTTGCTTGGATGCGTGATGAATGCAACTGCGACACGCGCGATTTCAAACTGCTGCAGATTATCGAACGATAACGCCGGCGCGGTCAGCTTGGCTTGATCGACTTCGCCCGTGAGATCGGCGGACATCATTGCGAGTTCCGCACGCTTCTCCATCAGCGCGATGAGACCCCAGATGGATTTGTTCGGCACGACATTCAGTTTGATGCCGCTCTCGCGTTCGATGTCAGCGAGATTTGGCTGGAGGACGCGGCTGTGGAAAGTCGTCGAACCTTGGATGGAGAGCGTGCGCGCTTCGTCGCCAGCGTAAGACGGTGCGAAAGCGAGCGCCGCGACCATGCCGGCCACGGTTATCAGCCGCCAAAGCCATGTCTGCGGCGCCTGCAAGGCAGTCGGAGCAATGAGGGAGAGCGGAGATCGGGCCATGTCGAGTTCCTGAAATACGGGACAAAGGCACCCGGCCGCAGCCGGTCGGCGCCGTGCAATCTTGGCGCAGCACAACTTATGCGGGTATATAGTAAATGCTGAGTAAACGCTGGGATTCTCGCCGCAAGGTAGGGTTGATCGGCGGTTTCCAGCGACTTGGAGCGCCCCGTTGCCAGCAGAATATTTTAAATGCCTCAGATCTCCGCAACGCCAAGTTGAGGGTTGGTGCGTACGGTCCCGCCACGTTTCGAGGCGTGGTGCGCGAACGACTGTTGGGAGATTCCAGTGCGTTACGATCATATTTTGTCTTCCAACTGGATCAATGCGATGCCGGTGCTCGTCTTGGCCGCTCTGCCGGTTGTGATGTGGCTTGGCGGCGCCTTCTGAGCGTTAACGCCGCCAAGACCAGTTGGTGATCGGTCGCGCACTATTCAGCAGCAAGCGCCGTTTCGCGGATCGTTGCGGCGAGTGTCACGCGGCCATCCATTTCGAGGATCAGCTCGCTACCGTCCGCGAGAGTTGCTAACCCGCTGACGCCCGTGATCAACGCAATACCGCGTTCGCGGGCGACGATCGCCATATGACTGAGCCACCCGCCCACCTCACAAACCGCGCCGCCTGAGCGAACCAGCTCCGGAAGCCAAGCCGGATGCAGCATCGGCGCAACGATGATGTCGCCGTCGCGGAATGCCGGGATCGGCGCACCGGTTTCGCAGTCCGCAAGGCTGACGACGCGCGCCCGCCCGCACACGGCTGTGCGGCCGGAGACGCGTGTGCCTTTGATGGCGCCGCCAGTTTCTGTTGCATCTGTGATGGCATAGGGTCCCCGCTCGAGGTCGATGAGCGTGAGTGCGGTTGGTAGCGGCGGCACAACGCGGAAGGCATCGCGATGGCGTTGCCGCTCGGCGGCTGTCGCGTTGAGGGCGGCGAGGTTTGTCGCGTCGAGATGGACGATCTCATCGAAGGTCAGATGGAATATCCGCGTCTCCATACCCGTCTTTTTGCCAAGTGCGACAGCGAGGCGCCGTAACGTTGCAAGTTCGCGCAGCACGAGGTGTTTGGCATCTTCCTTGAGCGTCTCGAAACGGCGCGCCCGGGCAACACATTTGGCAAGCTTGGCACTCAACGCCGCAGGCTGACCGATGGCGAGCAGTTGGCCGGCGTTCTTGGTGCTTGCGAACTGTCCAGCGGCGGCCAGCAGGCGCTTATCATCTTCTCCAAAGCGCGGTTCGGAGAGTTCGTAGTCAAAGTGTGCGCGATGGCCGAGAGCCGCGCGATAGGCCAGCAGTTGGCCTTGATCGTCGAGCGATTGTGCCGCGTGGATCTGCTGCTCTAGCGATGTGTCGAGCGTTCCGGCCAGGTGCGCGAGGGCGTCGACGCCATGCGCGGTCAGGGCTTTGCGTGCCGCGTCGTGATAAACTTGCGCGACGATGTTAATAGTTTCCACATCGACGTAGGTTTCCGTCACGAACGTCCGGCGCAGTTCGGTCGCGAGTGATGTCAGGTCGCTCACCGGCATGGCGTTGAAGTCAACGGCATCGAGTAGCCGGATCCGCGCCAATAGGTTTGGCTTGAACCGGTCATTGAAGTCCGTGACGATAGCGTCGCCAGCAGCGTTGATGCGGCGCAGGGCTAGGCGGTTGAGTTTTGGTGCGTGTAGCGCCTCCTGGCGGGCATCGCAGTACAGCCGGCCATACACGGTGATGAGCAGCGGCGCGCTGTTCTCGGGGAATTCCGCCGTCACGCCGAGCGACCGTAACGCCAGATCGACGCTGCCGCCGCTCGCCCAGATATCATTCATCAGCGACAGCGATAGCGGTGTCGGGCGCGGCAGAAGTTCAGACATCATCGTCTGGCGATAGACGATGTCCGTCGCCGCGCTGGGCGCGGGACGATTGGCGAGTTCAAACCACGCGTTGCTGATAGGGTCAGCATCGACCGTTGTGATGTCACGCGCCTGCAGAATATAGAACTGCCCCTTCGCATAGGCCCATTCGATATCCTGGGGCCGCCCGAACAAGGTTTCGATGCGGCGTGCGAGCGTCAGTAACGGTCCGAATGCAATCGGTGCCTCGCCGCCTGCGATCGAATGGCTCGATGAGCGTCCGAACTGGAAAGTGCTGGGGCTTGCGCGCCCCGAGACGAGCGCTTCTGCGTTGCCTTTAACGGCTTCGACAAGCATCGAGCCGGGTGCGTGGGGCGCGCGTGAGAACAAGACGCCCGCATACTCCGCATCGATCATCGGCTGGATGAGAATGTTGCGGTTTGCTGCGGTCGCTGAATAGCTTGCAACCCGTTCGGCAGTGAATGATGCCAACACGCGTGTGACGGCGGCATCGAGGCCGGCGCGGCGCACATCCAGCAGGCTTTCATAGACGCCTGCGTAGCTGCTTTGCGGACCATCTTCGGCAGCGCCAGAGCTGCGCACGGCAAAGCGCTGGCCAAGCAGCGTTCGCGCGATTTTGCGCAGCATGCGGCTGCGTTGCCGCTCGGTCATGCTGGCGTAACCGGAAAGCAGCGGCTCTGTCAGCACGACGCCGTTCGGCACGGGCAGTCCGATGCCGCGCATCTTAGCGAGGCGCGTCGCCTTGTTACCAGCTTGATCGGCTGCAGCTATGTCAGCGAGCGGTAAGGCACCTAACCGGCGCAGGCTTCTTGTTCGCCACGATGCAAAGCGGCGGCGTGCTGCGGCCCAGAGCGATTGCGGTAGCTTGGTAACGATGGCCCGCTGCAACAGCAGAAACGCGGCGCTGAAGATCACGTAGATATTGGCGGCGGACGGCAGGATGGCGCCTGCGATAAACAGCAGCGGCGCGAGAACCAGCCAGCACGCCGCGCGTTGGCGCGACGTCGAGACAAGCGCCCAATCGATATACGCGGTGAGCAGTCCACTAAATAGAACGGGCAGGATATAGAGTGGATCGGTTGCATAAAGCGACGGCAGCCAGAGATTGCGAGCGGCATCGTTCTGGGCAACGACAGCGGCATCGACCGACAGGGCCAGCACCGGCAGGAACAACAACGCGATCATGTTGCGCAGCGGCGTCAGGCCGTTGGCGCGATACAGCGCCTGGATAGCGCGGCTCATGCGTGCCGGATCGTGCTTGGTCGCCGCTTTGATGCGCTCGAGCTCAGGCGCCATGCGTTGTGACGCCATGTGATCGCGCTCGGCCTTGATTGAAAACGGCAGAATGAGCGTGCGTGAAATGAGCGCCAGCACCAGCAAGGCCAGCGGCAGGCCAGTATGTCCGGCCATCGTCGCCAGTGCCGCTTGCAGCGCTTCGCTGGCTTTGGTCCACAGCCCCTTATTGGCGTTCGCCAACCAGGCTTCGATGTGCGGTGGCCGCGCCGACGGTTTGAAGTATTCCCAGGGCAGCGTGTAGCGACCCCGAAAATCTTTGCCGATGCGTGTCAGTTCGAGGCCGAGAATTTCCGCAAAGAAGCACGATCTGCGATCGTAACAGGGCGCGATCACCGGCTTATCCGGAACGGCGGCCAGCATCTTTTTCATGTCGGCCGTGGGTGTCGGTCGCAGCGGCAGGTTGATCGCGCCGGGCAGATGACTGGTACTGAACTCACCGGGATAGCGCACATCGACGAACACGGCGTCCTGTTCGTCAACAAGACGGTGCACGTCGGCTGTTTCAAACAGCGTCGCATTGTTGGGATAGTGGGGAATGGCGCGGATATCATCGAGAGAGCGGACGGGGCTGTCGCCGATGCGGCGGCCCTCCGTCAGCCATTTCTCCAGTCCGCCTTTGATAAATCCGCACTCGATACCCTTGGCGTGCAAGGCCGCGCATGTCTCGGCGCTGCGGTTGCCGTTGTGGCAGATCAACAGCGCCTTGCGCTTGGTCAGATCGATCGTGGCGGTCGGCAGATCAGGGAAACGAATCCTGGTTGCGTTCTTGAAACTGCCCATCTCGGCTTCAGCGGACTCGCGAATGTCGAGGATGACCCATGGCGTCTGACGGCCAGCCTCTACGTCGCTGACGCTCCGTTCGGCTTGGTCGGCCGAAAGGCCAAGCGGGTGTTTCGATTGATCTTTAAAGGAGACTTCGCGCAGCTCCGCGTCCAGTGTCGCGCCGGACGTGCTTTTCGCGGTGGGGCGCGTCAGCGTCGCCTCAAGCTCGGCGCGGCGTTTCGATTGGTGTTGCGTCCATTGATGGATGTTCAGAGCCAGCAGCACCACAGAGAGCACGCCGAAGACCAGTGCGAGGCGGGTCAGCATGGGCGCGTTGCCGCGACCGGCTCGGGCACCAGCAGCAATGGCCCCGCCGCCGATGATGGCCGAACCGAGCGCCGCCAATTGCGAGAGGCTGGTCAGTGAGCCAACCACCAGTTCCGGCGAGGGGATGGCCGCCGCGGAGTCACAGAGCGCCAGATAGGTCAGACCGGCAGCCGCAAGGGCCGTACCCTGATGATTGCGGTAGTGGAGCGTCCGATTTGGAGCTGCAACCCTTGGAGTGTGCTGGGTCGTAGATGTCGCGAATGCAATTGAAGATTGTAGAATTAGTATCACGCTCGAGTACCCCCGTCACATCATCAAAGGTGCGGTCGCGGTCGGTGGGCTGGCTGTAATGGCGAGAAAACATCATATTAAGTGCTCAAAACCAGCGTTGAAAACCAAAGCTCCGTAGTCATCGCCAGGTAGGCAGGCCCTGCCGACAAACGATCCGCGATCATAAAAACAATCTAAAGTTGTAGTATATAACGGCGCTCGACTTGTCCAGGCGTGATCGATGAGGTGCGTCTGGGGTGTCGCGACTGCGTGCGCAGAGTCGCGAAGCGCTGATGTCAAACGCAGGTTGGGAATGAAGCTGCGGCTATGCGGATGCTGTGGATCAGCGCGACAGATGTTGCCGATCGATTGATCGGTGCTGGCCGTGACGCGCTACGATTTCGCTGCGGTGGCGCTTTCGACGGCAGCTTTCAAATTCACGCGCGCCGATAATTCAGCGGCCGTTTCGACGCGCTCACTGTAGCGGTCGGTCAGGTGCTGGGAGATATCGCGCGTCAGCAGCGTGAACTTCATCAATTCTTCCATCACGTCGACGACGCGGTCGTAGTAGGCCGATGGCTTCATGCGATTGGCGTCGTCGAATTCCTGATACGCTTTGGCGACCGACGATTGATTTGGAATTGTCAGCATCCGCATCCAGCGTCCGAGAATGCGCATTTGGTTGACGGCGTTGAACGATTGCGATCCGCCGCTCACCTGCATGACGGCCAGCGTCTTGCCTTGTGTCGGCCGCACTGCGCCGGAGTTCAGTGGGATCCAGTCGATCTGCGCTTTCAGAATGCCGCTCATGGCGCCGTGGCGCTCGGGCGAAGACCACACTTGCCCCTCGGACCAATCGACTAGGCCGCGCAGTTCTTGCACTTTGGCGTGAGTGTCGGAGGCATCATCGGGCAACGGCAGGCCGCTTGGATCAAAGATGCGTGCGTCCGCGCCGAAGTGTTCAAGCAGGCGCGCGGCCTCTTGCGCCAGCATGCGACTGTAGGAGCGTGCGCGCACGGAGCCGTAAAGAAGCAGAATGCGCGGCTTATGGGTGGAACGCAGCACGGCGCCCAAGGCCCGCGTGTCGGGCAGATGCAAGGCATCAGCGCGGACGTTCGGCAGGGAAGGATCGAGCTTAGTCATTGCGCTCCCCTTTCGCGGAGTGGACCACCTCGCCGTCTTCCTTGGTGAAGGTGCCGATGTTGGGGTTCGGCAAAATATCGAGCACGGCTTCCGATGGACGGCAGAGCTTGGTGCCAAGGGGCGTCACAACGATCGGCCGATTGATCAGAATGGGGTTAGCGATCATCGCGTCGATCAACTGTGCGTCGGTCAGGCTCGGGTCATCGAGCCCGAGGTCGGCGTAGGGCGTTCCCTTCTGGCGGATGAGGTCGCGTGGGGCGATGCCCATTTCGGCGATCAGCGCCACAAGCGTGTCGCGCGTCGGCGGGTCCTTCAGATACTCGATGACCTGCGGGGTCTCACCCGATTGCCGGATCATGGCCAGCGTGTTGCGGGACGTTCCGCAAGCCGGGTTGTGATAGATCACGATGGTCATGGCAAAACTCCTGGCGGCTCGCATGCGATGCGGCGTTGTACGGCACTGCCGCGTTCATACCATCCGCGCGAAGCATTCACGAGTTTCACGAGCGATAGCATGACCGGCACCTCGATCAGAACGCCGACGACTGTGGCAAGCGCCGCGCCGGAGTTGAAGCCGAACAGGCTGATGGCGGCGGCAACGGCCAGTTCGAAGAAGTTGCTGGCGCCAATCAACGCTGAGGGCGACGCGATGCAATGCGCCTCCCCGAGCGCACGGTTAAGCAGATATCCGAACCCGAAAATGAAGTACGTCTGAAGAGTGATCGGCACCGCTAGGAGCGCGATGATCAGCGGTTGATCGATGATCTGCTGACCTTGAAAGGCAAAGAGTAGAATGAGCGTCGCGAGCAGCGCCACTATCGAGATTGGCTGAAGCGTCTGCAAGAGTTGCGTCAGTGCCGCCTCTCCGCCGCGGGCTAATGTGCGCCGGCGGATCAGTTGCGCGATTACCACCGGAACGGCGATGTACAACACCACGGACAGAACCAGCGTGTCCCAAGGCACAATGATCGCGGACAGGCCAAGCAGAAGCGCAACAATCGGCGCGAAGGCGAAGACCATGATCAGATCGTTCAGCGCAACCTGACTGAGTGCGAAGTGCGGTTCGCCTTTGGTCAGATTGCTCCAAACGAACACCATCGCCGTGCATGGCGCGGCACCGAGAAGGATGAGCCCCGCGATGTAGCTGTCGATCTGATCGGCGGGCAAATACGGGCGAAACAGCCATCCGATAAACAGCCAGCCCAACAGAGCCATAGTGAAGGGCTTGATCAACCAATTGACGGCGAGGGTGACGGTGATGCCGCGCCAATGCTGCGCAACGCCGCCGAGCGCGCCCAAATCAATCTTAATCAGCATTGGGATGATCATCAGCCAGATCAGTAGCGCCACCGGCAGGTTGACCTTGGCGACTTCAACGGAGCCGATGGCTTGCGACACGCCAGGAAAAAAATGCCCAAGCGCGATGCCAAGTACGATACAGGCGGCGACCCAAACGGTCAGATAGCGTTCAAACGTTGACATGTGACCCTTGTATTTATTCATGCGTGTGAGGAGCGGCGTTTGCCGATTGGGTTTGGCGGCGGTGATGGCTCTCCTTGCTGCGGGGAACACACTTTGCGGGCAGTTTTGACGAACGAGCCACACAGGTCCGCCTGGCCTTGGCAGCAATCCTCCGTCAGATAGGTGAGTAGCTGGCGCATCGCATCAACGGCAATGGCGTAGCGGATGAAGCGGCCATCTCGCGTCGCGATCAGCAAGCCTGAACGATCGAGTTCTTTGAGATGGAACGACGCGCTCGTCGGGCCGATGCCGATTTTGTCGGCAATGTCCGATGACGCCATGCCGGATGGTCCGGCTTTCACCAGCAGGCGGAATATGCGGATGCGATGTTCTTGCGCCAAGGCGCCGAGCATCTCGATGGCGACATGATCTTTCATGCTCACAATACTACAACAATAATTGTAGTATGCAAGTGTCGTTTAGCCACAAGCGCACGGGAGAGTTGTTGCAGTCTTGTCCCGGAGCTTGAGGGAGAGCTCCGGGGTAGATGTGGGGGAGGTTGGACGCGTCCTCTGCCAGACTTAAGTCGTCATTTTCACCAGCATGAGGCTGAAGCCGGCGATGAAGACGAACGCCGAGAGGCCGAGAAGGAATGGGCGGATACCCATCGCCTTTAGCTTGCTGATGTCCGTTTCAAGCCCCATCGCCGCAAGCGCCATGGAGAGCAGGAAAGTGGTCGCCGGCACGATCACGTCGCGCGCTTCAGACGGAATGGTCACGGCGCTGTTCACGATCGCCAGAGCGACGAATCCGAGGACGAACCAGGGCAGAGGCGGCTTGGCGTGGCTGTGCGTGTGACCATGCCGGCTCGCCTGGCGGGCGGCCATGAGACCCAGCACGATCACCGTCGGGGCCAGCATCATCACACGCGATAGCTTGGCGATGGTCGCGAATTCCCCGGCCTGCTTGCCGTCCTGGCATGCCGCAGCCACAACCTGAGCAATCTCGTGGATGGATGCACCGCTCCAAAGCCCGAAGGCCCGGGCGTTGAGATCAAACAGGGCCGGAAGCATCGGATAGACGAACATCGCGATGGAACCGAAGACGGTGACGCACGCAATCGCATAGGCCACGTCTTCGTCGCGCGCCTGCACCACCGTGTTCGTCGCGATCACCGCAGACGCGCCGCATATCGAGGTGCCCGCCGCGATAAGCTCGGTGAGCTTGCGGTCGACGCCGATCACGCGGCCGAGCCACGTCGTGAACAGGAACGTCGCCACCAGAGTCAGGGCGATCACCGCAATCCCCGACGCGCCGACGTTGATCGCCTCCTGCGCGGTCAGTTGCAGGCCGAGCAGAATGATGGCGAAACGCAAGATCCGGCGCAGCGAGAAGGCGACGCCTGCCTTGGCGCGCGACGGCGTTCCGATGGCGTTATGGAAGATAATCCCTGCGATGATCGAAAGGATCATCGGGCTGAAAAGCGCAAGCCCCGGAAGCGCGTGCAACGCGAACCCGCCTCCGGCAATCGCAGCCGTCAAGACGAGTCCCGGCCAAACTGCCGTGGGCCTTGGGCTGGCGTGATGTCTGTCCGCCGCGAGCACCGTGTGCGGTGGGAAGATCGGTTGGGCGGACGACACACTTTGGGCGTGCACGTTCATGACGGACGGCTCCTCAGTCTTATGCCCTCGGCGGGGCGTGTTCGATTTGTCGGCATCGTCGGGCAAGTGCGGAGCGGGCGGCCGCTCGATGCTTTAGGCCGGGAGCGCTGTGTGCGGCGGCCATGACGGTCGCCTTCCAACGCGATGTGCCCAACGGGTTGAATGGAAAGTAGGGGGAATCGAATAATCATTCCAATAGATGATTTGGCTTGATATGATCTGAAATTGAGATTGGTTGGGAGAGCCGCATGACCTTGGAGCAGCTCCGTATTTTCGTGGCGGTGGCCGAACGCCAGCATGTGACGCAGGCCGCGCGGGCGCTCAATCTCGCGCAGTCCGCCGCAAGCCATGCGATCTCCGCCTTGGAGGAGCGCTATGACGCAAAACTCTTCGATCGTGTCGGGCGTCGCATCGAGCTGACGGAAGCAGGCCGAGCGTTTCTAGTGGAAGCCCGAACCATCCTTGCCCAGGTCGAGAGAGCGGAACTGGCGCTGAGCGAGTTCGGAAGTCTCGAGCGCGGTACCCTTTCCGTGCAAGCCAGCCAAACCATCGCGAGCTATTGGCTGCCACGTCATCTCGTCGCCTTTCGCCGCGCCCATCCGCACATCGATATTCGACTGACGACCGGTAACACCGCTCAGGTGGCGGAGGCGATCGAGACGGGCGCTGCTGAACTGGGCTTCGTTGAGGGCGCTGTCGAGAACGCTCACCTGGTCAGCATTCCGGTGGCGCGCGACCAGCTTGTCCTCGTTGTCGGTCCCGAACATGAGTGGGCGCGGGGCGCGCCTCCAAAAAAAGCCGATCTTCTAGCGAGTGACTGGGTGCTCCGCGAACCTGGATCAGGCACTAGGTCGGTCTTTGAGGAGGCGCTTGCACAGCTCGGCATTGAACCCCGTGACCTGCGCGTTGCCATGGAACTGCCATCCAACGAAGCCGTGAGGGCTGCGGTGGAGGCCGGGTTGGGCGCGACGGCGCTTTCGGCGTCAGTCGCTGCGCCAAGTATCGAAAGCGGATTGCTGCATCACGTCCGTTTCAGTCTGCCACAGCGTGAGTTTCACGTGCTGAGGCATGGCCAGCGCTGTCAAAGCCGCATCGCTGACGCCTTGCTCGCAGCCATCGGTCAAGCATCTCCGGCACGCGGCTCGTCACGTCGGCGACTGCGATCAAAGTGAGGCTGGCGCGCTCGGCTGGATGAAGAGCCACTGTGCCGTCAGAGACAACGGCGATGACATTCTCTACAAAATCAAACGCAGGCTCGAATGGTCTCAGCCGGTTACATCGCAGATAGGTCGTTGGTGTGGACCGCTGAATCTCTGTCTATGCAATACTGCTATAAAGCTGCATTTGCCGCGCATGTTTTTGGTTGCCTAATGCACTTTCGTTCATTAGCCTGACGCGATGCACGGATATGACGGCTGTAGAATTTAGAATTTGGTACGACGGGTCGTTGTGCGGCAGCCTTGGAAAGAGGGCGGTTGCTGGATGTCTATTGGAATTTCGGCGCGGGAAAGAAATGCAGCGGCAATCACGCTCATAGCGGTGATGGGTCTGGGCATTCTCGCTGCGGTCGTCGGCGATAGCGATCTTTTCCGTTTTCAGGGTTGGGTTGCCGCGATTTATTGCCTGATCGCGCTATTAGCGCTTGTGATCACGTATCGCGAGCCTTTAGGAACCAGCGAAAGCGCCAAAAGCTATTACGATGCCCCGACAAAAGTTGGTGTCGTCATAGCGTTGGTATGGGCGATCGCTGGATTTTTTGTCGGCGATTGGGTGGCGTGGCTGCTGGTTTATCCCGACCTAACTTTCGATTCTGAGTGGTTTAGTTTTGGGCGCCTTCGTCCGGTGCATACCAGCGGAGTCATATTCGGCTTTGGCGGTAATGCACTCATTGCAACGTCTTTTCACGTGATGCAGCGCACCTCGCGTGCGCGCATGCCGGATCAATTTAGCCCTTGGTTCGTGCTGGTGGGGTACAACCTATTTTGCGTGCTGGCAGCAACTGGATATCTCGCCGGCATCAGCCAATCGAAGGAGTATGCAGAACCGGAGTGGTACGCTGACATTCTTCTAGTGATTGTCTGGGTAGCCTACCTCATCCTTTACCTTCGAACCCTCGCGCGGCGTTCAGAACCGCATATCTACGTTTCCAATTGGTACTATCTGGCCTTCATTATCGTTGTTGCGATGCTTCACATCATCAACAACCTAGCGGTCCCTATTTCTTGGACGGATACCAAGAGCTATTCGTTGTTCTCGGGCGTGCAGGATGCGATGACGCAGTGGTGGTATGGGCACAATGCGGTTGCGTTCTTTTTAACGGCCGGCTTCCTCGGCATGATGTATTACTTTCTTCCCAAGCGCGCCGAGCGGCCAATCTATTCGTATCGCCTGTCAATCGTTGGATTCTGGGGCATTACATTCGTCTATATGTGGGCTGGCGCTCACCATCTTCACTACACGGCGCTGCCGCTGTGGGTGCAGACGCTTGCCATGTCATTTTCGTTGATGTTGTTGGTTCCGTCGTGGGCGGCTGCTGGAAACGCGCTTATGACGTTGAACGGCGCATGGGCGAAAGTCCGCGATGATGCAACGTTGCGCTTCATGATGGTCGCGGCGGTATTCTATGGTGTTGCAACGTTCGAGGGATCGTTCATGGCGATCCGTCCCGTCAATGCGCTATCGCACTATACGGACTGGACGATTGGCCACGTTCACGGCGGCACATTGGGATGGAACTCATTCATCACCTTCGGTGCGTTCTACGCTCTTGTGCCCTGGCTGTGGCAGCGAAAGACGATGTATTCGCCGCGCCTTGTTGAAGTGCATTTCTGGTTGGCGCTTGCTGGCGCCCTTATCTACGTCTTTGCCATGTGGAATTCTGGGATCGTCCAGGGGTTGATGTGGCGCACCTATAATGACAGCGGAACGCTGAGTTATTCCTTCATCGATTCCCTTATCGCGATGAAGCCCTATTACGCTGCGCGTGCGTTTGGAGGGCTGCTCTTCCTCATTGGTGGCTGCATCTGTTTCTACAACGTCATCATGACCATCAGGACATCCGCCGAAGTCGTCGAGGCGCCGGATTTGAAGCCCCAGTACAGCGTTCCTGGCGCCGCTGGCAGCGCGGTAGAGGGGGCGTAAGGCGATGTTCAAGACGCATTACCAGCTGGAGAAAAACTCGATCGTTTTCGCCGTAGCGATCATGTTGGTGGCAAGTGTCGGCGGCCTGATGGAAATTGCGCCGCTGTTCACAATTCACCAAACGGTAGAGGCCGCGCCGAACATGCGCGTCTACACGCCGTTGGAGTTGATCGGCCGTAACATCTACATGCGCGAGGGTTGCTATGCCTGCCATTCGCAGATGATCCGGACGCTGCGCGACGAGGTCGAGCGCTATGGTCCATATTCACTTGCTGTTGAATCGAAATACGATCACCCAATGCTTTGGGGCTCAAAGCGGACCGGGCCCGATCTGGCGCGAGTCGGCGGTAAATACTCTGACGAATGGCACGTTGCACATCTGAGGAATCCTAGGGATGTCGTGTCTGTGTCGATCATGCCGGCATACCGGTGGCTCGAGCGCAAAGATCTTGATGTCGGCGCCATGTCGAAACACCTCGCAGCAATGCGCACCGTCGGCGTTCCCTATACG
>JADJVG010000018.1 GCA_016716675.1 Hyphomicrobium sp.
TAAACGCTGTTAACCGCAGGGTTAGACAGACGCCGGCGATCTGCCAGGCAGATAGCCCCGCCCGTGCTCTGCGCCATCTCTCTCCTTCCCTACGCAAAACAAAAAGGCCCCGGAGCGCGGCTCCAGGGCCTCTACGCTGTTTGCAAATGTCTTGGCAACGCTTAGCCGTGGGCAAGAACCGCGGCAGCAACAGCGCCACGATGTTGGTGATCTTGATCGCCGGGTTGACGGCTGGACCAGCGGTATCCTTGTAGGGATCGCCGACCGTGTCGCCGGTCACGGACGCCTTGTGAGCTTCCGAGCCCTTCTGGTGCTTCACGCCGTCCTTGTCTACGAAACCGTCTTCAAAGCTCTTCTTGGCGTTGTCCCAGGCGCCGCCGCCCGAGGTCATCGAGATGGCGACGAAGATACCCGTCACGATCACGCCGAGCAGCATCGCACCAACCGCCGAGAAGGCTTCGCCCCTGCCGGCGATGGCGTTGATGACGACGAAACAGCAGGATCGGCGACAGAAACGGGGGCAGCGATGGATCACCATTTCCTTGATCGCGGCTTTGGTCAGCAGATCGACGGCGCGTGCTAATCAGGCTTCGAGGTGCCCTTCATGATGCCCGGATCGGCTTTTTTGGAACTGGACGGCGAAAACTTCTTCAACGATCGAACCGGCAGCGCGGCCAACAGCCGTCATGCCCATACCGCCGAAGAGGAGAATGAGACCGCCGAGCAGCAGGCCGACAACGACGTAGGGTTCTCAAGACCGAAGTTGACCTTCACGTCCTTGAAGAACTGGAAGCTCGTCGAGCCTTCCTTAGCTTCAGTGATGAAGTGCTGAAGGTCGAAGAAGAGGCCGCGAACAGCACGAGCGCACCAAGACCAGCCGAACCGATGGCGTAACCCTTGGTAACGGCCTGGGTGGTGTTGCCAACGGCGTCGAGGGCGTCGGTCGAACGGCGAACTTCCTTGGGAAGATCGGCCATTTCGGCGATGCCGCCGGCGTTGTCGGTAACCGGGCCCGAACGCGTCGAGCGCAACGATCATACCGGCAAGGCCGAGCATGGTGGTCGTCGCGATCGCCGTGCCGAACAGGCCAGCGAGGTTGTACGTAAACAGGATACCAGCAACGATCGCGATCGTCGGCAGGGCGCAGGCTTCAACGATACCGCAAGACCCTGAATGACGTTGGTGCCGTGACCGGTGACCGACGCCTGGCTGATCGAGCGCACCGGGCGATAGCCGATGCCCGTATAGTACTCTGTGATCCAGACAATCAGACCCGTCAGCGCAAGACCGACGAGACCCGACGAGAACAGGCTCCAGCCGGTGATCGACATGCCGTTGACGACGCCGACTTAACAAAGCCGATGACGTATTCCGTTGCCGCGTAGAAAGGCCGGCAATCGAAAGCACCGCCGAGGCATCACGCCGCGATACGGCGCGCCCGTGATCGAGCCGTTGGAGCCGGAGCTTCACGAAGTAGGTGCCGATGATCGACGTCACGATGCACGCGGCGCAGATGGCCAGCGGGTAAACCATCATGGCAGCGAGGTTCGGAGAAGCCGCAAAGAAGATGGCTGCGAGAACCATGGTCGCAACAACCGTCACGGCATAGGTTTCGAACAAGTCAGCGGCCATACCGGCGCAGTCACCGACGTTGTCGCCAACGTTATCGGCGATCGTTGCCGGGTTGCGAGGATCGTCCTCAGGGAGGCCGGCCTTCAACCTTGCCGACGAGATCCCGCCGAGACGTCCGCACCCTTGGTAGAAGATGCCGCCAAGACGGGCAAAGATCGGAAATCAGCGATGCGCCGGGCCGAGCGCGATGAGCGCGTCAACAACTCCGCGGCTGCCGGGTTCCTTGGCGAGCGACGGTCAGAATCGTGTAGTGAACGACGGCGACGCCAAGCTGGCGCGAGACCAGCAACCAGCATGCCGGTGATCGCACCAGCCTTGAACGCAATATCAAGACCCTTGGCCAGAGATACCGTCGCGGCCTGAGCGGTCCGCACGTTGGCGCGCACCGGAAACGTTCATACCGATATAACCGGCGAGACCCGAGCAGCACGGCGCCGATCAGAGGCCGAATGCCACCAGCTGTCCGAGCAGCACCCAGGCAAGAATAAAGATGACCACGCCGACCATTGCGATCGTGCGATACTGACGGTTGAGATAGGCCTGCGCACCTCGCGGATCGCGCCTGCAATTTCCTGCATTCGGGCATTGCCGGCGTCAGCGTTCATCACCTGCTGAGCAGTGATGAAAGCGTAGAGGATGGACAGCGCCCCGCAGGCGATGATCCCCCAAAGAATGTTGGTCATGGAAAGGTCCCTTTTGGTCCCGAATTTTTAATGCTGATAACGGCCCCTGACCGTCGCCAGAAACCGACTCGCCCCCGAAATTGACTTTGAGCCAGAGTCGCGGCGGACTGACCATGCCAAAAGTGCCTCCGCGTTGCAACATGGCCACCCCCGCATTTCCTAGGTCTTTCGGTGCAGAAGGCGGCTTCAGCATCCGATTTCCGGCCCTTCGGGACTTACCGGCGGCAGCAGCAGCCCGAAGGCTCCAGGTCAGCGAAAATACCGCAGCGGAGCCCTCTTGCCGGGTGCCCCAGCGTGCCGGCTTGCGGCGCACGACGCGCCCTTCAGCACAGCCTCAAGTCCACCACGAGCGTTGCCGGGCGGCAGCACGTTGCTATAAGCGCGTAGGCAACGCGCCCAGTGACACAATTGACCCTTGGAGAACCTGCGTGACCATTGCTCCCATCCTGAAAACCGCAGAGGCGAAAACCGCGATCGACGGCATCACGCGAGCCTACGGTCTTGATGCCGCTCAAGTGGCGCCCGTTGTTGACAGTCTGTCCGAGGCACTGACCACGCGGTTCACGCGCTTGATGTTGTCACGCGGCGGCGTCGCAGATGTCGTCGGGCTGCTCGGGTCCCAGGAGGCCGCTCGCACGCTCGACGATCCGAAATCCTTGACCGATCCCGCAGTGGTGGACGAAGGCAATCACGTTCTCGATGTTGATCGGCAACAAAACACGTCAGCCGCGGCATTGCTGCGCGCACGGCTTCGCGCACCGGTATCGATGTCGAAGTGGCGAAGAAGCTGCTGCCGGTTGTGGCCAGCATGATGGTGGGGGGCTGCAAAGCAGGCGCAGCCGGAAATCAACAAGCTGGTACGCGATATGCCGCTCCTGAAGGCTGCCGGAAACCGCAGCCCCTGCCGCTCCCTGGCGACAATATTCCGGGCGTCGGACGCAGAGCGCCGAGCAATCCCAACCCCAATCCTTTTGAAAATCTACCGGACATCATCCGTCGTGGCGGCACCGAGATGCCAGGCGGTGGATCGCTCGAAGCGATCATCCGATCAGTCCTCGGCAGCCTTCTCGGCACCCAAAACCGCGGCGTCATCGGCACGCTGATCCAAGGATTAATTCTGCGCTGGCTGGTCAATCTCGTCCGGCGCATGTTCACGCGCTAAAGCACGGCGGGGGCTTCGCACCACGCAACAAAAAACCGGCCCGCTGCCGAGCCGGTCTTCCAGTGCTCCCGTCGAAAATAGCGTTAGCGGCAGGGGCGGGCGGAGACGTCACAACCCCATCCGGTCGAGCCCTGTGAGCACTTCACGTCCTTTTCGGATGCCTTTTTGAAGTTGGCCCACGTCGTATCGTATTCGAACACCACGAAGTCCGCCCAAGATCCGACCGCCGCAGCCTGAGCAGCCTGGATGCTATTCTGTCCAGTGCTCGTTCCGTAATGCCAGTGATCCGAGAAGCAAAGCCGATTGCCTTCGCGGCGAAGGTCATGCATCGCGGCAAATCCGGTGACGGCCACCACAGCGCCCAACTTCTTGCGAGGCGCTGCTTCAACGGCGGCAGCCAGGCCGCCCAGCAATGTGGCGGTTGCACCGAGGCAAACTGCAAAGCGGAACGTGCTCTTCAAAGACATATTGGCAATCTCCGACCTAATTTAGCAAATGCGTGAACCAGCGGTCGGAAGATTACTGATCCACAGCGCCACCTCATTAGTCGGATATCGTGATCGCCACGATTTTTTGCGGTACGCGGCAACAGAGCACAGCGCGGACGGCAAAAAGCCATCCGCGCTTGATCGCGATCAAAAATTTATGGGATTGCGCCTACTTGGCGGCGACCACGGAGATTTCGACCAGCATGCGCGGGTCGATCAACTTGCCTTCGATGCAGGCGCGGGCGGGTGCATCCTTACCACCAGCCGGGCGCCCCAGGCTTTGTTCATGGCGTCGCGGTGGCGGATGTCGTTGAGCCAGACCGTGGCCTGTACGACCTTCGATTTGTCGGTGCCGCAGAGCGCGAGCACGCGATCAATTTCTGCCAGAACCTCGACCGTCTGACCTTCGCAATCGCGTGACAGATCGGTCGGAATGACGCCAGCTGTGAACACCAGACCATTGGCCTCGGTCACCTTAGAATAGACGGCGGTGCTTTCGTGGCGCTTAATCGACATGAGGTTTACTCCCTATGATTTATGGGGACCTCATAGCCTAGGCGCATACCGCCGTGAAAGCCTCAAAAGCAGCGGTGGGTCTACGTGACGCTCTCCGCCGATAATTAGCCCTTTGAGAGCCGCCGTTCCGTCAGCCCCAACGGCCACAATAGCCTCGATCTTCTTGTCGCGAACGCTCTCTTCGAGGGCCCGGCCGGTCCCTTCGGGCACGAAATAGCTCTCGATACCGTAGCGGACGGACACCGTCTCGTCGCGGCCTCCCGCCGAGACAAAGCGATTGCGCACCAGCCCCTTCAACACGACCTCATTGGCGCCGATGCCTGTGGGATAGGTGAGTGACAAACCTTTGCCAGCCCAGACGCCATCCGCGCCCTGCTGCAACGTTGCATAGATCGTTTGCCCCCGATCGAGACTGTCGAGGGGCGCCGCCGCGCCAATGCCGGATTTCAGTTGAGAGATATCAGCAGCCAAGGACGACATATTCACCGCGAAACACATCGCGCGGGTCGACGGGTATGACGTTCAGCGTGATCTCCCGGCCATGCGCGATCAGCGACACACGGTCATAAGCTCATCTTGCCGAGGAAGCCGGTTTGGAGCGCGGCAACACCAGCGAGCAGCGCCCAGTATTTTCCTGTTGTGATGCTCATGCGCGGGTCCCTTGCTCATGGGCGGATGAACCGTCAAAGGGTGCGCCAGCCGCCACGCCAGGAACGCGAGCCCGGCAACGATAAGTCCGGCGACAAGAAAGAATAGCGATGTGTCGAGGATGGTACCAACCGTCTTCCAGCAAAGCGCCAGTACCTCGACCGAAAACCCCAAATAGCCGAGCCACAACGCCCGCGATGATCGTACGACAGACCATAGCCGATGGCCGCCAGAAGTAACGCCAGCGTGGCCGCCGCATAGATGAGAAGCTGGAGCGTGGTTGTGTTCTCAATGAACTGCAGGGCAAAACAACGCTGCGAATAGCACACCAATCGCATAACCGAGCGCCGGCGCAGCTATCGCGTCGAAGCCAATGTGCAGCCGCAGAACGGTAACAGCTGCAAGCGCCGCGGCAAGGCCGATGCCCGCCACGATCAGATGCGGTGCAGCCGTTTCAAGCGTGTAGCCGAGACTAATGACAAAGCCCGCCAGCGCGATGGCCGAGATGTGTGCCGGGCTGCCATTTGTGCCAGACGAATGCAGCGGTGATTGCAGCCCAGGCCGCGAGAAACGGCCAGTGGACGGGCCGCTATCGCCGGTTTTCATGCCGGTCCAAACGGCCACCAACACCATCGCGAACGCCAGCGCCGGATTGGAACGCAAGACGACGCCGGAAAGAAAAGCTCCCAGCCACCACGCCAGAATCGCGTCGGGCGGATTGCCGTCGATGTGGAACATCTGCGAGATCAGCATAATGCTGGCGCCGAACGCCGCGACGGAAAACAGAATGGCGGCGTCGGCAAACATCTGCTTGCCGCGCGATGCGAACGCGCCCGCCGTCACGTAGCCCGCCCAGATGAGCGTCACCAGCAACGACAGCCGCACCAGTCGCGACATCTCTGCCAGTGGGCCGCAACGAACGACATTACGGCGAAACCGAGCAGCACACTCGCCAGAATGCCAAGCGATGACGCGAGGTTCAGTCCGCTGCCACGTCGCGCGAGGTCATCCAGAATGTAGGCTTCGCCCTGCGGCGTAACCCACCTCGGCCCGCCAGCGGCGGACATCTTCCGTCAACCGTTTACTGTTGACCCACATGCACTCTGTTCCCTGGTAGCGGCTGGCGGCGTGCCGGACGGCGCACTTGCGAACGCCCAAATATACGGTAAAAAATGGCCTCTGCGTGATTCAAGCTGCCGATGACCGGAAAGTTTGCCGCCGCACCTGCCCGTGCCGCCTGACCGCCCCGACGTCGAGGTTTTGTGACCGGTCCTGGAATATGGCCCAAGCCGGGAACGGGATTGTCCGGGATCATCCGGGGTTGGTCGGTCCAAAACCCCAATAAAGGCGGGGCGTTTGGCCACTGAGTGGCATTCTAGGGCGTCCGAACGGCCGGTCGCGAAAAATGGCCCAAACTAGGGTGCTGGTGGGAACTGGCGGCGAGCCCACCCCAGTAAATACGGGCTCCGGCAGCTGCCTAGTTGGTGGCCAGTTCCCACCCTGGCCGGACTTCCTATAATTTCAAAGAACACAGTGTTTATCGAGATTACTGGCAATTCAACGCCAGAAAGTTGCATAGAGAAAGCGGGAACTGGAACGCATTATTCCACCAAGGTCACTCTGGTGGGAACGCTGGGGTGGGAACAAATGGCCCAAATCGCGAGCTTCTAGGGTGGTTCGAAACGGCTTCGAACGCCCTTCAATCCTCGGCCGGAACGCGGCCTTTTTGCCTGAGCCGGACCCATTCCGCGCGGTCGTCATCGTGAACGACTTCGACAAGCGGCAAACCGGCCAGAATTTTGGGTGCGATGACGACGCCGTCTCGGTCGGTTCTAATGTCCTTAAACTCAACCACCAGCTCCCCCGATTTTGTAGGCAGGGATGTCTGGGATGATGCCGATTTTCGCGAGGTAGTCATAGCTTACACTTTCGAGTATCCGGGGCGCTTCTCGCGGTCCCTTCGATGGGGACACAAAATTGATCTTGCGGCCGGTCCAGTTTACCGCAATTTGCACGCCGGCACCATGCCGCTTTTGCCCGTATTCTAGCAGTGCGGTTTCATAGTTCCGGGCGTCCGCCAAGATGCGAGGGTGCGAAGGCGCACGTTTCCGCCAGAACGCGAAGCCTTTGGGCATCAATTTTTCAGAAGGCCCCATCACGAAGCCCGCCTCAGTTGCCCAACTCTCAATTCGGTCATAGAGCATCGTCGCAATTCCGCGACGTTGGAATTCTGGCATTAATTGAACGTCGTAGACGAGAATTCGAGACGTCGATCCGTCGCGCACGAAGTCGTAATATAGATCGCCGATATCGCCAGCCGAATTACGAATTGCGATGTGCCTCAATCCCGCATTCCCACGAGATTTTTTGTGGTGAATTTCGATCTCGGAACCGTCTTTTAATAGCAACGTTTGCCGATCACCCGGCCGCAATGGCGGTAGCGACAATCCAGCAACCGATGCAATGACCGGCAATATCGCTGGCGACGCGAATACCGTCTTCTCAGCCTCACGGCGGATCACACGCTGTTCCATTTCCGCGAGCTGCATTTCGAACTTCGCAGTCTTGGCATCGATTTCATGAAACAATTGCAGATCGAAGCGCCCGCCTTTGATCTTCTCGCCCGCCGGCGTCACATCTCTGACCGCGATCTCTGCGCGATAGGTCTTGCCATCGATATGGCGATAGAACGTCAGATAGTTGGCATCGGCCTTGTGACGGACAGCCGCGCCTTCTTCGATCACTTGCGGCAGCTTTGCCCAAGTTTCGATCGACGGCATCTTCATCACGAACGGCCGATCCGGTGTCATCCACACAACACCAGATTGGCGCCCGAGCAACGCCTGCAAGTCACGCGACAGATGCCCAACCGGCGCTGCAATGTTCGGCGTCTTCCACGGCGCTGCAAAGTCGTAGAACTCACCACTCGCCATGCGCTTGAACAGCCAATTGGATGTCATGTCCTTGAGTGCGACCGCGCGAATAGTATCGTCGATGTCGTCCAGCTTGCCCGACAACATCTGATCCAGCATCGTAAAGCGCGCCTTGGCAGGGTTCGTGTGCCAACCGGGATCGATGCCTTCGGGAACCTCTTCGATCGCGCCCGTGCGCTTGTTGACGAATGGCCGCGTTGGCCAGACCGGCGGCACATCGCCCTTTTTCCAGCCGAGCTTTTCGGCTTCAGCCTTCGTGATCTGGCGCACGGAACACTTGCAATTCCAGCCGTTCGGCGGGAACCAGGTGTCCCAATAGGCATCATCGACGTGTGCGATCGTTCCGACTTGCGCCAAGTGTTCTTCGCGCGGCTCGCGCGAGGTGGTTTCTATGTAGAGGAAGAACGGCAAAACCGCCTTCGTGCGTTGCGCGCGTTCCCATTGGCCGGCAGCGTGTGCCGTGCGGATGTTGGCGTCGAAGATCAGCCGCAGTCGTGCCGGAGAGCCCAATTGCGCGAACACTTGCTCGCCGGTTTCCGGATCGGTGACGAACTGACGGCCCCACCATCCGAATTTTTGCAACTTCGGAGTCAGCGCCTTTGAGAAATCTTCGAATGTCTGTCCCTTTGCCAGCGCGTCATCGACGGCCGCGCGGATCGTTTGCAGAATTTCGAGTTCGGTTGCCTTCGCGACCGTGAACGCGTTGGCGTGCTCCGCAGCCCACACGTCTTGCCAGTTGAACGACGGCGTGAGGCCTTTGTTGCGGAAATAGGCGAGCGCTTCCGGCGAAGGGTCAGTCGAGAACTGAGGTGCGCGGCTGGCCATGGTCAGCCCAACCACGTCAGCAGCGCAATGGAATACCCGTATACGATGATCACCGCGAAGACGCCGGCGAGCATTGCTAGAAACAGCATGTAGTATTCGCCTGGATCGCGCTGCCGCATGACTTAGCCCCGCAACGCGAAGCGAAGTGCAATTGCCAGTAGTGCGAGCCACGAACAGATCAGGCCGCCGAACACGACCGTCAATTGACGCTCCAACGACTTAATCCTTCGATCCAAGTGGCTTTCCCGATAGGGCCTACCCATTAACCGTATCCCCAATGCCGCGTGAGATCGCCATAGACGCCGCCAGCGCGGCGACGAACGCATCCGCATCCATCGCTGCCATCGCCTTCGGCAGACCCTTCAGAAACGCATTGTAGTCACGCGAGCCGTTAACCAGATCGCGCAGCGGCTTCAGCATCGGATCGACGACTTCTTGCCAGTCCGACAGCGTTGCATTTGTCAGCTTGTCGAGTTCGTCGTGCTCGGCATCGTTGTGGGCGACGCCGCACGAACCGCAGACCTTTTTTCCAGCCTTGGCAGTGCTGTTGACTGCCCGCTTTTTGGCGGGGCGTTTGGCAGGCTTTCGAACTGGCTTCGGAACCGGCTTCGAAACGGGCTTGCGCTTGCTGTTTCGTGCCTTGCTGTTGCGCGCGCGGCGGCGGTTCTCTGCCGACTTTTGAGGTAATTCTTCCACAGCATCATCGGCCAGCGGATCGGCAGCCGCATCATCTTCCGGCGTTTCGGCATCGGCATCGGTCTCACCCTCTTCCACGACAGCATCGACCGCATCGGCGGCGAACACTTCGCGACCAAGCTTGCCGAGCACCACTTCGCCTTCTTCAGGATCGCTGAAGCCAAAACGGTCGCGCAGTTGGCCTTCGCCAATGCGCAGGCCGAGCGGGATCAGCTTCGCGACGTTATCAGCCAACCCTTCAGGTCTTCCAGGCGACGCAACCGGCAGCGTGAAGCGCGGGTAGAACTTCTGCGGCCCAAAGTTCAAATCAACATAGGGGCCGGATCAGGTCGCGGTTGATCGTCGCCACAAGCTGGCGGGCGTCGGCTTCGAGAATGTCGAGGCGCACGTGTTCAGCACCTTGGCTTGCGCCATCGACGAACCGTTGTCCGTCGTCATCGTCTGGCCGAGCACCAGCTTCGAAACCTGTGCGTCAAGATACTGCGCGAAGCCTGAGAACACCGGATCGCGCGTGTTGCCACCCTTCACTTCTGCGAACTCAATCGACATGCCTTCAGGCACGATTGCAGCCGCGTCCGTTCCGATATTGCGCACAGCGGTTAACAGGCGGCGGCGGTCTTCTTCGGTCGCCTGCGGCCCATAGCGGCCAATCCTGAGCGGCATGCCGAATACTTCGCAGAATGCCATCCAGTCCTTGAGCGTGTAGCCCTTGAAGATGAAGGCCCAAGCGGCGGGCTTGGCAAGTCCGCTGCGGATCGGAATGCCGGATTTTAGACGCGGCACGTGACGCACGAACCTGAACGGCGCGAGCGGCATCGCCATCAGGAACGCTCGCATCAATCAGGCGCACTTCGCGTTGCGTCAGACGGTCGAACGTGAAGTGTCGCGGATCGCGGTCGCGGAACGACGCCGGTCGCCACTCGTTGGCCGATGTGTCCCACAGAATTTCAGAGACGGCATAGCCTTTGCCGATAGCGTCCGTCATGTGGTCGATCAGGTCGCGCAGGATCGGTTCTTCGCAAAGTTCGCGGACGACGTGCGCTATTTCCTGGTCCTTCGAGCCTTCGCTCGCGGCCTCAATTACAATCGGCAGACCGGTGATCGCGCGTTTGCGGGTGCCCAACACGGCGATGTAATGCAGCTCGCGCTCTTCCATTTCTTCGGCGAGCGTCAGGTAATCGCGGTGATCGCCTTCATCGGCGGCGCGCAGAATTTGCGCGAGGCGTTGTGGCGTCAGACCCGACGCCACCTGATCCCACATCGTGCCGCGCACGCCGCCCATGGTCGGCGCTGAAATCTCTTGCTTCAGGATCGCAGTCGATACCGGCTCGCCGTCCGGCCCGAGCAATTGACGCTTACGATTGGCGGCCATCACCACAGCCCTTCTTTGGTCGAAAACCCTCCGGTGATCTTAACTACCGGCCCGCCATCCTCATCACGGGGACGGTCGCCGGAAAACTGCACGCGACCCGACGTGTAATCGTATTCTGTCACGGGCATGATCGACGCATAGATGGCGAGTGCGAGCGCGATAGCGCTGTCACCGTGGCGGTTCTTGCCGTCTGATCCCTTGGCACGCGTGGTGTTCGGCAGCTGTCCGATGCCGTTGATCAATTTGAGCGCGCGGAAGTCGCTCAGAACGTCGGCGTCTTTGGGGATATCGAGGCCATTGTCTTCGAACTGCGCTTTCATGCGCGGCATGTTCTCGCGATACCATTCCGTCGAGAGTTTGACCTGATCGATGCGGCCCATGCCGTAGCGTTGCGCGGCGACTTCGGCGAGGAATGCGCCGTTGCCGGTCGCGTCCATCGCGCCCGCATGGAAGCGTGGCAGCCGGTCGCAAATGTAGAACAGGATTTGTTTCTGCTGTTCGAACGGGATGTTGCGAAGCTCGACGATGAACGGCGTCACGCGACGCATCATGCGCGTCAATTGCAGCGGCCACAGCACCGTCAAATCGCTGATGCGTCCGAAGTCTTCGCCAAGAAACGTCATCAGCTTGGGATCGAGCGCTTTCAGCAGCCCAAACAGATGCTCCTCGCACCATGCCAGCGCTTCAGCCTTGCGCAAATGCTCCGGCCACTCGGCGAACGCGCTCTGTTGTTCCCACCGCAGCACCGGAATGCCCGCCACCATGCGCGCTTCGATCAGCGGCGCCGGCAGAAACGCGCCCTTTCCACGTGCCGGGATGCAGAACAGCTCTTCGTCCGCGTCTTCGCCATATTCGGCGATCACGCCGGTGCGCCACGTGGCTTCAGCCTCAGGAGACCAGGTGTCGCCGGTCGCCAAGCACACACGCTGATATAGACCTTCTTCCAACGCGCGGTCGAAGTCGCAGCGCAACAGCGCGTAGGGCTTGCGCCCGGCACGCACGTCCGTCACCAGCTCGTTGAAGAAGTTGTCGTCGCCTTCGTGCGTGGAAATGACCAGCACCTTACCGCCCCAGATCAGCAGCGCGAGCGCCGCCTTCATCATGCCGCGAAGGTCATCATGGAACGCCGCTTCGTCCAGGATCACATAGCCCTGCTTACCGCGCAGCGAGCGCGGCTTGGACGATAACGCGATAATCTCGAAGCCGGACGCGAAGCCGACGCGAAACGCCTTAATGCCGGCATCGGCGTCGCCATCGTCGAACAGCATTTCTTGCACTTCAGTCGCGGCTTCTCGATCGCGCGCGACCACATCACACACATCAACGAACTCGCGAGCCATTTCGAGATTGTAGCCGATGTAAAGCACATCCATGCCGCCGTGGCCCTTGGATGCACCCGCCGTCAGCACCGCGTCAGCGCCGACACCCCACGTGTAGCCGGTGCGTCGCGACTTCTCGACCAGTGTCACACGGTTCGTCGATGTCGTGCGCAGCAGCTCGGCCTGATACGGCATCAGCACATCGGGCAACGGCCTGCCTGCGAGCGCAGCCGGCAGCACAGACATCGTGGCCTTGCGGTGCTTTTCCCATTCCGCCGACGTGATTGCGCGCGGGCTTTTGTTCTGCTCAACCGTCTCGGGGCGGACTTGGGCTGCTTTGGCCATGACCTATTTCTTCTCCGGGACTGGTACGATTTCGAAGGCGTCGTCACTGAAGTGCTGACGGTTGCGTGCCACGATCAGCTTTGCGGTTGCTTCCGAGCACTGGTAGGCCTCGTCAATTGTGCGCGCGACACTGAACCCGCGCGACCATGGGCGAGGGCCAAGCGCCACAAACTGATCGCCACGGAATTTGACTACGAAGCGGCTCATCAAGCATCCCCACCGAACATGCGCTTCATCGCGTTTGCACCCCATTCGCCACCGAGCGGGTAACGGCGCATGTGGTCGATGCCGTCGTCACGCAAGCGGCGAAGCTCAACCCGGTCGATGTCGAGAACGCGGGCCAACTGGCCTTCGCTCAGCAGTTCGGTTTCAGAACAGAACGCCACAAGCCGCGCCAATTGCTGTTCGGCATTGGTCATCGGCTCAGGCCTTTCGATTGTCGCTCAGGTTGTGTCTCTGCCCGTTCCGCACGGGCATCCTTACGGGCGATGTTTAGGCGCGCACGCGCCGTTGTCGGATCACCCATCGGCCTGCCCCACCGCTTGAGCATCGCCATCGCAGATAGGTCGCGCATCGAAAGAGCCACAGCGCCGTTCTGTATCGCTAGAGCCCGCTGTGATTTCGCGATGGCGTAGTGGTCTCCTTGAAACCACTTTCGCGCGACACCGATTTTATCGGCCATCGCATGCAGTTCGTCGTCAGTGTCAGCGATCATGTGGCACATGACGTATGTCCGACCCGGTCTGTGCGACGGCTGAAACGACGCTTCCATATTATCGACGTAAACTGTCATCGCGACGCCCCCGCCAATTCGGCTTTGATCTCGGCCTTGCGCTTCGCCCTCCATTCGCGCGTGGCCTTCGCGCCGGCGGCGCGCAGACGTTTATTGAGATCGTCGCGGCACTCTTTGCGGCCAGACGCGAACGACAACGCCGAGCCGATCGCGCCCCACGGGTCGATGCTGAACATCGTTGTGCCGTACCGGCCTACATTCGAAAGCGCGCTCGCCAAATCATCAGCCGAGAACGACTTGAGCATCAGCGCCAGCTGGCGGCCCTTGCCTGCCTTTGCACGCGCAATTGCCGCGCGGATTTCTTCGTTGGTCGGTGCCGGGCGACGTTTCGCTGACAGCACGATCCCCCGCCTGACGAAAATCCGATGCAGCTCGCCAGAGACCCACGCGCGGATCTCTTCAGCGTCGTGCGGGCGCGGTGCTTCACGGCCTTCGCGCACGCGCTGAAGCCGGACGGCGCGGCAATGGAATGCGGATTGTGTCATGTCTTCGCCACCTGCCCGGCGATACCGCAGTGCCAGTTCTTGATGATCCAGTTGGGGTTTTCGCCAGCCCATTGAGCCATGGCGAATTGACCATTGGTGAAGCATTGGCGCTGCGTAACCGTTTCAGCGTCAAAGTTCAGATGCACGTCCTTACAGCGTGACGGCTGGTCGATCATGCAAACGGCAAAAACCAGTTCAATCATGGCGGGTGGTTCCCTGCTCAACGCGCACTTGAATGCTGTTGGCAACGGCGGCGCGCAACTGCGCGGGCGCCAGCATGCAATTGCTGACGTTCGGCTGCCGCTTGATGATCGCAATCGACGCCGGCGTCAGCTCATATCCGAATTCGCGAATAGTTCTGATCTCGATACCCACCGGCGCGAGCTTCAGACGCAGTTTGTGAATGAAAACGTAGATCGACTTTTCGGCTGGCGGATTGATCGCCCCTGGATACAGGTGTTGCTCGATTTGGAACTGGGAACGCCGCCCGCATTTAAACAATAGAGCGAGTATCCGCCGCTCGGTCGGTGTCAGGTTTGCGATGTGGAGCAGGCAATCCTCAGCGGCACGCATCGACGCCTCGATTTCGTCGAGACGGTAGCGCAACTGCGCACATTCATCTTCCAGTTCTTCGATCCGGCTCTTGGTCATAGCCACGGTCCATCGTCATGCAGCTGCGGGAGACGCTTGACGCACACCGAGAATTTGAGACTTGATCGCGGAAATCGTGTCTTTCGACAGGCCCTTTTCCTTGCCGGCTTTCTCGTCGGCTTTGTTGGCCTTCTTCAGGGAGTTGGTTTCGATCTTCGTGCGCGTGGCGACTGACAGTTCCCGAGCCTTTTCGAGATTGCGAAGCGCTTCTGAAGCAACACCGATCATCACCATCGACGGAGACGTCTGTGACATCGACGCTTCGGCGAGCACATCAAAGATCAGCGTCTTCAGGGTCTCACCAAGCAACATGCCGACATCGCCTTCAGGCGTCTCATCCAGCTTCTCAGCCCACACGCTCGCGATCTCGCGGGCGTTCTCCAACTGCTTGCCGTAGGAGGCCAGCCACAGCGCTTTCCGGTTGAATGCGCTCTTCGAGATTGGCTTGATATCTAAATCAAGGGCGTCGAGGTCAGTGTTCAGCACGCGCAGAATTTCGGCTTGCGACTTCTTGCGGTCCTTTAGGGCTTGCAGCGCCTTGACGATCGCAGGTTCGGCGTCCTCCGGCAGCGTGTCGATCGATGACAACCGGCCACGCCCTTTGCGAGAGGCGGGCACAGCCTGCGGCTCGGCTACGTCGGCCGCTGCCGGGCGTTTCGCGTTGCGCTTGGATTTGCCGGCTGATGCCATGTCACGCCACCGGCTTCGGACGGGCGACACCGGCAATCAGCTTGCGCCGCTCGACGTGATCAAGACCACGTTCGGTCAGTTCGGCAATGACGATGCCGCCGACTTCTGTCAACGACACGGTACGGGCGCGTTCCAGCCAATCGAGTTCGGCGCGAATGTAGTCACGCGATTTGATGTGGCCGAAGCTTTCGAGTACGCGCAACAGAAGATCATCATTGAGACGATAGCCGGGCTGGCGCGCCAGTTCTTCCAGAACGATGCGGCGAATGTCTTCGGCCACGAACCTGCGGTAATCGGTCATTTGCGCCTCGCTGCGGGCTGTGCGGCCAATCTTTGGCCGTGCAGTAAGAATTCTTCCAGGCGCTGCATGGTTTCGGTGTTGCGCTTTAGCGCCTCGGCATAGCCCTTTGAGCACTTCGGCCTGCGCCGCGATCTGCGTCTGCATGTCCTTCATGCCGAGTTCGATGGTGTGCACTGTGTCCTTGTCGGGCATGTGCCGCATTTCGCCCTCGATCTTGCCGCAGCGCGTCGCGAGCGCGGTGACATCGACGCGAACAAGATCAATGCACCGTTCGAGTTCGTTCAGGGCTTCAGCGCCGGCCTTGTTCTTGGCTTGGCTCCACGCGTAGAACGTCGCGCCCAACGTGAAGGCGAATTGCAGAACCTTAATCAGCGTATCGGCATCGACTTGCATTTACTTGAGCGCTCCGCCGCAGTAACGCCAACGGCGCTTGTTGTTCCGGCGCACGCCGTCGATGGTGACAGTTGTGTCGTCGGGCGCCCACGTGACTGGACGCCAAACCCGGCACGCCGCTTTACTTCCCGCGTCGGTGAGTGAGGCGTTCGCGGCAGGCTTCGTCGGTGGCGCACAGCCGGTTAAGCTGAGCACGCTCAGCAGGGACAGGAGGCACAGCCTCCCCAGCGGATTGAGCATCTTCAGCACGATCGTCTGCCTCTTCCTTTTGCGTGTTCACAAGATTGGTGATGGTCTGGTCGCAGCGACTTTGCGCGGAGCGGCGTTCGTCCATCTTGGCATCGTGGCGCAGCCACCAGATTGCCACGAAGATCGCGAGCACCACGATCAGAACCTTGACGACCTCAACGAAAGCGTGGAGCCACTTTTCCGGGATAAACCGGCTAAACAATCCCATCATGGCCGCCCTACATTCTTGCCTTCGTTGTCGTCCTGGATGCGGTATCGCGCGATCATCGCGCCGAGCCCGATCAGTGCAACGCCCAACACGATTGCGAACACCACGAACGTCGCAGGCGTCAGCAGCCACGTCGCTTGCTCGCGCGCAGCTCCCACCACGTCCTTGCTGCGGGCCACAACCGTCACAGCCGTCTCAGCGACCGATACCGCGCTTGACGCAGTGCCGACTGCGACGGTGGCCGTCGTGATCGGATCAGAGTTCGCCAGCGCAGCGGCAGTCACGGCGACGACGGTTGTCGCTTGACCAATACGGCGCACAGTGCGCGGCACGAACCGTGCGTGATCCCGCCGCGATCAGATCGCGTTCGTTGCGCGGTTTTGAGTTTGAGCCCGTAGGGTATTGCAGCCACGGCAATTGCATGTGCGGCATGTCGCAGAAGCCGCGCCAGTTGCCACCCCATTCGAGCGGAATTCGAAGCTCGGTCGAAGCCGCTTTGAATGCGGCCCAAATTTGCCTATAGCCGCCTTCGTTGTCCCAATCGAAATCAGGACCGATCCACGGCGCGACATCGACGGCGTGTCCTGTCAGGTGGCGCGATTTGAGCGTGCGCGACGCGCCTTGACGCACGTACTGACGCTGGCGCTCAAGTGTGCGCAGACCTTCAACGACTTGAAAGGGCGTCTCAGTAAGTTCGGCAGCCCGGAGCACCACTGCAACGAGGTCAGGGTGTACGCCTTCAAGGCGTTGTGTCGAGCGAGCGTTCAGTGTGCAGCCAGCCATCATCCGATCTCCTTGAGACCGGATCAGCATGACATCGCCGCGCGAATGTCATACCGGGGACGTTAGCCGCCGTGAGCCTTGCAATAGTGCGCGCGGTGCTGTTCAAGCCATTGTTCAATCGGCATTTGAATGCAGCCAGTGGGGTTTCGGCACAACTTGCCGGCCTTCGTCTTGCTACCGCATAGCGGCATTCCGTCGTGTTCGATCCAATCAGTGTAGTCCGCTACCGATACCCCTATCACTTTTGCGACGTATCCGTCTGGGTCTTGATTGTAGGCCTTTACCTCATCAACTGACAGCATTCGAGATCGCCAGCCGTCCACCCACCGCACGCTGACTTCAATTCTCCACTGGTCCTGCGGCAACGGCGAATTGAGTGACATAGTTCCCTCAGCTACTCTACGTCATGGATTTGATGAAGATGGTTTCGGGCGACGGCACGAACATGTCAAGCCGATTTGGCCGCTACGACAGCTTCTTCAACTCCAATTCAACCATCTGCATTGTCGTCCGGTGCGGGCAGGAACATGTCCAACTGATTCGCGCCGATGCGGCGCGTCATGCCGGCCTTCGCCCGCTTGACGGTGCGGCGCGTGACGCCAAGGCGGCGCGTGATCTCTGACGACGTGTAGCCCTCACTGATCAGCTTTTCGAGCCGTATCCGGCGTTGCTCGCGTGACAGACGCGCGCCAATCGGCAATTCGAGTTCAAGGCCCGATGGCGACGCGAAGTGCTCGCAGATCGCATTCGCCGCAACCCGGCCGACGCAATGCACCAGCCAATGATGATCTTGCGCATAGCGCGGAATGTAAACGCGGTTGCCGCCGTAGCGGTCACAGATCGTGATCGCCGCTTCGACGCCGGCGACTTCGGCAATCTCTATCATCAATTCCGGCAGACCTTCGAGGTCAACCGGCAATGGGCGCTCGATTGCGTTCGGCCGTGTCTCCGGCAAAATCGCAGGCGCGGCATGCTCGATGACCGTGGTCGCATTTTTCGCCATCGTCAGCCCCTCGGCAGTTCAGCGTGCGCGAGCGCGCGGCGAAGGCGCGCGCCGAGAGCGGCTATCGCCTTATCCCAATCGGCATTGTCGAGGTACGCGATGCCACGGTTCTTGCCGGTCACAGCACAAACGTAGTCTTCAAGGAATGCCTCTCGCGGCGTCGGCGAGACCGCTCCGGAGGCCGGCACGTATGTCACCGACGTCATCCAGGCGGCGCACTTGCGCTTCGGCGACAGCGCGGCGCGGGTTCTGCGGCCAGTCGTTCCACTGCACGCCGGCCTGCCGCGCCAGCCACTGCTTCAGACCTTCGATCACTTTGTTAGCGTCAGCCGCGTTGATCAGCCAGCGCGCGTGATCTATGCCGGTTTGCCGTTTGACGAACGCAATTGCAGCTTCATCCGTGTTCGACCGGGCGATGCCGAGGTGCCACGCTGAAATCCACAGCGCCTTGATCTTTCCGGCGAACGGAACATTGAGCTTTGCAGCCGTCGATGGCGCGTGCCGGGTGAGTACGTCGCAGAACCGGACCAGCTGCTCATCGCTGAGCGCCGCCGCAGAGCGCCGCCCCGTCTCGCGCTCTAGTAGGCTGCGGTAGTCGTCGTCTTCCAGACGCGCGTCCTTGGCCAGCAAATGCACCTTGGCCAGTAGTGCGCGCCGCTTCGGCGATAGGATGTTCGCGGGGCGGGTCATGTTCAGGCACTCCGCAGCGCGCATCGCTGGCCCGGCAGCACGACGGCGGCTTCATAGTACGGGCGCATCTGGCCGGTCACGCGATAACAAGCCTCGACATAGGCTTCCAGTGGACGCGGCGACCACGACCAGCGCAGCGCGCCGGTTGACCGCGAGCTGCCAGCCACCATCAGCCTCACGCTCGGCGACGAACGCCGCCGCCGCCTGTTCTGGCGTCGTGGCGTAAACGCGCTTCCATACGGCATCTTCAACAAGACGCACTTGAAATTCGATCGGTGCTACATCCATGGTAGAGGCCTCTATCGGTTGGGTGTCAGTGCGGATCAACCGCAATGGTTTCGGGTGCTTCGACGACACGCAAACCAGGAACGCCCGCGATCCGCTGCGGCGACTTTAGAATTTCGGATTTGTCGATCTCTTCCTTGAGCCGGACGAACTGTGCGAGACCGAGCGCCTTCAGGCGGTCGATCATATCGGCTTCGTTGCCGTCGATCTCGACGCGCGACCGACCCTTGCGCCACGCAACTATGCCGGTCGCGAACTTGAACATCTTGGCGCGACCGCCATTGGTCAGATCCACGCGCCGTGTTTCGCAATAGGCCTGGATGCCTTGCGTAAGCCGTGCGATTTCCGTCTTGATCGGCTCGGCAGGTTGCGCAGCGCTCGTTCCAGTTCGGCGATATCGGAATATCAATGGCTTCACGGTTGCGCGCCAACTCCTGCGCCAGTTCCTTGATGCGAACGAAGGCCTGTTCGACATCTGTGATCGACTGCGGCATGGTATTCGCGGCTTCGCGTTTTCTGAGTGGCGTCATGATTGGTCCTTATGGGTTGCATGCCGGCGCAGGTAGTGGTTCGTGCGCCGGGCGGCGCGCGCTGCGAGCCACTGATCGACGGCGATGGTTGTAAGCAGAATGATGATCCCCACCCCAAAGAACAGCAGGTCGCCTAGCGTGTCCGCGGCGAGTGTCGAGCAAACTGCTTCTGTCGGAATGGATGAAGTCATGCCACGTCACCACCTGAGCGCGGCGGCGGGGCGCGCATTCGCTTTGGAAAGTCGATGATGTCGGCACTAAGCCGCTGTGCGGATGCTTGCGAAATGTCGGCGCTGGTCAATCGCCGCTCCAACATGCGTTCGAGTTTGCGGGCGTCTGCTGTGATTTCCTCGATCGTCTTCGCGAACACGCCAATGATTGACGGCGACAGAGCCACGCCGTCTTTTGCGTAGCCGTCGAAGATGCTTCGCAGCGCTTCCAGTTGTGTCGTAACCTTTGCCATAGTGCCCCCGGTGAAGATTGATTGTTGACGCTGCTACTTCGTACCCCTGTAATGCGGACAACCGTTGCGGCAGGCTCGATAGAGCTTTGCACGCATCGACGATGTGAATGGCGGTCCATGACGCTGATGATCGAGACATTGATCGCGCGCGATCTCATCGACGACGGGGCACATGACCTTCTCGCCCATCAATGCGCCGCGCACCTTATCGGCCACACGTTCAAGGTCGCCATCGTACTGCCGTTGAGAACACGGCTCAGAACGCTTGCTGAGTAACCGAGACGGTCGGCGACCTTGCGCAACGATTGCGCGTCGCACGTCTCAGCAAGAACCATCACCCAATCGGGCACACGCGCAGCATCGCCGTTGCCCCATTCCTTCGTCGCAACCGCCACAACGCGATCTGCTTCTTTGCTGGCTGTGCCGGTGGCCGGACCACGTTTCATGTTTTGATCTCCTCAATTGCCGTGGCCGCACCAACGACCCGCATCAGGTTCGGGTCCACACGAAACGCGCGCGCAGAAGTCGTGGCGCATCGGGGCGGTGTTCATCCTTGGTTTGAGGCGGTAGACAGCGGCGGTTGACCCGCTTGGCTCGCGTCGCAGCAAATATCCGGCACTTGCCAACTCGGACGCGAAAGCATCGGCCTGCGCCTCGCTGACTAGCCAATCCGGCATTGTCGCCGCGAATGCCAACTCGCGTGCAGTGAAGTAGCCGCACATCTTCATTGCACGCCAAAGGTGATTTGCTCTTGCAGCATGCGCGAGGGGCTTGCCGGCTTGTGTCAGCCTCGGCGTCTCCGCTGACGCTTCAATAGCTGGTACGTCGCCATCAGCGCTTGCGATGTAACCGCCGCGCACAAGCGACGATAGGAACCGCGCCAAATCATCATTGCTGAACGCACCATCAACGACGGCATCGCGTAGACGGTGGCGTGTTATCGGCAACCGCTTCTTGTCGTAATGAACTATGAGGCTGCCACACACCATCCGTAGATGATGGAACGTGGATACTCGCGCGCCGCCGGTCAGCCGGCGGCGCGAAGCAGCGGGGCAGTTCAATGATTGGGGCTGCAAGAGCGTCCGGTGCGACGAGGTGATAGGTTTGCCCATCCGTCGTGGCCACAATCCGAGCGTCGATAAGCTCTTGAATGTAGGGCTTATAGTATAGCGGCCCCACAGCCTTGAATGCGTTGCGAAGGTCGGTCGCCTTGAAGCCCTCACGGCACTTTAGAACGAACATGAGACATGTCCGCGAGGCGTCAGTCCGTCTGCGTTTATCTCCACAACTGGAAATTCGGCGAGCATCACGCAGCCCTCCGGCGCGGCGGCTCGCCCGTAAAGAACGGTTGCGATCCCCAATCTGCCAACGTGATTTTCTTCTTGCCGAGTGCCACCGCACGCTCGCGCACGCGGTCGCAGTTAACCGCGATGCGGCGCGCCCGGCCATCTGACGCCTTGGCAACGGCGTTGATCAAATCGTCGGCGATATCGATGCCCGGCGCGTTTAATCGGGCAAGGTGCCGCGTATCGGTGACATCGCAAGGCAACGCGGCCACCCAATCGAGCATGCGATTGTGGGTCCGCTCGAACTTCTGCAACTTCACCGGCAACAGCTCTTCGCCGATCCAGATAACGGGCGCTTGGCTCTTGTCGTGGATTTCACGAACCAGATCGACCATGCCTTTTTTAACGACGTGATCCGCTTCGTCGATGATCAGCGGGCGGTCCCGGTCTTCGGCGAGCCGGTCAACAATGGATGACACGAGGTCTGGCAGCGTGCCTTGCACCGCGCCGCCAAGGCCGAGTTCGCGCAGGATCGCGTGACAAAGCGTCTTACGCGTCCACGTCTCGCCGACTTCGACGCTAGTAAGCCCGTGATTTATTGGCTGCATAGACCGCAGAGAATGTCTTGCCGTAACCCCGAGTGCCCGTAGAAGCAGGCCATGCCGGGCAGGCTCGGCGAGCGCGTGATCACGCGATCGACAAGTTCAGAAAATAGCCCAAGGTTTCTGAGCGGCGCAAATGTCGGCACTGCCATTGTCGTATCCCCATTCCCCCGATCGACACTCAGGTTTTCAATCCGTCGAAAAGCCACTCAACGCCGAAGTCTTCGAACATCGTCTTCTGCCCCTGATATTCGGGCAGCGATTGATACCGGCCGAGCCACAACACGTCCTCGATTGCGAGGCCGCATTCTTCTGGCGTGCGGCGACCGTCCGGGTCCAAATGAAAGAGTGTCATTTCCAAAAGGTACGCGCGCCTAAAACGGTGCTTCGGCGTTTCTGGCATGTCCACGATGCGGGCATGCTTCGCACTGGATGTGTGGGCAGGGGCTCGATCTGCGAAAAAGCCAGCCTCAAACGCGCGCCTTTTGCTGTCTGCGTCTACGACTGGTTCAGCCGCATCGCCGTTGTTCTCTGGCTGAGATTCAAATTCGGCGCGCATCTTATCGACGTGGCGTTTTTGCTCAGGCGTGAGCTGCGGCCCGCGCGTCTTGCGCTCAGGCGTTGCCGCCTCGCCGGCGGCATCCATCTGTGGTGTGGTGTGCGTCTCGGAGGCGCGCGGGAAGGCGACCACGTTCTGTGCTTGGCGCTCAGCTGCCGACAGAATGGCTTCGATCATGTCACGCGGCTTGATCTTCTTCGCGGCCTTACGCAGCGGATCAACCTGCTCTTTGATGATCCGTGCTTGCTCGGCGCGGGCTTTGGCAATCGCTTCAGCAGGATTGATCCCGGCGCGTTCGTAGCAAATCGCTTCGCACAGAAACTCAGTGCCATCAGCCTTGAAGCAAGTAGACGCGACCCATGTCCGCCGGGTCATGGCGCACCAACACTTTTTCGCCGGGCATCAACTTCAAGGCCGTGAAGAACGCGTTGTCGATCTTCAGACCTTGTTTGCCAACCGTGCGGATGCCATCGGAGCCGGGCACCAGTGCCAGCAGCATATCCAGCGCACGCACGTCCGCGACGCGCTTCAGCAGTCCTTTAGCTTTGGGCGCGTGCGAAGACGGGCTCATCTTCTGCGGCAGCGCCGTATGCGCGCGACGGCCATAGTCGGCGTCGCACCAGCGGTCAGCGTAAACCTGCAACTCGCTGGCGCTCATCTCGACCGCGAACGCCTTGTCGTCATCCTGGCCAAGCCGCGTTGCGAAGCTCTTGCGCGCTTCGATGGCCTTTCGATCAGCCACCGAATGGCCGATGAAGCCCGGCAGCAACGGCATCAAATCGCGTTGCAGCGTGCCGATCGACCTTTCGACGATGCCCTTCTGTTCGGGCGAGAACGGATCGCAGAGTTCGTGATTGATCGACAGGCTGGCGAACGCGCGCCGGATGTGATGGGCAACGAAGTCCGAACCGTTGTCGGTCTTGACGGTGTCCGGCACGCCCCATGCGAGGATGGCCTTGCGGCACAGCAGCATGACGGCCTCAGCGCGCGGCGTGCGCGATACCAGTGTGATCATGCGGCGCGAAAACACATCGACCAGAACATAAATCGTATGCCGGCCGTCGCTGCACAGCACGTCGGCCGGCGACGCGTCGCTTTCCCAAACCTGATTAAGTCGCTCAACGTTGCCGTGGCGTGAGAAGCCTGACACGCGATAGGCCGATTTGAATTTGTCGGGATCAGTGATCTTGGCCAGCGCCATCTTGTTCGCGGCCTTCCAGTTCGAAATGTAGGCGCGGAAGGCGCGCTCTTGCGGCATCTGTTGTGGCGTTAACACCCCGTTGTCGTCTGCAACATCGAGCGTCGCGCCGAACGTGGCGACGACTAGCGCGCGCGCGTGGCGCGCCGTCAGATGCGGTTGACGAACGAGTGCGCCGGCGATCAGGTCGGCAACAGCGCCTTCGTTCGCGGTCGCGAGGATGCTGTCCCGACCTTCGGCGGGACCCCGCTTCTGCGCCAACCGTGCCGGATTAGAGTTTTCGAGTGCACGCCAGTTCCGGAGCGATCTTGCGCAAATCCGCGTGATTTGGCGCAGCACCCAATCGTCAACGCTTATTAAGCGGGCATTGAAAGCCTGAACAAATACGTCATCGCTCTTGCGGACACTCAGTTTATTGGCGGAAGCAAAACGGCTCTGAAGCACGAGGATCGCACGACGTGCGTCAGCGAGTGGCGAAGATTTGGTAGTCGCGACAGTGCTGACGTTCGATATCGTAGAAGCGACCAGCATGTGCCGGGCAGCGTCTGGCAATAACGCAATGTTGTACTCGATTGCACCGCCGTCTCGGGCTCTGACGAGGACTTCCCCGAATTCGGATTTGACCTCAGCCCAACCACTGCGCGCCGCGAACTTCGCTATACCGCGCTTCGTCGCGGGCAATCCCGGCACGGCCTTGCTGGCCAATTCAGCTGCGGTCCACCACTCTTTCATTCGCGCACCCCCTTCTGCGGAGCGATCGACCGGGCGGGCGTGGGCGCTGCCCGCCCGGTCCTGCGGACGTAAGAGGAGACCGGCCAGCAGCCGAGGCTCACCACTAAAGCAGGTGACGCTGTTCGTTGACGCATGCCCGAGAGCCCACAATCGCGTGAACCGGCAGCGTGCCGGATCGCGGTCGGGTTGCTCACGGGGACATTGGCCATTTGGGCAAAGTTCTCTCGTTCGTCCGAACGGGGTTCGGAGCGGGGTAGCGGTTGGCGATAACGGTGGAGGGCCTAGGCCTTCTTGCGCTTTGGTGATTTCTTTGGAGCGGTCGCGCGGCGGATCAATCCTATGCGTTTGCCGTCCTCATCGTATCGCGTGGGCCAGAGTTCGTGCAGCGGCACGCCGATACACTCTGAGATCGCGCGATCAGCAGCAGGGAATGGAATGTTGAGAGCCGCACTGCATGCCTGACGCGATAGGCCGTTTTCGACGGCAAGTGCGACCAGCGAAAAGCCCTGCCGATGAACGGCTGCAACAATCGCGTGCCGGTCCCATCCCGATGGGCTAGATTTCTGGTGTTGCGATTCGCGCGCAGGGGTGCTCATTGGGCATTTGCTCCGTTAGGCGATTGGTAAGGTTGTTACGAATGAAGCGCAATCGCTTCCAACGCAACGAAAGTAACAAATGAAACTGATTTGCGCAACCTATTCGTTAGCGATCTGTTAAAAATGCGTCGCCGCGAGGAAATTTCCGAAGATCAGCCCGATGCGGAGATTGCTGCACGCATTTCTCTGGCCATCGAAATGGTTGGAGGTCGTCCGAGGGCAGCCGCGATTATGAAGGTGTCACAGCCAGGGCTGCGAAAGTGGGCAGTTGGAGAGGCCCGCGCTCCGCTTGAGCCCTTGGCTAGGTTGTCGAGAGCGGCCGGCGTTTCATTAGATTGGATCGCAACTGGCATTGCGCCATTGGGCGACGGATCATCCACCATTCCGCGCTTCGCGCCCGACGCTAGCGGCAGTGCAGTTCATCAACCAGCTGATGCAGACACGCTTGCGGTTCACAAAGACTTCTTCTCCGCGCATCGACTTGATCCGCAGCGCACTGGCATCGTGCGCGTTGTTGGCGACGCGATGTCGCCAGACCTCAACGATGGCGCGCTCGTCATAATCGATATGCGTCCGGCCAATTTCACTGATGAAGGCATTTGGGTATTAGGGCGTCCGGGCGCATCATTGGTGCGCCGTCTCGTTTTCAAAGGCGATGCCGCACACCGGATCGCGATCAACAAAGCCTACGATGACACCGTGATCAAAGGCGGCGAACAAACATCATTGAAAATCTGGGGTCGCGTCGCGCTGGTTTTGTCGGCGCGCTAGCGTCCCCGTGCTGCGCGCGGACTTCAATGTGCAAGTCTCCAATTGGAATAATCCAATTGGAGATCAGTGATGATGACAAAATTTGCTCAGTGGTTTTTCGTCTTCACAAATGCAAAAGTCTTCGCGGGAAAGTCGGCGACACGCAATTCATTTGCCGCGATGACGGCATCGAGTTACGAACTGCCATCATCCGCTTGCAGTAGCGCCGCCCGGAATTGATTGAAGATGTCGCTCACCGCCTGGACAGCCGTGCGCATCGCAATGGCCTCATGATCAATTGATGCCCCTCCCATTCGCTGCCCTTGAGTTTTCCAGCGTCGTCCGCTCCAGCACGTCGAACCACTCGCCGCCTCGATTGCCGTTGGCAGCACATGCAGCATGCATCGCTTCAACGAACGCCTCTCTGAACGCAGCCATCACCGCCGCGACGGCCTCTTTCGGAATTGTTATGTTGTAGTTGTCTTCGTCAGCCATCTCGCCATTCCTCTACAGCCCGCCTCAACATATCCGAATCGATGGTTCAGGGTGACTTCGGCGGCTGTTCGAGCGGTCTTCGAAGTTCTTTTGGCCCGGCGCGGCTGAGTTGTAGACAACAACGCCAACTCGGCGGCGTGGAAGGCCCGTAGACGGGTTTGGGAGAATAATCGTTTAAACGGCTTTCGGGGCCAGGGCAGCGGCAACCCCTGCGACCAGAGGGTAAATTCCGGCCCTACCCTGTTGCAAACTCGTTTCAGAGGGGTGTTTAGGGTCTATCGACGGTGCGCCGAACGGGGCATTGGGGTTGCGGCTATCAATTGGAATAGGTTGCCAATCAAACCCGTTGCAATTCCGCCCAATTAATCTCCCCGTATTCTCTCCAATTCGGGGTTGTCCACAATGATCGGCATTCGGACGGTAGGAATTGGGTAACCGAATTGGTATTTAGTGATCAGTTCTATTCGCCAAAATAGAGCGGGCCCGGAATGGACGCCAATCCACCGCCGAGCCCTAGAACAGCAACCTCGATACAGGATGCCATCCATGTCACACGATACCATCCGCGCCGGTGGCGCACAAGGCAACGGGCCGCGCGCCCTTTCTATTCTCGCAGGCGTCGGCCTGCTCAGTGCAACAGCCCATCTCACCATTCTCGGCCTTGGCGGTTACAGTGAACCGCACACCTACCTTGTGATCGCCATGGCGATCGCAACCGCGATCGGCGGGCTCACCGTCTCGCACACCCTCTCCGACAAACGCTACGTGGTTGCGTTCTGCATCGTCGTCGGCCTGATCGCGGGCGAAGGCTTTGGCCTGGTCACGACCGGCGAACGCGTCATCGCCGAACGCGATGCCAAGCAAGCGCCGATCCGCGCCGCGCAGAAAGCACACGACGACGCGAAAGCCGCACTGAAAGATGCCCGCACCGCCAAAGCCAATTTAGACGAACGCGTCGTGACTGAAGCCGCGAAGAAGAATTGCGTCAAGAACTGCCGCGCCCTTCTCGAACAGCAGGTCGCGACGGCCGTCGCTGATATCGCCAACGCCGAGCGCAATCTTGCCGACGCGCCCGCACCTGACGCATCGGCATCGGCGCTTGCGGATCGCACGGGGTTCGCATCGTGGAAGATCGACATCTTCACCGCCATCCTTGCAGCGCTCGGCGGCAACGTGCTCGGCGCGGCGATGATTGTGGCGGGTGCGCATTCTATTGGTACTGGCGACACGCGTTCCGCGCGCGCGCCGTCAGCGCTGCAAGCCAAACCCCTGCCCCCGCATCATCGTCTCGGATGAACCGGCCGACAATCGACCGAAAGTGAAGTCGGCAATCATCAGCGAGCCTGTCCGTCAATTGCCGGCAAACGTCATCGATTTCCGCAGCCATCCCGTTGTGCGGGCGCTGGAAAACATCGGCGGCTCAGTTTCCAGCAATCGCGAATTGGCAAAGCTGATGTCGGTTTCCGAAGGCGAAGCCAGCAAACGCTGGCGGGAAATCGAAGATCGGCTGGATATCGTGCGCGTCGGCAAGCAACTGAGTATCCGGCTGCGCGCCTGACCATATCGGTGATACCAACACAAAGCCCCGGCGGGTCATTCTCGCCGGGGCTTTTGCTTGCGTGCATGCTCAATCGATGTGCCGCGCGAATGTCCCCGTGATGACTTCGCGCCGCGAAGCGCATGATACGCGCATGACAACCAAACGCGCAACATCTCTCAAGTCGCTCGCTCTGAACTTCACCAATGGTGAAGCGCCGGAGTGGGTTGAGGTGTTGCCGGCCGGGCCGCAGATCATCGGCCGCGATGGCCGCTCTTGGATCATCGACGATCCGCAAGAGATCGTCCGCCGCAGTGAAGCCGAAGGCGCACTGCACGTCGATTACGAACACGCCAGCGAGATCAGGGCCCCTCAGGGCGAGGCGGCACCGGCCGCCGGATGGATCGACAAGCTCGAAGTTCGTGACGGCGCGATTTGGGCGCATGTCGAGTGGACGCCGAAGGCGAAGCAAATGGTCGCTGATCGCGAATACCGTTTCATCTCGCCGACGTTCTGGTTCGACAGCGCGACGCTGCGCATTATTGCGTTGATTTCGGTGGCGCTGACCAACCGGCCCAACCTCACCATGACCGCGCTCAACACGCGCGACGATGACAACGAACAGCAACAGCAGGAGAAGACCACGATGGACAAGGAAGCGTTGAAGGCGTTGTGCAAGAAGCTCGGGCTTCAGGAAGAGGCGAGCGCTACCGCTATCCTCGCGGCTGTCGATGGTCTGGTCACCGACAAGGACAAGGCGCTGAACAGCGCGCAGGCTCCGAGCCTCGAAAAGTTCGTGCCGCGCGCCGACTACGACAAGATCAAGGGCGATCTCGAAACGGCGAACAACACCATCAAAGTTGCCGCTGACGCAAAGCTCGACGCCGAAGTGACCGCTGCCGTCGATGACGCTGTGAAGGCCGGAAAGGTCGCGCCGGCGTCGAAGGATTTCTACCTCGCCACTTGCCGCAAGGATGGCGGTCTGGATGCTTTCAAAAAGTTCGTCGAAAGCGCGCCGGTACTGACGGCCGCTTCCGATCTCGACACCAAGAAGGCGTCGAACGCGGGCGGCGACAAACAGCTGACCGCTGACGAGAAGACGATGTGCGCCACGCTCGGCGTAACCGAAGAGCAGTTCAAGCAGGCTGCGGCCTAAAAAAGAATTCACCCCAGAGCGAGAGCCACGGGGCGAAGCGGGTTTGGCAAACCAAGTGTGTTTCTCGTGGCGTCGCTTCGCCCTTCATAAATTTTGACCTCAGGAGATCGACCCGTGACCGCACTGACCAAAGACCGCAACACTGCCGAACGCGACGGCGAATACGTCGCCTATGCCGTCGGCGCGGACAAGAAGCTTCACGCTGGCAGCCTCGTTGTTCTCGACGCCGGTCTGGCTGAGCCGGGCAACACGGCGGCCGGACTGATTGCTGTTGGCCGCGCTGAAGAGCATGTGGACAATACAGGCGGCGCGGCTGGCGCAAAGACCGTCAAGGTCAAGCGCGGCGTCTTCTGCTTCGAAAACGCGGCTGCCGATCCGGTGCTCGCAGCCCACATCGGCGCGTCCTGCTTCGTCGTTGATGATCAGACCGTCGCCGCAACGCACGGCGGCAACACGCGCTCGGTCGCAGGCTTTGTCGTCGATGTCGATGACGCTGGCGTGTGGGTGAAGTTCTAACGGCACAACTGCGCTGACGTAGCTAGACGCGGATCGGGCGAGACGCCCGCCGGGGCGGAGCGTTAGGCGAACACAAGGACACGGACACCAATGATCATCAATCAGGGCAACCTTCAGACGCTCTTCACCGGCTTCAAGGCCTCGTTTCAGGTCGGCTTCGCCGGCGTGACGGCGATCTATCCGCAGCTCGCGACCGTGGTGCCGTCAAGCACCAAGACCGAGAAGTACGCTTGGCTCGGCCAGATGCCGAACATGCGCGAATGGATCGGGGACCGCGTTGTGCAGAACATCGCGGCTCACGATTATTCGATTGCCAACCGCTCGTTCGAAAGCACCGTTGCCGTTCCGCGCGACGATATCGAAGACGACACCTTCGGCGTGTTCACGCCGCTGTTCACCGAAATGGGTCGCGCGTCGGCAGCGCTGCCCGATCAGCTTGTGTTTGAGCTGCTGAAGGCCGGCTTCACGTCGAAGTGCTATGATGGCGAAGCCTTCTTCTCGGCCGCGCATCCGGTCATCGACGCGAAAGGCAAAGAAGTGGCGGTCTCGAACACGGGCGGCGGCGCTGCTGCCCCGTGGTTCCTTCTTGACACCACGCGCGCCTTGAAGCCACTGATTTTCCAGAACCGCCGCAAGATGGAATTTGTAAAGAAGGACAATCCAAACACGTCGGACAAGGTGTTCGAAAGCAATCAGTACATGTACGGCGTCGATGGCCGTTGCAACACCGGCTTTGGTTTCTGGCAGATGGCCTACGGATCAAAGCAGCCGTTGACCAAGGAAGCCTTCCGCGCCGGCCGCAAGGTGATGATGGCGATGAAGGGTGACAATGGCCGCCCGCTCGGCATCACGCCCAAGCTGTTGCTGGTTGGCCCGTCGAACGGCGATGCCGCGCGCGACATCATTCTCGCAGAGCGTGACGCCGCTGGCGCGACCAATACCGATCGCAACTTGGTCACGATCCTCGAAACGCCGTGGCTGGAATAGGCGTCTCCCGCCTTCCTCCGGATCGTGTCCCTAGACGGCTCGATCCCACCTTCACCCGACGGCGTTCCTTTCCGCGCCGCCGGGTGCACTAAATGCTTTCCGTGCAGCGTACCGCACGCCGGGTGCAAGGGTAGCCCCCAAGCTTTCCCCTCCTTGCACCCGGCCCCATTCTTTCATTGCGCCGGACGACTGCTGTCACGGCAGCCGGCCGCCCGTCGCGACAGTGGAGACGATCATGGCCTATGCAGCCGATACCGACATCATCGATCTCTACGGCGTGGACACCCTCAACCGGCTCGCCGATCGCGACGGCGATGGTCTCGCGGACGCGCCCAAAGTCGCGCGCGCGCTGGATGATGCCGCAGCGCTGATCGACGGCTATATCTCGACACGTGTGACGCTGCCGCTGCCGAGTATCCCGGCTGTGCTCAAGAACTTGTCGATCGACATCGCATGCTACCGGCTTGCGACCGATGCCGGCTTGCTCAGCGAAGACGCGCGCAAGCGCTACGAAGACGCGATCCAGTTCTTGCGCGATGTCGCCGCTGGCCGCGCCTCGATCCCGCTGCCCGCGCAACCAGGTGCAACGCCATCGGCTGAGACGGCATCGCCGCAAACCGTCATCCTTGACGGACCTCAACGCCTGTTCAGTCGCACGTCGCTGCGGGGGCTCTGATGACCGGCGTGATGATCGATGTCGATGTTATCGGCATCGACGTTGTGGCCCGCAAGCTCAACCGGCTCAATGCTTTCAACCGCACACTCGTGCTGGATGCCGCCGGCGCACTCATTGAAAGCCAGACGCGCCGTCGCATTTCGGATGAGAAAACGTCGCCAGACGGCGAAGCCTGGAAAGCGAACGCCGAAGGCAATCCGATCCTTGTCAAAACCGGCCACCTCCTAGCGTCGATCCATCAGCGCACCGGCCCTGATGAAGTGCGCGTCGGCTCCGGATTGGTCTATTCCGCGATCCATCAGTACGGCGGAACCATAAAGCCGAAGAACGCCAGCGCGCTCCACTTCAACGTCGGCGGCCGGCACGTCATGGCAAAGCAGGTCACGATCCCGGCGCGTCCCTATCTTGGGTTCTCGGCCGAGAACAAGGCCGAGATTGACCGAGAGCTAACGACGTATATCGGATCGCTGTTGAGGGGGTGACACATGGGGCGGCTTGTTGAATTTCGAGACGCAGTGACGGCAGACTTCAAGGCGTTCCTGCCCGAAGTCAAATCGATCGATACTCACTTCGGTCCATTCGACATGGACGAACTCAAGACCTTCATCGTCAGAGCGCCAGCGGTGCGCGTCTCAATCGTTGGCTCTGCAGCCACAAGCATGGTGGCAACGCGCGAGGTTGATGTGCAGCTTCACTGCGCTGCGTTCATCGTCACGCAATCATTGGCACTTGTTCCGGCTGACGTTGCAGCACTCGATATTGCGGAAGCGCTTGTCGGGCGTCTGGCCGCGCGCCCATTCACGGGCTTCTCCGAAGTGCCGGAGAAAATCAAAATCGAAAACCACTACTCGGGCGCGGTGCGCGGCACCGGCGGCATCGCGCTGTTCTCGGTCGATTGGCACCAGGTCGTGCGCGTGGGTCTCAGTGCGGCGCGCGCCCGCTATGACGCGCACAACAACGGTGGCGCGCTATGAGCACAGCAGCATCGGTTCGGCTCGCGGACAAGTACATCGGGCGGGATGGCTCACGTGTGAGTGCAAACCCCACGCGAGCGATCACACGTGCTGCGGTCAAAGCGGCTCAACAAGCGCTGTGCGAAAGCCTTGGCGTGTCGCAGTCACCTGTCGCCGACAAGGATATGCACAAGGCCATCTTGGCGGCGTCACGGGTCGCGCCGGACGTTTTTGGAGACGACGCAGAATGAGTTCAGATTTCGAAGACCTGCTGCGGCGGCTGCCGGAGATCGAACGGCGGTTGCGCAACATGGTCCGCTACGGCGAAGTTGAAGAGGTCGATGCCGCCAAAGGCGTGTTCAAATTGAAGGACGACGCCGGCGACGAAAGGCAGTCGCTGCAAACGGACTGGATACCGTGGGCCGAACATGGCGGCCAGACGAAAACGTGGACGCCACTGAAAAAAGGTCAGCGCATGGTGATCTTCTCGCCGTCCGGCAACATCGCCGACGCGATTGGATTTCCCGCGCAGTTCTCGAATGCGAACACCGCACCATCGGACAAGGGTGACGAGAACGTCGAAGTGATCGGCAACACACGGATCACCCGCACGGCCGATCAGGTCACGATTGAAAGTCCGAAGATCGTGCTCAAGGGCGAAGTGCATCTTGGCGACGACGGCGGCAAGCTGCTGCATCGCAAGGACGATGTGGACAGTGACGGCGATGTGGCCGTAGGCAGCGCGACCAAAGTCTACGCGGTGTAGCGCCTATCCGTCCCCGGTATCGGTTCAAATCAACTGTGCGACGCTGTGGCCATCAACACGACGGCCATTGAACCGCGCAGCAATTGAACCGAAGGACCCGCGATGGAAGCCAAGCAAAACTATGAAGTCGTCAATGGCTTTTGGGACAAAGGCCAGTTCCGCGCCAAGAGCAGCATTCCGCTGCCGATGACTGAGCGCGAGGCGGCGGCGCACGTCCGCGCTGGCGATCTGAAGCTCATTTCGAAGGCCCTTCGAAAGACCGTCGAAACGTCAGCGGCAGCCGCACCTACGGTCGCAACAGCCGATGCACCGTCCGCGTCCAAGAAGGCCAAGTAGCCGTGCCGGGGATGGATCGCAATACCGGCCGGTGGGTTGGTGGGCGCGCCCACATCGGCCAGTCGATCGCGATCATCCTTGCGACGCCGATCGGCATGCGCGTTCAGCGCCGTCCCTTTGGTGCTGACGATAAATACCTGATCGACCGCCCCACCAACGACGACGAAGTGCTCAAAGCAACGATGGCGGTCGCCGTGGCGCTCAACGCGTGGGAACCGCGCTTTGCGCTTCGGCGCGTCGTGATCAAAGAGGCCGACGTGTCTGGTCGCATGACGCTTGAGGTGGGCTTCACCGAATACCCGCGCGGCCACTTCGGTGATCGCACGCCGTCCGGCGAGACTGCAATTGAGGTTGGCATCTGATGGCGCGCTTTATCGACATCGATCTTTCGCTCTTGCCGGCGCCGACGGCAGTCGTTGTACCGGACTATGAGGCGCTTGTTGCCGACCGCAAAGCAGACATCGTGGCGCGCGTGCGTGCGCGTATCACCGATCCCGTGCTGATCGCCGATCTCGAAGCGGTACTCGCGCTTGAAAGTGAACCCGACGATCGATGCCGAAGTCGGCGCATACCGCGAGACGCTGGTGTACGAACGCATCAACGACGCGGTGCGCGCTGTGCTGCCCGCCGACATCAACTGGCACCGATCTACGACAATCTCCTCCTCGCGCCTGGGCGTCCAACGCATGACCGCCCCGGCTGATCCGTCCGCCACTCCGCCACGCGCCGAGTATCGCGAGGCCGACGACGATGCAAAGCGCCGCTACATTCTGGCGCTCGAAGCGTTTTCGACCGCCGGTCCTTATGGGGCCTATCTGTTTCACGCGCTGTCGGCGCATCCCCACGTCAAGGATGCTGGCGTCTACGGCCCGGAGGAAGCCTTCGTTGATCCTGGGCATGCGCACATCGTCGTGCTGTCACGCATCGGCAACGGCGTGCCAACGCAGCAGGTGCTCGATAGCGTCTCGGCCAAGCTATCGCCGAAGGACGCGCGCCCGCTGACCGATTATGTCGATGTCGTCGCGGCGGCAATTACGGACTATGTGATCGTCTATCATCTCGAAATCCCGCGCGGACCTGATCCGGCGCTTGTGGACCGGCAGCCCGAAGCCGAGTTGGCGATATACGCTGCCGCGCGCCATCGCGTCGGCGCTATCGTCGCAGATAGCGGCCTTGATGCGGCTGCGCACCGGCCGGGCGTTGAGCGCGCGCTGCGTAGTCAGCCACCAGCCCAAGTCGATCCCGGCTTGCAGGGTGCCGCGTATTGCACGTCGATCACCGTAACCTATGAGGTGGTCGGTGACTGAAATCGTCCCAACGCCTTATGGCGAACACCTGTTGCCACGCAGCGCCACGCCATTGCAGATCGCTGTCAGGCAGTGATCACCGCATTCTTGCCGCGCCGACGTGGGTCATCCGCGCCTGTTGGAACCCCGACGATTGCCCCGAACACCTTCTGCCGTATCTCGCGCAAGCGTGGTCCGTCGATGAATGGGACCCGGCATGGCCGGTCGCGCAGCGCCGCCAAGTCATCAAGGATGCGCCAGCCTTTCACAAGATCAAGGGCACGCCCGAGGCCATCCAGCGCGCGCTGAGCGCGTTGAGCATCGGCGCGATTGTCCGCGAATGGTTCGAATACGGCGGCAGCCCGTACCGCTTCAAAATTGCGATCACGCTCGCGCAGGGTGCGGCGTGGACATCCGCCAGCGCGCGTCTCGTCTGGCGCACCGCACTCGCCAACAAGAACGTGCGCTCCAAAGCATCACTGTCATCGCGCCCGCGCCAGCGCCACGCCGGTCTTTGTCGGCATCGTGACCCACGCCCGCTTGGTCATCGGCAGCTACATCGGCCCCGTCACCGAGATCACCGGCCAGAACGCTTACGTCTACGCCGGCGTCACTACCCATTCCCGCATCATCCTCAACACCGTCATCACGTGAGGTCTGGCCATGCCGCAATATTTTTCACTCGTTACACTGAACGGTCAGGCCAAGGTCGCGGACGCTATCGCCAACGTCTCAGCGGTCAACATCACGCACCTCGCGGTCGGCGATGGCAACGGCGCGCCGGTCACACCCCTTGAGACGCAGGCAGCGCTTGTGCACGAAGTCTGGCGCGGCGCTGTGTCGTCTGTTGCGCGCGACCCGCAGCATCCGACGCATGTGATCGTCGCAGCGCAAATCCCAATCGCGGCCGGTCCATTTGTCATTCGCGAAATGGCTTTGATTGCGAACGATGGCAGCGTGTTCGCAGTTCAGAATACTGCGGAACTTGAAAAGACGATCGCGGCACAAGGCGCGACACAAGATGTGACCGTGATGTTCCGCGTCGTCGTCGCCACGACGGCCAACATCACAGTGACGGTTGATCCGTCGCAATTGTTGTCGGTGGCCGGGATGCATCGCGCACCGTTCATTTCAATTGATGCGTTTTCCAATGCGCCACCGGCCAACCCTGCAACCGGCGCGCTGGTCGTTGTTGGCGCAGCGCCCGCAGGCTCATTCGTTGGGCTCGCCCATCAGTTCGCACAATGGACTGGATTACTATG
>JADJVG010000019.1 GCA_016716675.1 Hyphomicrobium sp.
CCGTTTCGCAATGCCAGATGGTGACGCACTAAGCCACGGGGACCCAGCTCCCGAACAATCTCACGCGCCATGACCATGTCGGATAGCATGCCCTGTATTGGTCCCAGTTTATTTGCCTTTGCCACGTGGTTGACCGATTTCCAGTCGATTATTTGCACGCGCATCCCGCGCCCGATGATCGTTCATTAATAAGAATCTCTCGCCCCAACGCGATGTCCGACGCCAGTTGCTCAAGGTCATCGGCGGTAGCGGCGTGGCAACACGCGCTTCCCCGGAAACAAAGAAGTCGACACCGATTAAACGGTAGAAACTGTCGCCACGCATGCTGATCGTCACGTCGGCGACTTCGTCGATCACCGGAAGGGCAAGAGCGTCCAAGTGTTTGCCCTCTAAGCCCGCAAGATCGGCGTCAAGCAATATGATATATTCGAAGCGGGCCGCGCCAATTCCGCGCGCGAGCGAATAGCTCTTGCCGCGGTTCGTTTCGTTGCGCAAAAGCTTGACGGTCGCAAACCGCTGGACTCGCTCCGCTGTTTCATCTCGCGAGCCGTCGTCGACGACGATGATTTCGCCAATCAATGGATGCTGAACCGCCACGCGCAACACCTCGCCAATGCGGGCTTCCTCATCGTAAGCACAGATGACGCAACTCATCAGTTTGAGCCCGACGTGGTTCATACCGGCGTAACGGGCGCCGAACGCGGTTAGTTCCAAGGCGGCCCGCGACCTAGATCGACATCACCGCTTGTCGCGAGGCGTCTGATCGTCCGATGTCGGCGAAGATCAGGCCCCACTGGGGCCCTTTAACGGGGCAGATGCGGTCCTTGAAATCTGCTAACTTGGTCGCACCGGAATGCTCCGGTCTCGTCGTTTTCGGATTGCCGTATGATCAAGGAATTTGGTTGGAGCGATGCGCTCCAAACGGCGTTCGAGGCGCATGCCGCAGCGGGTCTGTCGCCCGCGCGCGTGGTCGCACATCATCGCGGGCTTTGGCGGCTGGTGACGGACACAGGAGATTGCGCGGGACGCCTCAGCGGGCGCTTCGCCGCCGAAGCGCAGGCGGCGAGCGCGCAGTCTGGGCGACTGGCTCGCGATCGACCGTGTGGATGGTAGCGATGGCGACGCCTTGATCCATGCGCTGATGCCCCGGAAGAGCGCGTTCGCGCGCCGGGCCGCGGGTGGTGTTGGCGTGCAAATTGTCGCCGCCAATGTCGACATCGCGTTCTTGGTCGCCGCCTTGAACAACGATCTCAATCCGCGCCGGCTCGAGCGTTATCTCGTCGCGGCGCGCGATAGTGGTGCGGCGCCTGTCGTTGTTCTGACCAAGGTGGATTTGAGTTCAGACCCGGACGCCGAGCGTCAAGCGGTCGTTGATATTGCCGCGGGCGCGCCAGTAGTGACGCTTTCGGCGCTGACCGGCGAAGGCGTGGAGGCGCTCGATCGTTGGCTGCTGCCAGGTGTGACGGCGGCGCTGCTGGGAAGCTCCGGCGCGGGCAAGTCCACATTGCTGAATGCGTTGGCAAGCAAGGAATTGATGTCGACCGGGGCCGTGCGCGAAGCCGATGATCGCAGGCGCCACACCACAACGCACAGGGAGTTGTTTCGTTTTGGCCGGCGGCGCGCTGCTGATCGACACGCCCGGCATGCGCGAACTCGGCCTGGTCGCGGACGAAGCGGCGCTGGATGAAAGCTTCGCGGATGTCACCGCGCTCATTCCGGTTTGCCGGTTCTCCGATTGCACGCACGTGTCCGAACCTGGTTGCGCCATCCTCGCCGCGCTGGCGGACGGGAGCTTGAGTGCGGAACGCTGGCAATCGTATCTCAAACTGCAGCGCGAACTGGCTTTCGTTGTGCGCAAGGAAGATCCGGCGGCCGAGGCGGCGAACAAGGTGAAGTGGAAACAGATCCACAAAACCCAGCGCGCCAAATACAAACATCGCCGCGATGAGGAAGGCGGTTAGGGTGGGCGTCTAACTGTGAATTGCTGCTATCTGCGAAAGCGCGCCGGTTGCCCGCAATTGACGCGAGCGGAAGGAAACGAGCGACTTCGCTAGTCGTTCTGTATTCAGCGGGACGTGGCCTCCTCAGCCCGTTTGCCCGCAATAGGTTTGCCGGAATGGCTCAGAGCTGGGTGCAGCGCCGCTACGATCGCAATGAGCCAGAGCGCGGTGATGACATGGTAGGCGTGCCAGCTCAACGCAGGATCGAGAATGGGCGACTGGCGCACGAACAAAATGTTTGGCGCCATCGATGCGAACCCAATCACAGCAAGCGCGCGGCCTCTGCTGTGGGAATTGGTGGCCAATAGAAGCGTGCCACAAGCTAGCAAGGCCAGAAAGACTAAGGCGCCCAAGACGCCGCCCGCGAAGGCGACCAATCCCGCAACGGCCGCAGAAGCCAGGATCGCCAAAATCGATGGCTTCCACTGAAGATGTTTAGCGATCTGCGAGACAATGAGGACAAGCGCAAATGTTCCGCCTGCTTGCGAGGCAAATCGGTGAACCGGCGCAAGGATTTCATTGGCGCCGGTGGCAATTCGAATCACGCCGATGGTGGCAGCTATCGCGAACAGTGCTATGTCAATCGCGCCAATCGCCTGATGCCCGAAACAAGCGAATGGCGCCCCAGCTTGACGTGAGACAGATCGCGACTTCAGAAAACATGTAGTGGAAAGGCATGATACTTACCCCGCCGACGCAGGTCGCACACGGTTGGGGCCCCGATGACGGACAATGCCCGCGTCGCGCATAATCGATGCACTGGTCTGGCGCGAATTGTCATGGCTCCATCCGGGTGGCGCGAAGACGTAAAGCAGCCGCTGCCCAAGTGTCAGACCACGCTGGCAGGCATCGCGCGCGATCCCCCCATACTCATGAAAAAAGTATCGTAATCGGATTGTAGCTCTCGATGTTCTTGACCAACCCATAGGCTGGTGGGTCGGCGGCTTCTTCCGCCACGAAGGTACCGAACAGGCGGTCCCAGACGATCAGCGTGCCGCCGTAATTGGCGTCGAGATAGCGCGCGTTGGTGCCGTGGTGAACGCGATGGTGCGAAGGTGTGTTGAAGATGGCTTCGAACCAAACCGGCATTTTGCCGACAGCTTCAGTGTGCAGGAAGAATTGATAGGTCGCGTTGATGACGCCGCAGAAGGTCACCAGCAGGGGATCGAAGCCAACGAGGACCAAGGGATCTTCAGCAACATGGTTCCGGTGAAGTGTTTGGTCAGGATTGCCCCAGCGCCACCGACAAATTGTATTGCTGGCTTGAGTGATGCACCACGTGCATGGCCCAGACCCAACGGCAGCGATGCGCGATCCGATGATGGACGTAGAAGCGTAGGTCGTCGAGCACAAGGCAGAGTGCGAACATCGCCCAGTTGAGCGGCAGGCTCGCAACCTGAAACGGCATCGCGAGCGATAGCAGCCCGAAGGTGATGAAGGCGGTGAGCGCGTTCGCTGGTAAGCTCATGAGCCCCAGAAAAATCCCGAGCGCGCTGTCCTTGGCCACGTATGTGCCCTTGGCGCGGAATACGAAAATGGCGACCAGCTCGATCACCATCATTGAAAAGAACAACCCGATCGAAATTAGCTCGATGGGAAGGTCCATGACCTGTTGCACGTTCATGGGCTCGCTCCTCGCCGTTGCGTCAGCGTGCAGCGAACCACAGCGAGAGAACAATTGAATTAGAGCCGCTTATTCTGCACCATATGGAACATGTTGTTTGATCTTGTCCTGGTCCGCAGGTTTGAAGCGGTGTGTCGACTGCGCAGCTTTTCGCGCGCTGCGGACGAACTGGGCCTTTCCATTCGGCGATGACGAAAAGCATTCGCACCCTGGAAGACGGACTCAACGTTCGCCTGATCGAGCGGACAACGCGCTCGCTGGTGCCAACCGAAGCGGGTCAGCGCTTGCTCAAACGCGCCCGACCTTCTCGCCCACTCGGAGGATGTGAAGGCCGCGATTTCCACGGACGCAGCGCATCTCAACGTAATATGCGGGCCCGTCATTTCTTGACGCGTTAGGACATCGCGCGCTGGCGAGTTTCGAACCAAGCGTCCCGGAGGTGCACGTCGCAATGCAAGTCATGAAAGCGCCGGCGCTGGCCATGAACAGCTCGTGCGGCAACGCACCGATTTGCTTGATTTCACCAGAACGTGGTTCGAGGCTTGCGGACAGAAAAGCCTTGATCGTAACGCTGGCTCATTTCCGAACCCTATGTTGTCCTGTTTCCAAGAGGGGCATCCGCTTGATGGGGCCGCGCGTTCTCTCCGAAACCATGCTTGGCTGACTGGGCAATCGCCGGTTTCGACAGCCTGTTTCAAGAAGCGTTGCCGGTAAAGCAGCGCGACATGCTGCTACGTCGCGGCTTTCCGAAGTATCGTATTCCCGGCCTCAGCGCTTGCGCCGAGCTCGCTGAGCGCAGTGACTTGCTTACGGTCGCGCCGACGTCTGCGGCCTTGGCGTTGATGGCAGGGCGGGGGCTTGTCAGCGCACCGCTCCCAGGCAAGGCGCGATTCACGGTTTGCGCTGTCACGCGCGCCGATGCTGTGGGATCGGCCCACATCGCCGCATTCATCGATTCTGTTGGGCGGGTCCGCGCGCAAGACCCTGTTGTTCAATCCCAACTTCGGCCCGCCCGAAAGAAGCGCCGATGAAGGGCGCCGGTGCTCGCTGGTCGCCGTGAATTCGAACTGAGCTAGGCGCGGCAGCTATGGCCCAACCAAGGGTAGGCCCGATTCGCGACATTTAAGCAGCGGATGCTTGCGTTATCTCTGTGTCGCAGGTGATGCGATCGCGCCCGGCGCGCTTGGAGGCGTAAAGGCAGGCGTCCGCGCGCGCGATGAGATCGCTGACGCTTTCAAACTCGCGACGTTGCCAGAAGCCAATCGATAGGTGTGAGGCGCCGAAGGCTTCTCGCCTGTGGATCGCCGCGTGAGTTGTTTCGACGCACCGCTGCGTGGATGCCGGCCGCAATGGCCTGAGCTGCGTGCAGGGGTGCGCGGCATTATGATCGCGAACTCTTCACCGCCATAGCGCGCGGCCAGAAAATCGCCCGTTGCGTGGACGCGGAGTGTGTTGGCGATGAACTTGATAACCTGGTCGCCGACCAAATGGCCCCACGTGTCATTGAAACGCTTGAAATGGTCGATGTCACACATGAGCAGGCAAAGACCTCCGTCGCCGGCGGAGGAGTCCTGAGAGCAGCGTCGCAGGGTCTCATCGAAGTATTTTCGGTTGGCCAACCCCGTCAGCCCGTCGGTAAGGGCCTCGACTTTGACGCTCTGCAGCGCAGCTTGCAGGATTTCGACTTAGCGCGAGGACGCTTTCATCTGCTCTGACATTTGCAGGTTTTGATCGGCCATGTCGCGAGCTGCCGCTGTGAGTTCGGTGACGAGCGCTGCGCAAGCTCTTGGCGTCGAGGCCGCCCTCGAAAGTTGCAGCGGCCGTTTGCGGGTTTTGGCGTAAGAACCGGACTGCTCGCCGGCCTCGCGTAGTGTTGCGACGGCTTCGGTTGATTCGCGGGCGATGCCGTTGCTGGCCTCCATCACTTGCATGGAAAGCCGCGTGTTCGAGAAGAACCGCTCGAACAATTCCTCGTTCACTTCCGTGGTAAACCGCTCGGCCTTAGCGAGGCGTGCTTCGATTTCCATGCTGAGGGCGGGATTCCCACCCAGGCGGTGGACCGTCCAGATCTCGTAGTTCGCCGGGCTGGTGGGAATCTCGTGGCTGCTCAAGACGTCGATGGTTTCGCGCGCCAGCGCGACGCCATCCGCACCTCGAAATCTTGCCGTGTCCTCAGCCATTAGATGCGCGCCCTCAATGTTTGTGCCCTTCTCCCCCTCTTCCTCTTAATTAATAGAGGCAAAGGCCAAGCTGCAGGCTTTGATCCGCGTCACCCGGTAGCGTTAGGTTAAAGGAACGACGCGCCTTCCCCAAACTGGGTAGGCGCGCGGGCGAACAATAGAGGCGATGGGTCGTGAGGAAGCTCTGTTCGTCGGCTTTGCCGTTGCGCTCGCCGACACCGGTGCATCCGCAAATGTGAGCGTGCTGCATGTGGTCTTGCGCATGCGCGATACGAAGGCCACGAGCGATTGGTTACCGATGACGTCAGGTACCATCTCGCATCCAGCTCGCGTCGGCTCAGGGATGCGTCCCATTACCTCAACCTGTTCGATCGGGTTGAGGGCACCCGAACCAGCACTCATGTCCTCCGCCGCCCTAATGCTGCGGCACGGTAGTCGACGCTGTGGGTGCCGGCTCAATGGGCTGAGCGGCATTTTCCTGTGCGGCGCCAGCTTCGCTCAGCGGCTCAGCAGGCGTGATGGTTGGCTCTGCCAAGGTCTGGGGGCAGTGCTCGTCCCAAGTTGCGGGATCGCACCTTCAAGACGATTGCTCGGCCGGCGCCGCTTCCGAGTGCAGGCTCGACCGAATAGGGCGTCGCTGGAGCATAAATTGGCGCAATCAGGTCTGATTGATCGCTCGGCATAGGCGCGCTTCGTTCATAAGCTGCGCTTGCAGAACCCGTATGAAACGCCAGCTGCGCACCGACAACGACGACGGCGCCGACGACAGCTGCGGCGACCAAGGCGCGTGCGCTGGCCGCGAACCAACCATCAGCGACTTGGAAGCGGTCCCACCACCCGAGCCGTTCCTGCCGCGGGCGGCTATCGCCGATCATCAGGCGCGGATACTCCAGTGGCGCCCGTGCGCTGG
>JADJVG010000020.1 GCA_016716675.1 Hyphomicrobium sp.
TGTTGACGGCGTTGCTCCTAACCGCACTCACGGCCGCCATCATCGCCATGCGTCTCGGTCACGCGCAATCAAAAGGTCTTGCCCCGTCCGCTAAGCCCAACGTCCCGTAAAATCCCCTGCCTTCTGCTTCGGATTTGCCCAAAGTCATGGGCTCCAAACACCTCGCCCAACGCATTTTGGTACCGCTTGAACGATGAGTCTTCAATCCGGCAAAGCCCTTGTCGTCCTGATCGCGGTTCTCGTCAGCTGGGTCGGGGTATTCGCCTTGCGCGCAACCGAGTTCGGCGGAACATGGGCGCCGATCACAACCACCGGCTGGCTGGTGCTATTGGCGTGGATCACGCTCTTCTCGGCAGGCTATGGGCTCGGCCTCGTTCCGATAACGGTCAAGGCCAGAAGCTTCGAGCGGCCTCCGGCGCACTGGTTCGACCGGTGGATTCTTAGGCTTTCGATCGCTTCGGGCATCGGCGCACTGCTGATCATCTACGATTTCGCCTTTCTTCGCGGCTACGGCTTCGACACCCCGGTCGAATTCATTCGCCAATCCGAAGTCAACAATTTCAAAACCGGAACCTCCGTGTCGTTTGTCAGCGGCATCGGCCGCATCATGGCGCCTGCTATTCTGGTCGGCTGGATTCTTGCGATGTTCCGCTGCGCGCCCTTAAGGCGGCGAAGCTGGATTTTGCTCATTGCAGCAACCCTCGTCGTGCTTGTCGAGCAGACGCTGTTTGAAGGCGGACGCCTGTTCGTTGCCTGTACGATTTTTTCGGCCGTCATCGCCTGGCTACTGCGGCCGAACAGCTGGCAAACCGGATCAAGACCGCGACGGCGGACCAGTCCGCTGGCGCTGATAAGCGTCGCCTCCCTGGCAATCGTCATGTTCGGCGCGATTTTCGTCAACCGCATCGACGCCCGCGGCGTCGACTTGATCGAAGGCTACGCCGTATTTGCGGAGAATTTTTCCATCTCCGTGCCCCACAGTGTGGCTGACAGCCTTCAAGGGCCAGGCGCGCCGGTCAAGTTCGTCACCCTGATGTTCTGGATGTACATGACCCAGGGTCCGAACGAGTTCGACAACATCCTCAAAGATCCGCCGAGCCGGCATGCCTATGGCGCACTCGAATTTTCTCAGGCCGCGCAGGCCGTCTCCCGCATCTTCGGCCTCGATATCACCTACAACGTCTTCGAGCACATGCCCAATCCGGGCACGTACACCACGTATCTCGGGCCAAGCTTTCTCGACTTTGGACTACCAGTGTCTTTGCTCATCGCTTTTCTGTTTGGCTGTTGGACCTGCCTGTCCGTGCGCGCACTCAGCAATGGCATTGTCGGGCCGATGTCTCTATGTGCCCCGGTGCTTGTGACGATTGCGCTATTTTCACCGATCATTTCCATGGTGTTGAACATGTGGCTGGTGATCGTCTTTGCGGCGCTGATCGGTTATTCTTGGCGTATGAAGCGCCGCAGCCGCACGACCGCCGCGCTGCCGGTCCCGGCGGCCGCACCGGCACAAAGCTGAAAGCAGACCCATATGCCGACACGACGCGAACTTCTCGATGCCGATTGGATGAGACTGTGCGAGTTCTCCGGCGCACCGCTGCGGCCCCGGCGGTGGACGGACAACTTCTCGCCCCGGTTTGCAAGCGTCTATCTGGTGCGCGCGGCCCACGCCTTGAATGGGACGCGGCTTGCGCCGCTGGCGAAAGTCTGCAGCCTGGTGAATTTCGTCGTGTTCGGTATTGAAGTACCTCCGCGCCTTGCGATCGGGCCGGGGCTGGTACTGCCGCATACTCAGGGAACGGTCATCGGTGCAGGCTTCATCGGCAGCAATGTGACGATCTATCAGCAGGTGACGCTCGGCGCCAAACTTGCCGATTTCGGCTACGACGTCGCCAAGCGGCCGCATGTCGAAGACGGCGTCATCATCACCGCCGGCGCAAAGATCTTAGGTCCGGTCCGGCTCGGCGCCGGTTGCATCGTCGGCGCCAACGCCGTCGTGTTGTCGGATGTCCCGCCCAAGGCGGTTGCGGTCGGCGTTCCTGCCCGCGTGACGTCTGCCGTGACCGTCTAAGGCTCAGATAACCGAAACAGTGCCGCGGCTCAATTCGCGATCGTGCCACGCGTGGTCGCCCGGAGCGCGGTCGCCACGCAGATGGCCCCCATCGCGTAGGTCGCGTTGAGCCACGTCTGCCAGAAGCCGTAGGCGAACGTCGACATGGCGATGAACGCGGAGACCTGGGTCAGGGCCAAGGGTAGCGCTTCGTCGCTCAGTCGCGAAATGGCGCGCAGTATGAAAAGCCCGGTGATCGACAGCAGCACGGCACCGATCGCGCCGAGCTCGAACCACACCTGCAGATAGATGTTGTGCGCGTGCGAATTGATGCGCGACTGCGCGGCGTGCGACAGTGGATGATAGGGCGTGGCCCCGGCACCTATGCCGCGCAGAAATTTCTGATGTGTCGCTTCCGCTGTGGCACCCCAGATCGCGATCCGTTGCCGACCCGATACCTTCACCCATTCGGCGTTTCGCAGGCCCGCCTTTTCCACCACGCTGGCCAGGGGCAGCATGAAAAGCGACAGAACAATCCATGCCGAGGTGACGAGGGCAAGCGCCGCACGCGGCTTCAAAAGCGCGATGGCAAAGACGAAGGCGCTGCACAACAACGCGACTTTGGAACTCGAATGCGTGGACGCTAACGTGACGGTCGCGGCCGCCACGCCCATCAGGGTTGTGCTCGCCCAAGCCGAACTGGTCATCGGCACGGTTCGCTTGGCAAGCCACCATAGCGTCGGCCACGTCAGCATCACCAGGACCGTAATGTTGCGATTGAGCGCGACCGGACCGAAGTAGTAATTCGACTTGTCCGACTTCAGGACGCTTGTCTCCGGCGGCGGATCGACCCAGCGATTGTAGGCAAAGAATTCGCGCAGCAGGGCCTGGCTTGTAAACAGCTCAATGCCCAGATAGGCGACGCCGAAGATCAAGCCATAGAAGACGGCGCGGCTCAACAGCCACGCCTCGTGCACTTCAAGCCGGGCCGCGGCCCACAAGCCCAATGCCGTCCCGGCCACGATCAATGCCGACTGGGTGATCAGCGTCAACGACACGAGCGGCGCAATCGACCACAGCGACCCGAGGACCACCCAGGCTCCCAAGACTGCGGACGCCAGGATCCAGGCGGGAATATTTCGGAAGTTGAAGGTGGGAAAACCGCTGTTGCGCACAACGACACTTGCCATCGCCAGCGCCGTCACGCTGAACACAAATGGCATGGAGCGCGGCACGACCGTAACCCAGGCCGTCGCCAGTCCGACGAACCATTCGACCGGATAGACGCGCCGACGCTCTTGCTCCCGAAGCAGCAGACCGTACCTTTTCGGCTCGGACGTCATAATCCCCCGTCAGCGGCAATGGCACGCCGCATCTGACAATTGTCCCCCGTCAGACAGTGCACGGCCCTTCCCGGCCCTGAACGCCAAGCCGGCACGAATGTGTCGGACTGATGGATACTCCGGCACCATCCTCGTTCGCAATGTCCGAACGCAACTTGCGCATTCGCCGGGACCGCGCGCGCCGTATGCGAACGCCGGGTCTTGAGTGTAGCGAGGCCAATCGATTTGTACACACTCAAATTACCCGTTCCGGTGCTTCAGCAGAAAGCCCGACTGCGCCGCCAAGTGGGCAATTTTTGCGCAGGCCATGAGCCAGATGAATGTCGTGAGACTGAGCCCGGACCATAGCGTTACAATTGCGGCGCTTGCAACGATACAGAAGTAGATGAGCGACGACAAAAACGACCAGCGCTCGCGATCTTGCGACAGCAAAACGTGGTCCATCACCACGGTGACCTGCGCAAGTCCCAGCACCGTCGCCGTGGCCAGCATTGCCGCCTCGACGCCGTATTTGTCACCGAGTTCTGCGAACGGCCCCGCGGTCAGCGCCAGATAGACGCAACCCATCGCAAAGAGCCAGCCAACGGCAAACATGGCGATCCATCGGCTCGCATAGCTCAGCTGATCGTCGAGAGTTTTTCCGCCACGCTGCATGTGCACGAGCATCGGCCCGATCTTTTGCGACATGATGCCAACGAACACGTTGGCGGCGGTTACGAACAAAAGTACAAAGGCATATTTCGCGGCTGCCGCTGTGCCGTAATGTCCGGCAACAAAGGTGCGGTCGAGATAAATGGGTATGGCGGCTAGCACGAAGCCCAGGAACAGCCAAAGCTTCTCATAATGCTGAGGGCTCTGTAGACTTTTCTGGTCCGGCCCGGTCATGGCGGCGCGGGGGGAGGGCTCAGCGGTACGGGCGAGCGCGGCGACATAGTGGCGGCTGACGAACGCGCCGGCGAACGCGGCAACGAATTCTCCGGCGATCGCACCCGGCCAGTCCCACAGCACGGCTCCTGCGAGGGCGAGCACGATGGCGAGCGCGGCACGCAGCAGGTTGGCGATGGAGAAACTGCGCAGATCGAGTGTTGCCCGGTGGATCGACGCGTAGGTGCTGGTGGTCGCAATCCCAAGCGCCACCGCCGCGATCGCCGGTGCCGCGGCAACCGGCACGCCGCCCAGGTATGCAAACAGAGCGGCAAGCGGAATGACCGGCACCAGACTGCGCAGGATCAGCTTGCGCACGATGCCGTCAGCATCCTCGACCACGTCGCTCCAGCGCCCGTCGGCCCAGAGTCTGGGATAGGATTTGATCGTGTGCTCAATGCTGCCCATGCTGAGCAGCAGGGAACCAAAAGCGCCGGCCGCGACCAGTGTCGCGTAAATGGCAAATGACATCGGCTGCAACACGGCGGCGATGCAGAACCCGCGACTCATGGAGATCGCCGCCGCCACCAGCATCGTCGCCATGTAGATCGGTGTGCTCATGGTCTCCGGATGACCCAGGAACGGCCGGCAATCAATCACGCGGCCCTTGCGTCACGGCCCTATTGCGGTCTGCCTTGTAGCATACAGGCCGTAACCAAGCGCACCTGGACCAGACCTCACGGCGGCGCCGGAACGATCAGGCCCATGCTCCGGCCGGCACGAGAAGGGCCAGAGGATAGACATCGTCCAGCGCTTTGGGATCGATGCGCTCGAACGTGTACGTGCGGCCCTTGAACAGCATGGCAAGCGAACGCAACAGATAGCTCGTGCCCTTATCGTGGACCCGGATGCCCCACAATTCGTAGCCCTCGAGCGAAGTGACGAACTTCAACATGTTGGGCTGCGAACTTGTGAACCATTCGAACCCGACGAGCGGCTTGTGCGACTTCATGAGCGGAGCGATGGACAGCAGGATTTCTTCTTCCATGCCTTCGACGTCGATCTTGATGAAGGCCTGATCGAGCTTGTCGGAGAAGGCCGAGACAAACGTCAGTGCCGACTTCAACTCGATGGCATAGCGCGTGCCGAACTCTTCCTTCGACAGGCCGAAGACTTCCGGCGGCAGCTTGGAGCGCTCTTCGACACGGTTGAGACCATGATTGTCGGCGGTCGCGACAAGCGTGCCGGTCGAATCCTCGCCGGCGAGCCCGACGTTGTGGCAATTGATGTGGGCGAGGTGATTGTGAATGGCATTGGCCTCAAGCACGCGGAACAGCACCGGATGCGGCTCGACGGCTTCCACCTGTTTGAACATTGGCGCGAGCGCGACGGCGTGGTTGCCGATGTTGGCGCCGATGTCGATCATCAGTCCCGTACGCTTGGTCTTGGCACAGACATCGCGCAGCAGATCGATCACGCCCTTCTCGAACAATCCCTCTGACAGGATGTGCCGGTCGATATTGCTCGCGATCTCGACGAACATGCGTTGCGGCTGCTTCTTGATCCGCTTGGCGAGTACGGTCAGAAAGCTGTAGGTCACGAGATACCGCAGGGCATCGAGGCCGGGGCGAACTTCGTAATAAGACTTCATTGCCTGTCTATCCGGTGATGTTGGGCCCCGCTGCCGGCCACTTGGCGGAACGCAGCGGATTTGATCACGGCACGCAGATGGTCGGCCTCAATCAGTGGCCATTTCCGCCCGAAAGCGCGCATACGTACCGTACTTCTCAGAATGGAGCGAACGAACTGTTGCCGGTCGAACGCCTTTTCTGTTGAATGTTGCGAATAGGCAAGCCGGATTTTATCCGCCCACCCCTCCACATGGTCGAGATCGAGATAGGTCGCGCCCGACGGCTGGAACCAGAAACTGGTGTCCGAATAGGTGAAGACCGGCTTGCCGAGCATCGTCGCTTCGATGCCGACGCTGCCGGTTCCCAATAGGACGACATCGCTCGCTTCAAGCACATCGCCACTCATTTCAGCCGGATGAACACTGATGACATTCGGGATGGCCTTCAGCCGCCGGTAGAGGCCGTTGCCGCGCGCGCCGATCATATGCACGTGCTCCTTGACGGCGACGATGGTGGCGGGATCGGCCGTCAACGCCTTGACGATTGTGATCAGACAATTGTCGTAGTCGATGATCTTACGGTTCTCGATCCAATAGTTCGTCGTCGCTTCCGGCACATACGACAACGGGATATAGACTACAGGACCAGACCGTCTGCTCTTCAATTCGGACAGGAGCTTGCGCCAGTCGTCGTGAAATTCCCGCGCGGTTGGAAAATCTCTTAGACGCCTGCGTTCGGCGATATACGGCGTCACGGCATAATGCAGGTTCCAGCGGTCGCGCTCCAGAATGCCCTTGGCCGCGAAGACGGCACGCTTCACGCCGTAGCGTCCAACCGACACCACATGCTGGGAAAACGTGCGGTTCTTGCGCTGACGGTAGTCCTGACGGAACCGCGGCCGCATCAGATGCTCCAGAACCGAAGCCACTTCGTCCTCGGACGGCTCGCGGGCGTTGTAGGCCTGGCCGTAGGCGCCTTGGGTCAGCATCACGTAGTTGGGCACGTACGACATGAAGTAGTTGATCATCGTAATGCCGCGCTTGGCCGCGAGCACCGCCAAGGTATGCGTAACATACTCGTCGACGAGTTGGCTTAGGATGACGTGCGGGCTGGTCCGGTCCAGCTCCTCGCTCAAGGTGTTGGCCATGGCGTGGATCAGCGCAGCCGATTGCGCAGCATCGATCTTGTTGAGCAGACGGCATCGCAAGCGGATCTGATCCTCATCGGCCGCAGTGATGGCTGGAGAGCGGACGCGTGATTTCAGAAACGCATAAAAACGCTCTCGCGTGTCGCGCGTGCCGGGACACACGCCGTCGGTCAAGAAGCTGAACGAAAACTCGTCCGCGACCGGCGCGACGTTGTCGCGGAAATCGGCGATGATGTACGGGCGGCAGAAAACGAGAACGCGAATGCGGCCGGCCGGCGCATTTCTGCCGCTGCCCATTTCGTTCATGTCATGCCGCTCATTTCAAGAGATCCCACGTCAATGGCGTTCCCGCAGGGGCATCGCGGCCGATGGCGCGTCCCAGCATAGAGTCAAAGTATTTGGGCGACAGACCGAAGCCCGGGCGGATGGCCCGCAGATTTTCTCGCGTCAGCACGTCGCCCGCCTTCATGGCCTTCGCGACATAGAGCGAGCGGCGGAACGCGCGCGACTTTTCTTCGGCCGCCGTGCCGCCATAGGTCACCCGGCCGAGCGACTGCCAGGCCCGTTCGCTCTCGATCCGCAACATCTTCATTTCCGCTGGCTCAAGAGAGAACGCGGAATCGACGCCTCCATCGGCGCGCAGAAGCGTGAAGTGCTTCTCGATGATTGTCGCGCCAAGCGCCACGGCGGCAATGGCCGCCCCGCAGCCCATGGTGTGATCGGAGAGGCCGACCTCGCAGCCGAACGTTTCGCGCATGTTGGCGATGGTCCGCACATTGGTGTTTTCGGGCGTCGCCGGATACGTGCTCGTGCACTTCAATATCGCCACATCCCGGCACCCGGCCGCATGCGCGGCCGAGACGGCGTCGTGGATTTCCGCCAACGTCGCCATGCCGGTCGAAATGATGATCGGCTTGCCGGTGGCGGCGACCTTGCGAATGAGCGGCAGATCGGTGTTTTCGAACGATGCGATCTTGTAGGCCGGCACGCCGAGCGTTTCGAGAAAATCGACCGAACTGTCGTCGAATGGCGTGCTGAAACAGTGCATGCCGCGCTCCGCGGCGCGGTCCATGATTGGCTTGTGCCAATCCCACGGGGTGTGCGCTTCCTGGTAGAGATCATGCAGGCGGCGGCCGGCCCACAGGCTTTTGGGGTCCTCGATGGTGAAGCCGGGGGCATCGACATCGAGCGTCATCGTGTCGGCGGTGTACGTCTGAATCTTGATGGCGTCGGCGCCGGAGGCGGCGGCAGCATCGACGATGCTGAGAGCCCGTTCGAGCGACTGATTGTGATTGCCCGACATTTCGGCGATGACATAGGGACGATGCGCCGGGCCGATCTCTCGGTTTGCGATTTTCATCAGACTTCGCATCGCTCCGTTCACTGCAGCACTTGCGCCTGCGGGGGCGCTTGCCGAGAATTTTCCTGGCCTTTTGGGCCTTGCGCAGCAACGCTTCAGCCGTCGATACCTGCCGCGGATTTACGCCAACGTCCCTGGTTCAAGGCATAACCGCATACCGCAAACGTCTGGCATGAGACCAGATTGTTTTCAAGGATATCGGCTACCATCCCTGCGGTTTGGGGACGCCGCCGCAGCGCCTGCTCTTCTCCTTTGATGAGCAGGCGTTTTCCCAGCCCCAGCCCGTGCAGCTGAGGGTCCAGGTAAAGCGATACCTCGGCCTCGCCTGTGGACAAATAATCGAACCGGATCACGCCCACGTCGATCGCGCCGACGTGCGCGATGAGCAACAGCCGGTCGGCATTGCCGAGCGATGACTTCAGCCACCGCACGTGATCGTCGAAGGCAATCGGGTCCTTGGTCAGCGAAACAGCGCGCGTGGCGCTATGATTGCGCCAGCGGTGCATCTTTTCAGCGTCCGCGATATTCGCCGGCCTCAGCTCGAGACGGTCGGCGCACAACCGCAATGCTACGCGTTCGGCGCCCCGGCCATCGACGAGTGCCTGCGCACGCGCCGACATGACTTTGCGCCTTTCAGGATCGGACATGAGTTCGGCGACGGAGCGGCCAATGGCTTCGGCGGTTGGCGCATCCGGCGCTGCGACGATGCCGAGCGCTGCGAGCTGCGGCACAACAGCCATCTGGTTCTGCGCAACCGCGACCAGCACCGTCGGCGCGCCGATGCAGCAGCGCTCCCACGATGCGCCTCCGCCGGCGCCGATCTGCAAATCGTTGCGGGCATAGAACGCCGCCAGATCCGGCAGATCGACTAGCAGCTTTGTTTTGGGATCGGCCGCAGCCATTGATTGCAGCTCACGAAGATGCGGATTGGCGCTCGTCGCCGCAATCTCGATGCGGCCCGAAAATTTCGCGGCGTTTCGGCAGGCCGCATGCGCGGCCGCGCTCATGTTTGCGGCATCAACACCACCCATGAATATGCCGATGCTGTCTACGTTATCGCGCACGCTGAAGGGTAGCGGCGCACTATACGATGGTCCGAGCAGAGCAAATCTGGGCCCGCCGGCGACCCAGGCTTCCGGACCAACGTGATCCTGGTATTTGGCACGGTGATCCGCCGCCCAGTTGTGATCGATGAGAACATCGACGGACATAGTGCGGTCGGCGAGATCGTCGATCGCAGCGATGCGGGCTTTAAGCAGCGTCGCGAGCCGATCCTGCCAGCGGGCATCGAAACTGTAGTGATCGACGATCACCCATCGGGTTTCCAGTCCGCCAGCGCCGCGGGCCGGTATCGGCAGCGTCGCGCTGCCAATCGACGCCCGCCCATGCTGCATGCGGCACACGATCTCGACGACGCTGGCCGCGCCAGGCTTATCGAGCCGTCGCACGGCGACCTCCAGATCCATCGCCCGCATGACGGTCGAACGCGTCATCGAGCAGGCGCGTGACGAACGTCACATCGGCTCCGGTACGGCGCAAGGCGCGGGCCAGCGACATGCAGCGCCGCACGTGCCCCGTCCCGATCATCCGGGATTGGTCTGCGCGGATCGCAATGCGGAGCGGCACGGTCATATGTTTGGTCGCCTCACGACAGGCGAACGGGAATACCCGCATCTTGCATGAACTTCTTGGCGCCTTTGGGTGTCTGCTCAGTAAAGTGGAAAATGCTTGCGGCCGCCACGGCAGACGCCCCGGCACCCAGCACCGCATCGACCAGATGTTGATAGCAGCCGGCGCCGCCCGAGGCGATCACCGGAATGCTGACGCTTGACGCAATCTTGCCGGTCAGATCCAGGTCGTAGCCCTGCATGGTGCCGTCGCGCGCAATTGAGGTCAGCAGGATCTCGCCTGCACCACGGTCGGCCAAGTTCCTTCGCCCAAGCCAAGGGTCGCGGCCGGAGCATCGCTTTCCAGATGACGCGAACACCCGGGCACCGCCATCCTCAAGGCGTTGAAAGTCGATGCTTGCGACGATGCATTGACTGCCAAACCTCGCGACCGCCTTGTTGACGAGGTCAGGCGTGGCGCAGGCCGCACTGTTGATGCTCACCTTGTCCGCACCGGCCCCCAGCAGCCTCTCAACAT
>JADJVG010000021.1 GCA_016716675.1 Hyphomicrobium sp.
CCTTCTTCCGTGCGTAGCGGTAGCGCTGTTCGATGTGCAGATAGGAGAAGTGTGCGATGACCAGCGATAGCGCAATCAGCCCAATGCCGCGACCGAGTCCGATCGTCGGTATATTGACCGAACAGATGACAACGAGAAGCCCATGCCAAAGATATATCGAATAGGAGCGGTCGCCGATCCAACTCAACCATGATGCATTGAGACCTCTAAAGGCACCGAGCCGGACGTCGCCAGCGGCGATAACGAGTGCCGCCCCGAGCGTCGGAACCAGTGCAGCCGTTCCCGGAAATTGCGTCGCAGAGGAATAGGCGAAGGCGGACCACACGATAGCCGCCAAACCGAATATCAAGGCTGCCGCCGGCATCCCACCATGCCGCAAAAACACGATGCGATGGATCGTGAGTGCTAAGAGCCCTCCGAGTGCCAGCTCCCAGATCCGCGTATGCGTCACGAAGTAGGCCCGTGCTGGGTCCTGAGCCGTGATGTAGATGGATGCCGCCAGCGAGCCAACGAATATCAGACCGAGTGCGACGAGAAGGGTCCGCCGGAGCGACACTCCAAAGCGACGGGCAAAATGGAGCGCGGCGATCACGACTAGCGGCCAGATAAAATAGAACTGCTCTTCGATCGAAAGCGACCAGTAGTGCTGCACAGGGCTCGCCGCGTTCTCGGCGCCAAGATAGTCGACTGCGGACCTCGCCAGTGCCCAGTTCTGCACGTAGAGAGCGCTCGCGGCGATCTGTGGGACCGTCTCGAGCCAACGGGTTTGTGGCAGGAAAGCGAACGTGGCGAGGAACGAAGCCGCGAGCACGGTCGTCGCTGCCGGTAGCAGCCGCCGCGCGCGCCGCGAGTAGAAATCGATCAACGAGACCGAGCCGTCGCGCATCGCGGACCGCACGAGAAGACCGGTCATAAGGTAGCCGGAGATCACGAAGAAAACATCGACGCCAACGTAGCCGCCGGGCATGAACGCAGGCCAGATGTGAAACAACAGGACGAGCCCGACAGCCACGGCTCTGAGCCCCTGAATTTCAGGACAAACGGTGCGCGTCTGGAGCATTTGTTGAACGAATCTGAGTGAGATTCAGGTCAGTTGCTGCAAGCGCCGGAAGGGTGTCAACTGTATACGATATAGGACAGGAACCGCACTCGCGGTGGTGCGCGGGCTCAGCAGTCAGGATTTGGTCTGGTGCCCCGTCGCTGAGGTCTTCTAGTCGCTGTCATAGCTGCGCGCCGTTATTTCTATTTGTATTGTTATCGCCCGCGGTAGAACTTTGATCTGTTACAGCAGCAGGATACGTAGCGAGCCCGCGCCCGTAGCAAAAAAAATCACCATAAATTCCGCGAGGATGAGGCGGGTAACAACGACAAGCAGCACTCTGCGCCACCGAAGACCCTTGTAAAGCCGAGACAAACCGACGGCTGAGGCTTTGCCGATCGGGTCTATTTCGAGCGCCGGCGGATGAGCCCGCGGCGATGTCGCAAAGGGGCTAATGGCGCACTATGTCCATGAATTTGCGGTATTTGGTTGCGGAAAGCTGCTGCAGTCCCCATATGTCAGTTATGTGGACATATTCAAAGAACCCGGTGCTCCAGGGCGCAACAGATCAAATCAAGCCGACACGGACGCGCGAAAGCGTTTTGGCGAGTGCGGCTGAACTAAAGCTTAAGCGCGAGCAAGACGCCTCTCAGGCCATGAAAGAATATCATGCCGAGAAAGCCGCAACGCTTGCCAAGACCGCTCGTCTGAGGGCTGCCCGTTTGGCGCGCGACGCGGAAGAAGCGACCCTGGTGAAAAAGCCGAAGCGGTCGAAATAGCCGCCCGGCCGACGGCATTCATAAAACCTATCGGTATTGAGACTGATCGGGCATCGGTCGCCAGTGGTGCGCCACTTTTAGACATGCCGGAAGTTTTAACGGTGCGAACGAATCCCCATGTGCTGTGGGCGCGTTTTAGCACCTGCTGCTGGCTGCGGCTTTTTCAGGATGGCCGGGCTCTGCACCGGCGGTTTCATTTCTGCTATTTCCATTGCGGACCCGCGAGGCGCCGCCGGGACTTGCCTTCGCGGCCGGGGCGGGTAGGGTGCGCGCCGATCCTACGGCTTGCTGCCACCTTTCAACGATGAGCCCGCAACGATGAGCCAGCTATGACCCCGCGCGTCCGTTTTGCCCCAAGTCCGACAGGACGTATTCACATCGGCAACGTGCGCACAGCCACGCTCAATTGGCTGTTGGCCAAGAAGCACGGCGGCACATTTCTGCTGCGCCTCGACGATACCGACCGTGAGCGCTCGACGGATGAATTTGCCCAAAGTATTCGCGATGATCTGACATGGCTTGGCCTGACCTGGAATAGCCAAGCCCGGCAGTCGGACCGCACGGCGCGTTACGATGAAGCCGCCAACCAGTTGAAAGCTGCCGGCGTGCTGTATCCGTGCTTCGAGACCGAAGACGAGCTCGACCGCCGCCGCAAGCGCCAGCTCGCGATGCACCGTCCGCCGATTTATGATCGCGCCAGCTTGAAGCTGAGCAAGGATGAGATCGCGGCGCACGAGGCCGCCGGCCGCCGTCCGCACTGGCGGTTCCGGCTTCCCAATACCGACGCCGCCCATGGATTGGAGCCGCAGCCGACGCTGGTTTCGTGGAACGATCTGATCCGTGGCGATCAGGCAGTCGATCTCGGTTCGCTGTCCGACCCGGTGTTGATCCGCGGCGACGGCACCTATCTCTACACCTTCACAAGCGTCGTCGATGATATCGATTTTGGCATCACACATATCGTGCGTGGTGAAGATCACGTCACCAACAGCGGCGTGCAGATCGCGATCTTCGAGGCGCTCGGCGGGAACGTTCCGGCGTTCGGCCACCACAGCCTGTTGATCGGCGCGGATGGGCACGCGCTCTCGAAGCGGCTTGGCGCGCTGTCAGTGCAAAGCTTCCGCGACTCAGGTTTGGAGCCGATGGCTGTTTTGAGCCACGCTGCGCTCGTCGGCACGTCGGACGCCATCGAGCCGCACGCCCATACGGCGGAGCTGGCCGAGATGTTCGATCTGTCGAAAATCTCGACGGCGCCTGGACGCTTCGACGTCGAAGACCTCAAGAGCCTCAACGCCAAGCTGCTGCATAAGATGGCGTATGCCGACGTTGCCGAACGTCTGGTAGCGATGGGTATCGGTGGCGGCGCAGCCTTCTGGGATGCTGTGCGCGGCAACCTCAATATCTTCGACGATGCCAAGATGTGGTGGACGGTGGTGGCGGGCTCAATCGAACCGGTTATCGAGGATCGGGCCTTTACCGAAAAGGCGCTGGCGCTGCTGCCGGCCGAGCCATGGTCGGCGGACACCTGGGGCCAGTGGACGAGCGCGCTGAAGGCCGCGACGGGCGCTAAGGGCAAGGCGCTTTTTCATCCGTTGCGCATGGCGCTGACGGCGCAGGAAGCCGGTCCTGATCTCAAAACGCTTCTGCCATTGATTGGTCACGCGCGCGCTTCCGCGCGTTTGAGCGGCGCCACCAGCTAGGACGGTAGAGGGCTAGGACGGCACAGCGCTAAGATCGCTGCAGTCTTATTGAGGGGTGATCAGCTGTTGCGCCGGAGCTTCGTCCGTCTGGGGCTCACTCTGCGGTTCGCTCAGTGGTTCTGTCTGGGTTTCCCAGCCTGATGCGGCAGGGGCGGGCCTCTGCTGCGGACGGCGGCTGCGGCGAAGTGGAACCGGTTGTCAGAGGAGGCTCCGAGGATACGCCATCAACGGCGGCGCGCTGAGCCGGGCTTGCCGATGTTCTCGGTGGGCCGGTGTCGGCCTCGGCCTTCTTCTCGGTCGCGCCGGTGCTTGGAACGTATTCGGCTTCCTTGCACGAACAGCCGTTGACGTATTCCTTGCGATAGCGGAACGCGGAACGCAGCTTGGTATAGGCTTCCTGGGTGGTCAGTGCGACCGACTGATCAACCGTGCCGCCGGGATTTGGGTAGTAATACAACTCGGTCGGCGCCGCGCATTTAGACGAGCACACCTCGGCGTCTTGCGGGAAATGGCTCGGCAGCGTCGAGAAGCTGACCGGGAAATAGAACCCGTCGCATAGGCGGACGCAAAGCGTGCGGTAGGTCGCGACGCCGGAATTGCCTTGCGGCGTCCAGGTGCTATTGCCGATCGTTTCCTCGTCCTGCCAGACACCACCGTCGCGACGGCGCGCCTGATCGACGTAATTGGCGCCGCAGTTATTGCGGGCGAGTTCGCGAATGATGTCGTCCTTGTAGGACCGGCCGGCCGACCCCATCGCTTCCTGGCGCTGGGCTTCGAGTTCGCTCAAGCGCCGCTTCGCAACTTCGACCTGGCGCGCCAGCTCTTTACACTGCGGCGTGTTGCGGAACGTCTTGGTGAACAGGAAATACTCGTAGCAGTTCTTGTCGAGCTTGGATGAGCCAACGTTAAAGGTCTGATCGACGGTCCGCATTTCCGCTTCAATCTGCGGCAGGCGGTTAGCCGACTGGTTGCCCTTTTGGCCCTCTTGCACGAGGCGCTGTTCGAGCTGCAGACAAATCGGGTTCTTGGTGGCCCAGTTGGCGGTGCCCTGCGGACCCGGCGGCGCGGCCGACGGCGGGATGGGGGCTGGAACTTGCTGCGGCGGCGGGCGGTTCAACGGTTCGCGCGGACGCGGCGGTTCATCGTTACCGAACGGCCACCAGCTCTGCGCCTGCACCGGCTGCACGGCGGCGAGCGCACCCGCAATAAGCAGCGCCGCTGCCAGCACTTTGCTGCCAGTACGACGGCTAAAAGTGACAAACGAGGTGCTGACGACCTTCAAGCCTGTTTTTCCCAGTTTTCGCGCGCGGGGACCGCCGAGAGACCAGCCCTCCGGTCTGCCGCGAGACATCCGGCGCAACCCTAGCCGCTGTTCGATTAGGGGGTCAATGCGGAGCAATTGCGACGAACTGGGTTTTACATGATTGTTCAGGTGTTTGCTGTAAGGCGGGCCGGCCGGCGGGCGGCCGATGCGCGCAATTGGGGGCTAGGTTATCCCCGCTCCGCCAGCGTATGGCATACTCCGACTCGCCCGATTTTCGGCACCCTGGCCGCCAATCGCAACCTCCAGTCCATGAGGACCGCAGTGACGTTATCGCTCTACAACACGCTGACGCGCAAAAAAGAACCGTTCGCGCCAATCGAGCAATCGAATGTGCGGATGTATGTGTGCGGGCCGACGGTCTACGACTTTGCCCACATCGGCAATGCGCGGCCTGCCATCGTGTTTGACGTCCTGTTCCGGTTGCTGCGCCATGTCTATGGGCCGGAGCACGTCACCTATGTGCGCAACATCACCGACGTCGATGACAAGATCAACGCGCGCGCTGCCGAGCGCTATCCAGGCCTCGCACCGGAAGCTGGCATCCGCAAACTGACGGAAGAGACCGCCGCGCAATTCCACAAGGACATCGCCGCACTCGGCGTGCTGCCGCCGACGCACGAACCGCGCGCGACAGAAAACATCGCGCAGATGGTCGAGATCATCGTCGCGTTGCTTGCCAAAGGCCACGCCTATGTGGCGGCGGGCGAAGTGCTGTTCGACACATCGTCGATGGCCGATTACGGCCAGTTGTCGAAACGCAATCTCGACGAGCAGCAGGCCGGCGCGCGCATCGAAGTGGAGGCGCACAAGAAAAATCCCGGCGACTTCGTGCTGTGGAAATTATCCGAGCCGCACGAACCGGGTTGGGAAAGCCCGTGGGGCAGAGGCCGGCCGGGCTGGCATATCGAGTGCTCGGCAATGAGCGCGCGCTATCTGGGGCAGGTGTTCGACATTCACGGTGGCGGGCTGGATCTCATTTTCCCGCATCACGAGAACGAAATCGCGCAATCGCGCTGCGCCCACGGCACGCCGGTCATGGCCAACGTGTGGATGCACAACGGCTTCCTGCAGGTCGAAGGCGAGAAGATGAGCAAGTCGCTCGGCAACTTCATCACTATCAATGATTTGCTGGCGACGAAGATGTTCGGCGGCAGCCAGTGGCACGGACGCGTGGTGCGCTGGGCGATGCTCGGCTCTCACTATCGCCAGCCGATTGACTGGACGGTGGATCGCCTCGTGCAAGCCCGCGCAACGCTGTTCGAATTGAGCTTCCTGCGCGATGCGCCGGTGGCCGGCCAGCCGCACCCCGAAGTCGTGGCGGCGCTATCTGACGATCTCAACACGCCGAGCGCGATTTCCATCATCCATGGGCTGGCCAAGTCGGCGCACCGCAATGGCGATGCGGCAGCGCAGCTCAAGTCGACGTTGCAGTTCATGGGGCTTTACGGGAACGAAACCCAGGAGGAGCTCAATCCGGGGTTTGTTGCACGTAGCGTCGATACGGCTGCCGTGGAGGGGCTCATCACCGCCCGCCTTGCCGCCCGCAAGGCCAAGGACTTCAAGGAAAGCGACCGCATCCGCGACGCGTTGGCGGCGATGGGCATCACGCTCAAGGACAGTAAAGATCCGGCAACCGGGGAGATCGTGACCAGCTGGGAGGTCGCGCGATGAGTGGGGAGGATGACTTTCCGCTGCGGCCGTATTTGCCGGGCGACACGATGGCGTTGCGCGAACTCTTTGCGCAGTCGATCGAGGAGCTGACCCAGGACGATTATGACGAGGATCAACGCATCGCATGGGCGAGTGCGGCCGAAGACGCCAACGCTTTCGCCAAGCGTTTGGCACAATCGTTAACACTTGTGGTGCAGCTTGATGGCGAATATCTCGGCTTCGCATCGCTCAGGGACAATAAGACCATCGACATGCTGTTCGTGCACCCGTATTACGCGGGCGAGGGCGTTGGCACGGCGTTGCTGTCGGCGCTTGAAAAAATCGCGACGGCGCGTGGCGCCGACGTGCTTTCCGCGGATGCCAGCGACACGGCGCAGGAATTCTTCGAGAAGCACGGATTTGAGGCAACGAAGCGTAATTCCGTGCCGCTCGACGACCAATGGCTTTCGAATACGACTATGATCAAGCGTCTCAAACCTGCTGCCAGCAGCGGCGCGGCGCCGACAACCAAGCAATGACACGCATTTTGCGACACGGGTAACACTTGGCGCGCGTATGACCAAAGAACGCCTCTATCTCTATGACACGACGCTGCGCGACGGCGCGCAGACGACGGGTGTCGATTTTTCGCTGTCCGACAAGCGCCGCCTGATGCGCGTGCTCGACGAGCTAGGCCTTGATTATATCGAGGGCGGCTATCCGGGCGCGAACACCACAGACAGCGAGCTGTTTTCTTCGGTGCCCGACTTTAAGTCGGCGCGCTTCACTGCGTTTGGCATGACGAAGCGCGCGGGCCGCTCGGTCTCCAACGATCCAGGGCTGCAGGCGCTGCTGCAATCGAAGGCCGATAGCATCTGCCTCGTCGCCAAGTCGTGGGACTATCACGTGCGCGTCGCGCTCGGCATCACGAATGAAGATAACCTCGAGTCGATTGCCCAGTCCGTCGCCGCCGTTCTTGAGACGCAGCGCGAGGCGCTGGTGGACTGCGAGCATTTCTTCGACGGTTACAAAGGTAATCGCGCCTATGCGCTAAGCGTCGCCAAGACCGCCTTCGACGCGGGCGCGCGCTGGGTTGTGTTGTGCGATACCAACGGCGGAACGCTGCCGCATGAAGTGTCGGAAATCGTCGCCGACGTGGCCAAGCACGTGCCGAGCGCCAACCTTGGCATTCACACCCATAACGACACCGAAAACGCCGTCGCAAATACCTTGATGGCGGTGCGCGCCGGATGCCGCCAGATCCAGGGCACGCTGAACGGTCTCGGCGAGCGTTGCGGCAACGCCAACATGACGTCGATCATTCCGACGCTTCTTTTGAAAAGCGAATTCGCCAATCACTTCCAGACTGGCGTGACGCCCGAACGCTTGCAGAAGCTCACGCACGCGAGCCGCGTGCTCGATGAAGTGCTGAACGAAGCGCCCGACCGGCATGCCCCGTATGTCGGCGAAAGCGCGTTCGCGACCAAGGCCGGCATTCACGCATCCGCGCTTATGAAAGAGCCGGAAACCTACGAACACGTGCGGCCCGAAAGCGTCGGCAACGAGCGGCGCATTTTGGTGTCGAAGCAGGGCGGGCGCTCGTCGCTTATGTCGGCGCTGGAGCGCCTCGATCTCGCCGGTAGCACGGACGATGCCAAGGTGCAGGCCCTGCTCGATGAAGTGAAGCTTCGCGAAGACGGCGGCTATGCGTATGAGGCGGCGGAAGCGTCGTTCGAATTGCTGGCGCGGCGGATGCTGGACGACGTGCCGCGCTATTTCTCGGTCGATAGTTTTCGCGTGATTGTTGAGCGGCCCGCTGATGGCAACGGCCGCGCGGCGACGCAATCGCAAGCCATCGTCAGCGTGTCGATCGCAGGCGAAGAACAGCCGCTGGTTTCAGTCGGCGAAGGCAACGGCCCGGTCAACGCGCTGGATACCGCACTGCGCCGTGATCTCGGCCGCTATCAAAAGCATATCGAGAACGTCGAGCTGGTCGATTACAAGGTTCGTATTCTGACGCAGACGGGGGCAGGCGGCACAGAAGCCGTGACGCGCGTGCTCGTCGAAAGCCAAGACACCGAGACAGGCGAGCGCTGGACGACGGTTGGCGTTTCTCCAAACATCATCGACGCAAGTTTCGAAGCGCTTCTCGACAGCATCAACTACAAGCTGTTGAAAGACGGCGCCACGACCGTTTGAGCGGCTATTTGCGGGCGCGATAGACAGCCAGCATCGGGCCGAGGCGCGGGCCGAACGTGGGGCGGAATTGGCCAGCGATGCGCAATTGCGAGACGCTGCCGTCGAAATACAGTGCGTTCGGGCATTTCAGGTGATCGCGGAACAACCGCGCGAATGCGCCGAAAGACACCGGCACCTCGGAAATCGCAAATGCGACACGCCCGCCTTTCGTCACGCCGACGCCGTTGCGGATATAGCGCGACGGTCCGTCCTCATCGAAGCGCGGATTGAGTTTTCCGTCGATGACCAGCATCGGGCCCGACTGTGTGGCAAGGTCGGCGCGTGGCATCAGCCGCGCATAGGCGCTTGTCGAGGTGACGGCAGCCGTTCGTCCTTTGACCCAGAACACGCCGTTCGGCTGCAGATGAAAATTGCCGTAGCCCGATTTGCGCGTGTTCAAGCGATTGCGTTCGACGCCGTTTTCAACGTACAGCCCGGCAGGTTCGTATTCGGGCGTGTACATACCGGCATTGGTTGCAAACAGCAGATCGTCGGCGGGCACCGCGCCAAGACTTCCATATTTTTCACCGTTCGGCGCATTGAGATACATGTGGAAGGCGTGCTCGGCAGGATTGGCCGTGCAGACCGTGAATGCGCGGCTCTCGAACGTTACGGCTTCGCAGGCCGGCGTTTCGGCGCGCGCCTGCAGCACTGGTGCCACCGCGAACAGCGCAGCAAGCGCGACGATGCGTTTCGCGCACGCCACGATAAAATCTCTTCGGTATCGATTGGTTCCGTCACACCACATTGAGCGGCGTGAGCTCCACGGTCTTCGTGCCGTTATCGTCGATCCAGGCAAATTCGAATGTGCCGGGGCCGGGAACGCGAAGCTGAAAAGAGATGAAGGGGTTGGCGGAAATCCCTGACCCGAGTTCGGCGCGAAAGACCTCAGCGTCGCCGAATTTTGCAATGAACGTGTTGAGGATGTCGCGCGGGATGGGTTTGCCGTCTTTATCTTTGCGATGCCCGGTTTCCATGACATGGGTGATCAGCGTCTTCACCTCGATGATATCACCGACCTTGGCGCTCTCTGGCAGTTTGATGCGTGGTCTTGAAGCCGCCATGGCGTTTGTCCTTCTAGGAGCCGCAGCCGCCGATGGTGACTTTGACGAGCACCGTCGCGATTTCCATCGTGCCGTTCGACATCTGAGCAAGCGCCACGACGTCCTGCGTTTTGGCCAGACGCATGCGGCTTTGTACGCGCGCCAATCCATTGATCGGCGAGAGGTGGAACGTGGCGACGCGCGCCACTGGGTTGCTGGTTGACAGCAGATAGATGGTTTTGACGTAGTCATCCGCCGTCATAGGACTTTCGACCGTGATCGTAACGGGAACGAAATTGCCGTTCTCAGCAATCTCCGGCAGTTCCAGTTTGATTTTGCCTTCGGTCGGTGCCGCGCCAGCAAGCAGCTTGGTGAGCTCTTCCTCGAACCACTTCGTGCGCTCGATCTTCGAGGATGACGCGTCGTCGGCGAGCGCACCAACATCCAATAGCAATGCGCTGAGGCCCGACGATATCGCAAGCGCCGTCGCTGCGGACGCTAGCAGAGCCCGACGTGACATGAGCGCAATGCGGATATTATCAGCCATTACTTCGTTCTAAGGCTCTTGTGCTCGAGTCGTGATTTTGCAGGGACCATACGTTAGAAAGTTCGCTCTGCGCTAGTTACAAGGGATTCATTTCCTGACAAAATGAAGGCGATGATGGTGTTTTGCCATGGTTCTGCCACCAAAAGAAAAAAGTAATAGGCACGAGAGGCTTCGAAACCACATGACAGAGATCACACGCCGTCAATTTGCCGGACTGACGGCGGGTGCGGGCTTGATCGGCGCGATGCCGCGCCTGAGCAGACGCGCATTTGCACAGGCGGCCGGAAAAATCGTCATCATCGGCGGCGGCCCTGGCGGCGTAACCGTTGCCAACCGCGTGAAGGCGGCGAGCCCTGATCTCGATGTGACGCTCATCGAACCGAAGCAGCAGTATACGACGTGCTTCTCTTCTAATCTTTATATTGGCGGGTTCCGCTCGTTTCGATCGATCACGCACGATTATGAGGTCGTGAAGAAGCGCGGCATCCGCGTGGTGAGCGACATGGCCTCTGCTGTCGATCCGACGGCCAAGACGGTGACGCTGGCGAAGGGTGGTGCCGCGATACCCTATGACCGGCTGGTGATCGCACCCGGCATCGATATAAAATTCGACAGTGTGGAAGGCTATTCTCTAGAGGCTGCGGAAATCATGCCGCACGCCTGGCAGGGCGGACCGCAGACGTGGTTGCTCAAGCAGAAGTTGCTGGCGATGTCCGACGGCGGTCTCGTTGTGATAACCGTGCCGCCGAACCCATACCGCTGCCCGCCCGGACCCTACGAGCGTGCCTGTATGATCGGGCATTTTCTCAAAACCCGGAAACCGAAGTCGAAACTCATTATCTTCGACGCTAAGAAGACGATCTCGAAGCAGGCCGTATTCGAAGAGGCGTTTGCCGAATTCTACAAGGACATCATCGAACTCAACCTGACCAATGAAATCGATGATTTTGCGGTTCAGCGTGTGGACCCGAAGACCGGCGACGTGGTGGTGAAAGCTGGTCGCACGGAACGGGCAACTGTCGCAAACATCATTCCTGCGCAGAAGGCCGGCGGCATCGCCGCACTCGCTGGCGTGACGGATGGTGACTGGTGTCCGGTCAACCCTGACAATTTTGCGTCCACCAAGGTGAAGGACGTCTACGTGCTCGGCGATGCCGCGATCGCAGCCGACATGCCGAAGTCGGCGTATACAGCGGTCAGTCAGGCGGGCGTCGTCGCAGCCGATATCATCGCCGATCTCTCTGGTCAGCCGCGCACGCCGGGCACCTATCGCAACACCTGCTGGTCGATGCTGGCGCCGGAAAACAGCGCCAAGGTCGGCGCCGACTACACGCCGGTCATGAAGGACGGTAAGGGGTTTCTGGAGCCGAAAAACTCGTTCGTTTCGAAGCCGGGCGAGAGCGCTGAGGTGCGCCGCGAGACGTACGATGAAAGCGTCGGCTGGTATGCGTCGCTCGTTGCCGATCTCTTTGGCACGGTGCCCGCAACGGCGGATGCGCCTGACGACGCGCAAGACAAAGGGCCAGGCGACGTGCCGGCTTCCGATAAGGCGGCACACAAGAAATAGGTGCCACCGCGGTCCGGCTGCCCGGATTAGCCAAAGCCATGGGCGGGCTTGCCTGTCGATGGGATACTCGACGCTTGCCAGCGAAACTTGACCTGCCCGCAGGGTAGCACCCGCAAGGCCGCCCGGCCGACGCTGGCACGCAGAAGCGGGGTTCGCGCTTCCCTAAAAACATGGTTAGCTAGAATGAGCCTTTCCCCCGGGGCCCGGTGAGCGGCAGTGCCGGTTGCCGACGTCGTTAACCATTCGGAGGTTGACGTATAGGTCAAGCAGAGGTATCTGGAGGGAGAGCTGGCGTGGCTGGAGCGCGGGACTTCCGCGTGCCAGCCGAGACGGAGGCACTGCCCAATGGCAACGATCGTCTTTCTCGGACTTGTTATAGCTGCCTTTCTGACCCTCAGTATGCGCAAGGCCCCGATGTGGGCATGGGCGCTGGCGGTTGGCGCGCTGACCTATATTGCGCAATCGGGTCTGCTGAGCGGCGGTCCGCCTGCGACGGGCTTTTTAAGTTACATCGCCTGGCTCCCCTTCATTGCGCTGGCGCTGCTGTCCGTGCCGTCTTTGCGCCGCCAATTCATCGTCGCGCCGGTTTTTGCGATGGTGCAGAAAATTCTGCCCAAGGTTTCCGACACCGAAGCCCAAGCGCTGGACGCTGGCACAGTCGGCTTCGACGCCGAAATTTTTTCCGGCACGCCCGATTGGGCGAAGCTGCAAGCGATCCCACCGATCCAGCTATCAGCCGAAGAACAGGCGTTCCTCGACGGTCCGACCGAAGAGCTGTGCAAGCTCATCGACGATTGGCAGATCCGCCACGCCAACCGCGAAATCCCAGACGTCATCTGGGACTTCGCCAAGTCGCATGGCTTCCTCGGCATGTTGATTTCCAAGGACCACGGCGGCCTTGGGTTCTCCGCGCAAGCCCAGTCGCTGATCCTCGGTAAGATTGCGTCGCGGTCGCCGGATGTGGTGACGATCGTCATGGTGCCGAACTCTCTTGGCCCAGGCGAGTTGATCGAAAAATACGGCACCGACACGCAGAAACATTACTACCTGCCGCGCCTCGCGAAGGGCCTCGAAGTGCCATGCTTCTCGCTAACCGGGCCGACATCGGGTTCGGACGCGGCGACGATGCGCGACATTGGCTATGTGACGCGCGGTACGCACGACGGCAAGGAGGTGCTCGGCATCCGGCTGTCGTGGGATAAGCGCTACATCACGCTCGGCCCGAAGGCGTCGCTCGTCGGTCTGGCGTTCCGCCTGTTCGACAAGGACAACCTGCTCGGCAAGGGCGAGGACGTCGGCATTACGCTGGCGTTGATCCCGGCCACGCATCCTGGCGTCAATATCGGGCGGCGGCATTTGCCGTCGGGCGCCGCCTTCCCGAACGGTCCCAATTGGGGCAATGACGTTTTCATTCCGATGGAGTGGGTGATCGGCGGCGACGCGATGGCCGGTCAGGGCTGGCGCATGTTGATGGAGTGCCTGTCGGCGGGCCGCGCGATTTCGCTGCCGTCGTCGGCAACAGCTGGTGCCAAGACGATGCTGCGCGTCACCTCGGCATATGCCCGCATCCGCAAGCAGTTCGGTCTGCCGGTGTCGCGC
>JADJVG010000022.1 GCA_016716675.1 Hyphomicrobium sp.
TCGCCAATGCCGTTCGCCTCTCGCCCCGCGATGGCGAGGTAATCGTTCGCGCGTCGATCAATAGTCAAGGCGCGATGCTGTTCAGCGCCGGCGATACCGGGCCTGCCATGCCCCAGGACTTAGTGGCGGAAGTAAACGACGTGTCGCATCCTCACCAAGGTTTCATGGCGCAAGCCCCCTTCAGCGCGGTCAGCATCAAGATCGCAAAGATCCTGACCGAAGCGCACAGCGGCTCGTTCAACGTGCGTCCGAACCCAGACGGCGGCAATCTGGTGAGCCTGACAATACCGAGCAATGCACGCGATCGTGCCGCACAGCGCGGCGATGACGCGCGCTCCCAACCGGCGAACACTGCGGTCGAACGGCTCGCCCGCATCAGCGCGGAACTGGCCGCCGATCCGAGGATCGCCAAGTCGGCCAGCGCTGCATCGGCACCGGCGGCCTTGTCGGACGCGCCCGCGCGGCTCGCAATCAGGTCGCGCCCTCGATGAGAACCACGGCGGCGGGCAGCCCAGCCGGTGGCAGCATCGATAGCAAGGTCAGGCTGGAACAGCTCGCTATGCTGTACACGCAGCTTCCACTCGGCCTCATCGTCAACGTCCTCAACGCAGCTTTGCTGGCCTACATTCTGTCCGACGTGGTTGCCGCGCCACTTCCTGCTTTATGGTTCTTTGCCGTCGTTGGCACAAAGGCACCGTGCGCCGGCAGCTACTGGGCGTATAGCAAGGCCAGCCCATCGGAATACGACTATGCCTTCTGGCGCAACCTGTTCGCGGGCGGCGCGTTTGCCAGTGCCGCACTTTGGGGTACGTCGGGCGTTCTTCTGTTTCCGGTCTCCAGTCACGCCCATCAGGCCTTCATTGGCTTTGTCCTTGCGGGCATGGCGGCAGGCGCGGCAGGGTCGATGGCCACGCACCACAAAATTTTCTGTGCTTTTCTGGTTCTGATCATCGCCCCCTATATGATCCGGCTGCTCTTTGCAGGCACGCCCATCAACCTTGCGATGTCGGGAATGTGCCTAGCGTTCATCGCAGCGCTGAGCATTTCCGCCGTCCGCCACACGCGCATGACCATCGAAGCCTTGCGGCTGCGCTTCGTCAACGACGAACTGGCTCGCGATCTGGAACGCACAATCGCCCGCCATCAAGACTCCAATGACGCCTTGCAGCTTGAAGTGTCGAAACACCAGCGGACCCTCGACTCACTTGAACTTGCCCTTCATGACGCGGAAGCTTCGGTTCGCGCCAAGGCGCAATTCCTTGCCAATATGAGCCATGAGATCCGCACACCTATGAATGGTGTGTTCGGCATGACCGATCTGCTGATGCGAACTCCGCTCGATCCGCGCCAGAAGAAACTTGTCGGAACGATCAAGGATTCCGCCCAGTCGTTGCTCACGATCATCAATGACATTCTTGATCTGTCGCGCATCGAATCTGGAAAACTTGACCTCGACATCCACGAGTTCAATCTCCGCGACATGATGGAACGCTCTGTCGAACTGTTCGCAAGTCAGGCGCAGAAAAAGGGCATCGAGATCTCGCTGTTCATGGACCCGGGAGTCATGGTCTTCGCCAAGGGGGACTCGGGTCGGATCAGACAGATTGTGCTGAACCTGATCGGCAACGCGCTCAAATTTACGCAGCACGGAGAAATTCGCGTCCGCGTTACGCAGATCAGCGGTGCCGAAGGCCGGCCGGAGGTTTCCATTTCCGTTGCCGACACCGGCATCGGCATTGCCCGCAACGTTCTCGCCAAGTTATTCCAGCCGTTCACGCAGGCTGAAACATCGATCAGCCGGCGCTTTGGCGGCACCGGCCTTGGGCTCACAATCGCCCGCCACCTCGCCGACATGATGGGCGGCGCAATAACGCTGGATAGCGAGCCCGGCAAAGGCACCACGGCGACGATCCAGCTGCCGCTCGAACAGGGCAACCCCACGGCGATCGCGCAACAGAGCGACCTTAGTGTGTTAGACGGCGCCCGCATTCTCGTGATCGACGATCGTCAAACCAATCGCGATATCGTCACCAAATACCTTGAAGATAGCGGCTGCATTGTTACCGCCGCGACAAGCACCACGCATGCATGGTCAGCGCTGACGGCCGCTATGGCAAGCGGCAAACCTTATCACGCGATGATCATCGACATGCTCATGCCGGAAGAAAACGGCCTCGCGTTTGCACGCCGCGTCAAAGCGCATGCCGAACTGTCCCCCACCAAACTCGTCATCGCGACGACGTTCGACTGGCAAGGTGACGCTGTCACCATTCGCGATGCCGGCGTTGCTGCTGTTCTCACGAAACCAATCCGGCGCAGCGATCTGACCGACGTGATGGCGCAAGCGGTGCAGGGCGCTCGCCATGCGGGCTGGAAGGCCAGTACGTCTGCAGCGAGCCGGACGGATCAAGCCTCAGATATCCAACCGCAGCGTGCGCAGCTTTGCGCGTCCGTGCTTTTGGTCGAAGACAACGCCGTCAACATCGAGGTCGCCAAGGAATTCCTGACGTCGTTCGGCTGCATCGTTGCAACGGCCTCGAACGGATTGGAAGCGCTTGCAGCGTTGACGAGCAGCACATTCGACATTGTGCTGATGGACTGCCAGATGCCGGTCATGGATGGCTTGACCGCGACACGTCGCTGGCGGGCCATCGAGTCCGAGACCGGGCGCAGGCCTGTGCCCATCATGGCTCTGACGGCAAATGCGTTCGCCGAGGATCGTAACCAATGCTTGCTGGCCGGCATGAATGGCTACTTGCGCAAGCCGTATAGCGAAGATCAGCTGTACGTGCTGCTGAGTACGTGGCTGCCAAAGACCGCCGCTAGAAACACCAGTGCTCCGATCGCGGACGGCACATCCTGTCCCACAGACGCGATGCGGGTCACGCCGCTGCTCGACGATGCTGTACTGGCACCACTGCGGACCAAGTACCCAGATCTTCTGGTGCGCATTATCACAACATATCTCACGCACACCCCTGCACTGCTGGGCGAGCTTACGACGGCCGCCGCCGAAGGCGATTGCGTAGGCATGTCACGCGCTGCACACAGCTTGAAATCCTCAAGTGCCAATGTTGGCGCGGTGCACCTGTCCGACCACTGCCGCGCGCTCGAGGAAACAGCGAATGCCAACGACGTTGCCGCTTCCCGTACGCACGCGCTCACCATCACGGCCTGCTTCAACGAAGTCGAACGCGCGCTGCAGTCTGAACGCGACAGCATTCACGCAGCCAAAACCGCGCGCTCCGGCGTCAATTAGGCCCACCGCACTGCCGACATCTGCATTGCCCTTGATTTTACCGGCCCATGGTGGCGTAACACTGTGGCGACGGCCGGCAACGTAACGCGGAACAGACTATGGACATCCGTCAGCTGCACTATCTCGTGGCCCTTGCCCGCGAGAAGCATTTCACGCGCGCGGCCATGGCCTGCAACGTCACGCAGCCGACGCTATCGGGACGCATCCGGCAACTCGAACTAGAGCTTGGCATTCCGATCGTCGAACGCGGCCAGCGCTATCAAGGCCTGACCGCCGAAGGCGAGCGCGTCCTCAAATGGGCGCAACTCATCCTCAACAACTGGCAATCGATGCAACAGGAGCTGACGCAAATCCGCTCCAGTGGAGCCGATCTGACGGGCCGCCTCGTGCTCGGCGGCATTCCTTCGGCGCTGCCGATGATTCCGCTGATGAACAAGGCGGTGCGGGCGCTGCATCCGCGCATCGATTTCGCGGTCATGTCGATGAGTTCGGAAGAAATCCTGCGCGCACTCGAAGATTATTCGATCGACGTCGGCATCACCTATCTCGATAACGAACCGATCACGGGTCTGATGGCTTGGCCACTCTATTTGGAACGCTATTGTCTGTTCGTGCCGGATGGACATGCACTCGCCATGAACAAGGCGGTGACGTGGAAGGAGGCCTCCGCGCTGCCCCTCGGCTTGCTGACCGGCAACATGCAAAACCGGCGCATTATCGACCGCGCCTTTGCATCGGCCAATTGCCACCCCAATCCGGCGCTTGAGACGAACTCGGTCATTAATCTGTGGTCGAACGTTCGCGTCATGGGCCTCGCCTGCATCATGCCCGACTATATTCTGGACATCCTCGGGCGCGAGCCGGGCATCACCGCTGTTCCGCTGAAAGAGCCGGAGGTTGCCCACAACGTCGGCGTGGTGGCCGTCGACCGCGATCCGCTCGGCCCTCTTGTGAAAGCCTTCTTTGAAGCGGCCAAATCCTTCTCTCCCCGAGAAATGGCGTAAGCCACTGGCGGGTCAAGATATTCGGAACTGCGATTATAACCACAGTTTGCTAACATGGTGATAGATATTGTCTATGATAAGATCGGCAATACCGATTTGAACTACGTCCTAAAATGTTTGAATTACGTTCAAAAATGAGAGACGTTCTAATCTGCGACGTAATGCACTGAGTTGCTGCTGCACGGGTCTCGTACGGCCCCAGGAAGAAGATCCACATGGCCAAAAAACAAAAATCATCTCCGGCCGCTCAGCCGGCGAAAGCTCCAAGTAGTCCGGCTGAAGTTAAAGCGCTGGCGATTTGCGCCGCCTACGGCAACAAGCCGTCTGAACTTCTGGAGATCCTGCACGATCTTCAGCAAAGCCTCGGCTATGTGCCCGAGGCGGTACTGCCGGCTCTTGCCAGCGCGCTGAACATGTCCCGCGCCGAGGTCCACGGCATCGTTACTTTCTATCATGACTTTAAACGCCAGCCGGGCGGACGCTACACCATCAAGATTTGCCGCGCGGAAGCGTGCCAATCGATGGGCACCGACCATCTCTGCGATCATGCCGAGAAATCCTTGAAGACCACCATGGGCGGTACAAGCGCCGACGGTAAAGTGACGATCGAAGAGGTCTACTGCCTCGGCAATTGCTCGCTGTCGCCAGCCATTCTCGTTGGTGATAAGCTTTACGGCAGGGTCGATGCCAAGCGTTTTGACGAGATCGTCGCCGGTCTGTCCAAGGAGACCGCAGCATGATTACAGTTTATGTTCCTCGCGATGCGGCCGCCCTCTCCGTCGGCGCCGACAACGTTGCAGCGGCCATCGAAGCCGAAGCTAAAAAACTCAAGCAGGACGTGAAAATTGTCCGCAACGGTTCACGCGGCATGTTGTTCCTTGAACCGCTCGTTGAAGTTGAAACCTCGAAGGGCCGCGTCGCCTATGGTCCGGTGACACCGGCCGACGTCGCGGATCTGTTCAAGAGCGGTTTCCTACAAGGTAAAAACCACAAACTCGGCCACGGGCTGACTGAGGAAATCGCCTACTTCAAGAACCAGGAACGCCTGACGTTCGCGCGCTGCGGTATCACCGATCCGCTGTCGATCGAAGACTACGTCAAGCATGGCGGCTTCCAAGGCCTGAAGAAGGCCATTGCCATGAAGCCGATCGACATCGTGACGGAAGTCACCACGTCCGGGCTTCGCGGCCGGGGCGGTGCTGGCTTCCCGACCGGCATCAAGTGGAAGACGGTCCACGATATTGCTGCCGACCAGAAATACGTCGCTTGCAACGCCGATGAAGGCGACAGCGGCACGTTTGCTGACCGCATGTTGATGGAAGGCGATCCCTACTGCCTGATCGAAGGCATGACGATCGCAGCCATCGCGGGTGGTGCCAACAAAGGCTACATCTACATCCGCTCGGAATATCCGCACGCCATCGCGGTCATGAAAGAAGCCATCGAGATCGCGCGCAAGGCCAACTGGCTTGGCGACAACATCCAGGGCTCGAAGTATTCGTTCAATCTTTATGTACGCCGCGGCGCTGGCGCCTACATTTGCGGCGAAGAAACCTCGATGCTCGAATCCATCGAAGGCAAACGCGGCATCGTGCGCTACAAGCCGCCGATCCCAGCCATTGAAGGTCTGTTCGGCAAGCCAACCATCATCAACAACGTGATGAGCTTCGCGGCTGTGCCGATCATCCTCGATAAGGGTGGCGAGTTCTACAAGAACTACGGCGTCGGCCGTTCGCGCGGCACACTCGCATTCCAGATCGCCGGCAACGTCAAGCGGGGCGGTCTCGTCGAGAAGGCCTTCGGTGTCACCACGCGCCAGTTGATCCAAGACTGGGGTGGCGGCACGGCATCAGGCCGGCCCGTGCGGGCTGTGCAGGTGGGCGGACCGCTCGGCGCGTACCTGCCGGAATCCAAGTTCGACGTGCCCATGGATTACGAAGAATTTCTGAAAGTTGATGCCATGGTCGGCCACGGTGGCCTTGTCGTATTCGACGACACTGTCGATATGGCAAAGATGGCTCGGTTCGCGATGGAGTTCTGCGCCATCGAAAGCTGCGGAAAGTGCACGCCGTGCCGGATCGGTTCGACGCGCGGGGTCGAGGTGATCGACAAGATCATCGCCGGCGACAACCGCGCCAAGAATATGGAGCTGCTTGAAGATTTGTGCGTTACCATGACTGACGGTTCGCTGTGCGCCCTGGGCGGCTTGACGCCGATGCCGGTGTTGAGCGCCGTCAAAGGTTTCCCGGGCGACTTCCAGCGGCCATCGCCGGATGACCGCCTCGCGGATGCCGCAGAGTGACGCCGATCATAGCCGTTTGACTTAGACCCGTTTGACTTAATACGTTTGACGACCTCAACGAGGACGCGACCATGAACAAGCACGTGAAGCCGATGACGCTCATCAAAGAGATCGATTACGGCACGCCACACTCCACATCAACGAACTTGGTCACGCTCGAGATTGACGGTTTGTCGATCACCGTGCCGGAAGGCACGTCGATCATGAACGCCGCGATGCAGCTGGGCATCAAGATCCCAAAGCTGTGCGCGACGGACAACCTCGATGCCTTCGGGTCGTGCCGCTTGTGTCTGTGCGAAATCGAAGGCCGGCGCGGCACGCCGGCCTCGTGCACCACACCAGTTGCGACCGGCATCAAGGTTTCCACCCAGACCGAACGCCTGGCGAAGCTCCGCAAGGGCGTGATGGAACTCTACATCTCCGACCATCCGCTCGATTGCCTCACCTGCGCCGCCAACGGCGATTGCGAACTCCAAGACATGGCTGGCGCGGTCGGCCTGCGCGAAGTGCGCTACGGTTTCGATGGCGAAAATCACGTCTTCGCCAAATCACACGACGGCTCGGCGAACGACCGCTTCCTCCCCAAAGACGAATCGAACCCCTATTTCACGTTCGACCCCTCCAAGTGCATCGTGTGCTCGCGCTGCGTGCGCGCTTGCGACGACGTGCAGGGCACCTTCGCTTTGACCATCGGCGGCCGCGGTTTCGACAGCCACGTTTCTCCCGGCCTGGAAGAAGCCTTCCTCGATTCCGAATGCGTGTCATGCGGCGACTGCGTACAGGCCTGCCCAACGGCAACGCTGATCGAGAAGACCATCATTGAGCATGGCCAGCCCGAGCATTCGGTGATCACCACCTGCGCTTATTGCGGCGTCGGCTGCTCGTTCAAGGCTGAAATGCAGGGCGAAACCGTCGTCCGCATGATGCCCTACAAGGATGGCGGCGCTAACGAGGGCCACTCGTGCGTCAAGGGACGCTTCGCATTCGGTTACGCAACCCACAAGGAACGCGTGCTGACGCCGATGATCCGCGAAAAGATCACTGATCCGTGGCAGGTTGTGTCGCTTGAGGAAGCCATCAAATACGCGGCCGACCGCTTCCTGGCCACCCAGGCCAAGTACGGCAAGGGTTCGATTGGCGGCATCACGTCGTCGCGCACCACCAACGAAGAAGTCTACGTTGTGCAGCGCTTGGTGCGCGCGGCCTTCAACAACAACAACATTGATACCTGCGCCCGTGTCTGCCACTCGCCGACCGGCTATGGCTTGAAGCAGACGTTCGGCGAGTCCGCCGGCACCCAAGACTTCAAGAGCGTCGATCAATCCGACGTCATCATGGTCATCGGCGCTAACCCGACCGACGGCCATCCGGTCTTCGGCAGCCGCATGAAGCAGCGTATCCGCCAGGGCGCCAAGCTGATCGTCATCGATCCGCGCCGCATCGACCTGGTGCGCTCGCCACACGTGCAGGCCACCTATCACTTGCAGCTTATGCCGTCGACGAACGTCGCGATCATGAATGCCATCGGCCACGTCATCGCGACCGAAAACATGATCGATCGCAAGTTCGTCAATCGCCGTTGCGAAAAGGGCGACTTCTTCCGCTGGGAAGAGTTCATCAAGCAGCCGCAGAATTCGCCGGAAGCACTTGAGCCGATCACCGGCGTACCGGCTCAGCTGGTGCGTGATGCCGCCCGCCTGTACGCAACCGGCGGCAACTCCGTGATCTATTACGGTCTCGGCGTCACCGAGCACAGCCAAGGCTCGACGATGGTCATGGCCTTGGCCAACATCGCCATGGCGACCGGCAACATCGGCCGCGAAGGCGTGGGCGTGAACCCGCTGCGCGGTCAGAACAACGTGCAGGGCTCGTGTGATATGGGCTCGTTCCCACACGAACTGCCAGGCTATCGCCACGTGTCCAACAATGAAGCGCGGTTGGTGTTCGAGAAGGAATGGGACATCAAGCTCGACAACGAGCCGGGTCTGCGCATTCCCAACATGTTCGATGCAGCAGCCGATGGTTCCTTCCGCGGCATCTTCATCCATGGCGAGGACATTGCGCAGTCCGACCCCAACATTCATCACGTCGAAACGGCGTTGAATGCCATGGACATCGTTGTCGTGCAGGATCTGTTCCTCAACGAAACCGCTGCCTTCGCACATGTGTTCCTGCCGGGCACGTCGTTCCTCGAAAAGGACGGCACCTTCACGAACTCCGAGCGCCGCATCAATCGCGTGCGCAAGGTCATGCGTGAGAAGCAGGGCGCGGCTGAGTGGGAAATCGTGTGCCACCTGTCGACGGCCATGGGCTATCCGATGCACTACAATTCGGCGTCCGAAATCATGGACGAAATTGCCCGCGTCACGCCGACCTTCAATGGCGTATCGTTCGAAAAGCTCGACGAGCTCGGCTCGATCCAGTGGCCGTGCGACGATGCCAACCCAGACGGCACGCCGGTCATGCACGTCGAAGAGTTCACGCGCGGCAAGGGCCGGTTCATGCTGACAGAGTTCGTGCCGACTTCTGAACGCACGAACCGCAACTTCCCACTGATCCTGACGACCGGGCGCATCCTCTCGCAATACAACGTCGGTGCTCAGACGCGCCGTACCGCCAACACGGTCTGGCATGCGGAGGATCTCCTGGAAATCCACCCGAGCGACGCCGAGGTGCGCGGCATCAAGAGCGGTCAGAAAGTTTCGCTTTCTAGCCGTGTCGGCGCCACGACCCTTACCGCCAAGGTCTCGGATCGCATGTTGCCGGGCGTGGTCTACACCACGTTCCATTATCCGGTGACCGGCGCCAACGTGATCACCACCGAGAACTCGGACTGGGCGACCAACTGCCCTGAGTACAAGGTGACGGCGGTGCAGGTAACGACGTCGAACCATCAGTCCGATTGGCAGTCTGAATGGGAAGAACGCGAACGCGAAAACAAACGTATCGCTCCCAAATCATTTGAGCCGGCGGAGTAAGTCCCCGCCGGTCGGCATCAGCCTGGAACGTAGGCTGGTGCCGCCTCTCTGGAGCACGCACGACCCGTGAAACGCATGCCATGAACCAGATGCCAAAGGTGTCGGCGGAACCGCCCGACGAGGTCGATCTGTGCTCACACGTTATGGCGGGCGAATTGCGCTTTGCAGACGGGTCAGCAGAGCCGCTCACGTGGCAGCTTCCCGAAGAAGTGGCCGTTGCGCTGCAGATCAACTCCGAACCTTATGCCGTCATGATGGCAACGCCTGCCAACCTGCGGGACTTCGCTATTGGTTTCATGATTGCAGAAGGGCTACTCGAGTCTGCGTCCGCCATTCAGGGCGTGCTCGTCATGCCCGTCGAAGGCGGTATGGCCGTTGACGTCGCCGTCGCTCCGGACGCTCTCGATCAGTCGCGCATGGTTCGCCGCGCCATCGAAAGCCGCTCTGGGTGCGGGCTTTGCGGTGTCGAAGATATTGCGGGCGCTGTTCGTCCTCTCAAGCCGGTCACGCGCACAGGCGCGCCGTCCGCCGCCGCCATCCTGAACGCCGCCAAAGTGCTGCCGGGCAAACAGCTCATGAACCGGCTGAACCGCACCGTGCATGGCGCCGCGTGGGTTTCCAACGACGGTGAAATTGTGATTGTTCGCGAGGACATCGGCCGCCACACCGCGCTCGACAAGTTGATCGGCGCGCTCATGCGAAGCAACACAGACGTCACCTCCGGCTTCGTGATGATGACCAGCCGCTGCAGTTTCGAGCTTGTTCAGAAATCCGTCACCGCCGGGATTACAGCTCTAGTAACAGTGTCGGCGCCGACGGTGCTGGCCCGCAACCTCGCCGAAAAATCCAATCTCTTCCTCGCCGCGCTTGGTGCCGGCGGGGTTGCCGTTTTCAATCCATGACGGCCGTCATCACCGTGATGCCGGTCCAGCTAGAAGAGTGCCATTGACTATGAAAGCTTCCGATCTCGTACGCATGGCCAATCAAATCTCGGCCTTTTTCAATCCCTACTCGAAAGCGGAAGCTCTCGATGGTATCGCCAAGCACATCCATCTGTCTTGGGACCCGCGCATGCGGAATGATCTGAAAGCACATCTCGACAAGGGTGGCGAAGGCTTATCGCCGTTGTTCCTGGAAGCAGCCCACGAATATTACAAAGGCCCGAAGACACCAGCATCGATGACAAGTGCCGCCGGGAAATCGGCAGCGGAGCCGGCAAAGGCGGTATAGCGGGGTATGAACGATAGCCCTGCGTCCAGCACGACCGACGCGTGATCGCGGCGCGCGCTCACGGAATATCGCGCACACTGAGATGTTGCAGCGCCGTCATTTCAAATGTCTGCTCGAATGCCGCGGCGGGAGGCCCGTCCGCGGCATTCGAGGAGCTATCTACGCGGCCTACGGAAGGCCGCCTGCGGCTACGGCGCGTCAGCCGTCGTCGCATCCATGACCGCCGCGCCGTCTGAATTCACGGGCAGCTCAAGGCTCGCGTAGGCAAGGTTCTTGATCGACCAGAATTTGTGGCGCGCTATCACCTTGCCGTCTTTCTTTTCCAGCACGACAAAGCCCGTCTCGTCGCGATGATCGAGCTTGCCGCCGGTTTCATTGACATCAATGAGGATCGGTCCGTCGAACCGCATGGTGCCGGCGTGCGCGACGATCACGTCGTTCTTGCCGGGCGCCGGGTTCAGGCTATCGACGATCTTGCGCGTCTCGATTGCGAAGGCCTGATGCTGTTCCTTCATTACCGCCGTGCGATGCAGCAGCGCGCTGGAGATCTTGTCGATGTGGCCGAAGGCGTGCATCGCCGTCTCGCGCGCACGGCAACTCGGGCTTGAGACAACCTTATCGACCTGCACGCTTGCGAGGCGGAACACCTCGCCCATCAGCTTGGATTCCTCAACGCCCTGCTCCGTCAGGCAGACCGCACGCCGATACGAGCTGGTCTCGGCCCGGGCGTTATTGAGAATTTCGACAGCGTCGAAGGCCGTGACGTCATTCCATTTTTCGCGCTGCGCATGACGGATGTATAGAATGTAGCCACCGTCGCGGATTTTCTGCGCCCATTTGCGGTCGGCGTCGTAGGTCGCGAACTCATCGAAATCCGCAGGCCGGAACGACGACGTTGCACCAAGCGGCCACAGGCTGTTTTTGTAACAATACGCGCCTGCGGCAAAGCCGAAGCAGGTCAACACCAGCGCGCCCGATACGCTCAGTGCTTTGTTCAGCAGACTGCGCCCTGCCACCGGCACGGCGGTTCGACCGCCTGAATGATCATTGTCCAAGTTACGCTTCCCTGTATTGCCTCACCACGACGACAATTGAGTGGAACAGCTAGACCCAGGATGAGAGACGACGCAACGGATCTGTCGGGCGATAGTGTTCAGAAACGCGAATATTGAAACTGTTATGCCGTGACCCTGGTGCCAAAAAGCACTGGGGAACCGAAGTTCCCCAGACTCTGGTTTCTGTTTTGCTGCGAAATCAAGCTGCGGCCCTGTTTTCCAAAAGCACTTGGTCCTTGAGGCGGCCGGTCAGTTCGGCCAGATGATCGAAGGCGGCAGTGTATGAGCCAACGCCCGCCGTCGCAGACCGCAGGTCAACGATCAGGCTGTCCATTTCGGACGCTGGAATGTGGGCTTGGATCACATCCCACCCCGGCCAGCCTTCGCGCCCGTCAAAGCCGAGAATATGGCCGCGCCGCTGCGAGATGATGCCGTTGATCCGCGCGTTGGCTTCCGACGGAATGGTGATCGCCACGGCCATCACCGGTTCGAGCAGCACCGGACTGCACTTCGGCAAACCGTCCGACATGGCCAACCTTCCGGCTTGGCGGAAAGCCATGTCGGAAGAATCGACCGCGTGGAACGAGCCATCTGTCAACGTCACGCCGACATCGACGACCGGGAAGCCAAGCGGCCCCTCTTCGAGAAAATCGCGCACGCCAATTTCAACGGACGGGATGTAGTTCTTCGGGATAGCGCCGCCGGTGATGGTTTCGTTGAACTGAATGCCGCTACCACGCGGCAACGGCGTGATCGTGATTTTGACGTCACCGAACTGGCCATGTCCGCCGGATTGCTTCTTGTGGCGCGCATGGACGTCAGTGCCGGATTTGATGGTTTCCTTGTACGGAATCTTGCGTTTCTCGCGATTGACCTCGATGCCGTACTTGCGTTGCAGGCGTTCAAGCGCGACGCGAAGGTGCATTTCGCCTTGCCCATGCAGCAGGATCTGATGCAGCTCGCCATTGTGTTCGACGGTCAACGAGGGGTCTTCCTCGACCAGTTTGGCAACCGCTGCTGAGAGTTTTACTTCGTCTTTGCGATCCTTGAGGCCAAGGCCAATGGCAACCACCGCTTCTGGCGGCTGCGCGCGCATGATCTGGTTAATACCGCCGCCCTTCGATGTAGTGATTGTGTCTCCTGCCTGAACGCTCTCGAGTCGTCCGAGCGCCACCGTGTCACCGGCTTTCGCCGGGCCGCGCTTTTGCGTTTCCTCTCCGCGAATGGAAAAGATGCCGGCCGCACGCTCATCCTTGCCGTCGCGCCCGATCACCGTCGCACTGTCGGGGATATCGCCCGTCAAGACGCGCACATAGGACAGTTTACCGCCCGCCTTGGTGTGCATCGTCTTGAAGACGTAGGCCGCCGACTTAGTGTTTTCGAGTTTCAAGCGGCGCGCCGTATCGGCGACCGTCGGCGCTTCGTGGCGCAACGCTTTCAGCAGACGCAGAATACCATTGCCATGTTCGGCCGACCCGAGGAGCACCGGGCAGATCAAGCCGTCACGCAGTTCCTGGCGCAAATCTTTGAATACTTGGTCGTTCGGAGGGGGGATGTCCGACAGCAGTTGCTCCATCAATGCGTCATCATAATCGGCGAGCTTTTCGAGCATCTGGAAGCGGGCTTCCTTTTCGCGCGGCGCGACCGCCGACGGCAGCTCGATGATTTCGCTCTCGGCATGCTCGCGATAGACATACGCGCGTTCCGACGCGAGATCGATAAACCCCGTCGCGATGCCGTTTTCCCAAATCGGAATTTGGCGCAGCACCAGTGGTTTCGCGCTCGCCGGCTGCAGGCTCGGAATGATATCGCGCACGTGCGTCGAGCAACTGTCGATCTTGTTGAGGAACAAGAGATGCGGCAGTCCCATGTCTTCGAGCTGCTTAAGTATGATTTGCAGTGCCGGAACACGCTTAGGATCTGGTTCGCAGACCACCACCGCCGCATCGCACGCCGGCAGCGCAAGCGCGCCTTCGTGGGCAAACTCAACCGAACCTGGGCAATCGATGAAGGTAAAGGTCTCGTCGAGGAAGTTCACGTCGGCGACGTTAAGCCCGACGCTCATGGCATGCTCGCGCGCCTCTGGGGATGCGTCACCAACGGTTGATTTTGCTGCGATTGTGCCGGGTCTGGAAATGCCGCCCGTGCGCGCCAGAATGGCTTCTAGAAGTGTGGTTTTACCACTCGCGAAGGGTCCGATCAGCGCGATGCAGCGCGCGCCGCGGACCCCACCTCTCCCGCCTTGAGTGCCGTTCCCGCCCTTTTGGGCTTCTTGAGTTCCCATTGATGCCTCCACCGTCGAGGCGCGCGCTGGACTGTCGCCGCACCCCGCACCTCGGAAGGAAGCGGCGCGCTGATCGTCTTCCTAAAGCGCGTGTCTTGCAACCGTCATATCTTGCTGTTTGTCTGCAACGTGATCGCCGTTGGCTTGTGCTGCGTTGCAACTCGAATGCACGCAACCGCCGGAACAATTGCTGCGCTGCATTTCGCTTTGGAAACTGATTTTCGAAATTCGCGCTCCGGTAGGACAAAAATAACTTGAAATGCGGCACACTTGTTTCAAGATGATTCCTAACGGTCCACAGTCGCAAGGGGCAAATCGAATGTGGAGCGTTAAGGGCCAGAGGGAAGTTGGCTCAATGAGAATGAGGCTGGGTAACATGAGTATCGAGACACTGATGTCCGCCGCCGATGCTGCGGGATACGTAATGGCCGCCGAAGACGAACTGCCGGATACCTTCGGCCGTAAGCCGTCGCTCTTTGACTTCAAGTCTGTTCCTTCGACGTCGCTTGCCATCTGGCGGCCCGTCGTTCCCGCGATCGACGGTCAGCCGTCGGCGATGGAGGGACACGTTTCCCACGCTTGGCATTGGTTGGCAGGGCGCTTCAACACGGGCGCAACGGCGTAACCCTTAATGAAAGATGATCCGCCGGCCTTCGTGGCCGCTGCGAAAAGCGCTCGTTCTCGGGCGCTTTTTTTGTTTGCGCCCACTTGTGGGCGCGGCGGCGCCTAGGTTTTGGTGACGCTTGGCGGCTCCCGTTGAGGAGAGCCGCCAGCACATCGCTTTACTTCAGATTGCCGCAAAAGCGCTGGATGCGCGTGCAGGCATCCTTCAAGCTTTCGGTCGAGGCTGCATAGGACACGCGAAACGACGGCGAACCGGCAAACGCCGCGCCATGCACGACCGCCACGCCTTCTTCTTCGAGCAGCGCCGTCACGAAATCCTCGTCGGTCGCGATTGTGACACCCGACTTCGAGACTTTGCCGATCGCACCCTTGATGCTCGGGTAGACGTAGAACGCACCCTGCGGCTTCGGGCATACGAGTCCGCTGGCCTGGTTCAGCATCGAAACCACGAGATCGCGGCGTTCGATGAACTTAGCGTTGTTTTTGGCGATAAAGTCCTGCGGACCGTTGAGCGCTTCGACGCCGGCCCACTGCACGATCGACGACGGGTTCGACGTCGATTGCGATTGCAGCTTGCACATCGCCTTGATCAGCGGCTCGGGGCCTGCCGCATACCCCAAACGCCAGCCGGTCATGCAGTAGGCCTTCGACAGGCCGTTCATGGTCAGCGTGCGATCGTAGAGCTTCGGCTCGACCTCGGCGACGCTCGCGAACTTCAAGCCGTCATAGATCAAGTGCTCGTACATATCGTCCGTCAGCACCCACACATGCGGGTGGCGCAACAGCACGTCGGTCAACTTCTTGATGTCGTCCGCAGAATACACGGCACCCGTCGGGTTCGACGGCGAATTGAAGATAAACCACTTGGTCTTCGGCGTAATCGCCTTTTCAAGCGCGTCGGGCTGAAGCTTATAGCCATTCTCCAGCGTGGTCTCTGCAAACACCGGCGTGCCGCCGCCGAGAATGACGATATCGGCATACGAAACCCAGCATGGCGCGGGCATCACCACTTCGTCGCCGGGGTTCAGCGTCGCCAGCAGCGCGTTATATAGGACCTGCTTGCCGCCCGTGCCGACCGACACCTGACTGGCCTTATAGTCGAGGCCGTTTTCACGTTTGAATTTGGCAACGATGGCGGCCTTCAATTCGGGAATGCCATCCACGTCGGTATATTTGGTTTTGCCGGCGTCGAGCGCTTTCTTCGCGGCATCTTTGATGTTCTGTGGCGTATCGAAGTCCGGTTCGCCGGCAGACAGCGAAATGATATCGCGCCCAGCCGCTTTAAGCTGGCGGGCTTTGGTGGAAACCGCGATCGTCGCGGAGGGTTGTATACGGTTCAAGCTGTCGGCAAAAAAGCCCATGGAGCGGCGTGCCTATATTGAAAGCGCCGGAATGGCGGCGCGGCCAGTGGATTTCGCGCGTGCGAAGTAATCGGCGCGGAAGCTACTGAGCACACACTGTGAGTTCAAGCCTTCCATAGTCGCACGACAGATTTGCACACCACATCCGATATATCCGCAAGGCTCGGTCGAATCATTCTGATGCTGGCCTGCCCCTGCGACCGCCTCTTCCGCCGGCCAGAGCCGCCAGCCTGTGGCGCCTGGTATGTGGGCCGCCTTGGGCCGCCCCGCCGCCTGACGCGCATTGGCCACATCACGGAAAGATCATCCCTGTTTTTACAAATGATCCTTTGGCGCCACATTGTCAGCAAACGAACGCCCAGAACGCAGGATCAACTCATCGTTAACAACTTATGACTACGACTCTTTCTGGAACGGGAGAAAAAATGCCGGATCAGATGCAAGACGCCGAAAACACCACGCAGGACCGCACCAAGGTCCGTAAGTTGCTGCTTAGACCGGCCATAGACGCCGCCGTCGTATTCTCGGCGCTGTGCGTCTTCAGTATCGTGTGCGGCCCCGCACCCTCCTCGGCCAGACCCAGCATCGCGGGCCCCACGGGCTATGCCATGACGATGTCGCCGGCAGTGGTCGAAGCCATCGGAATCAGCGAGCCCCGACCGATCGTCGAAATCGCGACCACGGCGTCCCCGACTAGCCCGGAAGCCGTTTACCGGCGGACCAGCGCGCAGACCGCGTGGATGCTGCTGTTGATGTCCCTCAGTGTGATCGTGGCTCTGAATATGGCGCTTTTCCGCCATCTGCGGCACGCCTATACCCCCCGCCGAGCCCCCCAAAACGATGGGGTAAAACGATAATTTTATCGTGTTCTATCGTTCGGACGCCACAATCCGCGCCTACTTGTGATAAAGTTACGATCATACGTATTATGTGAACCGTTCGTTCCGCCGATATGTATACCGCATCAGGGACCAGGGAGAGCGCATCATGGCCGTTCGGAAGATCCTCTCGACATTGACGCTGGGCGGCTTGTCCGCCTCGGCTTTATTGGCGACGGGCATCATTTTCACATCGAATTCCGAGACGGTGCTGCGCGATAGCTTTTCGATGGCGTTGAGCGGTCTGCCCTCGGCATCGCCGGCGCACGTCGCCAAGTCCGCCCCCGTCGCCGGCACGGAAGAATACTGGCTGACTTCGATGGGCCTTGAAGGCAGCTTGCCGGTCACCAAAGCCGTCTCGATCGGCGACCGGATTGGCCTCAGCGTCCGTGGCCAGAACCGCGAACTCGAAGTGTCGTCGGTTGCCGAATATGCGCCTTCAGTCACTGAAATCGACACCCGTGCCCGCCGCACGCGCTTAATTCTCGTGACTGCGCGCGACACCGGCAACAAAGATGCGCATCCCGTGCGCTTTGTCATGGAAGTCGAGCAAACGATCCCGCAGCTACAAGCCAAGGAAGCACGCGCGTCTTAAGCGCGGCTCTCCGCGCTCATCCTCGTGCAGACTGAGATCCGCGTAGGCGCCGGGGATCGTTTCCGTACCTACGCTTGGCCGGATCCCGGCCTTCGCCGCGATGACCTTCGTTCGCTTGAGGCGTGCGCGCCTTGCAACACAACGCCCGCCAGCGCCATCGCAGCCATCACCAGGCGAGCTGGGCTTTGTCCCGGAAGAACAGACCCGTCGGGCCGTCATCCGGCAGCAGGGCCAGCCACGCGATGGTCTCGGCTCCCTTTTCCGGCGGTCGCGTCGCTTCGGCGCCGCCCATATCGGTCCGGCACCACCCCGGGCACACCGCGTTGATCTTGACGTTGCAGTCGCCGATTTCGGCGGCAACGGTACGGGTCAACGCATTGAGAGCGACTTTCGACATGCGATAGGCGGGGAATCCAGGCCCCATGCCCGACAGTTGGCCAGTAATCGACGAGACGTTGACGATCCGCCCATAACCGCGCTCCTTCATGCCGGGGATGAGTGCGCGCAACAAACGCGCCGGACCAATCACATTGGTCTCGAAAGTTTTGCGCGCGGTCTCGTCGGTCAAATCGAAGAAGCTCGATGAGAAGCCGCCGGGACCATCAATCAAAATACCGGCGTTGTTGACCAGAATATCGATCTGCCCGAAGCGCCTCTCGAATTCAGCCAGAGCCGCGCTGGTGCTTGCGGCATCCGCCACATCGAGAACCAGACTATCGACTTTGCCATCCGTTCCGGAAAACTCGGCAGCGGCGGCCTCGCCTTTGGCGGCATCGCGCGCGCCGATCACAACGTGAACGCCCTGGCGTG
>JADJVG010000023.1 GCA_016716675.1 Hyphomicrobium sp.
TTTGTAGAAACAGAAGTACCAGACGGCCGAGCATGTTTACCTCCCCACGGTTCTAACCCGCGGGGAAGCTAGCAGCGAACACGAGCGATGGCGACCACCTGGGCGCTGATTTCGGTTAGGCGGCGGCGATTTTGGTCATCGATGCCGTGTCGTAGTTTAGCACCGAAGCGAGCCAGCGTTCGCCCTCCTCGACCTTCCAGCCCTTGCGCCGGGCATAGTCTTCGACCTGATCACGCTCGACCTTGCCGACGCCGAAATAGTGACTTTCGGGGTGCGAGAAATACAGCCCTGAAACCGCAGCGCCCGGCCACATGGCAAAGCTATCGGTCAGTGTGATGCCGGCCTTGTTACGCACGTCCATCAGCGTCCACAGCGTCTTCTTTTCGGTGTGGTCGGGCTGTGCCGGATAGCCCGGCGCCGGACGGATGCCCTGATACTTTTCAAGGATCAAATCGTCGTTGCTGAGCTTCTCGCCCTTGGCATAGCCCCAGAGTTCGCGCCGCACTTTGGCGTGCATGGCTTCTGCAAATGCCTCCGCCAAACGATCGCACAGCGCCTTGGTCATGATGCGATTGTAATCGTCGGTCTTGGCGACATGCTTCTCGATGGCTTCTTCTTCGCCGATGCCGGTGGTTACGGCAAAGCCGCCGATATAATCAGCGATGCCGGTCTCCTTGGGCGCGATGAAATCAGCAAGCGCCGTATGCGCGCGGTTGCGCGACGGGTCACGCGCGATCTGCTGGCGCAACGTGTAAAGCGTCGCGATTTTCGTGTGGCGCGGCTCGCCCGAGTAAACCTCGATATCGTCGCCGACGCTGTTCGCCGGCCAGAAACCGACGATGCCCGACGCCGTCACCCACTTCTCTTCAACGATGCGCTTAAGCAGCGCCTGCGCGTCATCAAACAACTTCTTGGCTTCCGATCCGACTTTGTTGTCGGCCAAGATCTGCGGATAGCGCCCGGAAAGCTCCCACGTTTGGAAGAACGGCGTCCAGTCGATATACGGCACCAGACTCGCGAGATCGAAGTTGGTGTACGCGCGCGGCCCCAAGAAGCTTGGTTTCACGGGCTTGTAGTCTTTCCAATTGATCGGGAACTTGTTCTGGCGCGCCGCTTCAACGGTAATGCGCTGCTTGCGCTGTTCGTTGGCGACATGGGCCGTGCGCACCTTGGTGTAGTCTGCCCGGATACCGGCAATGTAGGGCTCGCATTCCGTCTCCGACAGCAGGTTCGAGACGACGCCCACCGCGCGGCTCGCGTCGAGCACGTAGACGGCCTGACCCCGGTGGTAGTTCGGGCTGATCTTGACGGCGGTATGCACTTTGCTCGTCGTCGCGCCGCCGATCAGCAGCGGACACGAAAAGCCTTCGCGCTCCATTTCCGCCGCGACGAAGCACATCTCGTCGAGCGACGGCGTAATGAGGCCCGACAATCCAATCATGTCGACCTTTTCGCGTTTTGCCACTTCGATGATCTTGGCAGCCGGCACCATGACGCCAAGATCGATAACGTCGTAATTGTTGCACTGGAGCACGACGCCGACGATGTTCTTGCCGATGTCATGCACATCACCCTTCACGGTCGCCATCAGGATGCGGCCCTTCGGCGGCATCTCGACGAGGCCGGACGCACGCTTCTCTTCCTCGAGGAAGGGTTGCAGATAGGCCACCGCCTGCTTCATCACGCGCGCCGATTTCACGACCTGCGGCAGGAACATTTTGCCAGCGCCAAACAGATCGCCGACGACGTTCATGCCGGCCATCAACGGGCCTTCGATGACGTGCAGTGGCTTGGGCAGCTCTGGCGGGCTTCTTCTGTGTCGGCTTCGATGAAATCGGTGATGCCGTGCACGAGGGCGTGCGACAGGCGATCCTCAACGGAGGCCTCGCGCCACCTGAGATCCTTCTCCTTGGCCTTGACGCCGCCTTCGCCCTTGTAGCGTTGCGCGGATTCAAGAAGACGATCGGTGCCGTCGGCGCGGCGATTGAGGATCACGTCCTCGCAAAGTTCGCGCAGTTCAGCGGGAATGTCGTCGTAGACCGCAAGCTGACCGGCGTTGACGATGCCCATGTCCATGCCCGCCTGAATGGCGTGATACAGGAACACCGAGTGCATGGCCTCGCGGACAGGTTCGTTGCCGCGGAACGAGAACGACAAGTTCGACACACCGCCCGAGATGTGGACCAGCGGGAATTTCTCTTTGATCTGGCGCGTCGCTTCGATAAACGCGATGCCGTAGCCGTTGTGTTCTTCGATGCCGGTTGCGATCGCAAAAATGTTGGGATCGAAAATAATGTCTTCCGGCGGGAAGCCGACTTTCTCGGTCAGCAGTTCGTATGCTCGCGAACAGATGCTGACTTTGCGTTCGATCGTGTCAGCTTGGCCTTGCTCGTCAAACGCCATCACGACGACGGCCGCACCGTAGCGGAGCACCTTGCGGGCCTGCTCCAGGAACGGGCCTTCGCCTTCCTTCATCGAGATCGAATTGACGATCGCCTTGCCTTGCACGCACTTGAGACCAGCTTCGATGACCGACCATTTCGACGAGTCGATCATCACCGGCACGCGGCTGATGTCCGGCTCGGAGGCGATCATATTCAGGAACGTGGTCATGGCGCGCTCGGAATCGAGCAGACCTTCGTCCATGTTGATGTCGATGATCTGTGCCCCGGCTTCGACCTGCTGGCGCGCAACCGTCAAGGCGCCCTGATAGTCGTTCTGCTCGATGAGCTTACGGAACTTAGCCGAGCCGGTGACGTTGGTGCGCTCGCCGACGTTGATAAAGGATTGCGCTGCGTTGGTTTTGGTCATGGTCGTCTCTTATCCCGCAACAAAGGGTTCAAGGCCCGATAGGCGCATTTTTGGTTCGATCTTCGGCAACACGCGCGGTTTGTGTTTCTTGGCGTGGCTGGCGATGTGGGCAATGTGATCCGGCGTCGAACCGCAGCAGCCGCCGGCGATATTTATCAAGCCATCAGCGAACCAGGGTTCGACTTTACAGGCCATTTCGTGCGGGCTCTCGTCGTATTCGCCCATCGCATTCGGCAGCCCCGCGTTCGGATAGGCGGAGATGCGCGTGTTCGCGACGTGCGCAAGTTCGGCGATGTAGGGCCGCATCAACTCGGCACCCAGTGCACAGTTGAGGCCGATCGAGAACGGCCGCAGATGGCGCATCGAATACCAGAACGCTTCCGCCGTCTGACCCGAAAGCGTGCGCCCCGAGCGGTCGGTGATGGTTCCTGAGATCATAATGGGCAATTCTATGCCCTTTTCGTCGAAAACGTCGAGGGTCGCAAACCCTGCGGCCTGGGCGTTCAGCGTATCGAAGATCGTTTCGATGAGGATGATGTCAGCGCCGCCGTCCATCAAGCCGCGCACCTGCTCTTTGTAAGCGTCGCGCAGCTCATCGAAGTTGACGTTACGGTAGCCGGGATTGTTGACGTCGGGCGAGAGAGACGCGGTTCGGTTGGTCGGGCCGACAGCGCCGCACACGAAGCGCGGCTTGTCCGGCGTGGTCGCCGTCCACGTATCGCAGGCCCGGCGCGCCAGCTTCGCGGCTTCGACATTGATCTCATACGACAGTTCTTCCATGTGATAATCGGCCATGGAAATGCGCTGCGCGTTGAACGTATTGGTCTCGATCAAATCAGCGCCGGCACGCAGGTACTTGCTGTGAATCTCTTCGATAATCTCGGGCTGCGTCAGCACGAGCAGATCGTTATTGCCCTTGACGTCCTTCGAGTGATCCTCAAAGCGCAGTCCGCGATAGTGACTTTCGCCCAGCTTATGCTGCTGGATCATGGTGCCCATGGCGCCGTCGATAATCAGGATGCGCTCGCTAGCAGCCTTCTCCAACTGCGATGCACTCGGCTTCTTTGACATTTTCAACGCCTCGTTTGTTGTCATTCTCGGGCAGCGCGGGCGCTGCCCTGATCGTTTCGAACTTTATGCCGTGCCGTGCCGCCTCGGGTTACCCGGGCAAGCCTTACCTTTGGTCGTCTAAGACGCCACTCGGCGCTGTTCCAAGGGGGCAATCTTCAACGGCCGCAAGCCCAACAGGTGGCAGATCGCGTAGACGAGGTCGGCGCGATTGAGCGTGTAGAAGTGG
>JADJVG010000024.1 GCA_016716675.1 Hyphomicrobium sp.
GGCAACTCCCATGAGTGAGAGCCCGCATAAAATCCCCGGTACGATTGCGGCGACGAACAATGCGCCAATCGATGTGTTCGTCGCCGTGCCGTACACGATCATCACGATGCTCGGTGGGATGACGGTGCCCAGTGATCCGGCGCATCCGAGAAGCGCGCAGGAGAAGCCCTTATCGTAACCACGCTCCTTCATCGCCGGCAGCATCATGGTGCCGATCGCCACAACATCGGCGACGCCAGAACCCGACAGTGCTCCGAACAACATGCAGCCCATGACCATGACCATGGCCATGCCACCCATGGTCCGACCAACAATGGCACTACAGAGACGAACGATGCGTGGTGTCAGATCGCCGTGGAGCAGCAGTAAGCCGGCCAGCAGAAAAAGAGGGATTGCCAGGAGTGTAAACGAATCGACGCCCGCGATCACGCGTTGGGCGACAACAATGAGTGGTGCGAGATCTGCGACCAGCAGATAGACGACCGAGGACAGGCCAAGCGCGATAGCGATTGGAGTGTCAAGGACTACGAGAACAGTGAAGCTTGCCAACAGCAGAAAAAGACCAAGTGTCATCGCACATGGCCTTTCAGAAGCGGCAGCAGATTGGCGACGCAGGACAGTGCGCAACCGATCGGGAGTGCGGCGTAGACGACGGCATTCGGGATTTGCAACGCAGTGGTTACACTTTCACTACCGGCGACGGTCAGTTGCCATCCCGTCCAGGCGAGGATTGCGAAGAATAGCGACGTAAGCAGCTGTGCCAACGTGGCCAGTCCCGATCGCAGTCGGCCTTCCTTCACGAGAAGCGGCAGGAGTCCGGCGTTGAGATGGCTTGCACGTATCGTCGCTGGGACAAGACCGATGAAAATGGTCCATACCAGCAGACTTCGTGGCAATTCCTCCGACCAGTACGGGACTTTTCCGAAGAGGTAACGGCCGAGCGCGACGTAGACGACCGTGGCCGTGAACAAGATGACTCCTAGCGATGCAACGGTCAGTGTAACTCGGTCCAGCCTCGCACTCACGCGGCAACTCGATCCGTGTGAAGCCGATGGAGTTAACGAGCCGAAATCCTGACCTCGACCAGGCGTTTTACTTGCGATACTTTTCCAGGAGTTGCAGCAGAGCGGGGCCAAACACGGCTTCTTGCGATGCCCAGACCGGCTTTACTGCCGCAATGAATGGGGTCGGATCCACTTTGCTGACGGTCATGCCTTTTTCAGTCAGTTTCGCGACCAGATCCTGATCCGACGAGGAAATCATCTTGCGCTGTTCGTCGCGCCATTTGGCGGCCGCCGCTTGGACAATGGCCTGATCGGCGGGCGCTATCTGCTCCCAGACTCGCTTGCTGACGACGAGGCAAGCAGCGCCCCAAACGTGACCTGTCAGTGCGACATGTTTTTGGACATCGGCGAATGAGGCCGAGTAAATGATCGAAAGGGGATTTTCCTGCGCATCAAAGACGCCTTGCTGTAGCGCGGAATAGAGTTCGCCGAAGGCAAGCGGCGCTGGTTCGGCACCGAGCGCGCGGAAGGTGTCGAGGCGAACTTTGTCCGGCGTAACGCGGATTTTGACGCCTTTAAGGTCTTCCGGTTTGGCAATCAGCGTCTTTTTTGTTGTGATGTGGCGATAACCGTTTTCCCACCAAGCCAGCACCACGATATTCTTAGCCGCGACCAGTTTAGAGAGCTCGACGCCGAGTTCCCCGTCGAAGGCAGCGAAGGCCTTTCTCGCGGTTGGCCAGGCATACGGCATTTCGACAATGCCCATTTTCGGTTCGATTTGCTGGAAGGAACTGCTGCCAACGATGCCACTCTGAATAGTGCCGATCTGGAGGCCTTCGATGACGTCCTTTCGCTTCCGAGTTGACCCGACGGGAAAACCTGGACCGTGACGCGGCCGTCAGTCGCTTTGGAGACTTCGTCAGCGAAGCCCTTGCCAGCCAGATGCCAGCTGTGGCTCTCGGCGAGCACATGGCCAAGGCGAATGGTGACCTTGGTTTGTGCAGCGGCTTGGAACGTCGTGACACCGCTGAGTATCATGGCGGCAGCGGCAGCGGAAATTCGACGGATCAGCATAGCAATACCATCTCCACAATTATAGACGTCGCAGGCATACTTTGTGCGTGGTCACGATCCAGGCTGACAAATAGATATTCGTTATGCTTTGCATTGCTAAGGGGTAGCAACCGACCATCCACCTTTGATCCCTTGTGGGATGGGCACGCGATCAAGATTAGTGAGATGATTGATGTATGACCGTTCAACCGACTAAATCCGATCCCGCACGTGGTAGGCGACGCTCATCGCGTCGCCTACTGTCAATTGGCGGTTTTCCGTTCGTGGGATGGCGTAGTCTTGTGCGGCGCAGCAGGCGCTGAGGCTTTGAGTCCGCTTCTGGCCCAATGCAGAAGTCACCGCTCGATGGACAAACGTCTTCTTCCGAACCTGTAGCCGACATTTGGATATTGCACGGCTGGTCATGGGTGAGAAGCGGTCACGCTTCGCCATCCAGCGATGGTAACGTTTGACCCGTTGCTGACGAACGATTGGAATGCAAGCGCGTCAGCTCACCCCGCGATCAGCGGACATTCCGGAACGCCCAATCAATACGACCCCAGCCGCCGCGACTTGGATGGCCGCCGCAATAGCAAACGATGCGCTGTAGTTAGTTGCTAGATCACGAACAGCGCCCAAGATGGCCGGCGCTAGCGCGAAGACCGCCTGATTTATGGCGACAACGAGCGCGACGACCGTGCCGACATCGGCCGCTCGAAACTCGCGCTGCGCGATGAGCGCGGGGATTGCCGCGACGTTGCCGACACCGAGGCCGAACAGGACGCATCCGATAATCAGGACGGGCACGGCGTCGGAAACGCAGAGCAAAGTCACGCCGATGGACTGCACGAGGAAGTTCGCGCACGCCGCATATCGGCGGTCGTTGTTGCCGATCATCCACGCCAACAGCATGCGTCCGGCCACGGCCGAAATTGTCGTGACGCTCACTGCAATGGCGGCGCCGCTCGCGCCCATGACCGGCGACAGGCGCGATAGGAGATGGGACAGCACCCCAACTTGGGCGAACAAGGCCAACGCGAAAGCCGCTGACAGCGTGGCGAATGCGCGCGAGTTCATCAAGACGCGGCGTGGCGATCGCACTGAATCCCCGACACCCGAGGTCGCCGCCGTAGCGCTTGGCTTCCCATCCGTAGCCAAGCCGAATTGCTCAGGACCTTGACGCAGTCAACGATGGGCGAGTGGCGCGACGACGAGGATCATGGCGGTTCCAAAGATGAGCGCGGCTTGTGGAAAGCCGATTTGCGAGATCATCGCGACCAGCAGCGGCGTGAAGATCACGCCGCCGATACTGGCGCCATTGAAGGCGTGGCTGATCGCTTTCGGCCGGTCCTTGTCGAACCACGGCGCGATCATCGCGTTGATCGCTGCGCCACTGGTCAGCGCCCAACCGATGCCGGACAGAACAGCAGCAGCGAACAGATGTGACGGCGATGCCGACATCGACCAGCCGATGATTCCCAAAGCCGTCAGCACGGCACCGAAGATCGTCGACTGCGCCAGACCTAAGGCGCGATGGACTTCCGGCAGGAAGGCCACGATTGCGGCGCCGATGAGAAAGTGCGCCGTGATCGCTGTCGAGATCGTCGCAATCGGCCAGCCTTTTGTTGCATGCAGCGTCTGCAGAAAGACGCCCGGCCCGTAGAATCCGATGCCCCAGGCGAAGACTGCAACGGTGAAGGCGACCCAGACGACGGACCAGCCCGGATAGCGCCGCGATGCGGTCATGCCAGTACCGCGATCGGCTTGCGCCACAGGACCCAAATCGTCCGCCGCTCGACGAAACCGAGACGTGTGTAAAGCGCCGCTGCCTTGTTCTCCGGGCGCACGTGGAGGAACGGAACCTCGCCTCGGTCGATGATCTTGTTCATGAGGTAGCGCGTCAATCTTTCCGCGTGCCCGCGCCCTCTCGCGTCTGGATGCGTGCAGATGGCGCTCAATTCAGTGTAGCCCGGCAAACGCATGCGTTCGCCCGCCATCGCCACAAGGCTGCCGCCCTCGCGGTAGCCGACGAAATCACCGAGCAGGTGTGTCCGTGGCCCAAACGGGCCGGGCTGCGCCGCGCGGGCCAGTTCCTGCATGGCGGCAGCATCAGCGGCGGTCAAAACATCTGGAACAGGATAGCTGTTCGCGATCTGAATCGCGTGGCGCGGCACCATCTGGAGCATGGGGAAGGCATCGATCTTCTCCCACCCCGGCGGCAACGGCTCATCCGAAAGGCGGAACAATCGCGCTTCGGTGTTTGCCGGAAGGCCGATCGCAAGGTCGGCGTATGAAGCTGGATCATGGCTCTCGATGGCCGAGAACGGCGCCATATCGCGCGGAAAGTGCCGGGCGCGACCATGGCCGAGCGCCACGTGAGCCTGCCGCCCCGTCAAGGCATGCCAAACCGGATTGTCGAGTTCTTCGCTCATCTGTGCCCCTAGATTTCTGGACAGATGCATATCATCGAAGGCACACTGATGGCTCGCCGGAATCGGACTCTGTCGCCGGAGCAGTGGAGCGCGTGATGCTCGACATTAAAGTATGCGAACAGGCGCGCATCAGCCGGGACCGCCGTTACGACGGAAGGTTCTTTTCAGGCGTTCGGACGACGCGCATCTATTGTCGTCCTGTCTGCCCGGTGCGACCCGCCAAGGCGGCCAACGTCACGTTTTACCTGTCGGCCGCTGCGGCGGAGGCCGCAGGTTTTCGACCGTGTCTGAGGTGCAGACCTGAGGCCGCGCCGTTCTCACCGGCCTGGAAGGGAACCCGCACAACGGTCGAGCGCGCACTCCGCCTGATTGAAGATGGTGCCCTCG
>JADJVG010000025.1 GCA_016716675.1 Hyphomicrobium sp.
GCGTTCCGTCGCCAATCTCACGCGCCGGGATGCGATCGAATTCCCGGCGCTTGCCGGACAGATGCCGCTGTCGATCAGCGTCGAGCCCACGTCACTTGCCGAAGCGAACCGCTCCTCCAACCGCTGCGCGAGGGAAAGTTGACCGGAGCCGCCGTTCTGATCCCCCGTGACGCGCCTCACGCCGCTTCGAGCGCTGCGCGAGCAGGCTGCCAAACCGGTTGCGATTTGGGGAAAAGCTGTGACCTGAGCCCCACAATCTCCTCCAGAATTGGGTAGGGCTCCGTAACCTCCAGGAGGAGACGGACGATGCGTAAGAGTAGGTTCACCGAGGAACAGATCATCGCGATCCTGCGCGAGCAGGAGGCGGGCATGCCGGCGGCAGAGGTCTGCCGCAAGCACGGGATTTCGAGTGCAGCCTTTACAAGTGGAAGGCGAAGTTCGGCGGCATGGACGTGTCCGACGCCAAGCGGCTCCGCGCCTTGACGACGAGAACGCGAAGCCGAAGAAGCCTGGCCGAGGCGATGGTAGACAACGCGATCCTGAACGACGTGAACAGCCGAAAGTGGTGAAGCCCGCCGTTCAACGCAGGGCCGTGGCTCATGTGTGCGAGACGCATGACGTGAGCGAGCGGCGGGCAAGCGAAGCACTTGGATTTGACCGGACTTCAATCCGCTACCGGAGCCGCCGGGCGAATGATGCCGGTGTCCGGCTGCGGATCAGACTTTGGCGTCGGAGCGCCGGCGCTTCGGCTACCGGCGTCTGCATTTTCTTTTGAAGCGTGAGGGCATCGTCATGAACCAGAAGCGGTTCCGCCGTCTCTACCGGAAGAAGGTCCGCAGGTCAGGAAGCGTGGCTGCCGCCAGCGTGCACTCGGCATGCGAGCGCCGTTGAGCTTGCCGTCGCGGGATTCGAACGCCGGTCGCTCGACTTCGTGTCGGACAGCTTCACGGATGGGCGGGTTCCGCGTCCTGGCGGTTGTCGATGATTGCACGCGGGAGCGCCTGGCGCCCGTCGCCGATATTTCGCTTTCAGGTGGCCGCGTCGCCCGCGAACTCTCCGCGGTGATTGCGCGCCTTGACTGACCATCCCCGATTGGTACTCGTTTATAAGTAGACTCCGTTCTGGTTATGGTCCTCGCTGGACCGTCGTGCGAACTCGTTTGGCGTGAGCCCGTCGAGGCTCGTGTGGGGCCTTTCCTCGTTGTAGTCGACGCGCCAGGCCTCGATGATCTGGCGAGCCTCGCGCAGCGTCGAGAACAGCGTCTCGTTCAGGCATTCGTCGCGTAGGCGCCCGTTGAAGCTCTCGATGAAGCCGTTCTGTTGCGGCTTGCCTGGTGCGATGTAGTGCCAGGCGATGCCGGTCTCCAGTTGCCAACTGAGCATCGCCCTTGACGTCAGTTCGGTGCCGTTGTCGCTCACAATCGAACATGGCTTGCCTCGCACCTCGATCAGGCGGCTAAGTTCGCGGGCAACGCGCGTGCCCGAAAGCGACGTATCCACCACCAGAGACAGACACTCGCGCGTGAAGTCATCGACGATGGCGAGCACGCGGAACCGCCGCCCGTCTCGAAGGGCATCCGACACGAAGTCCAAGCTCCAGCGCTGGTTTTTGCCAGCTGGCACCACCATCAGCGCGCGCGTTCCAAGAGCACGTTTCCGCCCACGGCGGCCGCGAACGCCGAGCTTTTCCTCACGGTACAGGCGATAGACCTTCTTGTGATTCACAACCACGCCCTCCCGCCGCAGCACCAGATATAGCCGCCAATATCCAAACCGCCGGCGCGCCAGCGCCAACGCACGAAGACGCGCGCGAAGCGCTCCATCGTCACTTCGACGGCTGCGGTAGCGGTAGACCTTCGGCGCAACGCCGACCAAGCGGCAGGCACGCCGTTGCGAATAGTCTCTCGTTTCGATCGCCCAGCTCACGGCGCTTTTCCTCGACCTGGGCGTCAGAAGTTTTTTGTCAGCATCTCTTTCAAGGTCGCGTTGTCCATGACCTCTTCCGCAAGACGCTTCTTCAGCCGGCGGTTCTCCTCCTCCAGCGCCTTCAGGCGCTTGGCGTCGGACACCTGCATGCCGCCGAATGTCGATTTCCACTTGTAGAAGGTCGCGTTCGAGATGCCGTACTTGCGGCAGATCTCCGCCGTCGGCCGTCCCGATTCCTGCTCCCGCAGGATCGCGATCACCTGCTCGTCCGAATACTTACCCTTACGCATCGTCCGTCTCCCTTGGGTGACGAACGAAGTCTACATCATTTCGGGTACCCGTTCAGGGGGAGGGTCAGGACGGCCAAAGACGCGTCTCGGACAACGGCACGGAACTGACCAGTATGGCGATCCTGGCGTGGAGCAAGGAGACCGGCGTCGACTGGCGGAAATATATCGCGCCGGGCAAGCCTCAGCAGAATGCCTTCGCGGAGAGCTTCATAGGGCGCTTGAGAGACGAGTGCCTGAATGAGATGCTGTTATCGACGCTAACTGAGGCCCGCTCTGTCCTTGGTCGCCGGCGCCACGACTACAATCAGGTTCGACCGCATTCGGTTTGCCAATAGGACGCCGGAAGAGTTCCACGCCCACGATCTGGCCCTTTGCCTGACGAACGATCAGGAGCACAAAACCAGCCCAGGACTCTCCTCTGACTGGATGAGAGAAGGGTCTCAGGTCACCAGATATCCGCTTTCTGGATTGAGCGGAACTCTGAAAACTGCCAAGCGTCGAACCTGACCCGAAGCGGATATGTACGCCACTAGGTGGCGACTCGATTGGCGTTGTTGCCTCAGCCGTCCTCCGACATGCGCACCGGCGGCAGGAGCCGGTTGACCAAAGCAATGAGTTCGACTGCCGATTGACGCCAGTCTTGGAGAAAATGCCGAGCATATGGGTTCTCGCCGCGGTACTGTAGGCGATCTGCATCGCTTCGGCGGGCTCGTTAAGCGTATGGCCTTCGGCCAACTGCAAGAGCATGCGAGCCTCGGTGGGGGTCAACGCGAAAGCTTTGGCGACCGCCTGACAGAACTTGGTGCCCGTGACTCGGATTTCGCGATGAACACCGCCGCGACGCCCGGGGACATGACGTCTTTACCTAGTTTGACACCAGCGATAGGTAGAACGTGCGCAATCGATGCTCGGAGCCGACCGTCAGTGGTATACCAATACCCGCCGCACTGATCGAATGTTTGCCGTTGCACAGGCTGATCGCCCGAGTGAGTTCAGCCGTGGCAGCGGGCAACGAGGACTGTAATTTACCCTCAATTCTTGAAATGGGACTGCGCTCGCGCAACATGCGTTCCCCGGCCGCGTTGACATGAATGATACGGCAGTCTGCATCGGTGATTACGATGCCGATGCTAATCACGTCGAACGATGCGCACATGGTATTCATCGCAACGGCTCTGTGCTTTGGAGATCGCCAATCGTGATTGCGCGGCGAATGGGAGCAAGGAGCCGCAGGTTCGATACTTCGTCGTCTCCAGCAACACCTACGGACTCGTGACGTGAGGCACCGAAGATTCCGATACGGCCCGGCTCCCCAGCACGACTGTTTGCAGGGAATCGATGAACCCCTTGTGGCCTGCCCCACTTGACGTGGATAGGCATCCCCTCGACGACCTCAAGGCCACGAAACGAGACATCACCAGAGGCTCGTCGAGGGGAACAGCAGCGCTCAACAGTGGGCGATTGAGTTGAGTATGAATTCGGTCCAGTCCAGAAACCGCTCTGACCAGTACGAGCCATGACCGCACTCGTTGACCACCTTGACGGAATGACGCTCAAAGTCGACCGTATAGATGAGGGACGTAGCATGACAGTTCTGCCGCGATACTTCCATCGTCGACGGCCACTTGCCGGGATCGAGAGCACACTCATAAATATCGCTGACGATATCGATTGTCTGGAGCGTCCATTGCCGCCTCATATGAAATGTCCGGGCTTCAATGCCATAATAGTCAAAACTTTTTCAAAGTCTCCACCAAATGGTGGAAGTATAGCCTCGGCACACGTGGGATAAATCAATCACGTTACTCAAAAGATGTTTTTGCCAACGCCATCGGCCCTTTATTTCCTGGGCCCGCGTGATCCATGAAGCTCACCGTCGCGAGAGCCTGTTTCTCCGGCCTCCTCCTTTTAGCGGCCTTTCTTCTCGCGCCCAAATTAACGACGCTGTCCAAAGCCCAATCGGCGGATAGAGCGTCCTCATCAGCACCTTCCAGCGCCATCGCCGCCGGTGATATCGCGATCTCCGGGCTCCCCGGCGTCAAGCTCCAGTGGCACTAGCGTTTTGCCCGGCGTCGATCCGCTGGATCAGACGGTTACCGATGGAGACGGCGTATCGCTACGTGTCTGGGACGTCAGGAATATCGGTGGTCCTTTGGCCGGTCAGCTGGTCAATCCGCTCAGCAAGTTTGAGATCAAGGCCCGTGACGTTGGCTTGGTCTTCAGCGTTGCTGTGGAAGCTGACCCAAACGATACTGCGAAAGTGCCAAACCTCTATGCAGCGGCAACCTCCGCATTCGGGCTGCATATCGTCACTCCTCTCCAGAAGACGCGGCGCAGGCTACACGCCTCGCTGCTGGTGCTCCAAACGCCCGTTACATGTCCGGTCAATTTGGCGATCGTCCGAAGAAGGCCAGGTTCGATCTGGAAGATCGATGGTAAGACGGGGCGCCATCTGCTCTTTGCGAACACGATCGACTCAGGGGTTGCAAACAGCGGGCCAGGCATTGGCGGGCTGGCCTACGATCCGGCGAGCACAACGCTTTACGCATCAGACGTGGAGACCGGTCTCATTCATCGCTTCTCTATCGGTCAGAATGGCGTAGACCTAGGGCAGTTCGATCACGGCAAGACGGGACGAAAATTACTCAACTTGCCGGTTGTCGTGGACGATGGCCGCAGAGCCGAGATCACTGACCCTCAATTCCGAGTGGACGACCCGGGAACGTGGGGCTTTACGCAAGCCGAGCGGCGTGTCGATGCGATGGCGGTGCACAGCGGACGGCTCTATTACGCCATTGCCGCCGGACCCGAAGTATTCTCGGTTGGTCTCAACGCGGACGGCGGTTTTGCGACCGACGTAAGATCTGAATTGCTCGTCAAGGCCGATCGGCCCGCACCCGTTACCGGCATGCTCTTCGATAGCAAAGGGCGTATGACACTAGCCATCCGCGGCGCAGTAAAGCCTTCCATGATTTCAGCCGCTTCACGGAGCCGGGCAGCGGACAGGTGCTCCGCTATTTGCCTGAGGTACCAGATGATCCCGCGACGCCCGATGCTTGGATTCCAGAGCCGCAGGAATACGCGATTGGAATGTCGGACTCTCAGAAAGCTGCTACAGGTGGTGTATTGCTGGCGCACGCCTATCGTTCCGATGGCACAATAGATCTCGCCTCGTGCGAGGGCACGCTGGCATCGACGGGTAATGCGCTCACGTCTGACCGCCTCTCCATGGCGTACAACTCACCGCCGTTGATGCAGTGCGTCCGAAAAATGCACCGCCCGTAGCGAGCGCATTCATTGATTTCGACGGCAAGCCCGATGACGCTGCAGGTCGCGGACTTGTCGGTGACGTGGAGGCCGTGCGCAATTGCACGGGCACAGGTGGTCCCGGCTATCCCCCTGTCGTCAGTGGAGGCGGATTTCGCCTGCAGTGGGCGGCGGCGCGGCAGGACCGGCGGGGTTTCTCCGGTCGCTGGGGAGACGCCAGGCACAACGCAGTCCGCCTGTCGTCGACGAGCAGCCAGGTGGCGGCGCGGGTTACCGATCTGCCGCCCGTTGTCGACGAGCAGCCAGGTGAAGGCGGTGGCGGCAATGGCGAGGGTGCGCCGAAACGGGCGAGGCGACGAATGCCGACGGCATCAAGGTCACGAAAACCGGTCCTGCAAGCCGCGCTCCGATGCAACCTGCGGTTTCGACATTTCTGTCGAAAACACGACCGACAAAGAGATCGCCGGAACAATTGTCGTCGATGACATCCCAACGACGGCAATAGGCAAGCCCGATGATGCGGTGTTGGTGAGCAGCTCCGGTGCGCCATGGGTATGTACGCAAGCCCAGTCCCAGTGCCTACCGAAACCTGGAGAGCCAACGAATTGTACGCCTGCTGCAGTGACATGCCGGCATCCGGGTCCGCTCCCGGCGAAAAGCGCACTGCCGCCGTTGAAAGTCACTTTCAAACTTAGCGCCAGCGAGACCGCCAAGGAGTTTAAGAATTGCGCATTCGTGGAGCCGAAGTCCGGGGGCGCGCCAGGCAGCCGCAAGGTCAGTTCGAGCCGCCGGGCGGTGTACTCAACAAAGGCGACGCGACGAAACTTCCCGGATGTTGAACCGATCCGGAGCCGCCGGTCGCATGGCGGCACAGCGCCCTCAGCCAGCGGCGCTGGCAACTCCTGCGCCCTGGTCTCCTCGGAGGGGCCAAGAAGTTATGCGGCCCGGAGTTCTGCATTGTCATAGAAGACATCGGCAATCCGGAGTTCGTCCACTTCCGCGTCGAGGCCTTAGGACAAGCCGACTACAAATATAACCTTCGCGCTGGTGCGGAACCTCAAGTCGAGATCAAGAACGAGCCGTGACCTATACGAGGCGCGGGCATGATGTCTCGATACAAGGGTGCGCCACAGCTCCGCTCACCTCCATTTGCGGGGATTGGCACGTGTTCCCACTCGGCCGACTTTTGTCCTGCAGAGACTTTGCCAATACCGCACTTAAACAGATTTCTGAAAGCTTCAGCAACAGATGCAACTTCGGCACACCACGCTGGACGAATACGGCGGACCATCACTTCTACTGGTGTATGATCCGCCGAGAATGATCATCCCGCAAACAAATTCGGAAACACTCGGGCGCAGTCAAGATCTCCTTTCATGTAGAGAGTCATACAATTACTGCGCAGCCTACGCCGCAGCGGCTGAAGCGGACATCAAGACCCAGCTGGAACGCAAATGTAATTTATCGGGCCCGCGCTGGTCCATGTCCAGCGACCATCTCGGCTGGTGCATGCAGCAGAGACCGAATAAGGCGGCAATCGAAGTCGACACAGCCGAACGCAAACGGGAATTGGAAGAGTGCGTCGGCGGCGTAGTGGCGAAAATTCCGGGTGACGTTACTACCGATCCAAAGAAAACCTCTCAAAACAGCTGACCCCGGTCAGCCGCAGCCCGCACCAGCTCCCTCGCAACAACCTGCACCACAAGCTTGCGTAGATATTCCGCTTGAGCCCGCAGACAAAGCGCAGCAACCCGAGCAGCAGCAAACAGGAGAACTTCGCTTCCGCAAGATGCCGGCGGTGAACTCATGCACAGTCGACGGTGGTTGCCGGTTCGACATCGAGGTTGCGAACCTGAGTAGCAAGTCAGTGTCAGGGCCATTCGTCATCGAGGATGTCGTGACAGTCGACGGCGCCTTCATCGGCTCCACAGCCATCGAATCGACCGAGAACAGCCCCGGCTCGAAGTGGCAGTGCGCAAAACGGGCCTGACGTTCACCCGCACCGAGACCGAGCCTATCCCGCCCATGGACGCCTTCTCAACGTGCGGATCAGCTTCAAGATCGGCGGCGGCATCGGCACGCCAAAGCAGATCGAGAACTGTGCAACCCCCAAAGGCACGACCAACAAGGCTTGCACGTCAATTCCGTTTTCCGCCGGCCGAGCCGGCGCCAACGCCCGCACAACCGCCTCCGCCCGCACCTGTATCCTTGCCAGACCTCAGTTGACGAAGACCGGTCCGCTGACCTGCGCGCTCGCGGGCCCTGCGAGACTTCACCATCACCGTCAGGAACGACGGTACGGGCGATTACAAAGGCAAACTCACGATCAACGATACCATTACGCCCAGCCGTGTTGCGTCGTTTGAAGCCGTGTCGAGTGGACTGCCCGTCGACCGCACGCCCGGCAAGGGCGAACTGACAAGCCTCGCGCGTTGCACATTCTTCGGCGTCACAGAACTCAAGAGCGGCGAGTCAAAATCTTTCACGGCAAAAGTCTTCCCAGCAGGCGAATGGAAAAAGGCGGACGTCCCTTAAGAATTGCGCGCAGATCAGCCACGATCCTGCGAGTAACGATCCGGCGAAGACACACGAAGGCGTTTGCGTCGATGTGAAGCTCGATCCGTTCGCCGTGCAAGTCAGCAAGACAGGTGACCAATCTTGTCAACCTGGAGGAGAGTGCCGCTTCGACATCAAACTGTTTAATGACGGTCGCATCGATCACAACGCGCCTGTTACGATCACCGACAAACTGAATGGCATCGGGGCAATGCCGATCGTCTCGATCGTTCCCCCTCTGCCGTGCGCAACGCAGCCCATCGAGGTGCCGTTTTGCACATCACCCGGCGATCATCCATTGCAGATCGGCGCAGCAGAACATTTCGTGATGACCATCCGTGTTCCTTCCAACGCCACGGGCAGCTTCTCGAACTGCGCCGATGTGGCTGCCAAAGCCCCGCCGCAGAGCAAATCCAGCGGCACCGATATCAACGCAACAAGCGCCAAGTGTCACACCGTAGCAGTCGGTCCAGCCACGCCCCAATGCTCCGGCGGCATGACGGCCGGTGCCGATGGGCGCTGCACTTGTCCGCCAGGGACGGCGTGGAATGGGCGGATATGCGCGTCGGGCAGCGCGGAGCAGATCGCGTACAACCTTCGCCAACTACGTCCGTGCAAAACTGCTCGGGCGGTATGGTGCTCAACGAATCCGGCGCTGCTCGTGCCCGGGGACGACACAATGGAATGGACGTGCGCATCGAAGAGACGGCGGGCAGTACTGGCAGGAGCCACGAGTGAAGATTTCGAGGTTGAAAAGCAACCGCCGCCGAAGCCGCGCCGGCGCAAGACGGCGCCACTGCCCGAGCCTGAGCCACAGGGGAATGACAAACGGTCTGGAGGTAGCGACCGATCTTAAGTCCAGGCCGAAAGAAGCTCCAGAAGCCCGCGACGGCGGCATGATCAAGACGCCTCGTGGATGCGCCTGTCCGCCAGGCGAAGAATACCGCCGCGGACGCTGCCGTGAAAAGAAGGTGTCGAGACCCCGAAATGCCCTGCGGCACGATCGGCACACCGCCCGCGTGCCGCCCACCCGGTACCAACTACAAGAACGGGGTGTGCGTAAGGCCGGCTCCAAAAGAAGAGCCAAAGCCGCAGAATGTCGAGTGCCCCGAAGGCTCGATCAAGATCGCCGGCATCTGCTTGAAGATTCCGAAGAAGAAGGACAAGCCGAACAAGCAGCCCGGGCCCGAGCAAACAACCGGCTCCCAAGCCATCGGACGAGGGCTTGCCGCCACTACAGAAGATACCGAAAGGGCCGGTCACTGCACCTGACGGCGGGTTCCCACCTTGAAGACCGCGTGCCCGAAGGATGAAGTTCGAAGCCCAGCAACTGGCAAGTGCGTGCCTCGCGGACCCAACTAGCATCGAACTCGCGATGCGGCAGCAACAAAATCAGGAGGATCAGTGAATATGAACGCCGGCTTCCACCGCACAGTTGCCAGTTTGCTGCTCTGGATTATCAGCGTGGCAGAAGCCCCAGCGGGTCCCAAGTCGGTTTACGACTGTCAGGTCTTTCGCGCATCTGTCCATGAGTCACAACTCACAGAATATCATGTGGGTTGCGGCATTCTTACGAACCCGGCCACGGGCAATTGACTGGAACCTGGCAAGAGAATTTCGATCTCGTCGCTGCTCCGATGCCGACGACATCGACAAGGTCTTTCGCCGGCGCTCGCATCGCATGAATATGTGTCACAACCTTTGTCCACAGTATGCCGAAGCGGCCGCTGGCGATGTGAAGGCCGCCCAAGAAGCCGGTTGCGTGTTCCCCAACGTTCCAGGCCGGTTTGACGCCGACCGGAAGCGCCACTTTGACTGGTGCGTCAGTGGCGAGGGCGAGGACTTCATTCGAAAAGAGTGGCGCGAGCGATATGCCTTTACGTCAAAGTGTACGGTCTGTGGCACCTACGCGAAGAATGCGGCTTCTCAAAGTGAACAAAACTCAGCCACCACTTGTGGCGGCACGGGCCCGGGATGGAGCATCCATCCGGTCGACCATTACAATCAGTGTATGGAGCGAAAGGACCATGTGAAAGAATGGGCCGATTATTGGATTCAGTATCGTGACAACTGGTTGCGCCAATGCCCATCGCCAACGGATCAGGCATACTGCTATCGATACGCCGACCGGGCAATGAGTTGCTGTGCGGCCTTGGCCGCAAAGAAGGAGATTGGAAAGTGTAATCCGAACAGCCTGGACTCAGATCCAGACCGGATCGCCAACTATCTGAACTGCCTCTGGAGTGAACCGCGCCCAGCTAACGGCGGCGGAGGCCAGGCGCGACGCCCTCGTCAAAGAATGCGTAAGCGGTTGGCGACCGGCTCCGCCATTCGTGCCTCCTGCGTCTGACGCGCAATGCAAGCTCAGCGTCGAAATGAAATTGACGAGTTGCACCAATGCAGATGGCACGCCAACGACGAATTGGGATTACAGCGGACTTGACCCCGCTTGCGGATATGGCGAGGACGAGGAGGCTGCGAAAAAGAATGCCGTCGCAGCCTATGCTCAGATCGGTGTTGCCGTTTCGGACGAACCCAAGCCCGGCCAGTGTAGTTACTCCCATCAGACAAACGCTGGATGCGGATGCGGAGGTGCGCTCGGGTTGCGCTCCTACCTCGCCAGAGCGAGCCGTTCGGCGACGCCATAGAGCAACCTTCCGCCGAAGCGCTGGAACGCATGAGGACGCCGCCTCCTGCCCGCACAATGCCGGGTGCGATCGAGGATTTTGTCGCACCTCCCGAGCCTGTGGCGCGGTGCGCGAGCGGCATGACCCTCGACGTAACGGGTGCCAGCTGCGCGTGCCCTGTGGCTACGGTTTGGAGAGGCAAGTCGTGCGAGGCTCTTGCCAACTCCGCCACGTGTCCCCCGGGAACCTACGGGGCCTATCCCGATTGCCGGCCCCTGGCGGTCGAACTTCCGGAAAAGCCAGGAAGTCCGATCATGCCTTCGACGACGCCGGCACGGGGAGGCGAAGTGCGCCAATGTCCCGACGGCTACCACGGCATCCCACCCAACTGCTGCCCGCGCGGCACGGATTTTCGTGACGGCGCTTGCCGATCAAGCGAGCCCAGCCCTGCGCCGTCGCAGGCCGACTCTGGTCGATGTCCGGAAGGATTTCACGGGGCGCCGCCGAACTGCTGTCCGCGCGGAACCGACTATCGCGATGGTGCATGCCGTTCGACGCAGACGCGATCGCCGCAATGTCCGCCCGACCGGCCCATCGGTGATCCGCCGAACTGTTGTCCGCAGGGCACCAGCTTTTCCAACGGCTCATGCGTTCGCATCTCGGGACAGCTGCGCGAAAATCGGCGCCGTTGTCCGCCTGGCACCTACGGCACTTATCCTGCCTGCTGTCCGCCTGGTACAACCTACACAGGCGCCGTGTGTCTGAGGATTGCAAAGCCGAGCCCCAGGCCGGTCTTCGCCGGTGCTGCCCGTGACGCCGACGCCGCAGACGTCTCCATCGCCACCTGAGAAGCGGCCCTAAGATAGGTCCTGATCACGCACGAAACTAAGCCATGAAGCTGCCATGCGACTCGGTCGGATATGTGAGTCCGGTCAGGGAGATGAGCGATGGCGCGGAACCGCATTCAATTCCAGAAGGGTCTCTCGGAGTGTCAATCGGCGTTGAACATTGACCCCGGACCGGCGTCTAAAATTGACCCCTATTATGCGTGCACGGTCCGGCTCTGAGAACGGAGCTGTGGAGCGTAGCGGAACAGCGGAGAGATCAGAGCCGGGTGCGCGTCGTCTGAGGGGCGCCAGGATCAGGCGCGGTTCTTGAAGCGCCAGCTGTCGTTGCCGGTCTCGACGATGTCGCAGTGATGCGTGATGCGGTCGAGCAGCGCGGTCGTCATCTTGGGATCGCCGAACACGCTCGGCCATTCGGCGAAGGCGAGGTTGGTCGTGACGATGATGGATGTGCGCTCGTAGAGCCTGCTGATCAGGTGGAACAGCAGCTGTCCGCCCGATTGCGCGAACGGCAGATAGCCGAGTTCATCCATGATCACGAGATCGGTGCGGATCAGGCTATCGGCAAGGCGGCCCTGGCGTCCGGCCTTGACCTCGGCTTCCAGCCGGTTGACGAGATCGACGACGTTGAAGAAGCGCGCTTTGCGGCCCTTGCGGATGACGCTGCGGGCGATGCCGATGGCGATATGGCTTTTGCCGGTGCCCGTGCCGCCGACAAGAACGACGTTGCGCTGCGTATCGAGGAAGTCGCCGGGATGCCAACTGCTCGATCAGGCCGCCGTTGATGGGCGATCCTTCGAAGGTCAGTTCGCTCAACTCCTTGACAAGCGGCATCTTGGCCAGCGTCATCTGATAGTTGATCGAGCGCGCCTGCTTGGCGGCGATCTCGGCCTGCAGCAGTTGAGCGATAACGCGCTCGATCCCGTGGCTGCGCTTGACGCCGGCCGTGACGATATCGTCGTAGGCCGCCCGCATGCCGGCGAGCTGCAGCTGGCTCATCAGGTCGAGGATCTCATGGCGTTCCATGGCCGTGCAACCTCCAAGGTCGGGGCGCGCAAGCGGTCATAGCGGGCACAGTCAGCGACCGCGGAACCGTCGGGGCATCAGCCATTCCGGCGTCGACTGGCATTATATCGCGCCGCGTTTCAGCAGAACGCCTTCGCGGAGAGCTTCATAGGCGCTTGAGACGAGTGCCCGAATGAGATGCTGTTCTTGACGCTAGCCGAGGCCCGCTCTGTCCTTGGTCGCTGGCGCCGCGATTATAATCAGGTGCGTCCGCATTCGGCTCTGTCGAACCGGACGCCGGAAGAGTTCCACGCCCACCATCTGGCCCTTGCCGTGACGAACGATCAGGGCCACAAAACTAGCCCAGGACTCTCCCTCTGAGTGGAAGAGACAAGGGTCTCAGGTCACCTCGCGACGTTCGTTTGGAGAAAATCCGTTCGCAGATATGCGGCGCGAACTTTCTCTGGAATTTTGTGCGCCAAACGTCTTCGCTCACCTCGTCCCGAACTTTCGCGACTTCGGCAGCCCAGACCTTGAACGTTGATCGAAAACCATGCGCCGTTGCGTGATCGCCATAGCCCAGATCCCGGATAAGCTTTGTGAACGTCATGTCGGAAAGCATTTCTCCGGAAGTGTTTGGAAAAATCAGCTCACATTCACGCTTTGCATCACGCATGTCTCTCAATATCTCGACGGCTCTGTCCGACCGCGGAACAATATGCTCGACTC
>JADJVG010000026.1 GCA_016716675.1 Hyphomicrobium sp.
GCAGGCCTGTGGCGTCTTCGCCTGCTCCTGGAGCTTCCCCGATTACTAGATGCCCGAGCGACTCCGTGCCGGAGCCGAAGACGACACTTGTCCGCGTCTTGCCAAAAGCGAGCACGCGCCACCGTGAGCCTTGTAGCTTCTATTGCCAGCGCGTTGGGAACTGCGTGACCGGCTTCGCCACCATACATCAACCTTCTTGATCAGCTTCTTAACGGTCTCTCCAAGCTTCCTTGATCCCACTTGTGTGTTGCCGGTAATCATGGCTGGCCGCATCGATAGTAAGTACCGGGCACAACTCGCTAAAAGCCTCCGCCCACTTCGAATAGCGCGCCGTCGAGATTCAGGAGATAGCTTCGATCGAACTGTCGCTCGAAAGGGCGGTCCCGGCGGGTGATGCGGTCGAGCATTTGCTCAATCGGCGCGCGCAAAGAATTACTAGCTTTGGCGGTTCCACAACTTGCGAAAGTAGATCGTACGTCATCTTCAAATCGCGGAATCTCGCGGGGCATGAGATGGCCGTCATCGGCAAGTTTTGCAGCAAATACCCCAAACGACTCATAGGCGCTGCCGTCCTGGACTACTAACCCATTCGCCCCCCTTAGTTGCGCGAATTTAGATACAATGAATTGATTCTGACTGTGAAACGACCAGCGCGCCTTGTCTCGGTAAAAATCACCAAGATAGCTGTAGTCATCGACTATTTCGGGCAGTAGCGTGGCGTCAAGCTCCGTTGCCAAAGCAGCGCTGATAGTGCTTTTGCCGACGCCAATATTGCCGCTGACAATTATAGTTGACATATCGTTGATTCTTTGCGCACTCGCCCATTCCGCAACCAAAGCAGCAAAGGCGATCGGCGGATGCGACACCGGGCAACACCCTTATGCCGGCCTTTTCGAAATCCGCTGCGGTTGCCGCGTCAGGGATCGCATCTGTCGCTAGCTACAGCCGCCGAACTCGAATTCGGCGCTGTCTGATGCAAATTCGCGATGCGCGATCGCCTCGATCGAGGGCTCCCCCTGGCATTGCTTTCCCATGGTAAAGCTGCAGCTCCACGAAGAAAGCGTCACCTGCGTTGGGCCCGCCCTCTCGAGGAAAGAGATATCAGGACGCTGTTGCGCACTGAACGGCTCTAGTTCGGCGGTGATATAGCCAAGATATGTACGCCCCCTTACGCGCCAAGATGGCTGCGGGCATCGCGGGCCAGATCAAGTTCGGTTACCATTTGATTTTCCTTCTTTGTCCCGGCTAGCCTGCGGCATTTCGCAGAACAAAGGAGAAGTAGTCTTCGTCGATGCCAATTGCTGGCACGTTGCCTCGACCGCTGCCGCCGCCGCATGTCATGCGGAAGATACACCGCTGAATCGAGGTCGTTCGACGGCGCAAAGCACCAAATATGCCTTGCGCAGAAGGTCAGCAGTTTGACCTAAGGCTCGGGGGGAGACCCCGATACCGTTACTTCGAGTAGACGCCATCTGCGCTGTCGGTCCAGCCGAAAAGTCTTGAGCCCCGCTTGATGGTCTGAGCTGACCCAAAAGTTCCCGTTGGCGTACAGCAGGGTGGCAAGTAGCCTGTGTTAGGCCAGCCAGGATCCGCAATCGCCACATCCAATGACTTAGCCGGATCTTGGCGAATGTATCCTTTTCCAAGCGCTAGCGCCGCAGTGCGATCAACGGATGGCATGTTCTCGCGCTCCCTTTTAACGTTGATTGACCTGCAATCTGTTGTAGCATGCCTCTAGTTAGGCGCAGGCGAGCCCTTGTTGTACCGGCGTCGGCAGACTGGCCTCCTGAGTGTGGGTATCCCATCAGCTTTCCACCGCGATGAGCGATCCCTACCCCCCGCCTCTGCAGTTCGACGGCCGCTCGATGCGCAGATTGACGCTAGCAGTTTGATTGCTACCGTCTGGCTTTCTCCTAATCGACGCAGGCCGTATCTCCAAGCATCACCACGCTGCAACGGAGGTCTACCATGCTCAGGAAGCCATCAGCCACTATCGCCGTCGAACTGCCGCCTCAGCGCATCTTTACGGCGCGCGAGGCGGCTAAGTTGTTCAGCGTCAGCTTGGCGACGTGGAACAGATATGTAGCGGCTGACCGCGTGCCGCGCCCGATCCAGCTGGGTCCGAGGCGCGTCGGCTGGCCTAGAGGGCGAGTTGGCGGCAGCGCAGCAGGCACGGCGCGACCGGCGCGACCAAAGCGCTCGCTGACGTCCAAGCGCAGTTCGTGCTTGACCGGCCGGTTGCCTTCACGGGTGCCCGGCCGAAATGCTGATTTGTGCCGATCCATCGCAGGCGGTCGAAGTCTCCTTTACCCAGCTACATGTGCCCCTAACGCATCACCGTGGCGTGCCAGACGCGCAAATCTCTTGGGTGTAAGACAACTCATGTAACTCAGCGTTTTGAAGTCGCTGTGAAGCCGCGAGCGCTTCTGTAACGAACAAGCGCCACCCGAAGACGGCCTGCTTTCCTCAGCTATTTCAATGATTTAAGTTGGTTGCGGGGGCTGGATTTGAACCAACGACCTTCAGGTTATGAGCCTGACGAGCTACCGGGCTGCTCCACCCCGCGTCACCAACATGCGCCGAAGATGACCTTTGGGGCACCTCGGCGAAGACAAAGGCCGCCCACCAGGGCGGCCCGTCCGGCGCGCTTATAACACGAATCTCTCGCGTGAGAAGCCCCCACGCCAAACCTTTTTGTAGTGCGGCACGGAGGCGGGGCGAACGCGGGCAAGCTCGATACCACGCGGATGGCGGTATTCGGCACGGAGGAGCCTGGATCGCCGCCGCTTCCAGCCTTGCGACGACACACCGACAGGCGTGCGTTCATACCCAGTAAATATCCCCCGGCAAAGCCGGGGGCTTTAGGATTGGAGCCGCCCGGGGCGGCAGAAGGGGTCGCTGACGCGGCCCCAAAGTCTTGAGCCGCCTGCAGGCGGCAAATCAGCGCCAGAGATTGAGTTGCTCCAGCCTCTGATCCTCCTTCTCCTGGTTGCGAATGTAGGCTCGGATCGCCTCCTCGTCGCGCCCGACGGTGTTGACGAAGAACCCGCGCGCCCAGAAGTGCTGGCCCACGAAGTTGCGCTTCCTCTCCGCGTAGACCCTGGCCAGATGGATCGCGCTCTTGCCCTTGATGAATCCGACCACCTGCGACACCGAATACTTCGGCGGTATCGAGATCATCATGTGCACGTGATCGGGCATCAGATGCCCCTCCTCGATCTTGGATTCCTTCTGGGCCGCGAGCCGGTGGAACACTTCGCCCAAGTGGCGACGTAGCTCCAGGTAAAGCGTCTTGCGGCGACACTTCGGAATGAACACGACGTGATATTTGCAGTCCCATGTCGTGTGGCTTAAGGCTTGGTACTCGTCCATCGGTGGAGATCCTTCCGTGTGCTTGGCTGCTCACGGTTGGAAATTCACTGATGGACCGCAGGATACGTCAAACTGCTACTGCCTCCCCGGCAGAGCCGGGGGGGCTCCCGCTGACGCTATAGCGAAAGTTTCGACGTCCGACATCGCGGTCCGACGCGGCACCAGTCGTCGTCGTCATCGTCCCGCGGACGTCGCTCGGCCCGCGGTCCGACGCATCTGCGCATGCGAGCGAGGGGCACACCGGGTCGCGTTCGCGCCACCGCAGCCAGGGCAGGAGCGACCTGCCCAGACCGATCTCGATCAACGGCAAAACGCGGCGCTGTGCCGAAACATCGCGCTCGGCGGCAAGGTGTTATGATATATCATTCTAAGGCGTCCGATGCGGGCGGTGCGTGACGTGTGTGAGCCTGGGCGGGGAGGACCGACGAGCACGGCTCGGCTCGCGGTTCCTGCGTCGAGCACCGGGTTCCGAGACTGCGCACCGAGCCGGTCGCAGCACCTGAGCCAAGATTTCTGAAAAGTGCGCTTGCGGTTTTCGGTGAAAATCCCGCTCGAACAACAAGGGCATCCAAGCCGCATTTGTTGGCGACGCCGGGAATGTCAGCTTGAGCACGCGAGCCGTTCGGGCGCGGCCAACAACGAACAGGGACGGGCGACATGATCGAGCTGGCCGACGCCTTTCCGCAACCGGGACACAACCATGCGCGCTGCGTGTCGCACGCGCTCGACCGCGCCCGCGCGGTGTTCGAGACGAAAGGACTGCGCCTCATGGAGTTACGTCGCCAGGTGCTCGAGGAAATCGCCGGCTCGCACCATTCGATCGGCGCCTACGACGTGCTCGAAAAGCTCGCGGCCAAGGGCACGCGGCTGGCACCGATCTCGGTTTATCGCGCCATCGATGCACTGATCGAGGCCGGCGTCGTGCATCGGCTGGAGAGCCGCAACGCCTACTTCGCCTGCCATGGCACGCACGGCGACGGCGGCACGGGCGCGCACCATCTCGTGCTGGTCTGCGAACGCTGCGCCACGGTCGCCGAGATCGAGCACGGCGAGGTGATGTCCGCGCTCGATGCCGCGGCGCGCGGGGCCGGCTTCGAGCCGCGCGTGCGCGTCGTCGAGGTTGCCGGCCTGTGCGCCCACTGTCGCGCGAGCGGGGCACGCCCGTGAGCAGCCAGCACCAGCCGTCCGGCGTCATCCCCCAGCGCGTCGCGACGTCGCCCACGCCGCGCCCGCCGTCCATCGAGGCGCACGAAGCCGCGCCTTGCAGTTGCGGCCACAGCCACGGCCCCGACGAGCAGCCGCACGCGCGCCTTCCGGTTAAAGCGGGAACGCCGCTCGTCAGCGGGCGTGGCTTGCGCCTCGAACGCAACGGCCGCGTGGTCATCGACGACGTCGATATCGACATCGACGCCGGCGAGATCGTCACCCTGATCGGCCCCAACGGCGCCGGCAAATCGAGCCTCGTGCGGCTGCTCCTGCGGCTGGAGCCGCCCCAGGCGGGCACCATCACGCACAGCCCGGCCGCGCGCATCGGCTACGTGCCGCAACGCTTTCACGTCGACCGCGCCATGCCGCTGACGGTCGAGCGCTTCCTGACGCTCGGCCAGCCTGACACTGCCCGGCGCATCCCGGCGTGCCTGGCCGAGGTCGGCGCCGGGCACGTTCGCGGCAGCCAGCTCGCGCGCCTGTCGGGCGGCGAATTGCAGCGCGTCGTGATGGCGCGCGCGCTGCTGCGCGATCCGACGCTGCTGGTGCTCGACGAGCCGTTGAGCGGTGTCGACACCAGCGGAGAGGCTGAACTCTATGCGCTGATCCAACGCCTGAGCGAGGCGCATGGGCTCGGCGTTCTGCTCGTCAGCCACGACCTGCACGTCGTCATGGCGAAAAGCGATCGGGTCATCTGCCTCAACCGCCACGTCTGCTGCTCGGGCGTGCCCGAGACCGTCGCCGCCCACCCCGAATACATGGCGTTGTTCGGCCCCGACGCGGCACGCACGCTCGCCATCTACCGCCATCACCACGACCACGCCCACGACATCGCCGGTGGCCTCGCCCGCGTCGACGCGGGCCGGCCGAGCGAGCCCGACCGATGACGCTCGAGCCGTTCCTGTTGCAGGCTCGCCGGGGCTGCTGCTGGCGCTCGTCGCCGCGCCGCTCGGCTGCGTCGTCGTCTGGCAGCGCATGGCCTACTTCGGCGAAACGGTGGCGCAGGCGAGCCTCGTCGGCGTCGCGCTGTCGCTGCTGCTCGGCATCGACACGACGCTGGCCGTCGCCGTCGTCGCACTGCTGGTCGCCGCCCTGATCCTGCTGCTGGGGCGGCAGACGGTGACGCCGATGGATCGATCCTCGGCCTCACCCACCACGGCGCCTTCGCGGTCGGCATCATCGCGACTGCGATGCTCAGGGGACCATCGGTCGACTTCGCCAGCTACCTGTTCGGCGACATCTTCGCGGTGACGCCGGCCGATCTGGCTTGGCTGGCGGGCGGGGGAGCGGTGGTCGCCATCGCCATGTGGCGGCTGTGGCCCTCGCTGCTGCGCGTCAGCCTCGACGAGGATCTGGCGGCGGCCGAGGGCGTCGATGTCGGCCGCACGCGCACGGCGTTCACGCTGGCGCTGGCGCTGGCCATCGCGGTCGCGATGAAGATCGTCGGCATCCT
>JADJVG010000027.1 GCA_016716675.1 Hyphomicrobium sp.
GGCGAGTGGCGATGGGACCGCGTGCGCACCACAGAGCCTTATCAGCGCCATCGCATCAGCCAGCGACGCACCGACGCCGCCATGTGCCTCGGCGACGGCAGCGAGCGGAAGACCGGCGTCATCAAATTTCGCCCACGCAGCATTGATCTTATCGGGCCGTGGCCGGGCGTCGAGTGATGGCTTGTCGAACAAATCGGTAAATAGACGCGCGGCGCTGTCGCGCAGGAGGTCGCTTTCAAAGCTCATCTGAGACCAAGCCCCCGGGCAATGATGCCGCGTAAAATTTCACGTGTTCCGCCCCGCAACGAGAAGGATGGCGCGTGATAGACAGCGTGCGCGAGCTGAGCCTCGTAACTGCCCGCCTCTCCGGCATATGGTTCCGTCGGACGGCAGCGCCTGATGGTGTCGGGGAGGGTTTGTTCGAAGACGGCGCCGACGTCCTTCACGAGCGAGGCCTCGGTGTTCGGTGCCTCGCCCCGTTGCAGGGAGCCCGCAACCGACATCGACATCGCGCGTAGGGCGGTCAGATGTGCTGCCGCCCGACCGACTTCCTGCGCTGCCGTTGGCGTGCGTGGCATGCCATCGAGCGCGGCGAGAAAGAGCGGCATCGTGCTCATGAAGCGCTCGGGGCCGCTGCGTTCGAATGCCAATTCTGCGGTGACCATCTCCCATCCGCGCCCTTCGCCGCCGAGGATCATATCATCGGGGACGAAGCAGTCGTCGAATACGGTTTCGTTGAAATCCTTGGCGCCGGAGAGGTTTTCGATCGGCCGCACCGCGACGCCCGGTGACTTGAGATCGACAATCAATTGGGTGAGGCCTTTGTGGCGATCTTCGTGTGACCCGCTCGTGCGCACGAGGGCGATCATGTATTGCGCGAGGTGCGCGCCAGAGCTCCAAACCTTGCGGCCATTGACGTTCCAACCACCTTCGACCTTGGTGGCGCGCGTGCGGACGGCGGCGAGATCGGAACCGACGTCCGGCTCGCTCATGCCGATGGCAAAGAACGTGCGGCCGGCCGCAATGCCGGGAAGGATCGTGTCGCGTGCGCGCTGACTGCCGTTGCGAAGGATCTGGGGGCCGCTCTGGCGGTCAGCGATCCAGTGCGCGGCAACTGGCGCGCCCGCAGCGAGTAATTCCTCCACGACAACGTAGCGCTCGAAGGCGGTTCGTTCATGACCACCGTATTGCTTCGGCCACGTCATCGCGATGAAGCCGGCCTCGCCGCAGCGGCGGCTGAAGCTGGGATCGGCGGCGCACCAGGAGTCGCTCGTTGGGGTGAAGCGGTTCGCTGCGAGTTCGTCGGCGATGAAATGTCGAACGCGGGCGCGCATTGCGTCCGCCTCGGGTGGCAATTGCACTGGTGGGAACTTCAGGTCCGCGTACACGGGTGTCCTCTCGATGCTTCGCCGGCAGTGTTCACGGTGACTTTAAACGGCCGGAGCTGGCATACAAGCCTACGATCAACTGATTGGCGTGGCCCGAAGCGTGGGATGGGCTCGGCGTGGCCAATTGATGTTGGACAATGCCGTCGTCGTTCGGCCACTCCAGGCTCCGACTACGGTCTCAACGAAACGGAGGTTTTCGGGTCATGGTATATTGCAATCGTTCGCCGGCACGGACATCGCGGAAGTTTGCATGGCTCGTGGTCGGGGTGGTCGCTCTGATGCTCGCTCTGCCGCAGCCGATGGCGCGCGCCGCTGAAGATGGGTTCCGGGTCTATACGAAGATGGGGAAATTCGCTGACGTCGACGAGAATTTGCGCGATGCCATTGCCAAGCGTGGGTTCGTCATCGACTACGTTGGTGAGCTCAATAAAATGTTGGCGCGCACGGCCGCGGATACGGGAACGGTCACGTCGTCCGGTAAGTTGACGCCCTTCAAAAATGCGCATTTTGTGCAGTTCTGCCCATCCAAGCTCACGCATGAGGCAGTTAATACGAACCCCTACGGTATCGCGAATTGCCCGATCGCCATCTTCATCTATGAACTCGAACACGAGGCAGGCAAGGTACATCTCGGGTATCGGATGCCCGTTTCCAGTCCTTCGAAGAAGTCGACCGAGATCAACAATAAGTTGAAGGCTGTTCTGGCTGACATCGCTAAGGAAGCGACGAAGTAAGCGGGCTGCGGCGGTCCGTTTCGCGTTTGGCCCTGGGTCACCTCTGAAGGTGTCAAGAATGTCAACGTACAACGGCTGGGCTCGGCTCGACCGTTGTGCTTGGGGCATCCAGCCAGCGATCGGTCACGGCTGCTGCTATCGCCATTGCGACAAGTGCACCCCATGCCGTGACCGAGAATACAGCGGCGCCCGATACACCGGCACCGACGGCGCAGCCCCCCGCGAGCATGCCGCCAAAGCCCATCAGGACGGCACCCGCGATATAGCGGAGCATCGACGTTCCGCCTTCAAAGCTCTGCCACTTGAATGTACCGGTTAGCCACGCAACGACGAGTGATCCGATAAAGATGCCGGGGATTACACCGACGTCGAACGACAATGGCACACTGCGCGAATTGATCAGGCCCATCAGGGTATCGGCCGATGGTCCGATCAACGTGATCGACCCGATCTTGGTGCCGTCAAACGCGACGCTGGACAAGGCGTAAGTTGCGATCCATCCGGCCGCAATCGTCAGCCCAACGCCGATCGCGGACGCGACCTCGGGTGCAGTTATCGGCGTGGCGCGCATGAGCCGATAGGCGGCGAAGAGCAGAGCGAGACCGATTGCGACACCGATCCACGAGCTCGCACCGAGAATTGCCAAGGCGCTGCGGCCACTGCCGCCTTCGACCACCCAGAGCGTGGAGAGCGCTTCTCGGGCAGGCGACATGACGCCACGCAAGGATGCTTGACCGGATATCGTGAGGATGAGCCCTGTGACCAGCATGCGCAGGTTGCCGGTGGCTGCCAGGATCAGCACGCGGCTGGCGCACCCTCGGGCGAGGATCATACCTGCGCCGAATAACGCCCCGCCAATGAGTGCCCCGGATATGGATCCACGCCCGGCTACCTGACGCGCCTCGGATACTTCGAGCCACCCAACGAGGATCGCCGCCTGGGTCGCAGTCAACGCCACCGAGAACGCGAGGAGCCAGATCGCAGTTCGCGCGCCCATTTGGCCACGGGCAATCTCGACGACGCCAGCGCGGAAGCAGAATTTAGAGTGACCTGCGAAGGCACCGAAGGCGAAGCCAATCAATACGCCGACCGTCCCCAGTACGGCGCCGTCACCAAACCGATCCAGAAGGTTTGCGAGTGTCATAGTCTCACCGCCGGAAGGCCAGCCACCGTGTCGCGCTGAACCGGGGCGTAGCCGGGACGCTTGAGTACGTCCTTGATCTCGCTCATGTCCTCTGCAGCCGCGCGACTTGCAATGTTGGATGAACCTCTCCACCGTGCCTTGGATTTTGAACGGTTATAGGGAGACGGGAATGCTCCGGCTCAACGATAAGGTCGCCTTCGTCTCAGGTGCCGGCTCGGTCGGCGAGGGCTGGGGAAATGGCAAGGCCACGGCCGCGCTGCTGGCGCGCCAGGGTGCAAAGATCTACGGCACCGATATTCGCGAGGCAGCGGTGGTGGAGACGCGGTATCATCCATCAAAAGGGCGGTACGTGCGAAGCGCGTGCCTGCGACATGACAAACGCGGCCGACGTTGCTGTAACCGTTGCCGATTGTGTCGCGAAGTTCGGGCGGATCGACATCCTGATCAACAACGTTGGCGGCTCGGCGCCGGGCGATGCGATGACCATGAGCGAAGAGCTTTGGGATACGCAGATGGCGCACAACTTGAAGACGATGTTTCTCGCGACCAAGCACGTGTTGCCGGTTATGGAACGCCAGGGTAACGGTGCGATCGTCAACCTCGCCTCGATCGCGGCGCTTCGCATGAGCGCTGACCGGGCTCACGTCGCCTATTCGACGGCGAAACACGGCATCATCGCGTTCTCGAGATCGACGGCGATGTCGTTCGCGAAGACGGGTATCCGCTGCAACACCGTGGTGCCTGGGTTGATGCACACGCCGCTGGTCGAGCACCGGCTCGTCAAGCAACTGAGCCCTGACGACGCCAAGGCGCTGATCGCCAAGCGGCATGCGTCGGTGCCGATGGGGCGCATGGGAGACGCCTGGGATGTCGCGCACGCGATCCTGTTTCTGGTATCTGATGAGGCCCGTTACATCACCGGCACGGAAATTGTCGTCGATGGCGGCATGAGCGCTGCGGGAGCGGTTTAATGGAGACAAAGATGATCAAACGCACGTTGCCATACGCGGGAATGCTGCATGAGGTGGTGGAGCACAACAGGACGCTCTATCTCGCCGGCATCGTGTCGGAGGACTTGTCGCTCGACATGACTGGGCAGGCGCAGGATTGCATGCGGCAATTGAAGACGCTGCTCGCGGCGCACGGTTCCGACATGGGGCGGGTGTTGCAGACGACGATCTACATCGCCGATCTCGCTGAGAAAGCGGCGTTCGATGCGGTGTGGAAGGCGTCGTTTGCGCCCGAACACATGCCGGCGCGGGCGGGCATCGGGGCTGGCGCACTCGGCAAG
>JADJVG010000028.1 GCA_016716675.1 Hyphomicrobium sp.
GTTGTAAATGCGGCGGCAGGCACGGCGGCAGGCGACCTTGCCACATATGCGCAAATGCGCCTGTTCGGCGTCCCACCCGGCTTCATCGGCTTTCACGCTTCGGTCACGACCCCGGCGGGATGGCTCCCTTGCGATGGCCGGATTATCAGCCGGACGACCTACGCCGAGTTATTCGCCGCCATCGAAACGCTTTACGGCGCTGGCGACGGCTCAACTACGTTTGCGGTTCCTGATGCGCGCGGCGAGTTCCTGCGTGCGCTTGACTCTGGACGCGGGCTCGATCCTGCGCGCGTGATCGGCTCGGTTCAGGCCGCTGCGATCCTCAACCATTCCCACACTGCCACAACGACGCTGACGGACCCCGGTCATCGTCACGAGTGGGGCAATGGCGCGACAACGGCGAGCGTTGGCGGAAGTTCGTTTTCTGGCGTCAGCCTGACAGGCGGCGCGCTGAATACCGCCTTTTCAACGACCGGAATCACGGCGGTGACGACGGTTACGCCGAACGGCGGGGCTGAAAACCGTCCTCACAATATCGCCTTCCCCATTATTATCAAGGTCTGAAAGCATGGCGACCACTGTTAAGCGCATTCGCGAACTCGACACGGCCGCGACTGTCACTGACGATCATTATGTCGTGCTCGATAGCGATAGCGGCGCGACCGAAAAGACGAAGGTCGCGTCGATCATCGAGCCGTTCAAAACGCATCCCTCAGCGGCTCCGCAACGGTCATCTATCGCGATGGCCTGACGCATACTTGGGCCGGTCCGCAGTGGATCGGCATCGATGGCGTTCGCCGCTTCGTGAAGCATGATGGCTGGCGGCATGAGGGCTCTATCGGCTCCGGCGTTCAGGTCTATCAGTCCTATGATGGGCGGCAGGTCAGGAATCCAAATACCGCGTTCAGTCTCAGCGACCGCGCCCCGGCGGAAGTGGTCGGCGGGCGCATGGGCGGCACGCGAACCGGCTTGATCGTGACGGCCTTGGATGCGTCAAGCAACACGCTGAATTATTTCGTGTCGAGCGATGACGACAGCTTCGAGTGGGGCGCTCCCACGCTTCTCACGACCATTGCGCCGATCTTCACGTATGGCAAATTCCACAACATCCCGAACGTTGACACGACGCCGAGCACGAACGACTGGATTGCATTCGGCTATGGCGCGGGACACATCTACTGGATTTCGACCGCGAACAACGGGACCACTTGGACAAGCGGCGATTGCTTCGGCGGCGCGCTGGCAGGGTTCCTTGGCGTTGAAGCTTACGTCGAGCGGTTCCCCGGTCAGAACAAGTGGGTGATGATCATCCGTGACGATACGGGCGGCAATGCTCGCATGTCTGTCACGACTGATTTGAAGAACTGGCCGGCTCCCGTCGCAACGTCGCTTCCGACCGGCGCGAACCCGTTGACGCTGATTTTCCATGGCGGCCGGCTCTACATCTATGCAACCGCGCGCCGGGGCCAACCGATCAACGGTGCGACCGACGCGCTTGTTTATTGGGACGTTGATCCTGCTGTGGTCGAAGCGACTTCGGCTGTTGGTTCGCCGACGATGAAACTGGCCTATGCTGGCTCGACGCATATGCTCGGCTATCTCAACACGGTGATGACGCCAAACGGCTATTGGGAAGCGTCGTTCACATCGGACGAAACGGAGCTTGGATCCGCAAACCCGTCCGCTTCGCATGTCGTAATGTTGAGCGGCGTGCAAACAGAAGTCGCATCCCCGGCCATTATCGCCACCCGGCCGAACAAGAATCTATGGGACAACGGGACGCTGCAAAGCGTCACGCGCGCGGCGTCTGGCTCACTTTCAGACGGCGTGATCGTCGCGGATCGTCTCAAATGGTTCGGCGCGGCGACCGGGACTTATGCGCGACAGGACGTTCCATACGATATCGCGCGCACCATGCCGCACAAGCCGCGAAAGATGACGACGATTGTTTCGTCAGCGACGACGAATTGCGGTTTCTCGATGCGCCGATACGGGGCTGACCATTTTCGCATGGCGGCCGACGCTGTGCTGACGATTTCCGTCCACGCGGCGAACACATGGCCGAATCCGCTTTTCTTCAAGGTGATCCACCGAACGGCGAAAACAGCCGGAACGGACATTCCGAGCCCAGCGGTGCAGTTGACCGGCGATCCGAAACCGAATGGGGGATGGTTCGCTAGCGTCGCCTATCCTACAATCGGCATGTCTGGCGTTTCGCTTGGCGCCGATCCGAGCGTCGAATATCAGCTTTATACGCCGCTCGCTGGCGGGGGCTACGACGGCTCGATTTGCGGTGTGAAGCTCGAATTCGGCGACACGGCAACCGCGCTCGAACAGGATGACGGCGACATGCCGGAGCACCTGTCGCGGACGGCGGAAATGGTGACGTTCGCGCCGGGGCATGTGATCGGCGCTGTTTATCCTCTCGCGTCGGGGAGCGGCGGCTGCGTCCTCGAATATGAGCCGAAGGACTTTGCGCCCTCCGTCACCATCACGGCTTCGAGTCTCATTGTCGTGACCGCTGGCGGCAGTGTCGCAGTGACGGGCTTGACCGTCGCGGCAGGCACAACGCCCGGGCAGCGTCGATGCGTCCTGACTGTGACCGCGCCGGGCCTGACGCAGCCGGGAGCATTGATGGTCGATGCTGGCGGTTCTGCGTCGTTCTTAGTTTCGGTCGATCACTGAGGAATTGCCATGCCGCAAATTGGTGTTGGAGTTGGCATCGGCCGCCGGCGTCGTCGCGGTAGCGGCGTCGGCGTTCAGCCGATCCTGATTGGCCGTCAGTCTGGTGTCGATTACGGCACGACGGGTGATTGGTTTGTTGACCAGTCGCGCCCGACGAGCGGTGACGGATTATCGCTGGCGACCGCGTTCAAGACGATTACCGAAGCAGTAACGGCAGCTTCACGCGGGCAGCGCATCAAGGTTGCTACGGGAACCTACCGCGAGACAGCTACGTTAACCGGCAAGGGCGGGGCGTCGCCTGCCTCGCCGCTGCGTATCGAGCCCTACGGCACAGCCGAGCCAATCATCACGGGCGGCGAACCGCTGGCGGGCTGGGCGCTGTGCTCTGCCGGAGACGCGGCGGACGTAGGGCCGAATTGGGGCTCGATCTACAAGGTTACGGTTGCCACCTCGTCGTTCGTCGGTTCCAATCCGCGCGCGGCGTTCCCGTGCGAGGCTGGCGCGCTCTCGTGCCGTGCATGTGGCGCGTCCCCAATCCCGCCCGTCCGCAATTCGCGGAGACGCCCGAAGACTGGTACTCGGCGACATCGGTGCAGATCACCGGGACGTACCCGACCGCGACGATCAGTTTCACACGCCTTTCGCCGCGCCTACACGCAGGCGCAGATCGAGCGTTGCGACATCTGGTTCCGAGGGCAGGCGAACTTCTGCTACCGCTCTCCGATCACGTCGTTCAACCCGGCGACCGGCGTTATCACGCCGACGCGACAGGACCGGCTTTACGAGCTTGAGGACCGCTTTGCGTTAATGAACTTGCTGCCGGAAATGCGGCCCGGAGAATGGGGGTGGAAAGACGCGGGCGGCGGCAACACCACCCTGTATATCTGGCCGAACAACGCGGCCAATGTCGCGGCCGGGGTTGAATATACGGCGCGCGGGCGTGGCGTCTTTGTCGATCAAAGAAAGCAATGTCGCAATCAGGGGCCTAACCGTCCAGCAGATCGCTGACGCCAGCGACGACACACAGTCGGCCAACGGCAATTATGCAATCGTCAACATGGGCCTGACAAAGAAGACAGGCTTTCTGGTTGAGAACTGCCTCATCCAGAATTGCTATCGCGGGTATTTTTCTAATTTCGGGGCCGTGAACGCTTCATCTTGCGATAATATTACTGTCAAAAATGTCACTATACGTAATATCATCGGGCATAGTGGAATCAATTTGGGCGGCCCCGACGCTTCGGGCGTGCTGTCGACGACCATATGGGCCGACCGCAATCACTGCGAGGACATTGAGCGCACTGGCGTTCGCTTTGCGGGCGCAGAAAACGCGGTCGCCAGCTTCAACAAATACTCGGGCACGAGTTCGGCGGCGCACGCCAACATGACGAATGCGACAGGGAAGTCGCATAACATCCTGTTTCACACTAATAATTTTAGCGGCGGCATCAACGGGTATTGCCCGTTCCAGCAGGCCAGCCGCATGCACTACACGGCGAACCTTATCGCGGCGGCCTCCGACGCGCGCGCGATCGTCGACCAGAACAGCGCCGCCGGAACGCCGATCAGCCGCGCGGCAGAATTGGGCGTCAGCGGCGATGGCGCAGTCCTGTGCAACACCATCAGCCCGCATCAGGTCGTGTTGACCAATCCCGGCGCGGTCACGCTCGGCAAGGCCGCGTATCCCGAGGTGACGTTTATCCTGCACAACAACATCATGCCCGGCGTGCTGCCAAACGCCGCGATCACGGCGAACAGCTACAACGTCGTGACCGGAACCGGCGCGACCCTCGGCGCGAACGATACCGCGACGACGCATGGCGCAGTATTTGCCGATGCCGCCAGCGGCGACATTTCGATCAAGGCAGGCTCTCCGAGCCGGAGCCACACCACGAAGAGCCTGACGGCGGAAATCGCCGTCATTAAATCGCGCTTCCCTTGGTTTACAGACATCGACCTTGACATGCATGGCCGCACAATCAATTGGGCGTCGCCGCCGGCCGGCTGTGCGGTCAACCCGGATGACGTCCAGCCTGTCCGTCCGGTCGCGATCCATCAGGGGCCGAACACCGCTTCGATTCGCCCCTCGGTCAGCGGCACCCCGCAGCAGGGCGGTACGCTCACTGTGTCGGGCGGGTATGTGCGCGGCGCGCCGTTCTCGGCATTTGCGTGGCAGTGGCAGAAATCCACAAACGGCGGCGCGACATGGTCCGACATTTCAGGCGCGACGGCGCTGACCTACACAATCCAGCCCGGAGACGTGGGGTCGATTATCCGGTGTCGCATGACATCGGGCGCGTCGGTGTCCTACACCGCGCCGACCGCGACAGTGGTTTCCGGGTATGCGATTGATAACCCTGCGGTGCTCGCAGGCTCAACGTCGGACTACGTGAATTTGAGCGCGTCCGCGACCGCGCGTCAGATGACGTTCCCATCGTCTGGATCGTTGACGACGAACGGCAAGACGCTGTTCCTCGCGGTGCCGTGCCGCCAGAACAACGCGACCGGGACCGTGTGGACTGTCGCGACCATCGGCGCACCGGGCCGGGCTTTCGGAACGGGAACGGCGCTGACGCTGATTGAAACTGTGATCCGCGCGCCATCCACTGTTTCGATCTTCATGGTGACGGGCCTTGCCGCAGGGTCTTACACTATCCAGCTTCAGAACGCGGCTGGCAGCGAGGCGTACAACGTCCGCTGCAACGTCTTCGAGATGGGCGGCGTCGTCTCCGCAGGAACGCCGGGCACGGCGGCGGGCGGCACGGGCGTTTTGACGCTCGCGCCGACCATTACGACGACCGCCGCCAACAGCATGGTTCTGCACACGTTGATCCGCGGCAGCGGCGTCGCTGATGATGCGACCGTGACCGGCGCGACAGAATTCCTTGAAGTGGACTCCGGCGGCACAAACGCCGGCAACGACGTGAAGGCCGTGCTGGCCTACGAGGCTGCGGCGACGACCGGCGCCTACGCTGGAACTTTCACCTGGTCGGTGGCGGTGTCCGCGTCGGCGCGGTCGGTTGAGCTGAAATCATAATCTCATGCGACCGATGCGTGATGGCGGCCTAACCGGAAATCCATGATCGACAGACAGACGTTTTTCACGCGCACCCGCGCGAGCTTTGGCGCGCTCAAACAATCGCAGGTTGATGGATTTACCGCGATCCTCGACGAGTGGGAGCGGCGAAAGCTATCGGACCTTCGATGGCTCGCCTACATGCTCGCCACGGCGTGGCATGAGACAGCGGAGACGATGCAGCCGATCCGCGAGTATGGCAAAGGCGCAGGCCGTCCATATGGCATCCCCGACCCGTCAACAGGGCACGCCTACTATGGGCGCGGCTACGTGCAACTGACGTGGAAGGCGAATTACGCCAGCCTTGGCAAGCGCATTGGCGTTGACCTTGTGCGCAAGCCCGATCTTGCGCTTGATCCGCACAATGCCGCCGCGATCCTGTTTGAAGGCATGATCGACGGCTTGTTCACCGGCAAGTCACTCGGCAGCTACTTCACTGACGATGAGTCCGACTGGCGGGACGCACGCCGGATCATCAACGGCATGGACCGCGCGGACAAGATCGCTGACGAAGCGAAGGCGTTCTACCGCGCCTCTGTTGAGGCGTCTAAGGCTTACAAGCCTGTCATTCCACCCGCCGCCCCTATTACGCCCGCCGCCCCGGCAACACCGCCAGCGCCCGCGCCTGCGAAGCCCAAAGGGCTTCTTGGAGCGGTTCATGTCGGCATTCGCAAAGAGGTCACTTTAATGAACCCCGACGCGCTCAAATCCCTTGCCGGAACGCTCATCAAGATTGGAGCGCCGACCATTGGCGGGCTTCTCGGCGGCCCTCTTGGCGCAGCGGGCGGAAAGCTCGCCGGGGATATTATCGGCTCACTCGCTGACGCGCTCGGCACGGATGCAACGCCGGAAGCGGTTCAATCCAAGATCGAGGCAGACACCGCCGCTGCTGCGCCTATCGTCGCGGGCGTTGAAGCCAATCAGGTTGAGGAACTGCGCCTGCGTCTCGCCGATGTTCAGGACGCTCGCGCGACGATGGCTAAACTCTCTGATAGCGGATCGCCGCTTGCATGGGGCGCTGCGACTGTCAGCGTCATCGTTGTGTTCGGCTTCGTTGGATCGCTCTACATCATGCTAGTTCGTCCGCCGTCGCTCGATAGCGCTACGCGTGACTTGGCGTTGATGCTCTTGGGCGTGCTTACGTCCAAGTTCGGAACGGTGGTTGATTTCTGGCTCGGATCGTCGGCCGGCTCCCGCTCCAAAGACAGCAAGATCGGCGATGTGCTTGCGCGCGTCGCTCAACCCGTGGCGAACGCTGTGACTAGCGCCGTCAAATCCGCAACCAAAAAGTGAGGGTGAAATATGGCTATTACGAATGCAATGGCGACTAGTCTCGCCAAGGACTTTGCCACCGCTGAACGCGCGCTGGCCCGCCTGTCTGAATCCATCGCGGCTGTTGCTGCGGCGAGCGACGGCGCTATCGGGCCGGTCGGAACGATGTATTTCGTCGAAACCGTTCGCGGGGCGCTTGGTTCGGTCGCGAAGGTGCATCTGGATATCTCCGTGTATGACCCGCGCCCGCGTCCTCATGACGGCGGCGGCAAGTGACGCTAGTTTCCTTCATCGTTTGTCTAGCCCTTGCATGGGCGTGGTTCTCGGCAACGGGGACCGCGCTTGTGTGGGGCGCGACGATCTATCAGCTAGGTATGTGGTCGGTGGGTGCTGTTGCGAGCGCCTATGCGATCCGCGCAGCTAGGGCCGGCGATCCGTCCCCGCTCAATGCGGCGTGCGTTTTATGGGCGCTCATTTTGTGGGGCTGGCTCATCGGCTGGAACTATGGCCCGCCGGGGGCGCTTCATGCAGCCGCGCACCTAGCTCTTGCCATATGGTTCATGTCCCGCCCGGCTAACTGGCAAGTCGTGCTCGGCGTCTTGATGCTTGTCTGCGCCATTGCCGATGCTGCGAATTTGATCGGCGCATTTCCACCGCGCCCGCGCGTGTTCACGGGCTTTTATTATCCGGACGTTCTGGCGTTCATGACGCACGCTGCGTTTGTTTTGATAGGAGCGGCCTCAAATGATGGCGCTACTACTCGGGGCCGCTCCTTGGGCCATTGGCTTCGACGTTCTGTTGATCGCCATGCTTATCGGATGGCGGTTTCGTCTAAAGATCGAAAGAGCGATTAGGAAGGCGGCCGGCTGTGGGGGACGACGATAACAAGATCGCTCGCGAGCTAGGTGAAAACGCCATCCGCCTTCAAAACCTCGAAAGCCGCATAGGCTCTTTGGAGACGAAGCTATGGCTAGCACTGATTGGGTTGATATCGGTGCTCGGAAAAGCCGGCCTCGACTTCTTGACCGTATTCCTGCGAGGGCTCGCGCGATGACGTTCAAAATCGTCGCAGGACTTGCCGTCGCGTCGCTACTCGCCGACGCCTTCGCATCCTTCGGCATGATGGGCTTGGCAGGCGCAGCAACCGCCGTCGTGATCGTGGGGAATTGGCTTTGGACCTATCTGCATTGATGGCCTGAGCCCTCGTCGCCGGGCTATCCGGTAAGCAGGTCTCCGGGCCTGTTGATTGCCCCTTACTGCCCCGCTGGCTCGCGCCGGCGGGGCTTTTTCGCTTTGACCAATGTTACCGGATTATACCGGGATGTGGGTATAAAGCGGCCGTGCGTATCCCGCTGACGATGTAAGCCCCGTTTAGCCGATGGGCTAAATTTAGGCGATTATATACTTGACGCACCACGCAAGGCGAGGTAAATTCTAGGACAAGAGGTTAGCGCCATGTCCGTCCTGTCCCGCCCCTACTTCCACGACGAAGCCGCCGCTTTCGAACATCTTGAAAGCGTGGTCTGGGCGAACGGCGTGACGTGCCCTCACTGCGGTTCTATGTCCGGCAAGCACTACGACCTTCGCAAAACCCGCATGGGCCTTCGCAAGTGCTCCGATTGCCGAAAGCAGTTCACCGTGAAGGTCGGCACCGTTTTCGAGTCCGCCCATATCCCGCTGAACAAGATGCTTCAGGCGGTCTATCTCATGTGCGCCAGCAAGAAGGGCATCAGCGCGCATCAGCTTCACCGCGTTCTCGGCGTCACCTACAAGTCCGCGTGGTTCCTGTGCCACCGAATCCGCGAGGCCATGCGTTCCGGCGAGCTTGCGCCTATGGGCGGCGAAGGCGGCATGGTTCGAAGTCGATGAAACCTTCATCGGCAACGACCGCACCGAAGCCCAGGGCGTCAAGAAGGGCCGTGGTTACGCGCACAAGCACAAGGTTCTCTCCCTTGTGGATCGCGAGGCCGGTCAGGTCCGCTCTATGGTGGTGGATAGTCTGTCCGCGAAGGCGCTCACCCCGATCCTTGTCGAGAACATCGCCAAGGAAGCGCGCGTCATGACGGACGAAGCCGGCCAGTATCAGAAGCTCGGCGCCACCTTCGCCGAACACGGCTTCACGAAGCACGGCAAGGGCGAATACGTCTCTCGCGAGGATCGCACGATCCACACGAACACCATCGAAGGCTACTTCAGCATCTTCAAGCGCGGCATGAAGGGCGTCTATCAGCACTGCGGCAAACAGCACCTTCACCGCTACCTTGCGGAGTTTGATTTTCGCTATAACAACCGTAGCGCGCTCGGCGTGGAAGACAGCCAGCGTCACGAAAATGCTTTGGCTGGCATTGCCGGCAAGCGCCTTACGTATCGGCGGCTTGACGAAGCGAGGGCTTGACAAAAATAAAACTTGACTTTTCCGCCCGCAAGGCACTTGTGATTCGCGCCGAATCAACCTACTTTCTGATTGGGCAGGCACGCGCCGGAACTACCCCGAGTTGCCTTTATGGCGGCAGCACCCTTCGCGGTGTGGATCAGGGGCCGGGGGCCTGCCTAACTCTTTCGAACGACTGAAAGAACGCTGCTTGAATGGGGTCAAGTGCGCTTGCCGCGCGCGACGGCACGACCGTTAGGCCGCAGTTCAACGCGAAGCCGCCGCTTTTCAGCAATCTGGCCCGAAGCAAGTCTGCGTAGCTGTGCTCGTAGTTTCCATAAGCATTAGGTTCTACCGCGCTTGCGAACGCGCTGGTAACGCAATCTGCGAACTGCAAACCCGCCCACTTGGAGTGATTCTCAACCGCGATTTGATTTAGGTCTATAGTTGACCAGACAATACGTCGCGCCGGTTTCATCACCTCATTTCCGTCTTTCATCAGACGGAAATATTCTATCATGCTCTG
>JADJVG010000029.1 GCA_016716675.1 Hyphomicrobium sp.
GTGCCCAATGCTCTGCTCAATTCTGAATTTCACAAGTTCTGTCATGTATGATTCAAATGATTGATTTTGATTAGTTTTATACCTATCTGCGTGTAGAGCCGACCGAATCTCAATGTCGACAAAGAGTGCTCTTTTGGTGTGCCCATTGCGTCCTCAGTCGACACTGCGCGCCGCAATAATTAATTGAAATTACTGTATTTATTCGTAGTCTTGCTCATTCGTATTCAGCTTTTTGATCTGCTGCTCTGGTCTACTGGAACTCTATATCGATTGACCGCGCTTCCGGCGATCTCAAGTCTGTACGACCCGAGTCAGTATTATCAGAAGTATCGCGACTACAATGTGCTGCAAGATCTGTAGACGGATCGCTTTGTGTGCTTGCCTTCCGCTTTCTCGGTTCAGTCAACGAGGACGTCGTGCTGCCTGGCGTTCGTGACCCGTTGCCATCGCAGTCCTCACGGGCAGCCTCACGGACTGCCTCGGCGTCAACGCTTTTTCGTTGCCGCCACTTCGCTCTGCACCAGTTCGACCAACTGACGCACGCCGAATGACGGCAGCGGCTTGCCATTGACGAAGAACGTGGGTGTCTGGCGGACATTCGCTTCGCGGATGTCGGCCATGTCCTGGGTTAGAACGGCGGTGATATCGGCGGCCATCATGCCCTTGCGTGCGGCGTCGACGTTCAGGCCCGCAGCTCCGGCGACGGCCCAAGCCTTTTCGAGTTGCGGCTGGCCATGATCGGCCCACTCCGGTTGCGCTGCGAGCATCGCCTCCATGACCTTGACGTACATGCCTTGCTTACGCGCGCTTTCAAGGATGCGCACGGCTTCGTCCGACCCTTTGTGAAATGGTGCGTAGCGGATGACGAGGCGAACTGCCTCCGGGTGCTCGCTCATAATCTTCTTGACGACCGGATACATCGCCCGGCACGTCTCGCAGGCGGGATCGAAGAACTCGACAATCGTCACAGGAGCGTTTGCAGGGCCAAGAACGGGTGAATGCGGGCGCACCAGCGTATTGGATTCGACCGCAGGGCCTGTCGTCGGATTGTTGCGACCACGGTAGATCATCGTCGACAATCCGAAGCCGACGGCGGCGATTGCGCCGATGCCAAGGATCACGTTACGCCGGTTCATGGTTATGTGCCTTTGCGCAGTTGAAGAAGAAGGACGGTGATCACCGTGAATGATGCGAGCGACAGAAGCGGAATCGGTACGCGGCCGAATATCCGCATGTTTGCACTGGAACAAGATGGCCCATCACCACACGGCTCCAACGCTTGCGGGATCACACCAACATAGAGCAACACATGATATAGCGCGATCAGCAGTCCTAGCGCCGCCAAAGGCAAGGCATACCGCCATACACCGCGATCTTCGAGGAGTGCGGCAACACCGAGTACAACGGCCAGCGGAAACATGAAAGCGCGCTGGAACCAGCACAGGTTGCACGGTGCCTGTCCCATGACTTCGCCTATGAATAGTGCGCTGAGTGTCGATAGCAAATGCGACGGCCCATCCGGTTACGAGCAACTGCCACGCATCGAATTTGTCCAGACTTTGCGACAGCGGCTTCAATTCATGCTCCTATGCGTGAGTGTCTGGTCTGTCCGCGTGCCGATCCAACGCCGCACCTGACTCTTATAAATTCGATACGGTTCGCCGAAGTTGGCAAGCAAAGCAGGCTCTTCTATCGCGACCTGTAGACGGATGGCCAGCAAGACAACCACCGTCAGAAATGCCTGGATGATGCCAGGAAAGACTAAGAACAGGCCTAAGAACAACAGCGCCTGCCCGACGAACACGGGATTGCGTGAGACCGCAAAGGGCCCGGTATCGATGATCTGGCCGAGTTCACCCTTGATCGCGCCAATGCGCCAACTCGCGCCCATGTGCAACTGGCTGACCATTGCGACGCAGGCCCCGATCGTCACCAAAAGATGTCCGAGGAGATCTGCTACCAAGTTGTCGAGGTGCATGCGTAGCGGATCGCGCACGACAGGGTCGAAGCCCAACGCAATGCACATCGGCCAGATCGCACCGCCCGCAAAGCCCAATCGGAACATCAATGCCGTCAAGCGTTGGCGGCGTGGTCCGTTGTCGAACAACCAGACACTCCGGCCAGCATCCCGCGCCGCCATCTGGCTCGCGGCCAGAAAGCTCAGCAGATAGACGACAAACACGAGATAAGCGACGGCTTCGAGATGTTTCATGGCTCAGGCTCCGACATTGCGTCCACTGGGCCCTTGCAATAATCTCAAAGCGTTCAAGGTCACGAGTACCGTCGCGCCGGTATCGGCCAGGATAGCAGGCCAGAGCCCTGTGACGCCGAGGATGGTCGTGACCAGGAACACGGCCTTCAGGCCGAGTGCGATGAGGATGTTGGTTCGAATATTCGCCATCGTGCGGCGCGACAGGTCGACCATTGCAGCGACATCGCTGACGCGCCCATGCAAGACTGCTGCGTCTGCGGTTTCGAGTGCCACATCCGTGCCTCCGCCCATGGCGATACCGACATTCGCGGCAGCGAGCGCCGGTGCATCATTGATGCCGTCACCAACCTTGGCGACGATCTTGCCGGATTGCTTTAACTCTTCAACGATGCGCAGCGCAGCTTATCCTCCGGCAGAAGCTCGGCTCGCGCTTCCATACCGAGCGATCGGGCGATGGCCTCGGCCGTGCGCCGGTTGTCACCGGTAAGCATCACGGCACTAATGCCTTGTACAGCAAGTGCGTCGATCCCAACTTTTGCATCTGCCCGCGGTTCATCACGCATCGCAATGAGGCCTGCGATCTCACTTCCGTTGAAGAGCACAGACACGGTCTTGCCTTCGTCGTTGAGCGATATGATGCGATCACGGACGGCATTGAGCTTGGCGCCGCGGACCTTGGCAGCCTTGGGTGAGCCAAAAAACCATTCGACGCCGTCAATGGTGCCGACAATCCCCTTGCCGCCGATCGCTGCCAGTCCGGTCGCTGCCGGTGGACTGACTTTGTCAACGCTCGCGCGGTCGAGAATGGCTTTGGCGAGTGGATGGCTGGAGCCGGTCTCAAGGGCTGCCGCTACCTCAAGCACGTCGCGCTCACTGCGCTCGATGGCGATGATGTCGGTGACTTTCGGCTTGCCCTCAGTCAGCGTGCCTGTCTTGTCGAAGGCAACATTCGTGACGCGGCCGATGGTTTCAAGCACGGCGCCGCCCTTTAGGAGAAGTCCGCGCCGAGCCCCCGCTGCCAATCCTGACGCAATTGCCGCCGGCACCGAGATGACTAGCGCGCACGGGCAGCCGATCAACAGGATGGCGAGGCCCTTGTAGATCCACGCGCTCCAACTGCCTCCGAACAGCAATGGTGGGATGATGGCGACGAGAGCGCTGACCAGCAACACCAGCGGTGTGTATCTCGAGAACCGATCAACGAAGCGTGCGCTGGCGCTTTCGATTCCTGGTGCCTCCTCGACCAGTTTGACGACCCGCGCGATGGTGCTTGTCTGCTGCGGCAGCGGTGACAGTGACGCGGATGGCGCCATCAATATTGATCGTTCCGGCAAAGACTTTGTCGCCGGCGCGCTTGCGTTTCGGAGTCGATTCGCCTGTAACAGGCGCTTCATCGATGCTGCTCTCGCCGGACAGGATCGTGCCGTCGGCAGGCACACGATCACCCGGACGGACGAGGATCGTCACACCGATCGACAGACTGTCGGCGGAAACTTCGTGCGTCGTGCCGTCCTTCTCCAACAACGCCGAGTTCGGCACGAGCGAGGTCAGGGCGCGGATGCTCGCGCGGGCACGCCCCGTCGCGACACCTTCGAGCAATTCACCGATCAGGAAGAGCAGGACGACGGCCGCTGCCTCCTCAGCCGCGCCGATGAAGACTGCGCCGACGGCCGCGATCGTCATCAGCATTTCAATTGAGAACGGCGTTCCCGCCCGCGCGGCCTGAAAAGCACGCTGTGCGATCGGAATGAGGCCGATTGCCATGGCGGCGACATAGGGCCATGTGCCGAGTACAGGAAGCGCCTTCGCGATGAGGTACGCGACAGCGAGTGCCGCGCCGCACGCAAGCGTCAGCTTTGCTTTCGGCGTTTGCCACCAGGGGCCATCGAACGGAGCGCCGTGATCGTGGCTGTGGCCATCGCTCGCGTTCTGTTGCGCTCTTGGCGCGCTTGGATTGCGGTCATAGTCTAACCCGTGCTTGTGACCAGGCCCATGCTCGTGCAAGCGTCTGCAGCGCGTGCCGGCGCTTCCGTAATCGTGTATCCGAGTGCCGTGACCATTTTTGCGATGGCCGCTTTGGGAGCTGCGGCAACCTCGTGGTGAACGGTGAGGGTACCGGCTGTGACGGATACGGGGACATCCTCCACACCTTCAATCCGGCGCACTGCCGTATCGATTTTGCTGGCACAGGATGCGCAATCCATACCACCGATGCGAAATCGGGAGGTCGTCGTCGACGACGATGGAGACGCAGTCATGGTTGGCCCCTCTCTTGTCTTGTTCAATTGAAACCGTACATGCTCTAGCTGCTAGAGGATCAAGAGGGTGTTTAACGATGCCAAAGCTGGTTGCCATTGGCGGCTTGGCCGCCTCCACGGGCGTCAAGGTGCCGACCATCCGCTACTACGAAGGAGTTGGCTTGCTACCCAAGCCACCACGCACGGACTCCAACCGGCGCCTCTATGACGGAGACGCGGTTCGCCGCCTGCGTTTCATCCGTCATGCCCGCGAACTTGGCTTTGAGATCGACGACATTCGCCAACTGCTGACACTGGCTGACGAGCCCAACCGGCCGTGCCGGGAAGTCGATGCGATTGCTCATCGCCATCTTGTCGAAATCGAAAGCCGTCTCCGCCGACTTAAAGCGTTGAAAACGGAGGTCTCACGCATGATCAAAGATTGCGCCAAGGGCTCTGTTGCGAACTGCCGTATCATCGACGTGCTAGCCCATCACGAGCACTGTTTAAACGACCGACATTGATGCCAGATAAGTGCGCTTTTTTGCATACTTTCGTGTGCCAGCCGGTCGTCCGGCGGCTTGCGACTCGCCGGCCTGCGGCCGTGCGTGCAGAATACGGATAAAATCCCGGCGCGACCGGAGATTGAACGACCATCGAGCGGATGAAGCGGTCTTTGAAGATCCCCTGATTCTCGCAATTTACCCTCGACGGCCATGACCACGTTTCTCATCATCGCGAACCACTACGATTGCGATCTGCAGCAACTGCTGGCGGATTGCTCTTCATGGGTGCCAGCGACACCCAAGCTGTCGGACTCACGAACGATTGGCGCATGATGTATTCATAGGGCGAAGCATACCATGGCCGGATCTCGTCATGCTTGTTGTCGAGGGTCAGATCGCCAGTATCCATACGAGCGGTCAGGATGGCGTGTCCCTGCTGGTTCTCGTCTATAACCACGGTGATCAGCAGAGCGCCCGATGGCCAACGACGCTCCATCAGCAGACGCCGCTTTTCGAGCACGTATTCCTCGCAGTCGCCCTTGCCAGAGGTCGGCAGCGTCCAGTATTCGTCGATACCGAACTGCTCTTTGTCGCTCACCGGCGCGACCGCCCGATTGACGGCCTGGTTGACGTGTTCGAGTTCGGCGAGCGCCACCGGAGTGGCAGTAACACGACCCATTTCAACGCTGTTCGGCTGGCACAGATCGGGCAGCCGCAGGCAAAGCCGTACGAAGCCGTAGGGAGGGTTAGCAGACCCGTAAACCCGCGCGGTCGGCGAGGGCGAAGCACGCGTTGTAAATGAGGAGGCCTCGGCGGCCGGGCTCAAAGCGGACACCAGCGCAAACACGGCGACAGCGATATACATAATAAATCCGAAGCCGATCGTGACAGATGCGGCCATTGTGCGTCGGATGTGGTTAACAGCGGCCTATCGCGTGATCGAAAAACGGATTGTGGCACCGGTCTGGCTTAGGGTTGCGCTGCGACGAGCGTGCGTAGCCGGCGGCCGGAAAGCACGCGGCCTGTCGCTGCTTGTGCTGCGAGCGGCTCGCCAGTTGCGGTAGCGGCAAAGATTTCGTGAGGAGGACACGCTTTGGTCGCGTCCAGGGTGCGCGTGAAAGGCGTACGCCACACTGGGTTGACAATGTAGCGACGTTCACAAATGGCGACCGTGGGCACCATGCGCGTGCGCTCGAAGGCATCGTACCCCGGTTTCAACATAGACCAGAACGACATATGGGGCGATGTCGAATGCCGCGCGAGATTGGGCTCGGTCATCCGGAACGGAAAAATGTGAACAGGTATGGTATCTTGACCACCGATGAAGGCCTCGCGGGCCAGGGCGTAGACCTCCTCGATGTAGGGATCGGTGATTGCGTAACAACCGGCCGATGTGCATTTCCCGTGCACCATAAGCGCCGAACCAGTGCGGCCGTGACGGTCGTACCTCGTTCG
>JADJVG010000030.1 GCA_016716675.1 Hyphomicrobium sp.
GGGCCGATCGATCTAGTCTTGCTGCCGAGCAACGAAGAGCCCGGATGCAGCCGGATCGCATCTTCTGGCAGCGCAAACGCGAGAGGCAAGTTTCGGGAGAAAGGAGAACGCAAGATGGGAGACGATGACGAGGAAGCGGAGCGCAAGCGCCAGGAGCGCGAACGCAAATCGATGTCCTTTGTGGACCGTGATTTGCCGTCCAAGGCGCATCACCGTCAACGGCTTCGAGGATATCCGCAAGAGCGCCGCACCGGGCGCATCGTGCAATTGCCGCTGCGGCTGCATCCGCGGGTCAAGGCCATGGTCGATCACATCATGGCGCGTGACCAGCCACCGAGCCTGGTGGTGCTGTTCGAGGAAATGGTCGCTGCCTATCTCGAAAAGCACGGGCCGATCGACCCCGCCGATTTGCCGAGCGACGAAGAGCTGATCCGCAAGATCGAGCAGGAAAGGGACAAACGCGATGCCGAATAAGATTGATGACACCCCGGATCGGAATATGGCGGATGACGCACTGGCCTTGTGGATGCTGGGCCAGATGCGCAACAGCGAGGATTGCATCGCCGTGATCCAGGCGGCACGCCGTACTGGCAAGCGCGACGTGCTCGACGAGCCGGACTACGTGTCGTTTCACAACAACCGGCGCAAGAAGCTCTACCTAGGCGACGACGACGACATCGCCGAGCTTCCTACCAGCGTGGTCGCCAAGATCGAGGCGATCATGGATCGCGATGCGATCTCCAGCGTCGAAGAATTCATCGAGAAAGTTATCGGCGCCTACCTCGCTCAACACCCGTTGAAGTCCGCAGGCTTGCCGATGGACTGGCAGACGACGTTTGCGCAGGCGGAGGCGGAGATCGACGGACACTCTTCTGGCGCATTCGGACCGGGCTTTGTTGCCGGGCTGGCTGCGTCGGCGCGGGAGGCCATCGATCACATGGCTGCACAGGAGCAGGAACTGAGCGCTGGCCATGACGGTCGCGAGTGATATTCGCAGCGCCGCGCAGGGTTCACCGCGCGGCGCCAACGCGCATGCAGGGCACGCATCACCGAGGGTGGCGGACATGACCAGGACGGGCGATTTCCGGACGATGGACCTCGAAGTAGAGACGCATACAAGCGGCATCGATGAGCATGGCTATCCGTTCTATGTCTGGCGCGAAAGTGCCGACAATCGCTACGGCCTGTCACGCCCACGCTATTGCTGCATCACGGCTTCGGGGCCCGAGCTGGCTTTTACGTTCTTCAATCCATCGGGCGATGTGAAGGCGACGGCGGCCTGGAAGGCTGGCGCCGCTGTGGCTGCGGGATTCTTCGTGCTGTTCATCGTGACGATGATCACGGACCGCTACCGCGATGCGCCCATGCCGTATTCGACCGATCCGCCGCCCGGCATGGTGCTGATCGCGACCTTCGGCAGCGCCATGATCTTCGGCGGACTGGTGTTTTACGTGTGGGATTGCATTGCGACGGTGCTGCGCTGGACGCGCAACCGCTTTGCCGATGATGGCCGCGTGACGCAGATCCCGTGGGCGCACCTCGACTCCTTTTCAGGTGGTGACGCCAGAGGAAGCCGGCGTCGAGCGCGACCGCGAAAAGCGCGGTTCTGGTGGGCATGGGTTGCTCGCAACCTTCGGCAACGAGAGCACGGCCATTCCGCTGACGGCCAATGTCTGGAACCACCAATCGATCGCGGGCAAGCACCGCGACCTGACCGTCTTGTTCATCGACAGACGCGAGGCCGTCCTGGCGGCCTTCAAGAAGAAACAGCGAACGGACGGGTCGCCAACGTCTGGCAACGGTGAGTCCGGGCCGTCATTGAAGCTGTAGCGCTACTCGTCTCCACGCAAGTCACAGACAGGGAGCCAACCTGATGCAGGTATTTCCGCCGGGCTTTATGCGCCACATTGCTGCTTGGATAGGCGTCGCCGCCGTTGTTCTGATTGTTATCGCCGCGATGGCCTTCGGCGGCCGGCCGACGGCCCAGCAAGAGGCCAACCGGCAGGCCGAACGCCTGAGCAAACTCTACGATAAGCTTCACGGACGAAAATGATCATGCATCAGCTTCCGCCTGGCGCTGTGCGGCGCATCATGTTGGCCAGCGGCATCGCCCTGATCTGCCTCGTGATTCTGATGAGCGCGACATTCGGCGGCCGCCCGACCGCCATGGACCAGGCCAAACGGCAAGTCGCCAAGGAACGAATGCTGTGGGACGCAGCCACCCGGAGGTGACACGCATGCATCGGTTTCCGCCGGGCTTCATCGCGCGCATTGCGATCGTCGCTGGTTGCGTCACGGTCTGCGCGATGCTTATCGGGGCGACATTTCTCGGTGGCCGCCCTTCCCTGCGCGAGGAGCAACAGCGCACGCTCGACAGCTTGAAGGTGCGCGATACTGCACGCCGGCAGAACGAGCGGTCGCTCCGGGGATTGAAATAACGGGTTGTTCTGTTGGTGCGTCGTCCCATGGCTATGGCGTTTCAGTTGCTGTTGCAGCGTGTTGGTGTCATGCCCTGTTTAAGCAGTGGTGAATTCGTACGTTGCTAACCACGCTGCCACGGCGCGACATGCTACAAACAATCGGCAATCGCACTTGGTCGGGCGATTACTCGGCCTGAAGCAAGCGGATCTCACCGGAACAAGACGGTTTTCACGAGGGACAGAATTGCGACCAGCACGAGCAAGAGAACGATCACGACCACGAGGAATGCGACGCACGCCTTGGCCGCCGTTATGCCGCGATTTGATCCTTCATGGTGTCGCTCGCGTTCGTTCATGGCCGCGCCGGCAGATATGCGCGACCCGACGTGTCGAGGTGTCTGAGTGTCTACGTGCCGACAAGTTTGGTTCTGCCCTTCTTGATCAGCAGGTCGCGGATGGCCTCTTCAAGCAGCGCCTGCAGTGTCGTTTCCTCCTCTGCGATGACGTGCTTCAGCGCCTTCAGCGTCGCCTTCGGAAAATGGCCGGCATTGGCACGTGCCGACGCGTGCGCCAGATTTAGGCTTGGCTATAGGCTTCGTTGTCGGCGAGTTGGGTACGGCGGCGAGCGGCGCCGGTTTCAAGGCGGCCATCATGCTGATGGCATCGGGTTTGCTGGGTTTTGTTGGTAGTGGCATCGGCTCCCTCCCCTACGCTGCGGCGGGCGCGGCCAGGAGGCCCGCCTCGATGCCGACGCGTCGACACATGTACGCGTAGAGCTGTCGCATCTCGGCGGCGGCCTTGCCTCCCGGGTCCAGCTCCTGAACCGACAGGCCGTGTTTTTGCGCTCGCGGATAGGCCACATATTGGTGAATCAGCACGGGGCAGATTTCGTGGTGGAGATCGGCCATGCGCGCCAGCGTCGCGTTCAATTCCGGGCCGTGCAGCGGCGCGCACATCGTCAGCATGATCGCGTAGGGTTTGCCGAGCGACTGCGCTTGTTCGATGGTCTCCAGCATCGACTTCAGGTCGAACGCTGCGGGCTTGGTCGGGATCAACACCAGATCGGCATGGCGCATGGCGGCGGAGGCCGTGTCTTTCGAGACAGCCGGCGTGTCGATGATGGCGAGATCGCAACCTGCCTCCTCCAGCGCTGTCAGCTTGCTCGGCAGCAGCGCCGGAAACACTGAGGCGACGGCGATGTCATTCCTGCCGCGTGCTTCCGCCCAGAAGCAAGACGTTGCCTGTGGATCGGTATCAATGATGGCGGTAGCCAGCCCTGCCGAAGTCGCAGCGATGGCCATCTCCGTGGTCGTGGTGGTTTTGGCGACGCCACCTTTTTGTGACGCAATGACAAGTGTTTTCATAAGTGCTCCGGCAATGGTGGCGTCGACACGCGGACACGGCAACGCCCGGACGTGTCGACAAGTTGAAACATCGACAGCTTGCCGAAGCGGCTCCGAGCCGGGCAAGCGGAATTCGTCCGAGTCGGTCTGAATGTGTGGGACGTGTCGACACGCAGACATGTGGGCGTGTCGACCAAGGCGTCAGAGCCGGATGCGCTCGATTTCCTCGATCGTCACGTCATCGGGCCGGCGATCGTAAAGCTGGGTGGTGCGGGTCGAGCGATTGGCCGTGGCTGCGCGCTCGATGGTGCCGCCGTTCTGAGGTACGTGGTGATGCCGGTCGCCCGGAACGTGTGATTACACGCGTGGGTGCGAAGCCCGGCAGCCTTCATCCGGCGCTGGACCATCTCCCAGGCGAGTGGTTGCGTCATGGGCTTGCCCGATAGCAGGCCACTGCGATTGCGTGCCATCGATTGGAACAGCGGTGCGCGCACGTCATCACCGAGTTCGCCGGCAACCATGTAGGCCCTGAGATCCGTAGCAAGCGCCGGGTGACAGGGCACGTCATAACGTTTGCCGCCTTTTTCGTGCAGGCGAAGCCACGATCGGCCCTGCTGGATGAAAACATCCTCGACCTTGATCGAGGTGACGGCGCTGATGCGTGCGAACGTGTAGATCATCATCGCCAGCATGGCCCGGTCCCGAAGGCCGGCCACGGTCGACACGTCGACAGCATCCAACAACTGCCGGGCTTCATCGGCCGACAGCACCGACGTGCTGCCGCGCGTGATGCTGTGCTTGGGGCCACGCACAACCGCTGCCGGATTGACGGCGATGATGCGTTCGCGCACCAGCGCCTGAAACAGCATCCGCAGGCCGGCGAGCCGAACCTTGATTGTCGGCGCGCCGAGGCCAGCGCACTTCATAGCTTCGACCCAACTCGATACGTGCAACGACGTGAGGGTCACAAGTCGATCGCCGCCAGCCATCGGCCCGGCATAGGCGAAGAAGTCCCGCGCGGCGCGGATATAGGCGCGACGGGTGTTCGGGTTGCGCACCTCGGCCGCAAAGAACTGCAGGATGGCGTGCAGCGCATCGGGCGGGGCGGTTGCGACGGCCACGGGCCAGGCGGCGAAGGCGGGCAGGGG
>JADJVG010000031.1 GCA_016716675.1 Hyphomicrobium sp.
TCGCCGATCGCCTGCAAGGCGTCGAGGGCGCGCTTGATCAGCGTCTCCAGGACGTGGGACGCACCTCTGTGCAACTGTCAGAGCGCATCCAGACGTTGGAGCGTTCCGTCGCCGCGGGCATGCAGGACGGCGCGCGAAACTGGGCCGCCCTGAGTGAACGCTTGAAGGTCGTCGACAAGGCGGTCGCAAGCAATCCCAACGCAGGCCTTGCCGATCTCGTGACCGAACAGTTGGTTGGCGTAACGGAGCAACTCCGTGCCGCCACGGAGAAACTGCAGACACTGGAACGCACGCTCGAAACACGTCAGACCGAAAGCCAGCGGGCATGGAGCAGTGTTGCAGAACGGCTACGTGGCATTGACGAGACCATTGCCGGCCAGCGCCAACAGACCGCTGAGCTGCGTACTTCGTTTGCGTCCGACATTCGCACGATGATCGAGCGTGCGGTGACCGGCCAATCTCAGGCGTCTGGCGTGCTGCAAACTCTCATCGGCGAACGCTTCGCCGCCATCAATCAGCAGTTCGACCAACAAGGCTTGGCACTGACAACTGCTGTCACGCAACTCACCGAGCCGACGCTGTCACGCATCACGCAGCTCGACACTGTCAATCAGCAGCGTCTTGCCGAACAGACCCAACTGATCCGCAGTTTGACGGACCGCTCCGCGCAACTCGAAACCATCGTGAAGACGTCCACCGAGCAGCTGTCAGCCACCACTCGCAGTGACATGACCGAGGTGCACGACGCCCTCCTGAAGCTCGGCGCCAACCAACAGACACTTGCCGAAAATCTGGAACAATGGCGCGCTGAAAGCGAAGGTGGCCTCAGCATCGTCTCGAACCGCCTCGAACTGATGGAGCGTGCGAGCGGGGCGCCTTTGCAGGCCTTGAAGCAGATGCAGAGCGACCTGGCCAATCTTCAGCAGGTCACGCTCGCCGACTACGATCAGAACCGCCGGGGCATCCGTCACTGGCTGTTTGGAACCGAGGACATCTTCTCGGGTTCCTGGCGTGATGAGACCGCGCAAATTCGCGCCCGTCTCAAGCAGCTGCGCGACGAGCGCAAGGCCTGACGGCACGCCATCACATCATATTCGAAGCGCGCCGCCGATTGATCGACGGCGCGCTTTTCGGTTTTCACGGCCCCACCGTTGTCGTCGGGCACATTACGGTGCAACCGACAGACCGACGACCTTGTGCTTGGCTATGAGCTTTGCGACGAGGCCGCTCGATTTCGCTTCGTCGACAAATGTTTGCAAGAATGCCGCCGCTGCTGGATTCTTACGCGACGTACCGATCGCCTGTTGCACGGATGAGAACTGACCATCGAGGATAATCGCGCCCGGCATCTTCTTCACTTCCGAAATCAGCTTCGGCTTCAACCCTGCAAGCGCGTCGAGCTTATCCGTGACGAACTTATCGAACGAGTTGTCCAGCGACTCAGTCCAAACCAGCGTCGCATGCTTGATATTGTTCTCGAGCCAGAGGCCATAGGCGGTACGCGCGGTGCACGCGATCTTCACCCCGGGCTTGTCGACGTCGGCAATCGAGTTGAGGCGCGAACCCGGCGGTACAAGGTACGTCGATTGGATTTCGCAATAAGCCGTCGAGAACGCGATCTTCTGCGCGCGCTGCGGCTCAGCGCCAATCAACCCGATGTCCCAGGTATCGGTATCGACCTTGTCCGACAGCGGTCCCGGCTGCGCAAATGGCACGTAACTAACCCCGACGCCGAGACGCCGCGCGATCTCCGCCGCCATGTCCGGCGCAACACCCACGGGATCACCGGCCTCGGTCTTGCCGGTCACAAGCAGGAAGTTCGACAGATTGATGCCTGCACGGAGGACACCACGCGGCGCGAGTTCCTTGACGACTTGCGGGTCCATCTGACGCCCTGCCCTGTTGTTGCCACTACTCACCGCTCCTTAGCACGCCATACGCGGGCCGCCAGCCATCCGGGAGACTTCGGGCATGCGAGACCAAGGCCGAACCAGGGCAAATGACAGCGCCGCTGCTGGATGGGCTCCTCTCGCCCGCTTCATTGATCGCGAGCAGGCCATCGGCATCTGGGCCGAAGCGCGGGGACGCGGCTGGCATTTCGGCTACGAGTTCGTTCGCTTCGGCATCAAGCAGGCGTGGGCGTGCCTATTCGCCGGCATCATGCTGGCGCTGATCGTTGGCACTCACCTCTGGTATCCAAAGGGTGCGGTCCTCGCGCGTTACGACTTCCTGACGTTGGCGGCTGTTGCGATCCAGGCTGTCATGCTCGCGATGCGGATGGAAACATGGGAGGAAGCCCGTGTCATTGCCGTCTTCCACATCGTCGGCACCGTCATGGAGGTCTTCAAGACCGCCATGGGCTCGTGGATTTATCCGGAACCGAGCATCCTCCGTATTGCCGGCGTGCCGTTGTTCACGGGGTTCATGTACGCTTGCGTTGGCTCGTTCATCGTCCGCTGCTGGCGCCTCTTCGATTTCCAGTTCACACGGCACCCACCACTGTGGACGCTCGCCCTCCTGTCGCTTGCCATTTACGTGAACTTCTTCACGCATCACTACGTGCTGGACATCCGTTACGGGCTATTCGCGGCAGCAGCACTGCTGCTCGGTCCAGCGACGATCCACTACAAGGTTTGGAAGGTGCACCGTTCGATGCCTTTGCTCCTCGCAGCAGTCCTGGCTGCGGGGTTCATTTGGCTTGCAGAGAACATCGGCACATTCACTGCCGCTTGGATCTATCCGACCCAGCGCAACGGCTGGCACATGGTCTCGCTGCAGAAGTTTGGCAGCTGGTTCCTGTTGATGATCATCAGCTACACGCTCGTCGCCGCACTCAATGGGGCGGGGCGGGCCGACGCGCGACAGCGATGATGGATCAAATGTTCGAACCGAGTGCCTGTTCAAGATCCTGAATGAGATCGCCGACATCTTCGAGACCGACCGACAGGCGCAGAAGGTCTGGCGGGCAGGGGCTACCATCGCCCTCGATCGAGCGGCGATGCTCGATCAAGCTTTCAACGCCGCCGAGCGATGTCGCCCGCTTCCAGACTTTGACGTTCGCCGCGGCTCGCACTGCCGCTGCCTCTCCCGCCTTCACGCGCACCGACAGCATGCCACCAAAACCGCCGCCCATTTGCCGCGACGCAATCTCGTGCCCAGCAAAGCCCGGCAATCCAGGATAGAGCACATGACCGATCCGCGGATCGCGTGCGAAGTGCTGGGCCATTGCCATCGCCGCCTGCGATTGATGCGCTACCCGCACATGCAGTGTCCGCATGCCACGCAACAACAGCGATGCCTCGAAGGGCCCGAGAATCCCACCCAGCATCTTTCGCGTGCGAACCGCGCGGTCGTAATAGGCATCCTTCCTAGGAAAGACGAGCGCGCCCGCGAGTACGTCGGAATGCCCGTTCAGGTATTTCGTCGCCGCGTGCATGACGAGATCGGCGCCATGTTCCAGCGGGCGCGTTAGAACCGGTGTCGCAACCGTTGAATCGACCGCAAGCAACGCGCCGGCCTCATGCGCGACCTTCCCTGCCGCAGCAATGTCAGAAATCGACCAGAGCGGATTTGCCGGTGTTTCCAGCCAAATCATCTTTGTTTTGCCGGGGCGAACCGCCTGCTTGATTGCATCGAGGTTTGTAGCGTCGACGAAGGTCGTCTCGATGCCATAGCTCTTGGCGTCTTCAGCGAGCCAGAGTTTCAACGCCCAGTACATCACATCAGGCGCGACCACGTGACAAGGCCGCTCTAGCGCCAAAAATGCGCACGTCGCTGCCGTCATGCCGGAACCCGAGACAAGCGACGCTACGCCACCCTCCAGCTTCGTCAGTACATCCTCGCATTGACGCACCGTAAGATTGTCAGGCCGGCCGTAGATATAGCCCTTGCGATATTGATTGTCGGGATCCCGGAGGTAGGTCGTCGCGAGATGGATCGGGGGAACGATCGCACCTGTTTCCGTGTCGATAACGCCACCAGCTTGCGCAGCGAATGTTGCAGGCTTCACAGTCTTATCGTCGGTGCTCACGGTGCTCGTATCCCTGCTGGTTTGCGCGGACTTGATCATAGCCGGGCGCAATTGACAAACAGCAGGGCTCCCATCCACGATCCGCGCATAGCACAAGCGTAGATTCAGGACAGCGCGAAAGGTGGAGTGGGATGAAGCAGCTCGGACACGGTTTCTACTGGCAGGATCTGAAGGTCGGCGACAAGTACAAGACCTTCGGCAAGACCATCACCGAGACGGACATCATATCGTTCGTGAACCTCGTTGGCATGCACGAGCCGCTGTTTACCGATGCCGAATACCGCAAAACGCAATCCGCGATGACCGGCTTCGCCGCACCGGGCTCACTGATTTTCTGCGTTGCCGAGGGGCTTGCTCTCGCGGGCACCGCACACGGCACCGGCCTTGCGTTCCTGCACATGGAACTGGATATCAAGGGGCCGGTGGTCGTCGGTGACACCGTTCACGTCGAGATCGAGATCGTCGAAAGCCGCGCCTCGTCAAAGGGACGTGGCCTCGTTCGCACTCGGAATGAAGTGAAAAATCAGCGAGGCGAAACCGTTGTCGTCTACAATCCACTTCGACTGATGCGTGGCCGCGATGGCACCGCAAGGTGAGCACGCTCAGAGGCTGTGCTGCGGTTGGACGCGCCGTCTACTTCGCGGCGCATTCCGCCACGGTGTGAAACAGCTCCCGCAGGCGCGAAGCCGTGATGCCAGGCGCGCCATTGCCAACCGGCGTCTCGTCGATCTTGATGACCGGCGTGACGATCGCGCCGGCCGACGTCACGAATGCTTCGCGCGCCTTCTTTGCCTCTTCGATCGTAAAGGCGCGTTCGACCAATTCAAGCCCTTCCTTCTTCAGCAAGTCGATCAGCGTCGTGCGCGTGACGCCGCGCAGAATCTCATTGTTGGTCGGACGCGTTACGAGACGACCGTCCTTGTCGATGATCCAAGCGTTCGATGAGGCGCCCTCCGTGACGAAACCCTTCTCATCGACGAGCCAGGCTTCTTTGCCGCCTTCGGCCTTCGCGGCCTCCTTGGCAAGAGATGAGGCAAGGAGCATCACCGTCTTGATGTCGCATCGGCCCCAACGGATATCCGGCATCGACTTGACGGCGATCCCCTGCGCTGCCGCGTCGCGTTTCGCGCGGTTGACCGGCCGCGAGAGACAAACAACTGTCGGCATCATGTCGATGGCATCAGAGAAGATGAAATCACGCGGCCGCGCACCACGTGACACCTGCAGATAGACCATTCCATCGGTCACGCGGTTGCGCCGGATGGTCTCGCGCATCACCCGCTTCCATGCTCCCCGCGACATCGGCAGCGGAATCCCGAGTTCGCCAAGCGAACGCTCCAGACGGTCCATGTGCCGCGTCTCGTCGATCAAATGGCCATTACGGACCTCGCAGACCTCATAGACGGCGTCGCCGAACTGAAAACCGCGGTCCTCGGCATGGACGCGCGCGTAATCCCACGGCTGGTATTGACCGTTCACATAGACGACACGCGCCATCTCAAGCCCCCCGCACCGTCTAGCCGGCGCCATGCCGTCACTCGCCTTCCGGCTGATCCCCAAAGGAGATCGGAAGGCACAAATATCAATGCGTCCAGCTGCCGATGCGGCCGAACTTGAAGTTGTCTGAGTACGATTTGCGGACATGCTTTCTCGGCGTGGGCTCGGCCAGCACATAGGCCAACCCCAAGCGCTCAGCATACGCGATTGCCTCAGCCTTGGTATCAAACTCCAGCGTCACCTGGGCCTGCGTGTTGCCGGACCCGGTCCAGCCCATCAACGGATCGATCTCGCGCGGCGTCTGCGGCTCATGCTCGACAACCCAACAATCGCTGCGGCCTTGGCCGGATTGCATGGCGTTCTTGGCAGGCTTGTAGATGCGCGCAGTCATTCGTCAGTCCCTAACCCGAGCCAATACGCCGCGCCGCCCGCGATCACCGACTAGGTGAGTCATGGTCACCACGTCGGAGTCTTTTCCAGGTTTTGGCGTCCGTTTGCAAGCCGGCGCCTCGTCGCGGACGGCGGCCCCCGACGCGCGCGGCATCCTGACTAACCGCGGGGGCAAACCCGCCGACAAGAACACGCATCCCGAGTAGTCACGATAAATACCTCTAAACTCAGAGTCACGACTTTCATCCATTGCAAGAATTTCCCGCTATAGTTGCACTTGATGAGCCTGGAGCCCTGCCTTGACCACCATAGATAGCCATGACCGGCCTCGCCCCTTCACCGCCGCACACTCGCGTCTGAGGGGCCAGATACCCGGCGACGTCACCCGATCTCTGTCGCAAGATCAACTTGAACGATCA
>JADJVG010000032.1 GCA_016716675.1 Hyphomicrobium sp.
TGCAACACCAAGCGAGGTGACCAAGACACAGCTCTACGGCAAGCTTGCAAAACTCGGTATTACATCCGTGCTCACAAGTATGATGGTTGCGGCGATAGCGGCTGCATCGAGAGCATCAGCGCCTTGGTGCCGACAATCTGGAAGTCGAATTGCCCGAACGCTCTGTTGCCATCGACATCGTCGAATCCAAATTCGACGGCACGACCCGCCGGTTTGTCTCGGTTAACGCCAGACGTACCGTGCCCATCCGCGAAGCCATTGAGAATTGGTGCTACGACCTATTGGAGCGACACTTCCCCGGCTGGGAAATCAACGAAGGGTCTGACGGCACGATAGAGATCGACGTCGACAAGAAGACCGCGATGCCGCAGCATGACGAGAATGTCATGCGAACCAACTCGCATAGAGTGGTGGCGTAACATGACACATCCCACATTCCATGCTGACAGTTCCGTCCGCCTATGGGGCGGCAAGGTCGAGGACTACCTCGCGATCCATGACTGGCTCGATGCCACTAAGGAATGCTTTGCCGATTTCCGGCATCGCGCCTTACGCCATCATGCTCAGGGCATCTTCGAAGCCGAGCGTCTGTTCGGTCATACCATCACCAACAGTGACGGACGCAAGGTTCCGGTGCGCTACATCGCCGAGCAACACATCAAGGAGGATTGCGGCGGTCGCATCCCAAGCGTTGCTGATTGGCTATCCCAACTGAAGCCCGCGCCTTGGATGTCGCGCGGTTACCGGCTCGACGATGTCAATCAAGAGGTGACGCCATGAGCCGCGCTCTCAATTCCGAGCGTGCCGGATGGGCCGCAACCGCTTTGGTAGTGTTTCAGCGGACCATCAATGAAACCGACACCGAAACCGCCATCGTGGACCTCATCGCTGATCTTGGTCACTTGGCCAAGAAGCACAAGCTCGACTACATCGAAATCCTACGTCGCGCAATTCGTGCTTGGGCCTATGAGGAGCGCGACCCAAGGGAACTTGGCACATCGCCATCCGTCAGTATTCGCATCGGTCCCATCAGGCTCCGTCCTCGCGGCAAGAAGCTCTCTGTAATAGGGGGTGTCGCATGAACCGAAGCGAAGATTTGAGCGACGTATTCGAACTCGGTTGTCCCGCCTGCGGTCAGGCGGACCACCTCCAGATCCTCATCACGACACTTGCCCGCATTACAACCGAAGGGTCCGATCCTGAAGGCGAACACGAATGGGACGACGGCTCGTATTGCCGTTGTCCCGAGTGCGGTCGTGACGGCATCGTTGCAGATTTCAGGCAGAAGAACAGTCACGCGGAAAAAACCGCCCTCGCCAGTTCCGACAGCGAGGTGCATTCATGAGCAAACTCAAATCCTATGAGGTCATCGTCAAGACGAGCGGCGAATGGTACGGCACAGTGCACGCGAATTCGCTGCGCGATGCCAAACGCATCGCTGAGGACGAGTTCAACGAGGGCAATCTCCGGCAGTGCGGCGAGGAGGTCGAGGCTGTCGTCGCGTTCAAGCAGCGCACGCGCAGCGGCAGCTGGTCGACTTTCGAGCGGCGGTTCCAACCAATCGACAGCCCCGACAAAACCCTGTGGTGGGACCGAAAGCAATTGCCCGCCGGCATCGACCCGCATCGCGTCTGGACCATCCTCGATTGCGACGGCAAGCTTCTCGTGGCACCCGGGTATCACTTTGTGAACCGGCTCGACTACGTGGTGTGTGAATTGCCGTGGACCGACGAAGATGTCCGGCAACCCGCCTATCGCTACGATTGAGGAATACCGGATGCCAACCCTCTGTCCTTTTCCGGAAGCGGAAAGTAAAAAGAGACGGGTGGCCCCGCCCCCGCCGGCGGGCCGGGGGAGCGCCTCGCGCACCGGCCGTCAAGCCCGTGCAGCGCGCACTGAAGAAGTGCTGCGCAGCACGCCGTTGGCCAAGGGGCATTGACTGCCGTCGCTGGCGAGGCGTGAAAGTTCCACCATGTCATTTATGCGAGGCGCGCTTCGCTAACTCGCACAAATAACATGATGGAGACACCAGCATGACCGCCACCAGTAACACACCAACCCACAAGCTCTACCGCGTCGTCAAAGGCCGCACCAAATTAGATAACGACATCTGCACGGCTGTCGCCGTCTGCTGGCCTCACAAAGACGCCAGCGGCCTCAACGTCCAATTCAAGTTCAAAGAAACGCCGAACAACGGCGCAGAGTACGTCATGCGTCGTGACACGCGCCGCCCGACTGATACCGAAGCGTAGAGGGGCAACTATGACTTCTTTCAACGTACCTGCCACCATCCGCCCCGCTACATGGCATCGCAAAGGCGATGTTTGGCATCTCATCGCCGCAGACAAAAGCTACGCCCGCATCGACCGCGATGGTCGCCGCTTGCTCTGCTATGTTCTCGATGACAGCGAGAACGACCATTTCATCGGCCAGTGCCGAAGCCTCGCCAGCGGCAAGGCGCACCTGCTCCTTCGCTATGTGCTCCCGTCGTCGGTCAATCGCGTTACCGAAGGGCGCCCTCCTCCGTGAACTGGAGGCCGCTGCGCTAGAAAATGACCAATCCGCGCCCATCAGCACGCTATCAACTTGATGGTAGATGCAAGCGCACGAGCGCGACGAGCGATGGGCGGATTACTTCGGACGTTCAACCCCTTTCTGCTCGACATTCTGCTCTCGTGTTGCGGCGGATGCGCGACATCAAGTGTGTATCGCCTGCGTGACGCGTCGGCCCCCTGAAATGCAAAGACAAAATTGCGGCATATCAAATTGATGCTTGCCTGATAGGCGCGTGACGTCAGCTTTATAGCTGCGTGAATTCCGTGCCTCGCGCAACCGCCTGTTCGGGCAGGCCCTTAATACCTCTCTGACATCTGCCTGGTATCAATTTCGGCTTAAGCTGAATCGCCGCGACGTTGGGTAATCGCGCAGCTCTCATCGACGGTCATCGATGCCGTTGCCGTTCGCGCTTCGCCGACGCCTTGGTATTGCCGTCGCAGCAGAGCCGCCATTTTGCGCCGATACTCAGCTCAGCCGCCACACTCGCCAATCTTCATGTTAAATTTAAGATGACCAGAACCGACGCGGTTGATTTGAATTTCGTGATATCATGTTGATTTCTTCTGCTTTGGTTTCATCGATTGCATTTATAATTCCAGCAGCAAGGGTAGGGGTAGCAAGATGGGTTTTCGTTGCACGAAAACTCGGGACCGAACGTCCCTCATCTTGTTGGGGCTACGGACCTGAAGGTCCCGCGCCCCAAGCCCCCGGACGCTGCGCTCTGCTGGAGGAGTGCAATGACAAAGACCATCACCACAGAAGACGGCAAAAAGACGAAGCCGTCGCCGAAGTCGCCGCAAGGTCGACCGAGAACCGAACGAGTCAAAGATCACTGGATCAGTTTCCGGGTGACGGCGGAAGAGCATTTCCAACTTATCGAGAAGGCAGAGCGCTCCGGCATGAGCGCCGGTGAGTATGCGCGCTCGCGCGTCATGCGCGGCATCGCGCGGAACAGCGATCCCGAACGCGCGCTCGAAGAGATGTGGCGCACCGCGGAAGATCAACCCTACTTGAAGATGCAGGCCGGCGTGAAACGCGGCGGCCGCGTCTGCGAAGACCCGGTCAAGACCATCTCGCTCTCCTGGCACAAGGATGATCGCCCCGATCCGCAGCACATGATCGACAGCGCCGATGCGTTCCTCAAACACATGGGCTGGGACAATCACCAGGCCGTTTACGTTGGGCACAACGATACCGAGCACCGCCACATCCACATCATTTTGAATCGCATCGATCACGAGACCGGCCGCACGCTCGACGACTATCGTGAACGCAAGCGCTCGCAGGTCTGGGCGCTTGCGTATGAAAAGGAACATGAAAACGTCCGCTGCGAAGAACGCGAATTGCGCGCCGCCAAGCGTGAGCACCGCGCGCCCGATCTCAATGACAGCAAGGGGCATGCGCCCGAAAGCCAGGATGCACCAACTCCGCAACCGCCCCACGCCCGCCAATGATCACCTGCCGCACAACGTCATCATGCTCGCGCCCGCCTGGAGCAGGAATTCACCGCCGAAGACAGCGGCGGGCCGCGCTCGATGAACAGGACCGCGCCGAACTGAAGGCCCATCAGCGCGCCGAGCGCGAAGCGTTCTTCAAGGACGGCTCGAAGCTCTTCAAGGCCGCCCGTCACGCCGCCTACGACGACGTGCGCCAGGAGTTCAAGGCCGAATGGCGGGAATTCTACAAGGACGCCAAGGCGGCCGGCTTCGGCGCGGATGCGGCGAAGGATAAGTCCGTTGCAGATGCTATTTATCTCGCCTACGCGGGCCAATGGCCTGAAGCGCGCGAACGCTTCGAGGGCCGAGAGGATCAGACCAAGGACGCCGCCGCACAGTTCGCCGAGCGTAAGTCCGACATCGAGGCGCGGCAGAAAGCCACCATTGCCGAACGCCAGCGCGACGTCTGCGATGCGCTGCATGCCGTGCGCGAGGTGCAATATCAGGAGTTACTGCAGCGCCAGCGCAATGAGCGCGCGGCCTGGACCGCCGGCACCAGCCTCGAAGCTTTGGGGCTAGCGTCATCGGAACCGCAAACGCAAGGCGTGGAGGTCGTTGCAAATCAGAACCAGGTGGTGGTGCCGTTACCCGCCCCGACCCTTCATCCATCGTCCGCGCAACACCAAGCTGCCACGGACAGCCCGACGCCGATCGAACAGGGCCAGACGGCGTTGATGCAGGACATGATCGCCGCCATGGATACAGCAGTGCCGGTCGAGAAGGGTGGCGCCGTACATCCACCTGAAATCCCAACCGACGCTGCGCCGGCCGTCACGCACCAGCTGAGCGATCTTGCCGCCGGCAGCATCGGCAAGGTTGCCGACTATCTTGCCGATCAACTTGGCGAACTCTTCGCACCGACCCCGCCCGAGGTTCGCGACGCACAGGCGAAAGCCGACGCCAAGCGCGAGATCGACAAGCCGGCGCCCGAAGACAAATCCAATCCCTACGCCCGTCAGATCGAAGGCGCGATGCGCCTCATCGAGGAGGAACGGCGTGTGGGCGACGGTCGCGCCTATTGGGAGGACCGTGACCGCGGCAAAGGTTGGGAACGGGACCAGTGACGGGTCACCTGGAAAGGCCGAGCCAGGGAACCCAAGAAAACCGCAAGGCCAATCAGGATCGAGGATACCGTCAGCACCGGAACGTCTCCGCGGGCGCCTCGATGCGTGCCCTTCATCGCGCCGAAATGGATCTCCTCATCGACGCCCAACGAGCAGCACGACACGCTGGGTTGCAGACGTTCGATGCAGCGTTGAATGCGCGCCATGCATCCGCCACAGCCGCTGTTGTCGCGCGCTTCGCAGGCCAGCGAGTCGCGTTGACTGATCTCGATGCAGGTGCCCGTGCTGCCGCCTTGCACAGGCTCTCAGCCGAGGAAGCCAATGAACTCGCACAGCTTGCCCTCGCCCATGCCGCCGAAAGACGCGCGCTCAAGCGTGCCGCCGTGCAAGCGATGGTGCCAACGCAGAAGGCCGCACGGCAAGGATTGCGCCGCGCGTCAAGACGACAACGCGCCGTCCTTGCCATTGCGCTCCGACCAAGAATTCACACGCGAGCCGGGATATCGCGCGCCTCGCGCGCGTCCGCCATTCGAGATTACCGCGCGTCGCTAACGACTTGTCGCCTGTCGCCCCGACATCAAGACACACATCCTCGTTGCCGGCATCCAGCTCTGGTATCGCGTTCCCGGGACCTCAGAACCGAGCGGCGTGCAGTGCCCTGTCTTCACGCTTGCACTGACGTATCAAATTTGATACATTTCGCGGAAGCATGCCCCAGAAGCCCAAGCGCATACCGGTTGTCTTCTTTGCTACCGCGACCGGACGCGAGCCGGTGCGCGAGTGGCTCAAGGAACTCGACCGCGACGACCGACGCGAAATCGGCGGTGACATCCTTGCCGTGCAGAAGGGCTGGCCGTTGGGTTTGCCGCTGTGCCGATCACTTGGCCCG
>JADJVG010000033.1 GCA_016716675.1 Hyphomicrobium sp.
CGCCGACTATGTGTTCCTCGACTGCGAAGACGCCGTTGCGCCGCCGGAAAAAGAACAGGCCCGCAAGAACATCATCCAGGCTCTCAACGATCTCGATTGGGCTGGCGCAGGCAAGAGCGTTTCGGTCCGCATCAACGGTCTCGACACGCACTACATGTATCGTGACGTCGTCGATATCTGCGAACAGGCTGGCCACAAGCTCGATACCATCCTGATCCCGAAGGTCGGCGTTCCGGCCGATGTCTACACGGTTGAAACCATCGTCAGCCAGATCGAAGTTGCCAAGGGCCTGCCGCACAAGATCGGCATGGAAGCTCTGATCGAAACGCCGCTCGGCATGGCCAACGTCGAAGCCATTGCTTCTGCCAACAGCCGTCTGGAATCGATGCACTTCGGCGTTGCCGACTACTCGGCCTTCAACAAGGCTCGCACCGTCGTCATCGGCGGCTTGAACCCTGACTATCCGGGTGACCAGTGGCACTTCCCGCTGTCGCGTATGACGGTTGCTTGCCGTGCATTCGGCTTGCGTCCGATCGACGGCCCGTTCGGCGGCATTGACGATCCGGAAGGCTACAAGGCCGCGGCACGCCGTGGCGCTGCCCTCGGCATGGAAGGCAAGTGGGCCATCCACCCCTCGCAGATCGAACTCGCCAACGAAATCTACTCGCCGACGGCAGCCGAAGTGTCGCGCTGAACGCATCCTTGTCGCTCTCAAGGAAGCCGAAGCTCAGGGCAAGGGCGCTGCTTCTCTCGACGGCAAGATGATCGATGCGGCATCGGAAAAGATGGCGAACAATCTTCTGGCGACGGCTGCGGCCATCAAGAAGGGCGAAGATGCCCGCAAGGCAAAAGGCTAAGTCGTAACAGAACTATAAAACGTCACAGTATTTGGGAGGTCCTAGATGGACATTCATGAATATCAGGCCAAAGAACTTCTGTCGAAGTTCGGCGTGCCGATCCCGCGCGGTGGTCTCGCATACAGCCCCGAGCAGGCAACGTATCGCGCAAGCGAACTTGGCGGCACCGTCGTCGTCAAGGCGCAGATCCACTCTGGTGCTCGCGGCAAAGCCGGCGGGATCAAGGTCTGCAAAACGGAAAGCGAAATCGAATCTGCAGCCGAGTTTCTGCTCGGCCGCAAGCTGGTAACGCATCAGACCGGCCCGGCCGGCAAGCTGGTGTCGCGCCTCTACATCGAAGAAGCGACCAACATCGATCGCGAAATCTACCTTGGTTTCGTGATGGACCGCGCCTCCGAGCGCGTCATGGTCATCGCGTCGGCAGCAGGCGGCATGGACATCGAGGAAATCTCGTCCAAGCAGCCCGACACGATCATCCGCGTCAGCGTTGACCCGGCCGTCGGCATGCAGCAGTTCCAGGCGCGCGAAATCGCGTTCGGGCTCGGTGTCGATCCGGAAATCGTCAACAAGCTGGTTCCGGCGATCATGGGCTGCTACCGCGCATTCCGCGATCTCGACGCGATGATGGTGGAAATCAACCCGCTGGTCATCACCAAGGAAAAGCAGGTCGTTGCCCTCGACGCCAAGATGTCGTTCGACGAAAACGCGCTGTTCCGCCGTCCGCACATTGCGGAACTTCGTGACAAGAGCCAGGAAGATCCGCGCGAAACCTACGCATCGGATCGCGGCTTGGCTTACGTCGGCCTCGATGGTGACATCGGCTGCATCGTCAACGGCGCCGGTCTTGCTATGGCGACCCTCGACATGATCAAGCTGGCTGGCGGCGAACCCGCTAACTTCCTCGACATCGGCGGCGGTGCCTCACCTGAGCGCGTCACCAAGTCGTTCCGTGCGGTTCTGCGCGACAAGAACGTGAAGGCCATCCTGGTCAACGTTTTCGCGGGTATCAACCGCTGTGACTGGGTTGCCAAGGGCGTCGTCGACGCCATCAAGGAACTCAACATCACGATGCCGGTCGTTGTCCGGTTGTCTGGCACCAACGCCGAAGAAGGCCGCAAGATCATCGATCAAAGCGGGCTCACGGTTATCAGTGCTGAAACGCTTGCGGATGCGGCTAAGAAGTCCGTCGTCGCGGCCAAAGCGGCGTAACCGGGAGGCAAAAACAATGGCTATTTTCATCAACGAAAAGACACCGATCCTCATCCAGGGTTTCACGGGCCGCATTGGCACGTTCCACGCTCAGGAAATGATCGACTACGGCACCAACGTTATTGGCGGCGTGACCCCCGGCAAGGGCGGCACCACGCATCTCGGACGTCCGGTGTTCAACACGGTGAAGGGTGCGGTTGACGAAGCCGGTGCGGAAGCATCGATCGTTTTCGTTCCGCCGCCGTTTGCCGCCGACGCCATCATGGAAGCTGCCGACGCGGGCATCAAATACTGCGTCTGCATCACCGATGGTATCCCGGCTCAGGACATGATCCGCGTCAAGCGCTACATGCGCCGGTACAAAAAGGAGAACCGCATGGTTCTCACGGGTCCGAACTGCGCAGGTACGATCTCGCCAGGCAAGGCGATGCTCGGCATTATGCCGGGGCACATCTACCTGCCGGGCCGCGTCGGCATCGTCGGTCGTTCGGGTACGCTCGGCTATGAAGCTGCAGAGCAGATGAAGGCGCTTGGCATCGGCGTTTCGACGTCAGTCGGCATCGGCGGCGACCCGATCAACGGGTCTTCGCACCGCGACGTGATCGAGCACTTCGAAAACGATCCGGATACCGATGCGATCCTGATGATCGGTGAAATCGGTGGTCCGCAGGAAGCGGAAGCCGGTCTCTGGTCGAAGGAACACGGCAAGAAGCCGCTCGTTGCCTACATCGCAGGTCTTTCGGCGCCGAAGGGTCGCCGCATGGGCCACGCGGGCGCTATCGTCTCTGCGTTCGGCGAATCGGCCGCGGAAAAGGTCGACATTCTCCAGAGCTGCGGCGTGACGATCGCGCCGACGCCGTCGGAAATGGGCTCGACCATCGCCCAGGTGTTGGCGAAAATGAAAAAGGTGGCGTAACGCCATTCCGGGACCGGGGGATTTCCCCCGGTCTCCAACATCACGCAAAGTCGTGATGGTTCTATAACAGCCTGACACAACGAAAACGTTGAGGGTATGGGTATGCAGGAAACGGCGAAGGTGGTGAGATCGATGAAGCTTGATGAAACGACCCTTATCGATGAACTGAAGCGCCTGCGAGCGCAGATTCCTGATAATCCCTCGCTCAATCCGATTTTGAATGTCGCCTTTGATATGTCGCGCCGGCTTGAAGCGGGCGACGTGTCGTTCGACGACATGAAGGGCCTTGCAGGCCGTTTGATGGATCGCGCCTGCGTGCGCCGCGCCAGGAAGCTGCGCGAAAAGATCGGCTACATCGACCAGACGACTACGCTCAAAGATTTCACGGCCTACGTTGAGCGCACCGCAACGGAAGCGGGTGGCTCAATCCAGGCTTTTGCCGAACGCTGGGCGCGTCCGCGCACCGGCATCGTTTTGACGGCTCACCCGACGTTCGGGCTATCGGACGCCCTCTACCGGCGCATGCTGGAGATTGCGGTTTCGGATCAGCCGACGGATTCAGTCGAGATCGGACTTCCACATCGTCCTGAGAAGGTTCTGACGCTCCAGCATGAACATAAATGCGCGCAGGATGCCATCCAGAATCTCCGTAACGGCTATGAGGAACTCCTCCACGGATTCTTCAGCGTCGCGGCCCAGAAGTTTGGCGATGCGGCCTACAAGCTGCACCCGCGCATGACGACGTTCGCCTCGTGGATCGGTTACGATCTCGACGGCCGCACGGACATCGCTTGGACGTTCTCGTTCCAGGTGCGTTTGATGGAAAAGCGGGCGGCACTGGCCGATATCCGCGAGCGTTTCATTATCCTCAAGCATCGCCTTGATGACAGCGACGGCGCACAGCGCATTGCACGTCAGGTGGTCGGTAAGCTCGATTTGGCGATCGCAGCTGTCGATGAGCAGATCCGTGCGCTCGAAGGCATTACCGGCGATCCGGCAGTGCTGGCGAAGGCCGCCAACATGATCACCAAGACCGACGGCTACAATTTGTTGTCGGTTGAGCCGCTGCTCACCCTGTTGGGCAACCTGATCGATGCCGTTGACTCGCCGCAGATGAAGCGCGCGGTTGCCGCATTGGCGGGCCTCGTCGATGCGACGGGTCTGGGAACGTCTCATATCCACCTGCGCATCAACGCATTGCAGCTGAACAACGCCTTCCGCGCATACGTGCACGAGCCGTGGACCCGCGACCTGACCGAAAGCCAGTCGCTCGCCCGCATCGTTGACATGATCAAGAATTGCCCGCGCGAGACGGTCAACTTCGAAACGCTCGATCTCGAAACCGCCACCGCGATCCGCCAGTTCGCGTTGACGGCGCAGATCCACAAGCACATCGACAAGGAAACGCCGATCCGCTTCCTGATCGCGGAGTGCGAAAGCCCGGCAACCGTTCTGATCGCCGTGTTCTTCGCCAAGTTGTTCGGCGTCGAGCACATTACCGATATTTCGCCGCTGTTCGAGACGCCATCGGGCCTTGAAAACGGCTCGCGCATCATGGAGCGCCTGGTCGAGGAAGAGACCTATCGCGATTACGTGAAGGGCCGTAAGCGGCTCAGCATTCAGACGGGCTTCTCGGATGCCGGTCGCTTCATCGGCCAAATCCCGGCGACGCTCGCCATTGAACGCTACTATCACGGCCTCGCCGCGATGGTGCAGAAGGCTGATTTGCCGGGCGTCGAAACGCTGATCTTCTCGACACATGGCGAGTCGATGGGCCGTGGCGCGCATCCGGGCAATCTTCATACTCGCCTGCACTATTTGTTCTCGGACGAGGCGCGCCGCCGCTTCTCGGATTTCGATCTGCCGGTGAAGCACGAGACCAGCTTCCAGGGCGGCGACGGCTTCATGTTCTTCGGCCACCGGGCGCTGACCATGCGGGGACTGGCCACCATCATCATGGATGGCGAACCGCCGGCTGCCGAGAATGATCCGTTCTATACCGAGCAGAATTTCTCGCTCGACTTCTTCTTGCGCTTGCGTGCGTACCAGCAAGAGCTGTTCGCCCACGACGGCTATCGCGCCGTGCTGGGTGCCTTCGGTCCGAACCTGTTGTTCAAGACCGGCTCGCGGCCGGTGAAGCGGCAAGGCGAACACGGGTCCGATCGCGGGAATCCGGCGCGTATGCGCGCCATTCCGAACAACGCCATTCTGCAGCAGTTCGGCTACATCGCTAACGTCGTTGCCGGTCTCGGCACGGCGGTCGGCAATGACCGTGACCGGTTCAGCAAGCTGGCGAAGTCCTCGCACCGCCTGCAGACGCTGCTCGGCATGATCGCCTACAGCAAGACGGTATCGAGCCTCAACGCCATGGGCGCCAACGCGACGGTGTTCGACGCTGGGTTCTGGGCTTCGCGCGCCTCATGGGGCCGGGAAGAGGCGTTGCAGGCTGCGTTCCGCACGCTCGCAACCCATCTGTTGCCCGACGACCGCCAGGGCGCGATCAACGAACTCGTGCATCATCTGCGTCTCGACGCCATCGATCTGCACGCGATCCTCGAAGATCAGAAACTCGAAGGCGGCAAGGTTCCCGATGCCAACCGCCTCGAACTCGACCTGCTGCAGGCGATCCGCCTCGCGCTGATCATGCGCATCTTCATCCTCGCCGCGCAGTTGCCGCGGTTTGCGCCGCAAGATGGTCTGTCGCACGGCCAGGTCTTGGAAATGGCGATGAACCTCGAAATTCCGGAAGTCGTCGGCATCATGCGGAAGGCGTTCCCGCATGGAACGAAGGCATCGGCCATCGCTGCCGGTGCAGCCTTCGATGAACACGCGAGTTATCGCCCGCGCGGCATCGACGACTACGGCCGTCTCGAAACAGAAATTCTGACGCCGATGGAGAGTTCGTACGAATTCGTGCGCGAGATCGGCACGGGCATCTCGCATCACTTCGGCGCGTTCGGCTGATCGCCAACGCCGCCGGATAGGTCATACGAATATCAACGTCCGCGGGCACAGCCTGCGGACGTTTTGCTTTTTGGGGCGCGGGAGTTCAGAGCGCGAAATCGGCCGCCTGCAGGGCGAACACTTCACCCTCGGTCGTCTCCGTATCGAGCCACAAGAACGGCAGATCAGGGTGCGCTTCTTCCAGCGCATCGCGGGCTTGGCCGATCTCGACGATGAGCGCACCGTCTGCGCTGAGATAGCGGGGTGCGGCTTGCAAAATGCGATGGACGAGATCGAGACCATCGGCGCCGCCGGCGTGGGCCATAACGGGTTCCGCTTGGTACTCCGGCGGGAAGCCCGCCACGGCGTCAGATGTGACGTAGGGCGGGTTGGCGATGATGAGATCGTATTTTTCCGGCGGGATCGATTCAAACAAATCGGAAGCGATGAGCCGGATGCGATCGCTCAGCCGGTAATCGTCGACGTTGCGCCGGGCAACTTCAAGCGCGTCGGCTGAGAGATCGCTGGCGTCGATCGTTGCATAGGGAAACGCTTCAGCGGCGAGAATTGCGAGGCAGCCGGAGCCCGTGCACAGTTCGAGCACGCGGCCGACGCGCTCGGGATCGCCTGTGATCGCCGTCAGATCGCTCTGGCACAGAAGTTCGCCGATGAATGAGCGGGGCACGATCACGCGCTCGTCGACGTAAAACCGATGTCCTTGAATCCAGGCTGTGTTGGTCAGATACGACGCCGGCTTGCGCGTCGCGATGCGGCGCTCGAACAGATCGAGGATGTTGGCGCGCTCGGCAGGCACAAGGCGGCAATCGAGCCACGGGTCGAGCGAGTCGATGGGCAGGTGCAAACTTGAGAGCATGAGAAACGCAGCTTCGTCGGCCGCATTGTCGGTGCCGTGGCCGAAGACGAGGCCGGCGCGGGTAAATTGGCTAACGCCATAGCGCCACCAGTCACGCAGCGTGACGAGGCCGTCGAGGATCTGTTCGCGTGCGGGCGTAGTCATGATGTTGGTGTTCACTGACGCTGGAAGATGGGCTACGCCGTCGTTTTGCTGCCACGCGCAGCAATTAGCAAGCACTGAGAGATGGGCGGAATCGGCCCGTTAACGACGACAGGGGAAGCGCTTGCACGCCACCGTCACCAACGGCAGGGTGGGCCTCACTTAATTGCCAGCGGTTGTTGTGATGACGCGTTTCACTTTTGGCGCATGAATTAGGCTCGCGTTGGCGTGTGCCTTTGCGGCGACTTGGCCGTTTCGCGGCGACTGGGCACAAGACGTCGCCAATAGCACCATGAACCGCCCTCTGGCTCATGCCAAAACGTGGCGCATCGAACCGAACCCCGCCGATTTCAACGACCTTGCGGCGGATCCCTCGGACCTCTTGGTGATCGGCGCCGCGCGCTATGGCAAACGCCGCTACACGCCGGACGAGATTGCGCGCCTCAAGGTTCGCGCCGATGGTACGCGGCGTTTGGTGGTGGCGGTTCTCGCCGTCGGTGAGATCGTCGAAGCGAGCGCGGCTTGGGACGATGCCTGGACCGTACAGCCGCCGCAATGGTTGGGGGAGGCCAACTGCGCTCGGCCAACGGTGAGGCGTATCCGCTACTGGCTGCCGGAATGGAAGGACCGCCTGTTCCGCGCCCCTGGCTCGTATCTCGAACGCATCATTGCGGCCGGGTTTGACGGCGTTGTCCTTGGCGGTCTGGATGTCGTTGCGTCGTTCGCCGCCAGTCGGCCGAGCGCACCCAGGGAGATGATGCAGACTGTGAGTGGGCTGGCATTGGCCGCACGCGCGCTGAAACCGGGCTTTATGGTGATCGCAGAGAATGGCGCAGCAATGCTGGCAGACCCCGGCTACCGCACCGTCATCGATGGCATTGCCGTGACAGGCCTTTTGTACGCCAGCGATGGGTCGGGTGTTCGCAAGCCGCCGCCGGACGAGATCGAGCAGTCGATGCAGCTTCTGCGGCCGCTGCAGAAGGACGGCAAGCCGATCTTCGCGATTGAAGTCCTACACTCAACGCGGCTGATCGACCGGGCCGTGCACGATTTGCGGCGGCGTGGAGTTGTGGCGTCCATCGCCATCCAGACTCGCGATGCCAGCGCTGCAGCGAACCGGGGCGAGCGGGCGTGTCCGCCGGGGTCGGTTTGGTGATCGTAATCGTGCGCGCGTAATAGAGCTCAATAGAGAAATAAAAAGCCGCGCATCCTGGCAGGATGCGCGGCTTTCTTGAACGGCAATGCCGAGAAATCCGAGGCGCTTAGGCTGCCTGGATTTCGTTGATACGGATGAGGCGATGGCGCTGTTCATCCCAGAGCTTGAGGCTGGCACACTTCAAGCTGGCAGCCAGCGTCAGGCGGTTGATGTCCTTGAGTTCCGGGCTTGCATTCAAGCAGGCCTGCAAGCGGTAGTTCGGGATCATGCTGTTGAGGTGGTGAATGTGGTGCAGGCCGATGTTGCCGGTGAACCAGTTCAGAACCTTCGGCAGATCGTAGAAGGATGAGCCAAGAAGTGCGGCGACCTGGAAGTCCCAGCCTTCGGCCTTTTCCCAGTGCGTTTCTTCGAACTGGTGCTGGATGAAGAACAGCCAGCCGCCGGCAGCCGAGGCGATGTGAACGATCGGCAATATGACCCACAACACGTTCGAGAAGCCCTCAAGGTATACGAGCGGCGCGTAGAACGCGACCAGGGCGATATTCAGACCCATCACGCTCTTCCAGGCGTCGCGCGGCGGCAGCGCGTGGAACCACGGCAAACGCTGAATGACCATGAAATAGAACGGCACACCGAAGCCGAACAGAAACAGCGGATTGCGATACAGGCGGTAGCGCAGTTTAGCGAGCGGCGTCAGCTTCTGATACTCCGCGACGGTCAACGTATCGATGTCGCCAGCGCCGCGCCGATCGAGATTGCCGGATGCCGCGTGGTGATGGGCGTGTTCGCGTTTCCAAAGCTCATAGGGCGCCATCGTCAAAACGCTCATGCAGCGGCCTATGAAATCGTTGAGGGGCCGTGAGGCAAAGAAAGAGCCGTGTCCGCAATCGTGCTGGATGATGAAAGCGCGGACCAGCAAACCTGCCGCCGGGATGGCCATCAACAGAGTCGCCCAATAGGCGGTTTCGACGGTTGCAAACATCGCGGTAACGAGAATGGCGAGCGGAACCAGCGTCGATACCATCTGCGAAATCGCCATGCGCGGGACAGAACCGCGATACTTGTTGCAGTGGACGGCTAGTCTGCGGACTTTCTGCTTGGTCGTCTCTGTCATCTGCGCCTGCGCATCACCCCGTAAGGCGCCAGCGGCAGGACCGGCAAGCGCGCTGGCTTCAGCGAGTTCCGGTTGCGTTAGAATGAGATTCAAAGTCTTTTCTCCAAGGAATGTGCGCATCAGGTGCGGCGCTCGACGCGCAGGCGTTACCATATTCGTTGATGAAGCGCGACTCGAACGGAACACGATAAGTGTGGGAACACCTTGTCGTAGATCAATGCAAACGATCGACACAGAGACGGGGCCCCCAATGGGAGCCCCGTCCTAGATCAGGGTATTGGCGTATCAGCTTGGAAAAGCACTAATGTTGTCCCCAAACCTCAACGATTGCTGAACCTTTGCCGCGTGCAGAGGCGTCAAAGAAGCGCGACCGATATTTCGCTTCAATGCGCTCAATCGGCTGGTGGCGATCGCCCTTAAGCTCGACGGGGCCATAGGTACCACCCGCATCGACGCGGGTGCGAACCGGGATGGTGTCATCACTGCCGTCCGAATAGATCACCTTGATTTCGTTCAGCGTGATGGCGCGATCACGAACGGTCACGCGGATCTTGCGGAAGCCGCCTTCGTTTCTGCCGACCGGAATGACGTCCTTGTCGAAGCCGACGAAGCCGGCGGTCTGCGCGCCCAACAGCACCCAGCCCTGATTGTACTTGCGGCCTTCGCCCTGCGGACCAAGCCAACCCTTGGTGTATTGACCGAACACTTCGATGCGGGCCTGACCCTTGAAGCTCGGCTTCGAGCGGTAGACCATCTGGATTTCCTTGATGAAGCGGTCGCCTCTCAAGTCAATCCAGTTGGTGCGCGAGTTCATCGGAATATCGGCGTTGACGGCCAGCGCATCCGTTGAGCCGTTATTGTAGACGATCTTGATTTCATTGATGTGGATGTCGTTTTCGAGCACACGCAAACGGATGCGATCGAACTTGCCGATCTCATTGCCGACGCGGATGACGTCGCGATCAACGCCAAAACCGACATACTGTGCGCCAAACAGCACGTCGCCGCCTGCAAGTGCTTGCCCTGGAGCTGCCGTCGTCGGTTCCGGCGAGGTAGGCCGTACTGGGATCGATGTCGCCGTCGGCGCCGGATCATGGCGGACGGGCGGACGGGCGGCGCTGCCACCGCGTTCCATGCGGCGGCCTTCTGCGTCCTGCAAACCGAGAATCTGCAAACGACCACGGCCTTCGCCGGGCGTCTGCGTGATGTTGACCTGGTCGACGAAATAGCTGTCGTCGGTTGGGTTGATTGGACGGCTGCGCTCGCCCTGCCACATATCGATCTGGCGGTCTTCATTGTGCACCGAGCCGTCGCTGTAGACGATCTGGACACGCTGAAGGTCGAACAAGCGGCCCTGTGCGTTGCGCACACGAATGGCTTTGTAAGCGCCCTTGGCTTTGCCGACGTCTATCGAATACTTATCGAGACTAAGATCGATGTCCTGCTCTGAGATGACGACCAACCGCTCACCGTCGTCGTAACGTTGCTTCCGGGCCTCGGCGCTCACAAAAACGCCGGTGGCCAAAATGACGCTCAGCGCCACCACTAGCCTTCGAAACATGTAAAACTCCCCTGATGTTCACGCACGACGAGCCGTGCCGGAAGACGTGCGCCAATCTAACGATACCAGACGAAAAAGGCAGTCGGTTGGCTCTGATCCCGCGCTTCGGCAGAGTCCATGGTGCTCATCTGCAACACAAACTTCTAGTTGATCTTCCTGAGGCTTGCTGGCTTTCCGTCCGGCATTTTATTGGCGTTTCGTGGCCGAAACGGCTGGTACAGAGTGTCAAAACCGTGGCACCGTAACGGTCCTTGCGCATCACCATTTTGGAGTTGAAAAACTGTGGGTAGCGATCGGCAGGATCGATTGGAGCGGTTCTTGTGCGCCGCCACCGCGTTTCTCCCCAACCGTTTGTCCACTGCCGAGGCGGTGTGCCGGCACCATGCCAACGGCGTCACACTGGTCGCGCCCGAACCGCCTTCGGCCGTTGTTTGGCCTGAAACGACGGAAGAGGTTGCGCACATCGTCAGGCTTGCTGGCGAGCATGCCATACCGCTGATTGCCTTTGGCGGCGGCACGTCGCTTGAAGGGCATGTGAACGCGCCGCAGGGCGGTGTGTCCGTCGATCTCTCGCGCATGGACGCCGTGCTCGCCGTCCGTCCGGACGATCTGGATTGCACCGTGCAAGCCGGAATCACGCTCGAGCGCCTGAATGCTGAATTGCGGGCGACGGGCCTGTTTTTTCCTGTCGATCCGGGTTCTGGGCTGGCGACCTTGGGCGGTATGGCGTCGACTCGCGCCTCTGGCACCACGACCGTCCGTTACGGGTCGATGCGCGACAATGTCATATCGTTGACCGCGGTCTTGGCATCGGGGAGCATCATCCGGACAGCGCGGCGGGCGCGCAAATCAGCCGCCGGTTATGACTTGACGCATCTCCTTGTCGGGGCCGAGGGCACGCTCGGTATCATCACCGAACTGACGCTTAAATTGCACGGCGTTCCCGATACGGTGATGTGTGCTTTGGCCGGTTTCGATAGCCTCGATGGGGCGTGTCGGGCGTCAACCCTGGCCATTCAAGCCGGGCTGGCCGTCGCGCGCATCGAATTGCTGGATTGCAAACAGATTCAATGCGTGAACGCGGCATCCGGACTGGCGATGGCTGAGCGGCCAACGCTCTTCGTCGAGTTTCATGGGTCTGCGCCTGCCTGCAGGGCAGATTTCGAAACATTCACCGAAATCGCCCGTGACGAAGGCGGCCATGACCTCGCGTCCGCCACCAGCGAGGACGAACGGCGCCGCCTTTGGAAGGCAAGGCACGATGCGCTGTGGTCGGTCAAGACCATGTGACCGGGCCGGCGGGTAATCGTGACTGATATTGCCGTACCGTTATCGGCGCTGGCGGCGTGCGTCAGTGAGACGGCGGCCGACATCGCGGCGAGCAATTTGATCGCCCCCATTGTCGGCCACGTGGGGGACGGGAATTTCCATGCCATCGTGGCCGTCGACCCTGACGATGGCGATGAACGCCAACGGGTCGAGGCGTTCCTGCAGCGGCTGGTCGCCCGGGCTCACGCGGTCGATGGCACCGCAACGGGCGAGCACGGCATCGGCCAAGGCAAAAAGGCCTATATGGCCGCCGAACACGGCCCCGCGATCGACGCCATGCGGGCAATCAAAGGGGCGCTCGACCCTCTCGGCATCCTCAACCCCGGCAAGATCTTCTGAGATGGCTTCACCGCGTCAACGCCGCCGTGATCGTCAAACGGTATCGCAAGCGGCGTCATACTTTTTTAAGGCTTGTACCTAGGGTTTTCACCTAGGGTTTTTCCCTTGAGAAGGGCGGGCGTTGCCATGATTCCCGCCGCCTTTTTCACCTGAGGCTGCGGGTTCCGGAACCATAACCAATCCTTCAACAAGAGTTACTATGCTGTCGAGGCCATCGACTGCACGTCGCAGGCGGTCGATGCGTGATCGCCGATGATAGCGATCGGGCTCAGGGCTTCGAGTGGTGTTGGTTTTGAAATGTCGGTTCTGATGTACGGAGACATGCTGATGGATGAGCGCCGGAGCCCGGCCTTCGGCGGACCGGCGTGGCCACGTCAATCCACGCACAAACGCACGCGCTGTCGCATTATTCACGGCTAAGGACGGACCATGAGTTCGACGTCTAAGAATTCGATCATCTTCAATATCGCCGGGGCTGGCGTACTGCTGACCGTCGCCGGCTATATCGTGACATCATTCATCACAACCCCCGCCGTATTGCCGTGCACGCAGCGCTTTCCCGCCGGCCACCAGTTGTCGTTCGATGGGCCCGGCGGCCGTGCCATGTCGGCGATTGACCTTCAGGCCCGCTTCGGAACGCGCCAGTGGGGGCTTTCAAAGAATGTGGAAATTGTGAAGGCTGGCGGAAAGTCGACGGTCAATAGCCTCGAAGTGACGCTTGCGCCGATCGACGACGACGAAGGCACCACACAGAACGGTGTTGGCTTTACCTGGGCACCCCAGGGCTTAGAAAAGGGCACGTCGGCTTGCTTGAGCTACAGCGTCTTCTTGCCGGATGGCTTTGGCTTCAACGAGCCTGGTCATATGCCGGGGCTATATGGCGCGTCGGATGTTACGCAGATTGATGAACTCGCACCCTCCGATAGCTTTGCCGTGCGGGTTGGCTGGGGGCAGGCTGGCGATTCCGGTCTTGACGTGCGTATCCCAGATTCCTCGGGGTATTGGGAGACGCCACCGCGCAAGGCCATCTGGCCAACCGGCCGGTGGGTCAGCGTTGAACAGGAAATCAAATTGAATACGCCAGACCAGGCTGACGGCTATGTGAGGCTTTGGATTGATGGCGCGTTAACTATCAATCGCGGCAGTATCATTCTGCGCAAATCCGCCCAGTCGGGATTGTCGGGTGTCGTTTCCGATATCCGATATGCCCGCACAGTGAGCAAACTCGCGAAAATTCGGGTCTCGCCGTTTGTCCTGCAGTGGCAATGAGTTAATCGACGATTGGTTAATGCCTGCGCAGGCAAAAGCACGGGTGCTGACCAAAGAGGCACACTCGAGTCGAATTTGCATTTCGCGGACTTGGCTCTGCTTGCCAATGTAAAAACACTGATGTGTATTGGGGCTGTAGAGCTCAGCGCCGTCCCACTTACCCCCAAGTGGCGCCAGTTCTATTTTTGCCCGCGGTCTCCCCCGGCCGCGGGCCTTTCCTTTCACAGAACATCTTCAAACGTCGTAATGTCAGCAGGCTGTCTGCTGCAGAGCCGTGCTACGAGCGCTTATCGGGCTTGAAACCGGCGGCTTGCGCCTCTTCCTCACTGCAAAACCAGCGATCGCCGCGCGTCGTGCGCATTCTGCGGCCCGCGTACTCTTGCGCCCATGGCATGAAATAGATGTGCCCGGAGGCGCGGCCTTTGATCGGGCAGCCATCTGGAGCGGTGCGTTTGGCATCCTCCCAGACGTCAGCGCGCCACTCTTGCGGGCGTTTGCGATCGCCTTGCCAGATGCCCAGTCCGGCATCGCGGGCGCTCGCTTCGATGGAGTCGTAAGCAGCGAACATGCCCTGCTCTGCGAACACATGACCGTTGCTGACCAGTTCGCCAGCAATGTCGATATCGCCGACCGTGCATGAGGCGAGGATAGAACCGGATGCGGCCGCGCCTGAAGGCGTGCAGGTCACCGATTTACGCCGCACCATTGAGCTCAGTTCTTTGCGGGCGGACGCGCCGCAATTCCAAGTTTTGCCCGATCGCGTGCCGCAGCGCTGCGCCGCTTCGGGCGGTTCGATGCCGGCCAGTTGGATCAACTGGCCGTCGATGCGCAACAGGTTGCCGCCGATGGCCGTGGCGCGACCGGTGATGATCGACGGGTCTTTCGCGATCGCGCCGGTTTCGATTGCCCCGGCGCGCGGGGTGTCACGACTGGCCGTTTCCGCCGGCATGAATTTCGCGGGCGTCAACGCGCTTTCGGTGTTGAGCATCGGTCCAATGAAAATGATGAGGCCGAGCACCAGCGCCGCGCCCCCCAGCATGTTGAGGTTGATGGGCAAGCGGAAGCCGACGTCCGGCCGCGGGCGCTGGGCGTTCGAGGCCGCCGGATCAACGGCTGCGTCTGATTTTGAAAAGATGCGAAGCTTCGGCATCGCAAAGGTCGGGCGTGGCACGGCGGGCAATCGCGCAACGATTGCGGCCCCACCCGCCCGCAAAGCGCACCACAACGCGGTGCCGACGCCGGAGATGGCGTCCCAGACGACGCCGACGGCGGCTTTGATAATCTGGAAGGTGGTGACGGCCGCGCTCTTGATGACTTGGAACGCCGCGAGCGCAATGGCTTTCAGGATCTGGCTGGTCGTTTGCGTGACGGTTTCGACACCGGCGCGACCGGCGGCGACGCCGCGATCTGCGGTGTCCTTGACCTTATTCACGGCGGCGACGCGAACGTCATAGATTTTGCGCTGACGGTCGGCGCGACGGACGAGAACTGTGGTGCGCACATATTCCCGCCATTCGAAGCCTTCGCTTCGTCTGCGCCAGCCGAACATGCTGCCCTCCAAGTATCCGCACGCGATTCGCAATTCCGGTGACACTCTGCACGAATGATGGCAGAGCTTTGGCCGGGGCGGCGCCATTCCCCAGGTTTGCGACTGTGATGCAGGTGATTGGCCTGGCGATCTTAGTGATAGCCCTCGCCGTGGCGCACCTTACCGCGAAATGTCCAGTAAACGAACACGGTGTATCCGAGAATGACCGGCAGCATCAACAGCGTGCCGACAAGCATGAACATCTGCGAACTGGGCGCTGCGGCCGCATCCCAGACGGTCAGCTTGTCCGGCACCAGATAGGGCACGTTCGATATCACCAGCCCGGCGAGGCCGAGGAGAAACAGGGCGATGGCGGAACCAAAAGGTTGAAACGGCTTTTCGAGTTCCAGCCCGCGCCAGCAACTCCAGGCGGCATAAACGGTCAGCAACGGCACTGGCGAGAGCAGTAGTAGGTTCGGCCAGGAGAACCAGCGCTCGGCAACACGCGGCATCGTGAACGGTGTCCACAGGCTGATGATGGCTGCCGCGGCCAAGACGGCCAGCAACGCGATTTTCGCGGAATGGCGCGCGAACACCTCGAGCGCGCCGTCGGTTTTGTAGATCAGCCAGGTTGCGGCGAGCAGCGTATAGCCGGCGACAAGCGCACATCCGCAGAACAGCGCGAACGGCGTCATCCAATCGAGTGGGCCACCGGAGAAGCGGCCGTCCGTCATGGTGATGCCTTGCAGCAAGCCGCCGAGCACGACGCCTTGCGCGAACGAGGCGACGATCGAACCCCACGCGAACGCCAGATCCCAGAACTTGTGCTTCGGCTTAGAGACCCAGCGGAATTCGAAAGCGACACCGCGAAACACCAGCGCCAGCAGCATCACGATGATCGGCAGGTAGAGCCCCGACATGATGACGCCGTAAGCCTTGGGGAAGGCGACGAATAACCCGCCGCCGCCGAGCACGAGCCACGTCTCGTTGCCATCCCAGAACGGCGCCACCGTATTCATCATGATGTCGCGGCGGTCTTCTTGCGGCACAAACGGAAACAGAATGCCGAGCCCGAGATCGAAGCCATCAAGGATGACGTAGAGCGTGACGGCAACAGCGAGGATCGCGGCCCAGACCAGCGGCAGCCAATATGTAATGCCTTCCATGGGTCTACTCCGCCGTTCCAAGTGCATCACGTGCCGCGCCTTGCGCCGCCGACAACGGCCGTGATGGCAGTGCGTCAGACGGCTCAATGGCTTTGCCTTCGGGGCCCTTATCGATGAGCTTGTTGATGTAGAGGATGCCCATCGAGAACACGCTCGAATAGATCAGCACGAACAGGATCAAGCTGGTCAGCACCGCTCCGAATGCGACGGCCGATACCGCATCGACCGTTTTGAGCACGCCATAGACGACGTATGGCTGGCGGCCGGTCTCCGTCACCCACCACCCGGCGAGAATGGCGATGAAGCCCAGCGGCCAAGCATAGGTGAGCGGTCTCAGATACCATCCGCTTTCAAACAACGACCTCCGCCACCAAAGAAACGCGCCGATAAATCCGATCGCGATCATCGCCATGCCGATGCCGACCATGATGCGGAACGCGAAGAACACCGGCGCCACGGGCGGGCGCTCCTCGGGTTTGAAATCCTTGAGGCCCTTGAACAGGCCGTTGATGTCGTGGGTGATGATGAAGCTCGCCATATTGGGAATGGCGATTTCAAAGTGGTTCATCTCGGCCTTGTCATCGGGCCATGCGAACAGCACGAGGTCTCCGGGCTTGCTGCCGTCCCAGTGGCCTTCCATGGCGGCCACTTTCACGGGCTGATACTCGGCAGTGTTGAGCCCGTGCGCGTCGCCGATCAGCAGCTGCAACGGCGCCAGCACCGCGACCATGCCAAGCCCCATGCGGACCATCGTCTTGGCTTCTTCCAGGAAGCGGTTCTGCATCACGTAGCGTGCGCCGACCGACAGCACCACGAGCGAAGTGGTGAGATAGGCGGCCGTGAACATGTGGGCGAAGCGGTACGGGAAGCTCGGATTGAAAACGATCGCCGCCCAATCGACGGGATAGGCGATGCCGTCTTTCATTTCATAGCCCGTCGGCGTCTGCATCCAACTGTTGGCCGACAAAATCCAGAAGGCCGACATCGAGGTGCCGACAGCCACCAGAACGGCTGCGGTGACATGCAGATTGGGCGACACCTTCTGCCAGCCAAACAGCATGATGCCGAGGAACGTTGCTTCGAGAAAGAATGCGGTCAGCACTTCATAGCCGAGCAACGGCCCCATGACATTGCCGGCAACTTCGGAAAAACGGCTCCAGTTGGTGCCGAACTGATAGGACAGCACGATCCCCGACACGACGCCCATGGCGAACGATACCGCAAAGATCTTGGTCCAGAAGCGGGCGAGGCGATGGAACTTGTCTTGGCCCGTCATACGCCAGCGTACCAGCAGCGTGGCAATGAATGCAGCTAGGCCGATCGTGAAACTCGGGAAGATGATATGGACGGCGATCGTAAACGCAAATTGAATGCGTGCCAGCAGTACGGCGTCCATGTCCATAAGGGAGATCTCCATGTTCGCACGTTGTGAGCGTGCATCATGGACCTGTCAGATGCAACCGTCGAGGCCTGGGTATGTCTGCCTATATCTGGCGAGGCGAAGCGTCAGTCGCTGCGCGCCAACTGGGCTTCCGGCACCGGCCACAGCCGGACGATACCGTCGATGCCGCCCGTTAACAGTGTCCGGCCGTCATTGCTGAAGGTGACGGACTTGGCGCCGGGACCGAGACCCTTAAGGGTGCCGTAGATGCGCGAACGCTTCAGGCCGCGCAGGCGCACGCTGCCGTCGTCGGCGGCCGAGGCGATGACGTCGCCGTCGGCTGAAAAGGCGATCGATGTGACGCGCGCCATGTGCGGGGTGAACGTTCTCAGCGAGCGCCCAGTGGTCGCCGACCAGAGCTTGATGGAACCATCACGCGCGCCACCCGCAATGGTTGCGCCGTCGGGCGAAAACGCCATCGTCGCGATCACTTCGGTATTGCCGCGCAGCGAGCGCCGCATCGTGCGCCGCTCAATGTTCCAGAGTTTGACGGCGTTATCGCTGCTGGAAGAGGCGAGCCAGCGGCCGGACGGATCGGCGGCCAAGGCTTGAATGGCCGCGTTATGCGACTGCAAAAGTCCGTCGGGCGCGGATTCGCGGCCGGTCTGCCAAAGCGCAACCGTCGTGTCCTGGCCGCCGCTCGCGATTAGATCCTCAGATCCGGCGAACACGGCCGCCCAGATGCTCGCGTCTGACCGCTTGAAAGCGTAGAGCCGGTTGCGCGTATCAAGATCGTAGACGGCGACGCTGCCGTCCGCGTGTGCGGTGACAACGCGATTATTGCGAACGCTGAGCGCCGTGGCGATGCCAGCGTCGAGATAGATCGAACCGGTCAACTGGTGCGTGTCCGCGTTCCAAATTTTGAGCATGCGGTCGCCGCCGGTCGTCACGATCAGGCGGCCGTCGCCGCTGAAGGCTAAGCCGTCGATCGCACCGTCATGGGCGCGGAACTCAGCACTTTGCGCGATGGCACGATCGGCCAGCGCTGTGCCGATGGCCCCTGTTGTGATGCCAGACGGCAAAGGCCGAGCGATGCGCGCCAACTGATTCTGGAAGAGGTATCCGGCGCTGACGAAGGCGATGGCGAGGATCACCTTGGTTTTGATTTCGCGCGTCAACGAGCGGCGGCGCTTCACGGACGGCGCGGGGCGCGCACGTTTGCGCGCGGACGAGACGCGCGGCGGCGGCGGAAGTGCGGCAGCTTTCACGGTCGCCGCTTTGGCGATGGCCTCCTTGGCGGGTGGTGTGCGGGCGGCGGCCAGGGGTGGCGCGGCTTTGGCTGCTGCTTTCTCTGGCGCAGCAGGCTTTACCGGGCCTTCCGCCTTTGCTGCGGCTGGCTTCAAGCGGTCAACGAAGTCGAGCATCCGGCCAGCGGGGCCTGGCGCATCGGGCGGAGGTGGAACCGGTGCTGGACTGGCGGCGGCTTCGGCAAGAGCTGCTTGCCGGGCGCGGCCGGCGCTTTTTTTGACTTCCGTACGTTCGCGCAGGCGCGCGATCATGCCGGGCTTTTCGGGTACAGGGGCCAGCAATGCGCCGCGCCATTCGGCAACCGATTGCGGACGGGCATCAATGCCGAGTGCCAACCCGCGCTGGATCGCATCGAGAAAGGGCGCGCGATAGGAGCTCAGCGCCGCGTCTTGCGCCGGGATCATTTCGTCTTTCAACATGCGCGACGGGGAATCGGGCGGACGTTTGCCGGTCACGGCATGATAAAGCGTGGCAGCCAGCGCGTAGATGTCGGTCCACGGACCCTGCTGCTTGCTGGTTTCTGCGTACTGCTCGTAGGGGCTGTAGCCCGGCTTCACGAGGGCTGAAACCGTCTTGGTTTTGGAGTGCGCCGCGATATCGCTGCGCGCCGCGCCGAAATCAATGAGCACCGGATCACCCGACCTGCGGATGATGATGTTGTCGGGCGCAATATCGCGATGCAGGAATTCGGCCTTGTGAATGATCTGCAACGCATCGAGCAGCGGCGCGATGATGGCGTCGAGTTCTTTTTGGCGCGGCGCGCGGTTGAGGCTCTTGAGCCACGATTTCAGGCTTTGGCCTTCTTCAAAATGCAGCACCATGTAAGCGGTGTTATTGGCGCGGAAGGTACGATAGACGCGCACGATGTTGCCGTGATTGAATTTGGCGAGCGTCTGGGCTTCCTCGATGAAGCGCTCCAGGCCCCACGTGTAGTCGCCCTTGCAATTTTCGGAACGCGGCGTGGCGGAGCCATCGCTATCGCGGACGGCGAAATCGGCGGGGAAGTATTCTTTGATGCTGACTTTGCGAGACAACGCGATTTCGTCGGCGAGATACGTCACACCGAAGCCACCCGCACCGAGCACGCGGTCGATTTTGTAGTCACCTGCCAGCTCTGTGCCACCCGGTAGGGCGATCAGATGTGTCATGGTCCCCGGCTCGACATCCCTTTTTAGGCGTGCTGCGTTGTGCTCGCCGTGAGCGTGTTTCCGTAACGCTCCTGCATCCCATCGTTTCGACTCTTGTCTCTGCTTCGGAGATTTGGCGCAAGAATGTGGCGCGCTAAAGAGCGATGAACGGTGGATGAACAAATCCTCAAGGCGTCTCTTTCCGGCCATTTTGCCGCCGCCATCGCAAATACAAATCCTCGTTGCGGGAATTTGCCAACGTTGTGCGCGTTTGCGCTGGAGAAGCCCTCAAGAGGTTTGATCTCAATGTTTATGCAACGCACCGCATCCCTGACAGCCATTTGTGGCACGCTGGCCGCGGTAGGGATTTTTTCGGCCCAATCTCATGGCCTCAGCGCCGGCACGTTCATCGCAACGTTTCAAAGTGCCAGTCATCTCGCGCACGACGCCATCGCCCTTGGCTATGCTGTGGCGCCGGCTCTGATGCTGTGCCTGGTCTTGCTCGCAGCCGTTCCGCTGATCGCAATCGTGGCGCCAATCGTGTTTCATGTTACGCGCAGCGAAGACGCGACGCGGCGCTACCGGCCAAAATCTGATGCATCAATCGCCGCCGAAATTTCCGGCGATCGCGCCCGCCATCCAGCGCGCGCCTATCTCGAAATCGTCGGCGCTGAGAACAGCCAGTTTGCGATTGTGCGCGATATGCTGCGCATCGGCCGGGAAGATGACAACGATATCCGCATACCGAGCAAAGACGTGCACCGCTATCACGCCGCGATCTATCGTGAGCACCATGACGATTGGTTCGTTGCCGACCTTTCCGGCAAAGGCGGCAATGGGGTGCGCGTCAATGGGCGCGTGTGTTTGGACGCCCGTTTGAAGGATGGCGACATTATTGAAATGGGCCCAGGACGGCTGCGGTTTCGCGCCGGACCCATGTCAAGCGTCGCACCGAGTGATCACACGACTCGCATAGCCGGCTAGGGAGATCGACATCATGAGCGATGAGAGGGCAGAGACAGTGGTAGATGAAGACGCCAAGGGCGGCAAAGCTGGCGGGTTTCTTGGATCGTTGAAAGACGCATTGATGGCAGCCGGTCGCGATGAAATGCCGTCGTCGCCGGCGCGTATGGCGGCGCAGGTCCTTGCCATCACGCCAATCGCGCCTCCGGCTGAAAAAGTGGCCCCGCCCGCTGTCCCGGCGCAGTCCGCCCAGCAGAGCCCGAGCGCCGAGGAGGTTGCGCGTCTGGCGCGAACCGCCGCCGTTCTGCGGGCTCCTGAGAAAATACCGGCCCCAGCCATAGAGCGTGACCCCATACCGACAACCCGCGTCGTCCGCGCTGAAGCACCAAAAGCTCCAGCCGCCGCCATGCCCGAGCGCACACAACTGGTGCGCGGCCGCAAAGCCATCGAACGGGGAACCTTTGCGCAGGACCCGGTGGTCGGCTTTCTGGTTGTGGTCGGCGGTCCGGGCCTTGGCTCGTTCCGGCCTATTTTTGAAGGCAACAACACCGTTGGACGTGCGCAAAGTAACCGCGTGCCCTTGGATTTCGGCGACGACGCCATTTCGTCCGAGGCGCAAGCGTATATCCGCTACGATTCCAACGATCGGTCGTTCCTGTTCGTGCCAAACCTTGCTAAGACGAACGTCGTTTCCGTGAACGAGAAGAAGCCCACGGGTGCCATTGAGTTGAAGCCCATGGACGTCATCACGCTCGGGCGCACGCAAGTTGCGTTCGTGCCGTTCTGCGGAACCGAGTTCGATTGGTCCGAGATTGCTGAAGCCTGACATTGATGATCCGTTACGAGTGTGCGGTGGCTGCGACGCGCGGCGCCCGCGACTACCAGGAAGACAGCGCCGCCTTTTGGCCGGGCGGAGCGGAGCCATACGCCGTGGCGGCGGGCAGAGCCGAAGAGGTCGGGTTTGCGGTGCTCGCCGACGGCATGGGCGGGCATACCGGCGGCGCGCTGGCTAGCCGTATCGTCTGTGAAACGTTCCTGAAAACGGCGGCATCCCTGGATGTGCCGCTGCGTGAGCGCTTGCTGGCGTCGCTGGAAGCCGCCAACGCGGCGCTGGCGGCCAAGGTCGACGAAAGCCCGATGATGGCCGGCATGGGATCGACGATGATCGGAACGTCGTTCAACGGTGAAGGGGTTTCGTGGGTCAGTGTCGGCGATAGTCCGCTCTACTTTTTCCGGCGCGGCGACGTCGTGCAGCTGAACGAAGATCATTCGTTTGCTCCGGAACTCAACCGGCTTGTGGCTGAAGGTAAGCTATCGGCGGCCGATGCGCGCCGCGATTCCCGCCGCCACATGCTGCGCTCGGCCGTCAGCGGCGAAGAGATCACCCTGATCGATCTGCCGTATTCACCGGTCGCCCTTGAGCCGGGAGATTTCGTGGTGCTGGCGAGTGACGGCATCGCAACACTCGACACCAACGAGATCGGCCGCATCATTCGAGGCTACGCGGCGGATGGCGCAACTGCGGTTGCCAACGCCCTGATCCGCGCAATTGATTCCGTGCGTGAACCGCACCAGGACAACGCCACCGTGCTCGTCGTCAAGGTCGCTGCAGCCGGCTGAGTTCTTCAACTTCGATCTGAACGTTGGCCTCGCGGCGGATTTGCTCAGCGATCCGCGGATGGCGCGCGGCAATGCTTTCGTAGTCGTCCTTGTGAAGTTTTAGCAGGCGGCTGCGCGATGTCGTGAAAACGTGGCCCGCATGCACGTCGTTGTTCAGCATCGCAGTGGCACCGAACACATCGCCGATTCCGTAGGAGTTTTTTTCGGTTTCGCCGTGCTCGTCAACGCTGCCGGACGCGATAAAGAAAATGGCATCCGCCGGTGCACCCTTGCGCGCGACCTCGACATTGGCCGGCAAGTTGTGGGCGTGCAGCAGCGGCATGAGCTCGGCGGCTTCCCTGGCATCTAGGCTGGCCAGCAGCGGCACGCGCGACATCAGGCTCCAATTGACCACGAAGTCGCGGCGATGAACTTCCTGCGCAAAGCCTGTCGAGATGATAGCGACGGGAAGGGCCAGAATGCACAAGCCCACCACCATGGTCAGGCCCGCAAAGAACCGGCCGAGCGGCGTTACCGGCGTAACGTCGCCGTAGCCGACCGTCGACAATGTGGTGATGGCCCACCACGCCGCATCAGGGATGGAGCCGAATTTGTCCGGCTGAATGGCACCTTCGACGTGGTGCATGATGGTGGCTGAAAACAGGATCGCGGTGAGCAGCAGCAAGGCCGCGCCAAACAAGGCATTGCGCTCGTTTTCGAGAACGCGGAAGAGCGTCGACATGGCTGGCGAATAGCGGGAGATCTTGAGTAGGCGCAGCAAGCGTAGCATCCGCAGGACGCCGAGATCGAAGGGCATTAACTGGTATAAATAGAATGGCAGGATGGCCAGTAGGTCAATAACCAGCGCCGGACTGCGCGCCATGGTCAGGCGGACCTTCCACGGTGCGAACCGCGCGAGAAACGGGTTTTCAACCACTGTCCAAAGTCTGAGGACGTATTCGACGGTAAAGATGGCGACGACGATCACTTCGAATGTCAAAAGCCAGGCGCCGTACTGGGCGTGGATACCCGGCACCGTTTCCGCGATCACTGCCGCGACGTTCAAAACAATGAGTGTAACGATGGCGCCGTCGAAGATGCGGCTGGCGTGGCTTTCTCCCCGGCCGCCTTCGATGATCTCATAGATGCGCCGTCTGAGCGTTGCCGACGGCGGTGGATTGGCGGTGTTCGCCATGTCGTCCGGGGTGGTGCTGTGTTCGCGTGATGTATCTGATGCTGTCATCCTGACCTTTCGCGATTTCGAACCGGCATCGACAATAGGAGTCCGAGGCTGCTTTGTCTGGCCCGCTCAGCACATTTCCACGGTGCATCAGCTCCGATGAGAGGCTTGCGCGTTAATTTCTGCGATTCTGGTCAGATTTTTGGCTGCAGGTGCTTGGCGATTGTTCAGCAAAAGTCCAATATCCCCCCGCCGCATTCCCCTTCCACTTTGATAAGATTGATAAAATAGAGAGGAACGACCCGTGGCCGTGAAGTCCGATATTGAAATTGCACGCGAAGCCAAGATGAAACCGATCGCTGAGGTTGCCGCGAAAGTCGGCGTGCCGGCGGAAGCCCTCATTCCCTACGGTTGGACGAAGGCCAAGGTATCGTTCGATTACATCAACAAAATCCAGGGCAACCCGGACGGTAAACTCATTCTGGTGACGGCGATCAGCCCGACGCCGGCCGGCGAAGGCAAGACCACCACAACGGTCGGCCTCAGCGACGGTCTCAATTATATCGGCAAGAAAGCGATCGCCGCATTGCGCGAGCCGTCGCTTGGTCCGTGTTTCGGCGTCAAAGGCGGTGCAGCTGGCGGCGGCTACGCCCAGGTTGTTCCGATGGAAGACATCAACCTGCATTTTACCGGCGACTTCCATGCCATCACGAGCGCCCACAATCTGCTCGCGGCCATGATCGACAACCACATCTATTGGGGTAATAGCCTCGGTATCGACCAGCGCCGCATCGCCTTCAAGCGCGTGCTCGACATGAATGACCGCGCCTTGCGGTCGATCGTCAACTCGCTCGGCGGTGTTTCGAACGGTTACCCGCGCGAAGACGGCTTCGACATTACGGTTGCCTCTGAAGTCATGGCTATCCTCTGCCTGTCAAAGGATCTCAAGGATCTCGAGAACCGGCTCGGCAACATCATCATCGGCTACACGCGCGACAAGGCGCCCGTCCGCTGCCGCGATATCAAGGCCGATGGCGCCATGACGGTTCTGTTGAAGGACGCGCTGCAGCCGAACATGGTGCAGACGCTGGAAAACAACCCGGTATTCATCCACGGCGGTCCGTTCGCCAACATCGCGCACGGCTGCAACTCGGTGCTGGCAACGCGCACGGCCATGAAGCTCGCTGACTACGTGGTGACGGAAGCCGGGTTCGGCGCCGACCTTGGGGCCGAGAAGTTCTTCGACATCAAGTGCCGCAAGGCTGGCATTGCGCCGTCGGTGGTCGTCATTGTGGCAACCGTCCGCGCCCTCAAGATGCACGGCGGCGTCGCCAAGGACGAGTTGAAGGCCGAGAACGTCGCAGCCGTCGCCAAGGGCTGCGATAACCTCAAGCGCCACATCGAGAACGTCAATAAGTTCGGCGTGCCGGCGGTGGTTGCCATCAACAAGTTCATCACCGACACCGACGCGGAAATTCAGGAGGTCATGAAGGCCGCCGAGAGCATGGGAACGAAGGCGTTCACATGCACGCACTGGTCGGATGGCGGCAAGGGCACGGAATCCCTGTCGCGGCACGTCGTCGACGTCATCGCCGAAGGCAAGGCTAACTTCAAAACGCTGTATCCGGACAACATGCCGTTGCGCGAAAAGGTGCGGACCATCGCGACGGAAATTTATCGCGCGTCCGGCATCGCCTGCGATGCCAGCATCGAGGCCCGCTTCAAAGAACTCGAAGCGACGGGGTTCGGTCATCTGCCTGTTTGCATGGCGAAGACGCAGTACTCGTTCTCGACGGATGCAACGCTGCGCGGCGCGCCGACTGGTCACATCGTTCCGGTCCGCGAACTGCGGCTCTCGGCGGGTGCCGAGTTCGTGGTTGTCGTCACCGGCGAAATCATGACCATGCCCGGCTTGCCGAGAGTGCCGAGCGCCGACAGCATCCGCCTCGACGACCAGGGCCATATCCAGGGTCTGTTCTGAGGTTCTGCGCCAAATAGACGTCAGGATTGCGGGGCGGGCCATTCAACGGCCCGCCCCGTTTCTGTTATAGCTCGCGTTCTTCTGTTTCCGACGTCCGAAAGTTCCGCACGGAATGCGTCTCCTCCCTATCCTTGCCGCAAGCTGCTTCGTCTCATCCATGTCCATGCGCATCATCGATCCAGTGGTGCCGGACATTGCGCGTGATCTATCGGTGTCGCCGGAGACGGTCGCCTTGCTTGCGACCGCCTTCACATTTCCCTATGCACTCGGCCAGCCGCTGCTCGGCGCTCTGGGTGATACCCTCGGCAAGGCCCGGATCATCAAGATCACGCTGACGGTATTAATGCTGTGTCTGGCGGCCGCCGCGGTCGCACCGTCGCTCGACATGTTGTTCGTTGCCCGCATCATCGGCGGCGCGGCCGGTGGTGGCATCTTTCCACTCGCCTTCGCGCTCGTCGGCGACCGCTTCGAGATGGGCGAGCGGCAACTGGCGCTGTCGCGCGTGCTGAGCGCGATCATCGCGGGGCAGTTAACCGGTGCGCTCGGCTCCGGCATGATCGCCAGTGCGTTCGGTTGGCGCGTTTCCATGGCGGTCGGCACGTTGCTGGCTGCACTGGCGCTGATCGTGACGCTCTGGCAGTTGCACCCGCGCGCGACCGCTGAGCGTCCGCCGCTTCGCTTAACCCATTTGTTCGAGGGTTACGCGCAGGTCTTTCGCAATCCCAAGACCGTCGTCTGTTTCACCGCCGTTTTCATCGAGGGCATCGTGGTGTTCGGGCTGTTTCCGTATATCGCGGTGCTGCTCGAACAGCGCGGCGCCGGAGGGCTGCGGGAGGCGGGCTTCGTGTTGGCAGGCTTCGCGCTCGGCGGCTTCGTTTACATTGCGCTGATACGCCTGTTGCTGTCGCGGCTCGGGCTCTACGGCGTCATACGTGCCGGCGCGGCTGTGGCCGGGCTCGGCTTTGCGGCGCTTGCCTTTTCGGTGTCGTGGCCGGTTGAGATGGCGATCGTGTTTGTGATCGGGTTGGGCTTCTACATGATCCACAACGCCCTGCAGACACAGGCGACCGAGTTGGCGCCGACCAAGCGTGCTTCGGCCGTCGCCGCGCATGCGTTCTTCTTTTTTCTGGGGCAGGCAATCGGGCCGCTGATTTATCGGCTAGGCTTTGATACCGCCGGCGTCGAAGCGACGTTCATCTCGGGCGGCATTGTGATGGTGTTGACCGGCATCGCAACAGCCGCCGGTTTGAAAGCCCGGACGCCGGCCTTGACGTGAGGCACGGGGGGCGAGCCTACTCAATGGGCGCCTTGAACACGAAAAACGCGCCAAGGCAGATCAGCGCGAAGCCAATTCCGTGATTGATGGTTAGTCGCTCGCCCAGAAACCAGATCGAAAAGACCGCGAACACGCAAAGCGTAATCACTTCCTGCATGGTTTTCAGTTCGGCGGTTGAATACACCGTCGAGCCCCAGCGGTTGGCGGGCACCGCTAAGCAATACTCGAACAGCGCGATTCCCCAGCTCGCCAGGATCACGATCCACAGTGGGGACGCGGTGTGCTTCAGGTGGCCGTACCATGCGAAGGTCATGAACACGTTCGAGGCGAGCAGCATCACAATCGGTGTCAGATGGGCGGTCGTCATGGATGTCAGGGTGTCCTTTGGTCGGGGGCGAGGCGGTGCGACGGCTCTTCGTTCGATTTCTTGCTAAAGTGCTCAAGAGCTAGGCAGCGTGCCTAGTGTTCGGGCGCTGATCGTGCGTGCGGCGCTCGCTTATCGCCGATTTCCGGGCTCTAGGCGAGTTGGCCTGAGGCTTGCGAAGTAAAAAATCAGGTCGTTCTGTGGGAGGGATTGTTTGGCGGTTTCATTCGACGAGATGAACGGTTTCGGTGGCGGGCTCCGCGCGCCGTACGCAGAATTTGCCGGATGGCTCGGTGTGCAGCGCATCGAAGCCCTGTCGCTGAAATCGTCGGAAGCTGAAACGCTGTTCCGCCGCTCTGGCATCACCTTCGCGGTCTATGGCGATGAGGACAAAAGCGAGCGCCTGATCCCATTCGATATTCTGCCGCGCATCATCGCCGCCGCCGAATGGCGCCGCTTGGAAGCCGGCATCGAACAGCGCGTGAAGGCGCTGAACGCCTTCATGTACGACATTTATCATCGCCAGGAGATCCTCAAAGCCGGGCGCATTCCGGAAGAGCTGGTCGTTCAAAACAAGGCCTTCGTGCCGGAAATGGTCGGCGTTGATCCGCCGCGCGGCATCTACAGCCATATCGTCGGCATTGATATCGTCAGGACCGGCGAAGACGACTTCATGGTACTCGAAGATAATACGCGCACGCCCTCCGGCGTCTCGTACATGCTCGAAAACCGCGAAACTATGCTGCATCTGTTTCCGGATTTATTCGCGCGCAATCGCGTGCGCCCCGTTGATGAGTATGCGGATTGCCTTTTGAAGACGCTTGAAAGCGTGGCGCCGCAGTATCTGGCAACCGAGCCGGTCATCGCGCTGCTGACGCCGGGGCCGTTCAACAGCGCCTATTTCGAACACTCGTTCCTTGCCGATCAGATGGGCGTTGAACTGGTGGAAAGTCACGACCTCGTCGTTGTCGACGGGGAATTGCGCATGAAAACAACGGAGGGCTTGAAACGTGTCGATGTTCTTTATCGCCGTGTTGATGACGACTTCCTCGATCCTCTTGTCTTTCGTCCGGACTCGCTGCTTGGCGTGCCGGGCCTGTTCGACGCGTACCGGGCGGGACGGGTAACCATTGTCAACGCCCCCGGCGCCGGCATCGCCGACGACAAGGCAATCTACAGCTACATCCCGGAAATCATCGAGTTCTATACCGGCCGCGCGCCGCTACTCGCCAACGTCGAGACGTATAACTGCCGCGACGACGATGATCTCAAATACGTGCTCGAGCATTTGCCCGAGCTGGTTGTCAAAGAAGTTCATGGGTCCGGCGGCTATGGCATGTTGGTCGGCCCGTCGGCGACGAAAGACGAAATCGAAGCCTTCCGGGCCAAGCTGATCGCCAATCCTTCAAACTATATTGCCCAGCCGACGTTGGCGCTGTCGACGTGTCCGACGCTGTGCGACGGCCTCGTAGGGCCCCGGCATCTCGATCTCAGACCGTTCGTGCTGGTCGGCGACAAGGTCCGGCTGGTGCCGGGCGGGTTGACGCGTGTCGCCCTCAAACGCGGGTCGCTCGTCGTCAACTCCTCGCAGGGCGGCGGCACCAAGGATACCTGGGTTCTTCAGGATTGACGTGAGGCGCGAGCCCGGTCTGTAGACGTTTAACAGTTGGCGAAATGAAGCCTGGGGACGAACACCGCAATGCTCGGACGTGCAGCAAACGATCTCTTCTGGCTGGCGCGCTATATTGAACGCGCGGAAAACATCGCGCGCCTCATCGAGGTGGGCTATCGCCTTGTGCTGTTGCCGCGCGTTGGTGACAGCTTTCATAAGGAGTGGCAATCGACGCTCGAAAGTGCCGGGTGTCTTCAGGCATACACCAACCGCCATGGTGCGCTCGATACAGCGAAAGTCATCGACTTCATGCTGTTCGATACGGCCAATCCGTCGAGCATCGCGACCTGCCTCGCGGCGGCCCGCCAGAACGGCAGGGCGCAGCGCACCGCCTTGACGCGCGATATGTGGCAAAGCCTCAACGGCTCCTGGCTAGAATTCTCGGCGATCAAACCGTCGTCCGTCACATCGAATTCGTTGCCGGAACTGTTGGACTGGGTGCGCTCGCGCTCGGCGCTCTATCGCGGGGCGCTGATGAACACCATCCTGCGCAACGACACCTTCTATTTCAGCCAGATCGGCACCTTCATCGAGCGCGCCGATAGCACGTCGCGCATTCTCGACGTCAAATATTATCACCTGCTGCCATCGACCGAAATGGTCGGCACCGGGTCAGATAACATTCAATGGTCGGCGATATTGCGGTCGGTGTCGGCGCATCGCAGCTATCGCTGGGTGTTCAAGGATTCCTACAAGCCGTGGAAAATCGCCGACTATCTGATCCTCAACCGGCAAATGCCACGGTCGCTGCGCTCCTGCTATGACGAATTGACGGTGGCCCTCAATGATCTCGGCCAGCTCTACGGGCAGCGCCATCCGTGCCATGCTACGGCGGAAGCGACGCGCGATCTGCTGATCGAGGCCGACATCAAGGCGATCTTCCAGGAAGGTCTGCACGAGTTCGTGCAGGGTTTCATCGGCCGCAACAATAAACTCGGCTGCGATATCTCGCAGGCTTACCACTTCACAGGCTGACAAAGAACCACGCCCATGCGCATCTCAATCGGTCATGTCTCACGCTACACGTACGCCGAGCCGGTCAACTATTCGATCCAGACGCTGCGCCTGACGCCGCCGAGTTTCCACGGGCAGCGCGTCATCGAATGGTCGATCAGCGCGCCGGGCTTTGAAACTGCGCGCAGCTACCGCGATGGCTTCGGCAATGTCTGCCACCTCGTCTCTTATGCCGGCGTGCATGAGGAAAGCGTGGTTCTGGCCAAGGGCGTGGTTGAAACGAGCGATTGCGCCGGGCTCATTCAGGGCTTGCAGGAGGCGATGCCGATCGCGGTTTACAGGCGGATAACCGACAAGACCCGGGCCAGCGAAGGCATTGTCGAAATGGCTAATAAGGCCTGTCCAATGCCGACGATTGCCGGTTTCCACAGGCTCATGAATGCAGTGCGGGATGCTGTCGATTATAAAATCGGCGCGACGCATGAGCACACCAATGCGGCAGACGCCTTCGCTGATGGGCAAGGCGTCTGCCAGGATCATGCGCATGTGTTCATTGCCGCTGCTCGCGCGCTCGGTGTGCCGGCCCGCTATGTCAGCGGCTACTTCATTTCGGGCCAAAACGAACCAGCTGAAGCCAACCATGCCTGGGCAGAAGTCTGGGTCGGTGATCTCGGCTGGGTGGGCTTCGATCCGGCCAACAGGCTATGCCCGACCGATCACTACGTCCGCCTTGCAACCGGTCTCGACGCCGTGTCCGCAGCCCCAATCAGCGGGATGCGCCGGGGCGGCGGCGGCAATGAAGTCCTTGACGTCATCGTCGAAGTTCAGCAGCAGATGACCACCCAGCAATAGTGGGCGTCGCTACCGGTCGTTTACCGTTTCTGCGGCAAAGCAGGGCTATAGTGCCTGCAGATTGAACGGGAGACGAGTGATGACATATGGCGTCGCGATGCGGCTTGATCGTGGTTTGGTATTTGCCGCCGACACGCGAACCAACGCCGGTGTCGATAACATTGCGTCGTATCGTAAGCTTAATTTTTGGCGTCAGTCGGGCGACCGCGTGCTCGTACTGCTGAGTGCCGGCAATCTAGCGGTGACGCAGGTCGTCGTCAGTTTGTTGAACGAGCAACTGACCGCGCCAAATTCGGATGCGATCCACCTCTACAATGCGCCCAATATGTTCCGCGCCGCCAGGGTCGTTGGCGACGCCGTGCGCGAAGCCCGCCGCGTCGATGGTCCGGCCCTCGAAGCCACCAAGAGCGGCTTCTACGCATCGTTTATCTTCGGCGGCCAAATCGGCACCGAGCGGCCCCGGCTTTTCCAGGTGTATTCCGAGGGCAATTTCATTGAAGCCACCGACGATACACCGTTCCTGCAGATCGGCGAACATAAGTACGGCAAGCCGATCCTCGACCGCGTGGCGCGCGCCGACATGCGCCTCGGCGAAGCGGCCAAACTGATGTTGCTGTCGTTCGATTCGACGTTGCGTTCGAATTTGTCGGTCGGTATGCCGCTCGATATTCTCGTCTATGAGCGCGATAGCCTGGATGTACGCCGGGAAAAGCGCATCGGCGCGGATGACGAGTACTTCCGCAAGATGTCGCAAGCCTGGTCGGACGCGCTGCGCCAAGCCTTCGCCAAGATCGAAGAATTCAAGGTCTAGGGCTGAGTTCTAGGCAGGGGCTAGGACGGGTCTGGCGCGGGGCTAGTGGTTCGGCTTTCCGAACACGCCGAAACGCAGGCCGCTATAGCTGATGGCCATCGCCAACAGCGTCGGCGCCAGCATTGCGAGAAGCGGCTCGGTCTGCGGTCTGAGCAACAGAATGGCGGCATACAGCGCATAGTTGATCGCGGACGCCGTTGCCGCGACGCCGACGAACGACGCGAACTGTTTCACCGTTGCCGGATCGCGAACCGCAAACGTCAAATGCTTGTGTGCAAAAAAGCCGGCCACCATGGCGCAGGCGATGGCGATAATCCGCGCAGTAAAGGGATCGAACCCCGCGCCGCGGGTCAGCAGCAGCAGGATCGCCGCATCGGTAGCCGTCGCGATCAGGCCGGACGCTAGGAATCCGGCGCCATGCTTTACCATGTTGGACTGACCGTCCAGCCGATCGCCTTGCCCATCGCCGTCGATCATGGCGCAACCGTCTTACTGGAATTTGGAAGCGTTGTCGAAACGCCGAGTTCCTCGCGGACAAGGAACAGCGGGCGGGCTTTGACCTCTTCGTAGACGCGGCCGAGATACTCGCCGATGACGCCCAGGAAGATCAGCTGCACGCCGGAAAAGAACAGCACGGCGACCAGTAGCGTCGGATATCCGCGAACCGTATCACCAAACATCAGCGTCTTGGTGATGATCCAGATCATGTACACGAAGGCGATCAGCGAAACGATGACGCCGGTCACCGACGACAAGCGCAGTGGCACCGTCGAGAACGAGGCGAGCCCGTCGAACGCCAGCCGGGCAAGCTTCAGCGGTAGCCAGCGCGAGGCTTCACCGGACGGCCGCGGCGGCATCTCGAACGGGATGCCGATGGCGGGATAGCCGATCCACGCAAACAGACCATTGTTATAGCGCACGCGCTCGCCGATCCGGTTGATCGCATCAACGGCGCGGCGGCTGAGCAGGCGGAAGTCGCAGGAGTTCTGCTGCAGCTCGGTACCGGATAGCACATGGAACACGCGATAGAAGATGCGCGCGCCGCCGCGGCGCCAAGCGCTGTCGGCGCTACGGTCGGCGCGCTCGCCATAAATCACGTCGTGGCCTTCGCGCCATTTCTCGACGAAGGTTGCAATCGTCTCGGGCGGATGCTGCAGATCGCTGTCCATGATCACGACGCCGTCGCCCGTCGCATAGCGCAGACCGGCGGCGACCGCGATCTCTTTGCCGAAATTGCGGCTGAGCGCGATGGCACCAATGCGCGGATCGGCATCGTTCAATTGGCGCAACTTGGCGAGTGTGCCGTCTGTTGAGCCGTCGTCGACGAAGATGATCGACCAGTCGACGCCCAAGCCATTCAAAACCGGCAGCAGGCGCGCTAGTAACGGATCGAGGCCGGTAGCCTCATTGAGGACGGGAATGACAACCGTCACCGACCGGTGCGGGGCGGCGACACTCCCGCTGAGGGGGGGCATAGCAGGACTGACCTGGGAAGCAGTCATTTTGATTTCCGGTTTATCGGGGAGTGAGGGCGGTTTGTTTACGCCCGGCTCTTATGCAGGGCCTTGAACGTTGCGTCCACCGGGGGGCGGCACGAGACCATTGCCGCGGCGGCGCGCATCATATAGCGAGGTTTACAGACTTTCTGGGAGATTCATCATGAAAATCTGCATGATTGGTGCCGGTTATGTCGGGCTTGTGTCAGCCGCCTGTTTTTCAGAGTTCGGCTGGACCGTTACCTGTGTTGACAACGATCCGCAGCGCCTTGCCGACCTTCATGCCGGCCGGTCTCCGATCTATGAGCCGGGTCTTGACGATCTGATCCAGCGGAACATGCGGGCCGGCCGCCTGACGTTTACCAGCGATCTGGGCCCCGCCGTAAGCGGCGCCGATGTGGTGTTTCTGGCCGTCGGCACGCCGATGCGGCGCGGCGATGGCTATGCCGACCTCTCCTACGTGTTCGGGGCCGTTGAAGAAGTGGTGCCGCACCTCAATGGCTTTACGGTCATTACGACCAAATCGACGGTGCCGGTCGGCACCAGCCGGGCCATAGAGAAACGCCTAAAGGAAATCCGGCCCGATGCAGAGGTGGCGGTTTGCTCGAACCCGGAGTTCCTGCGCGAAGGCTCGGCGATCCAGGATTTCACGCATCCCGACCGCGTGCTCGTCGGTACCGATTGCGCCAAGGCGCGCGCCGTCATGGAGCGGCTCTATAAGCCGCTAGCGCTGCGCGGGTCGCCGGTGATGTTCGTGTCGCGCGAAAGCGCCGAACTCGCGAAGTATGCGGCCAATGCGTTCCTGGCGCTCAAAATCAGCTTCATCAATGAAATCGCGGACCTGTGCGAAGAGGTCGGTGCGGACGTGCAGGAAGTGGCGTCGGCCATCGGTAAAGACCGGCGCATCGGCGATAAGTTCTTGCATCCCGGCCCCGGTTACGGCGGATCGTGTTTTCCGAAGGACGTGTCGGCTTTGATCCGCACAGCGCGCGAAAATAAATCGCCGGTTTCGATCATCGAGCAGGTCGAGCGCGTCAATCACGAGCGCAAGATCGCGATGGCGAGCCGCATCGAAGCAGCAGCGGGCGGCAGCCTGCGCGGCAAAACCATCGCCGTGCTGGGCGTGACATTCAAGCCCAACACCGACGATATGCGCGACGCGCCGAGCCTCGTGATCGTGCCGATGCTGCAAGAGCGCGGCGCGACGGTGAGGGCCTTCGATCCGCAGGGCCAGAAATATGCTGAACCTCTGATGCCGGGGGTCGTTTGGACCAGCAGTGCGCTGGAAGCGACCGACGGCGCGCATGTGCTGGCGGTGGTGACGGAATGGAACGAGTTCCGGGCCCTCGATCTTGAAGCGGCGCGCCAACGCATGGCAGGCGCGGCGCTGGTTGATCTGCGCAATATCTTCCAGCCGTCGGCGGCGCGCGCGGCGGGGTTCACATACGAAGGGATCGGCCGCGGCAACGCCGGCTGAAGGGCTGCCGTCGTTAACCCATCGCCGTCACTCCACGCGACTGCCGCCTCACCACCGTCATCCCCGCGCGACCACTTGGGAGTCTCCTTGCGGGAAAGGCGGAGATCCGGGCAAGTGTGGGGTCGGCACGCAATTGGATGCTTGGACGGATCCCGGCCTGCGCCGGGATGACGTTCTTTGTGGTGTGACGGGTGCTGCTCAACTCACAACTGTCATCCCGGCATTTATTGCCGGGATCCATTGGGCGACGTTTGACGTCGGAGAATGTGGGCAAGGCACGTTCAGGGGCTTCAAGCGCGTCGCACGAGCTTGCACCTTGGATCCCGAGGACAAGCCCCGGGATGACAGATGTTGGAATGCTTTGGCTTCAGCCGGAAAGGCTCTAGCGTTCCTTGAAGGCCTTGGCGAACTGGTCTTCGATTGGTTTGACCAGATAAGACAGCGCTGAACGCTCCGTGGTGCGGATCTGGATTTCAGCGGGCATGCCGGGCACGAGCTTCAGCTCGCCGAGCCGCTTCATCTGATCCTCATCGATTTTGATGCGCGCCACGTAGTATTCCAGATTGTGTTGCGGGTCGCGCGTCACTTCCGCTGAAATCGAGGCGATCGTTCCGTCGAGGCTCGGCGTGGTGCGCTGGTTGAACGCCGGAAAGCGCACGACGGCCGTCTTGTGGGAACGCACCTGGTCGATGTCGTGCGTCGCAATCCTGGCTTCAACGATGAGCTTGTCGTCCTGCGGAACGATGACCATCATGGCGTCGCTGGTGTTGACGACGCCGCCGATCGTGAACACCGACATCTGATCGACGATGCCATCGGCGGGGCTACGGATTTCGATGCGATTCAACTGATCGAGTGCTGCAGTGCGCCGCTCGGACAGCTCGACGAGTTTGCCCTGCGTCTCGCGCAGTTCCTTGATGACGTCTGATTTGGCTTCGCTGTCGATCGACAGGCGCTGCATTTCGATCTCGGCAATTCTGTCTTTGCTCTGGCCTGCGGCGGCGGAAAGCTGCGCCATTTCACCTTCGATGCGCGCCTGCTCGCGGCGCATAGAGGTCATCTTTTCGGTGCGCACGAGTTGCTGGCGTTCGAGGCCTTCGAGGCCATCGAGTTCTTTTTTGATCAACGCGATTTCACGCGCCTTGGCTTCAGCTTGCGCTGTATTGCCGGCCGATTCCTGCCGCAGGCCGGTGATGCGTTCGCCGAGTTGCTGCTTTTGGTTGGCGCGCGTTTGAATGCGCGCTTCGAACAGCACCTGCTCGCCTTTGAGAATTTCGGCGACGTCGGGTTCTTGGCTGCGTGCGATCAGGTCCTGCGGGAAGACCACGGAGGGGGCATCGTCGCGTTCGGCCTTCAGCCGCGCCATGCGGCCGGTCAGTTCGTCGATCTGCTTGGTGACGAGTTGCAGGCTGGCGCGCGTCACGGTTTCGTCGAGACGGACCAGGATATCGCCTGTTTTGACGCTATCGCCGTTCTTGACGAGGATTTCCTTGATGACGCCGCCGGTCGGATGCTGCACCTTCTTGATGTTGCCGGCGACCACGACCGAGCCGCTCGCCAGAACGGCGCCGGCCATATCAGTGAATGCGGCCCAGCCGCCAATGCCGCCGAACAGAGCCAATAACGTGACGCAGCCGAGGATGATGTAGCGGCGAACCGAGATGTCGTTGCGATCCAGAACCGGGCGATCCAGAACCGGGCGTGCCGGAGCGGGCAGCATGGAGGCAGCCGCCGGCACTGTGAGTGTGCTGGTCATGCGATCTCCTTGGTCTTTACGTTCGCATTCGCAGCACTATCCGAACGCGGCAGGGTGGCGGATGCCGCTTGCGGCGGAACGGTTTGCAGTGTCGTACGCAGCACGTCGTCTTTCGGTCCGAAGGCGCGGGCCTGGCCGTTGGCCATGACCAGAACCTTGTTGACGGCGGCCAGCGCCGAAGGCCGGTGTGCGATGACGATCGCGATGCCGCCACGTTGCCGGACGGCCGTAATCGCTTCGCTCAATGCGATATCGCCGGACGCGTCGAGGCTGGCGTTGGGTTCGTCGAGCACGACCAGGAACGGGTTGCCGTAAAGCGCGCGGGCAAGCGCGACGCGCTGGCGTTCGCCGCCCGACAGCGAGCGGCCACTTTCTCCCATGCGGGTTTGATAACCGTCTGACATCCGCACGATAAGGTCATGCGATCCGGCAGCGCGTGCGGCGGCAACGATTGCCTCGCTCGGCGCATTGGGATCCAAACGTGCAATGTTGTCGGCGATCGTGCCGTCAAACAGTTCGACCTCCTGCGGCATGTAGCCGATGTGGCGGCCGAGCCGTTCCGGGGTCCACTGATCAAGCGCGGCGCCGTCGAGGCGAACGGCGCTTGTCGGTGTGGCGGGTTGCCAAATGCCGACGAGCGCGCGAGCGAGCGTGGATTTGCCCGAACCGCTCGGGCCGATGATGCCAAGGGCATCGCCGCGCTCAAGGTCGAAGGATACGCCCTTTAAAACCGGCTCGCGTTGCCCTGGCGGAGCGACGACGAGGGATTCGACGTGCAGCGTGTTCTGCGGCGGCGGCAAGGCAACGAGATCATCGTCTTGTTCACCGACCGCCATCAAGAGATCGCCGAGCCGCTTGGCGGCGATGCGCGCCGAAACGAAGCTTCTCCAGTGTCCAATGGCGCTTTCAATCGGCGCTAGCGAGCGCGATACGGTGATCGAGGCGGCGATGATGGCGCCGGCTGACAATTGGTTTTCGATGACGAGGTAGCCGCCGAGACCGAGCACTGCGGATTGCAGCAACATGCGAATGACTTTGGTGACGTTGCCGATGCCGCCGGCCGCGTCGGACGCCTTGAGCTGGTGGGCGAGGTAAGCGTCGTTCAGCGCCACGTAGCGCGTTCCGATGTTGCGCGCCATGCCCATGGCATGGATCGATTCTGCATTGCGCCGAGCGGTTTCTGCGAGTGCCAAACGTTGCCCGCCCGCGAAGCTCGCGTCCTTCAAGGGTTTCGAGCTGCGATACTCGGTGACGAGCGTCAACACCACGAGAGCGGCCGCGCCGCCGACCGCCACCAGTGCGAGCGTCGGATGGAGCATGTAGACGAAGCACAGATAAATCGGAATCCACGGCAGGTCGAACAGCGCTGTCAGGCCCATGCCCGACATGAAGTTACGGATGGAATCGAGATCGCGCAGCGGCTGCATGCCGTCGCCGCCACCACGGCTCTTGAGCGGCAGCAACTGGACAGCGGCGAACACGCTCGGCGTCAATGTCTTGTCGATGCGGGTGCCGACGCGGCCCATGATGCGGGCGCGAATGAATTCGAGCAGGCCGTTGATGACGTAGACGCCGAACATCAGGATCGACAGGCCGATCAGCGTCGCCACCGATTGCGACGGCAAAACGCGGTCGTAGACCTGCAGCATGTAAAACGAGCCAGCGAGAGCCAGCACGTTGATCACGCCGGAAAATACGGCGACGGTTGCCAGGATCGGACTGTATTGGCGGAGCAGCGAGCCAACCGGGTGCGATTGCTTGCGCGTTAACGACTGCATTTTGCGGGTCATCGGTCCTGCGCTGTCTCGCGTTTCTGTTTCCGCTCAAGGCCTTAGCGGGTGCTTTAAGGCCGCGGTAAACACAATACGCACAAAACAGTTAGGCTTTGGTTTGCGGCTCTTCCGCAGGTTTGCGCTCCAGGCGGCCAACCGCGATGCGGCCATCGGGGGTAAGCGCTCTAAGCTTCGCTAGCTTGCCTGTGAACGTCTTGTCGGCGAGGCGGCGCAACAGTTCGTTAACGACTTTGGCGTCGCCGATCGTCTCGATGATCCACGGCTGGTCGCCGCTGCGCCAGTCGGCGGCGTCGAGCGTCAAATGCGGCTCGCGGCTCTCAGTGAGGCGCTGATCAACCTCGGGCGAGACCATGGCCCACCACGCGGCTGCGGCCAGTGCCGTCGCGCCGCCATCGGCCTGCTGCGTTCCCATAATGGCGAGCTGGCCGTGCGCGATGGCCGGCGTCAGATAGCACTGGGCATCGGCGAGCGTCATGCTGGCATGGCGGGGAGAGGCCATCAGAAGCGCCACGATCCGGCTAAAGGCGGCGGCGCGGGCATCGGCGGCGAAGCGCTGGACGCTGGCCGGATCGGCTGCGGCATCGCGCCCTGATGGGCTGGCTGACTGTGGCGATGAGGTCGTCATGTTGCCGGAATCCCTTCAACCGGATGTTGATGCCAACGAATTTACCAGCTTGTGCTCCCGCCAACCAATTGATTTGGCGCTCTAGAACGCTGTTTTATATCTGCGAGGGGGTGGTGGACGTTGCTTATGCACAAGTCCGGCCTCATTCGTTAAACAAAGCGAAACCACTCTCGCTTCCGCTACCAAAGTCGGATTACAGTGAAATCCAAGCCGCGGACGAGACATGTGCGATGTGCATGGCTGGTGCGGTGGCCGGGCTGCATAGAATTCCGTGATGAGTGACCCCAACATGGCTGCGACGACGACCACGCTTTCGACATTTCTTACCGATTGGGCGCTGGACGGCGCCACCCGCGGCGGCGTTGCCAAGACGGTCGAGGCGCTGGCGGCCAGCAGCATCGGCATGTCCGAGCTTGTCGCCAAGGGGCGGCTGGCCGGCAGCTTCAGCCGGGTGACGGCGCGCGCCGGCGAATTCGACGAGCAGAAGGAAATCGACGTTCTTGCGAACGAATCGATTCTGGAGGCCCTAAAGGCGGCACCCGTTGCAGCGCTCGCCTCGGAAGAATCCCCCGAACCAATTCTGCTCGACGAGTCCGCGCCGTTGCTGGTCGCGACCGATCCGCTCGATGGTTCATCGAACGTCGATGCCAACGTGTCGTTCGGCATGATCTTCTCGGTGCTGCCGCGTCATCCATCATCGACGGGAGAAGCCGCGTTCCTGCGGCCCGGTTCGCATCAGCTTGCGGCCGGTATCATCGTCTATGGACCACAAACCGTTCTCGCGCTGACGGTCGGCAACGGTACCAACATTTTCACGCTCGATCGCGACAGCAAGACGTACATTCTCACGCAACCAAAAATCGCGATTCCCGTGCAGACCGCCGAATATGCGATCAACGCTTCGAACGCGCGCTATTGGGATGAGCCGATCCGCATTTACGTGCACGACTGCGAGAACGGCGCCGATGGCCCACGCGGCCGCGATTACAACATGCGCTGGACTGGCTCGCCGGTTGCCGACATTTTCCGCATTCTGTCGCGCGGCGGCATCTATCTCTATCCAGGCGATAGCCGCAAAGGCTTCCACCAGGGCCGCATTCGTCTGATCTACGAAGCCAATCCAATCGGCTGGATCATCGAACAGGCGGGCGGACACGCAACCACCGGCCATGAGCGGTTGCTCGATGTCGTGCCGACATCGCTGCATCAGAAAACGCCGTTGATCTGCGGATCGTGCGATGAGGTCGATCGCGTCCGCCGGCTCTACACCGGGCTGGGTTTCAAAGGCGAGCAGTCACCGCTGTTCGGGCGGCGCGGCCTATTCCGCGCGATGACCTGACGCTCCCATGCCGAACGCTGATTTTCCCGCCATCGCCGCTATCTCAGGAGGCACGTAGGTTCCCGGATGTCGATTAAACACCCTATCATTTCCGTGACGGGATCTTCCGGTGCGGGCACGACATCCGTGCGGCACACGTTCGAGCACATCTTCCGCCGGGAGGATGTGAACGCGGCATTCGTGCAAGGTGATGCCTTCCATCGTTTCGGACGAACTGAAATGGAACGCGCCATGGCGGAAGCCGCCAAGAAGGGCAATCCGAATTTCAGCCACTTCGGACCGGACGCCAATTTGTTCGAGGATCTTGAAAAGCTGTTTCGCACCTACGCCGCGACGGGCACGGGCAAGGTGCGCGAATATATCCACGACCCGGTTGAATCTCTCGCTGCCAAGGTTCCGGTCGGCACGTTTACGCCGTGGACCGATATTGCGCCGGGCACCGACCTGCTCTTATACGAGGGGCTACACGGTGCGGTCGTCAGCGAGACGGTCAATGTCGCGCGCTATGCGGATTTGAAGATCGGTGTCGTGCCGGTCATCAACCTCGAATGGATTCAGAAGATCGAGCGTGACCGCGCACTCCGTGGCTACACCACCGAAGAAGTGACAGCCGCCATCCTGCGGCGGATGCCGGACTATGTGAATTACATCTGTCCGCAGTTCACCGAGACGGACATCAACTTCCAGCGTGTGCCGACGGTCGATACGTCGAATCCATTTACCGCGCGCTGGATACCGACGCCCGACGAGTCGATGGTCATCATCCGCTTCAAGGACCCGAAGGGTATTGATTTTGCCTATCTTTTGTCGATGATCCACGACAGCTTCATGTCGCGCGCCAATTCCATCGTGATTCCGGGCGGTAAGCTCGATCTCGCCATGCAATTGATTTTAACGCCGCTGATTTTGCAGCTGGTTGAGCGCCGCCGCCGTTCGGCGTGAGGCGCGCCTGTGCGAAGGGTGAGGTTGGCAGTGCGGCGAATCCGGCTAGTGTTAAGCTGCGTTTGCGTCGCTCAAGACCCGTTGTAACCGCCGAGGATATCCGTGGCCCGTCCCATCATCATCTCGCCGTCCATCCTGTCTGCTGACTTCGGCCGGCTGTCGCAGGAAATCCAAGCCATCGATGCGGCCGGCGCCGACTGGATCCATTGCGACGTGATGGATGGGCACTTCGTTCCGAACATCACGTTCGGTCCGCCGGTCATCAAGGCCGTGCGCGGCGCGTCTAAAAAAATCTTCGACGTGCATTTGATGATCGCTCCCGCTGATCCGTATCTCGCTGCATTTGCGGACGCAGGTTCGGACATCATCACGGTGCACGCGGAAGCCGGACCGCATCTCGACCGGTCGTTGCAGGCAATCCGCGCGCTCGGCAAGAAAGCCGGCGTGTCGATCAACCCCGGTACGCCCGAGAGCATAATCGAATACGTGCTCGATCGGCTCGATCTGATTTTGCTCATGACCGTCAATCCGGGCTTCGGCGGCCAGGCGTTCATTCCGGCGGTCGTCGATAAGATTCGTCGCGTCAAAGCGCTGGTCGGAGATCGCCCGATCGACATCGAAGTCGATGGCGGCGTGACGCCGGAGACGGCAGGGCTTGTTGCGAAGGCGGGCGCCAATGTTCTGGTGGCCGGTTCGGCGGTCTTCAAAGGCGGCACGCCTGAGCGCTACGCTGCCAATATGGCCGCGATCCGCAAAGCCGCCGAAGCTGCGCGCTAGACCTTGTAGAAGGCGCGATACCACTCAACGAACCGGCGGATACCAACGTCGAGCGGAATGCTCGGCTTGAAGCCGACGGCTTTCGTCAGTGCATCGACATCGGCGTATGTTGCGGGCACGTCACCGGGTTGCGCGGGCAGCAGGTTGCGGATGGCCGTTTTGCCGGTGGCCTGCTCGATCAACGCGATGAACGTCGAAAGCGGCACCGGCGTGTGATTGCCGATATTGTAAATGCGGTACGGCGCGGATGAGGTGTCGGCGCGCGGCGCGTCGCTCGACCATTCGGGATCGGGCGTCGCCGTCATATCCAGCGTGCGCACGACGCCTTCGACGATGTCGTCGATATAGGTGAAGTCGCGGGCGTGGTGGCCGTGATTGTAGACGTCGATCGGTTTGCCTTCGAGAATGTTCTTGGTGAACTTGTAGGGGGCCATGTCGGGCCGACCCCAAGGGCCGTAGACCGTAAAGAAGCGCAGCCCCGTGAGCGGTATGCCGTACAGATGGGCATAGGTATGGGCCATCAGCTCGTTGGATTTCTTCGTCGCCGCATAAAGACTGAGCGGATGATCGACGCCGTCGCGCTCGCTGAACGGCATGCGGGTGTTGCCGCCGTAGACCGAACTCGACGACGCGAAGACGCAATGGGCGACGGGGTTATTGCGGCAGCCTTCGAGTATGTTGAGAAACCCTTGAAGGTTACAGTCGAGATAGGCTTGCGGGTTTTCAATCGAGTAGCGCACGCCGGCCTGGGCGGCGAGGTGGACGACGGTATCGAATCTCTCGGTGGCGAACAATTCGGCCATGGCAGCGCGGTCGGCAATGTCGATCTTCGCAAACCGGAAGCCGTTGCGGCCGTCGAGTTCGGCGAGGCGGGCGTCTTTCAGGCGGACATCGTAGTAAGCATTGAGATTGTCGATGCCGACGACGCTGTCGCCGCGATCGAGCAGCGCGCGGGCCGTATGGAAGCCGATGAAGCCGGCGGCGCCCGTGACCAAGACTTTCATGCTGTTTCCACCAGAGCTCGAGTGGCCTGCGCGAGAGGGTTGCGCGGAACGTAGGCTGCGCATAACAGACATTGCAGTGCCATGCCAGAGCGCCGCTGAAATCAGCGGACGGCGGGCGGCAACGCCCGGAGCCAGGAATGCAGTTTTCAACGCCGCTGCCCATTGATGCCGTGCTCGACCAGTGCCGGTCCGTGCTGGCGGCGGGCGGCATTGGCGTGCTTGTGGCACCTCCCGGAGCCGGCAAGACAACGCGGGTGCCGCTGGCGCTGCTCGATGTGCCGTTTGCCCAGAACGGCAAGATATTGGTGCTGGAGCCGAGGCGACTGGCGGCGCGTGCCGCGGCCGAGCGCATGGCGCAAACCCTCGGCGAAGGGCTGGGCCAGACGATTGGATTGCGCGCCCGGCTATCGTCCAAGACGGGTCCGAAGGTGCGCGTCGAAGTCGTCACCGAAGGTGTGTTCACGCGCATGATCCTCGACGATCCGGAATTGTCGAATGTGAGTGCTGTGCTGTTCGACGAATTTCACGAGCGCTCGCTTGATGCTGATCTTGGCTTGGCGCTGGCGCTCGAAGCACGCGACGGCCTGAGGCCCGATCTGCGCCTGCTGGTCATGTCGGCGACGCTCGATGGGGCGCGGGTTGCGGCGTTGCTCGGTGATGCGCCGGTTATCGAGAGCCAAGGCCGCGCCTATCCGGTTGAGGCGCGCTATCTCGGCCGCTCGCCGGCGCGCATCGAAGACGATGTGACGGATGCGATTGTGCGCGCCTTGAAACAAGAAACCGGATCGGTGCTGGCGTTTCTGCCCGGTCAAGGCGAAATCACGCGCGTTGTTGAACGCCTCAGCGCGCGTATCACCGATACAACAATCGATATCGCGCCGCTCTATGGCGCGCTTGGACCGCAGGCGCAGGATCTGGCGATCCAACCGGCGCGCGGAGGCAAACGCAAGGTCGTGCTCGCGACGTCGATTGCAGAAACGTCGATCACGATCGAAGGCGTGCGCGTGATCATCGACAGCGGCTTGCAGCGCGTGCCGCGTTTCGAGCCGGATATCGGGGTGACGCGGCTTGAGACGGTGCGCGTGTCACGAGCCGCCGCCGATCAGCGTATGGGCCGCGCTGGGCGGACCGAGCCGGGCGTTTGCTATCGGCTGTGGAGCGAACCGGAGACGCAGGGCCTGGTGCCGTTTGCGGAGCCTGAAATCAAATCGGCGGACTTGTCTGGCCTGGTGTTGGATTGCGCCGAGTGGGGCACGACCGATCCGGCGACGTTGTCGTGGCTGGACCCGCCGTCGCCGGGCGTTGTTAAAGCGGCGCAGGAGGAGTTGCGCACGATTGGGGCGCTCGATGATGAAGGGCGCATCACGGCGGACGGCAAACGGTTGCGCGCGCTGCCGCTGCCGCCGCGCCTCGCGCGCATGCTGTTGTCGGCGGCGGCGTTGGGTGAGGCACATCACGCAGCGGAGATTGCGGCAGTTTTGGTCGAGCGGGGTATCGGCGGCAACGATCCTGATCTGACGACGCGGCTCGAAAATTTCAGGCGTGACCGGTCGCGGCGGGCCGATGATTTGCGGCGCTTGGCGCGCGGCTGGGCCGAACGCGCGGCGGACGGCATCAAAGCGCCGCGCGGCGCTCCGCAATCGACAGCGGCAGTGCTGGCGTTGGCTTACCCGGATCGCATAGCCAAAGCGCGCGGCGGCGCCGGCCAGTTCCTGCTCGCCAATGGCCGTGCCGGACAGCTCGATGTGATCAGTCCGTTGGCGCGGGCGCCGAATCTGGTGGTCGCGGAATTGCAAGGGCGCGCGGCGGCGACGCGCATCCTGCTGGCTGCAGCGGTTAGCGAAGAGGACGTGATCGCCATCGCGGGAAGCCGGATTGCGATGCGCGACGATGTTCAATTCGACGCGACGGCAATGGCAGTGCGAGCGCGCCGCGTGCGCCGCCTCGATGCAATCGTTCTCTCGAGCGAGCAGCGCGCGGTTTCGGCGAGCGACGACGTTGCGGCAGCATTGGCCGACGGATTAGCCGCGATCGGTATCGGCAAGTTGCCGTGGTCGAAAGCACAACTGCAATTGCGCCAGCGCGTCGCGTTTCTGCGGGCTGCCGGTTCCGCCGATTGGCCGGATCTTTCCGACACGGCGCTGGCCGCCAGCGTTCAAACATGGCTGCAACCGTTTCTGGCCGGAAAAACGCGCTTGGCTGACATTGGTGCCGATGATCTCGGCCAGGCGCTCGATGTGCTGTTGCCATGGTCCTTGCGGCAGCGGCTGGACGCGGAAGCGCCGACGCACTTCGATGCGCCAACGGGCAATCGCTTCGCACTCGATTATGAAGGGGCGGGCGCACCGGCATTGCACATTCGTGTGCAGGAGTTGTTTGGACTGAAGCTGCATCCAACGATTGCCAATGGCCGCTTGCCGTTGACGCTGTATCTGTTGTCGCCGGCGCATCGGCCTATTCAGATCACGCGCGATCTACCGGGGTTCTGGTCGGGATCTTGGGCGGCGGTTCGCGCCGATATGCGCGGCCAATATCCCAAGCACGTCTGGCCGGATGATCCTGCGAACGCCGCGCCGACGGCACGCGCCAAGCCGCGCGGAACGTAAATCCCCGCTGTTAACGCTGCTGCTCACCATCCTCAGATGCAGCGGCGCAAAGTTATCCCCGCTGCCTGGGGCGGCCGTATCGTGCGCGAAGCGAGGGAGGCTCGCAGAGGATACCTGACGCAATGATCGATACGCCCAACTTGAATTTGCCCTATCTGCTTGCCGCTCAATCCCAAAAGCACGTCACGCATAACGAGGCGCTGAGGGCGCTCGACAGCCTCGTGCAGTTGAGCGTGCTAGATCGCGACCTCGCCGCGCCGCCGTCTGCGCCGGCGGAAGGCGATCGCTACATCGTAGCGGCGGGAGCGAGCGGCGCGTGGGCGGGGAAGACCGCGAAGATTGCGGCGTATCAGGATGCCGCGTGGCTATTTTATACGCCGAAGGAAGGCTGGGTCGCGTGGGTTGCGGACGAAAACGCTCTCGTTGTTTTTGATGGCGTTGGCTGGGCATTGGCGGCGAGTGGTGGCGGCGGCGGTGGTGCGTCGGACCACGGTTTGCTTGTCGGCCTCTCCGATGACGATCATCCGCAGTATCACACCGATGCGCGCGGCGACGCACGCTATACGCGGCTTGCGCCCGCGACGCTCGGTGGTGAATGCGACGGCCGACACAACCAACCGGCTGACGGTCGGTAGCGCGGCGTCGCTGTTCAATCATACCGGAACCGGCGGGCACCAGATCAAGGTCAACAAGGCGGCTGCCGGCGATACGGCGAGCTTCCTGTTTCAAACCGGCTTTTCTGGCCGCGCAGAAATCGGCACGACGGGCGACGACGACTTTCATTTCAAAGTCAGCGCCAATGGGTCGGTGTGGAAGCAAGCCATCGTTGTCGATCGCAGCACGGGCGCGGTGTCGCTGCCAAATACCCCGCGAACGATGACGCAGAAAATATATACGGCGTCGGCGACGTGGACCAAGCCGGCAGGTCTGACGAAGATTCAAGTCTGGGGCATCGGTGCCGGTGGCAGTACGCCGGATTCGACGGCGGCGACGGGTGAAGCGAACCCGTGTTCGGGCGGCGGATCGGGAACCTATGGCATCAAGGAAATTCTGGCTTCGTCACTGGGGGCAACAGAAAGCGTGACGGTTGGTGTCGCGGTTGCGGCGTCGGCGGGTGAAGCGTCGTCATTCGGCGCGCACATGACGCTGCCGGGTGGAGCCGCCGGAAACCTCATGGGTTCGGGCACGGTGCAGACATCCGTATCAACAGGGTTGGCGGGTGCGGCATCAGGGGCGGACTGGAGTGTCACCGGCTCACGCGGTGCGCGCGGCTTTCGCTGGAGCGGCACAATGGCCCAAGGCGGCAACGGCACACCGTCCGCTTTCGGCAGCGGTGGCAGCGGCAATATCAACTCCAGCGCGATTGATGCCAATGCTTACGGCGCGGGCGGCGGCGGCGCCTGTTCGGTGAATACCGTCACGCGAGCGGGCGCAGTGGGCGGCAACGGAATCATGTTTGTTTTGGAGATTTACTAATGCCAGTCGCGTTGATTTCCTGAAGGGCAGGTGCAGCAGGTCTTTGCATCGCGTCGCCAGTGGACGGCAAGTACCATCCTGACTTTGTTGCGCGCGTGATCGACATACCCGACGACGTCACGTCCGGCTTCTGGCAGACGGCGACGGGCTGGAGCCGACATGCTCCCTGTTGCGCCGCCGGCTGATGATTTTGCAGCAGCCGTACAGGTTCACATTGATAGCGCAGCGCGAAGCAAAGGTTATGGCGACGGCTTTGCGCTTTCGACGTATGTCAATTCGACGTTGCCGCAATGGGCGTCAGAGGCAACCGCGTTTGTCGCTTGGCGCGATGCGGTGTGGATCTACGCCTACGCCGAACTGGCCAAAGTCCAGGGGGGCAACGGGCAAAGCCGGCGATAGGCGAATTGCTCGCGGAACTACCGGCGATCGATTGGCCGTGAGGTGGCGCTGCGACTATCAACGGGTGCGGGACTGTCGCCTGGTCGGTCCCGCATTGTCTATGGTGGCGCGCAGTAGGCGGCGGGCCAGGAGCACGACCAAGGTTTGAGCTCGGGTCTGCCGGAGAGAGGCTCCGGCCCGACGGCCAAATGCGGGGATTACGGACTGTTAGGCGCGTTTCATCGCCAAGGCTACGCGCGACCGGACCGGTCGATATGAATTGCGCCGCCAAGGTTAACACCATCTCAACGGTTTCCTGCGCATTTTCGGTTCCGTGGCACTGGTGCGCTTGGATTGGCGGCTTGGCGCGTGCGGCCACCTGACGTTCCGGTCCATGCCCGCCGTGTGATGTGCGTTGCGATGAAAATTGTAGTCACGGGCGGGGCTGGATTCATCGGCTCGGCCGTTTGCCGGATGCTGGTCAACGACCTCGGCGTCGAGGTGGTCAACATCGATTGCCTGACCTACGCGAGCAACTTGAATTCGCTCGAGCCGATTGCGGCGAACCGCAACTATTCCTTCTATCAGATCAACGTCTGCGACCGCCAAGCGGTCAGCGATATTCTGCGCCTGGAGCGGCCCGACGCGATCATGCATCTGGCCGCTGAAAGCCATGTCGATCGTTCGATCAGCGGGCCGGCGGCGTTCATTGAAACCAATATCACCGGCACGTATGCAATGCTGGAAGCCGCACGCGGCTATTGGTCGGAATTGCCGGCACGCCAGAAGGACGCCTTCCGCTTTCTGCACATCTCGACGGATGAAGTGTTCGGCGCCCTCGGCGACGATGGGCTGTTTTCCGAGACGACGCCGTATGATCCCTCATCGCCCTATTCCGCGAGCAAGGCCGCATCCGACCATCTCGTGATGGCTTGGCACCGGACGTATGGCCTGCCGGTGGTGCTGTCGAACTGCTCCAACAATTACGGGCCGTATCACTTCCCCGAGAAGCTGATCCCGTTGATGATCACCAACGCCCTGCTGGGCCGCGACTTGCCGGTCTATGGCATGGGGATTAACGTGCGTGACTGGCTGTATGTCGATGATCATGCACGCGCGCTCTACGCCGTCGTCACCAAGGGCATTCCAGGCGAGCGCTATGTCGTCGGCGGCCGCAACGAGAAGAGCAATCTCGAAGTCGTGCACGGCATTTGCGAACTGCTCGATGCGGCCGCGCCGCGTGATGACGGACAATCGCATACGTCCGCGATCACCTTCGTCGAGGATCGCCCAGGACACGATTACCGGTACGCGATCGACCCGGCGAAAATTGAGCGCGAACTTGGCTGGAAGGCCGAAGAAACGTTTGCGACCGGCTTGAAGAAAACGGTCGATTGGTATCTGAAGAACGAAATGTGGTGGCTGCCGCTGCGGTTGAAGACCTACTCGGGCGAGCGCCTGGGGTTGATCAAGAAGAGCGCTGCGGCGTAAGGCGAGGCAACGCACATGAGCGGCCAACCGATTGCCGTTATCGGCGCGTCGGGCCAAGTGGCCCGCGCCCTCCAGCGTGCAGGCGCGGAACGCGCCGCCAATCTTGTCGTTGCTGGACGCCCCGTCATCGATCTTACGCGCAACGCCAGCGTCGCCGCATTTCTCGACGGCATTGAGCCGTCCATTGTAATCAACGCCGCCGCCTATACCGCCGTCGACAAGGCGGAGACCGAGGAAGCGGAAGCCTTCCGGATCAATCGCGACGGACCGCATTACCTGGCGAAATGGTGCGCTGCTCACGCCGTGCCGCTGCTACATATCTCAACCGATTACGTCTTCGATGGCTGCAGCCGGACGCCCTACAGCGAGCGCGACGCCTGTCATCCGTTGAGCGCCTATGGCCGGAGCAAGGCCGCCGGCGAAGATGCGGTGCGCGACGCGCTAAGCGAGCACATCATTGTGCGCACGGCTTGGGTGTACAGCGCCGATGGCAATAATTTTCTGAAAACCATGCTGCGCCTTGGCGCCGAGCGCGATGTGATCCGCGTGGTTGCCGATCAGTATGGCACGCCGACCTCGGCCGACGATATTGCGTCAGCACTCATCGATATTGCCGGTCGTGTTTTGGCCAACCGGGCAAGCGCGCCGTGGGGCACGTATCATCTGGTTGCGGACGGTCATACGACGTGGCACGGATTTGCGCGCGAAATCTTCGCGGCGGCTGAGGTTGAGGGGTACAACACCCCGCGTGTGGACGCCATACCAACCGCCGACTATCCGACGCCGGCACGGCGGCCGCAGTTCGGCGTTCTCGATACGACCGAAATTCGCAGGGCGTTCGGCATTGCGCTGCCGCCTTGGCAAGAAGGTGTTGCCGCGTGCGTGCGGCGCCTGACACATCACGTGCAATGCGCACACCAGGGGTAGCGGACATCATGAAGGCGATTATTCTGGCCGGCGGCAGCGGCACGCGGCTCTATCCTATGACACTGACGGTGTCGAAGCAGATCCTGCCGGTCTACGATAAGCCGCTCATCTACTATCCGCTGTCGGTGCTGATGCTGGGTGGCGTGCGCGATATTCTGATCATTTCAACGCCGCGCGATTTGCCGGGCTTCGCCAATCTTCTAGGCGACGGCCGCCAGTGGGGACTCAATCTGAGTTATGCCGAGCAGCCGCGTCCTGACGGCTTGGCGCAGGCCTTCATTATCGGCGAGCGCTTTATCGGCAAAGATCCGTGCGCCATGGTGCTCGGCGATAACATCTTCTATGGGCATGGCCTGTCCGACATCGTGAAGGACGCCTTTGCACCCCGGGCTGGGGCGACGGTGTTTGCCCATCAGGTGGCCGATCCCGAGCGCTACGGCGTGGTGGCCTTCGACACCGGGGGGCGTGCGACATCTATCGAAGAGAAGCCCGACAAACCCAAATCCAACTGGGCGGTGCTGGGGCTCTATGTTTACGATAATGACGTCGTGCAAATTGCCAAGGATTTGAAGCCGTCGGCCCGCGGAGAGCTCGAGATTACCGCGGTTAACGAGGCCTACCTGAAGCGCGGAGACCTCAACGTTACGCGCATGGGCCGGGGCTTTGCGTGGTTTGATACGGGCACCCCCGATAGCCTTCTGGAAGCCGCTAACTACGTTGCGACGATCGAGAAGCGCCAGGGCTTGAAAATCGCTAGCCCGGAGGAAATTGCACTGCGTCAGGGCTTTATAACCCCGGCAAATCTGGAGCGGCTGATCAATGAACGCTATGCAAAGAACGAATATGGCCGCTATTTGAAGAGTGTACTTGCGGAGTTCTAGCGCGGTAGTATACGCGAATTCAGAGACATAGTCGCCAGTCGGTGAGCCGCGCACCTGAGCGACACGACATAAGCGGACTTTGGAGACAACCTTGGCCGGGCCATCACGCGTTCTCATCGTCGACGATCACCCTCTCTTTCTGGAGGCCCTGCAGCGCGCCATCGCCACAGCGTTTCCGGGGGCGACGACGGTTGAAGCGACCTCGATCGAAGCCGCCAAAGCCGAATTGCAAAAGCGCGGCTCGTTCGACATCGTGCTGCTCGATCTGGCTTTGCCTGGGACGCGCGGTTTCGATGGCCTATTAGAGCTGCGCACTCTGACGCCAAAAACGCCGATCGTCGTCGTCTCCGCGCTGGAAGATCCGCGGATCATTCACGATGTCATGGGCTATGGCGCGGCGGGCTTCATTTCCAAATCCGCCAGCCGCGACGACATCGGCCAGTCGCTCAAAGAGGTTATGGAAGGCGCGCTGACGCTGCCCAAAGGTTATCGCGCTCCAGATGCGCCATCGGCGCCAGGCACGCGCCAAGATTTCGTGACGCGGCTGCAAACGTTGACGCCGAAGCAGCTCTCCGTTTTGAAGATGCTGCGCCAAGGCCTTCTGAACAAGCAGATCGCCCACGAACTTCAGATCGAAGAGACGACCGTCAAAGCTCACGTCTCCGAGATTCTGCGCAAGCTCAACGTCGCCTCGCGCACGCAGGCGGTCATCGAAGCGCAGAAGATTGATTTCGACAGCATCCTCGATACGCACGGCAAGAGTTAGGCCGCGCGCCTGATGCCGGTGAGGACAGCAGAAGCGGTGCTTACGCACTCATGCGTGCGCCAGAAGATGCTGGATCAGCGAGCGCAACTCCGCCGGTTTCACGGGCTTGTAGAGCAATTCACATCCGGCACGCGCGGCATTCGTTGCAGTTTCTTCACGCCGGTCGGCTGTGATCACAATCGCCGGTAGGCTGGGATTCATGAGCTGGCGAATGCGCGCAATTGCGTCGAGCCCGGTGACGCCGTTGTCGAGCTGATAATCAGCCAGGATCAGCGCCGGTTTGAAATCGCTTTCGCCAAGAACCTCGCTGATGTCGTCGAGATCGCGGGCGAGGCGAACGTCGGCACCCCAGCGGGCAAGCAGCGTCTGCATCGCGTCGAGTACCACGAGATCGTTATCGATGACGATCAACGGCTGACCGGCGAGGCTTGCTGTCGTTACCGGCCACGCAGGCTTGGTCTCGACGGCGCTCGGCGCGGCGCTGCTGGGTGCAAGAATTGAGAAACACGAGCCCCGCCCGACGCGCGAGTGCAGGCGCACCGGATGTTCGAGCGCTTCCGACATGCGCCTGACAATCGACAGGCCGAGGCCGAAGCCGGTGGCGCCAGCGCGATCGTAGGCTGTGCCGCGCTGGAATTCTTCGAATATGCGCTCACGCTCAGCCGCAGCAATGCCGGGACCGGTGTCCCAAACTTCGATTGAGACTTTGTCGCCGCGCATCCGCGCCGCCAGCAGAACGCCGCCGCGTTCGGTATAGCGCGTGGCGTTGGCGACGAGGTTTTGCAGCATCCGCCGCAGCATCAACGGATCGGTGTAGATGGCGAGCTTGGTCGGGCGCCACCGCAGCATTAGGCCTTTCTTGCGGGCGATGGGCTCGCTCGACACCGCAAGGCGCTCAAAGACGTCGTCAAGCGCCACCGGCTGGAGCTTCGGCACGAACGCGCCAGCTTCGAGTTTCGACAGATCGAGGATCGAGCCGAGCAAGTCCTCGATGGTGGTGAGCGCCGACGCGATATTGGCGGCCAAGCGGATCGCATCGGGCGTGACTTGGACGTCGGCCAATTCCGACAGCGTCAGCCGGGCGGCGTGCAGCGGCTGCAGCAGATCGTGACCGACAGCCGTGAAGAAGCGGGTTTTGACGCGGTTGGCGCGTTCGCTTTCGTCGCGCGCGTGGCTGAGGTCAGCGTTGGCGTGTTCGAGCTTGGCAAGCGCTGTGTGCAATTCTTCGGTGCGATGACGGATCTTGGCTTCAAGGCCGATGGCCGTCTGAAACAGAGAGAAGGCATTGGCCTGCTGATCCATCGAGCGTTCGACGCGCTGCATGAGCGCGTGATTGATCTTGGTGAGCTTGCGCATCTCATGGCTGACCGGATCGTCGCCGTTGGGCGGATTTGCGCCGGGCGGTACGTAGTTCATGAGTTCACCTCGGTTTTGCCGAAGGCGATGCCGGTGAGCGTCTGGTTGAGATGCATGGCATTGAATTGTTCGCCGTAGGTATGGAAACCGGTAACGCCGAAGCGTTCATACAATTCCTCGAACTTATGACGCACCTGTCGGCTTTCGGAATCGAGGCGGCGCAAGATGCAGTCAAACCCGAGTACGAAATCGATGCCGCCAAGCTTGCGATCGAGCTGTTCCAGGGTTTCCTGCGTGGAGCGGATCATATCGCGAGGCCTAGCGACGGTGAACACAAGGCCTTCATCAATGGCACAGAAAAATGACAGGCTGCCGTCAGGGTTCATGTTGCGGATCGAGCGGCAATAATAGTCGCCACCAACTTTGACGACCAACGGATAGGATGCGAACGAGAACGGCCCAAGATCGTTCGGCATTAATCCGCAGGCGGCCGCGTATTCGCGGGCGGCGGGCTCGGCGTTCAGTTCATAGACAATGCGATTTTCGGCATCGGCCGCGGTAACGACGAGTTTGATCGGCGTCGGCTCGAAGTTTTGTGTCTTGAAGACCGCGAACGGCGCGCGACTTTCGATCACGAACAGAATAGCGCCGCCGCGCACCGCGGTATTGCGGTGAATGAGCGAGGTGTGGCGGAACGCGAGGCCGTCTCCGGCTGAGCCGCCAACCAACTCGATATCGTCGAGAGACCAATGGATCGCGGCGATGAGCGCCTCTTCCTTGTTCGATAGTCCGTCGATCAGCGCTAGCGCGAAGACGTTGTCGCGCGCCGTGCGGTTCGAGCCGACGATGATCTGGGTCTTGAGGCGGCGCGCGATTTCGGAGGCGCGCTCAACGCCCGCCTGATCAGTGCCTGGGATCACTTCGCTCAAAACGCGGAAGCCGTCTTCCGGGAAGGCGATCAGCACAATGCCGCCCTGTGTCATGCCGAGCGGGCCGACTTCGCCAGCGGTGCTGCAGCCAGAGGCCGGCGTATCGGGAAACGCCGCGCTGAGCTCGGAAATCAACACCGAGACGTCGTGCTCGCTCGAAAAGAACACGATGATGTGTTGGTAGGTTTCGCCGCGCAGCTCAGCGGCGCAGGCGGCGATGGCCTCGCGGGCGACGGGCTGCGAGCTGGCGGCAACGCGGATGCCGCAGGCGGCGCGCCGGGACTGGGCGGCGGGGGTCACGTTGAATCTCTCTCCCAAGGAGGCGGCGCTCAAGGCGGTGACGCCGGTTGTCAGCCGTTCGCCGGACCCTGCCATAGGGGCGCGGGCAAAAGCAACGGACGGCGTGCCCGTATGGCAAAGTTCCAGCGCTTTTCGGGTTCAGGCGGTCAGCGCGCGTCGACCAAGCCGGAATCGATCAGGCGGCGATGAAAGCCGAGAATCTCATTTTGCTTACTGCAGGTGAAATAGCGCCCGCCGCAGATTTGCAGCAAGCGCTTGCGCTCCTGATAGGCTTGCGAAAGCGGCAGGCGCGCGGCGTCCAGCAGCACAGTGCCGAGATAGGGCACCTCCAGCGTATCGACGTCGGGCATGGGCGGTGGCTGATAGTTCAGGCCTTCAATCGCATAGTAGGTGAGGTAGCCCGGACTATCGGGTGTGAGTTTGATGTCCTCCGCCGCCAGATTGCTCTGGTAGCCGAGAAGCGTGCGCGTCGCTACCGGTTGGTGGTCGCCATACTGCACGATCAGGAACCGCTCGTTGGGGAATTTGGCCAGCAGTTCGGCGCGGAAGGCGTCGTAGTCCATCTTGGCCATGGCGAGGCGGCGCAAGTATTCACTCATTTCCGGGTCGGTGCCGGGGCCGCCGCCCGCGACGTTAACCTCTGGCTCGTAGGGGTGGCCGTAGGGGAGATGGGTGGCGGAGGTGATGATGTAAGTGAAGGTCGGCGCTTTCGATGTGGCGAGATGCTGCTCGAAATGCTTGACGGCGTTGCCGTAGTAAAACTTGTCGCGCTCGTTGTAGCGCTTGGCGCCCTGGGCTTTGAAATCGAAAATCTCGGGCATGCCGGAAGCCGCATAAAACCGGCCGTTGGATACGAAGTCCTTCGGCACGGGATAGAACACGGCATTACGGTAGCCGCAGCGCGCTAGGCTTTGCGGCAGCGTGTCGTGAACCTTGCCCTGCATCAGCGATTGCACGAACGTGCGCATGCTGCCGAACGAGTAGGTAGAGACACCAGCTAGCACCGAAAATTCCGTCAACCACGATGCGCCACCGTAGGTTTCGACGCGCAGGCGATGCAGCTTGCCATCGTAAGACTTGAAGAACGGATCGAGCGCCGTGTCGTATTGCAACTGCGGGAAGAATGACGGCGGCACCACGCTTTCCTGATGGATCAGGATGATGTGGGGCGGGCGCTCCTGCGTCTGGCAGGATGCCGGGATTTTGAAGAGCGGCTTTTTCTGAGATGCAAGCGCTTCGAGAAGTTGCCCGCGCCACAGCGTTTCCAGCGTTTCCGACCACGACGCGTAGAATGACGACAGGTACAGATTGTCCCAAAAGAAAAGCGTGTTGCGCCGTTCGCCCTTGGCGTGGCTGGCCCAGACACCGAGCACCACACAGACGGCCAGAACACTGGCGCTGACGAGGCGTGGAACTCGCGACGTATCACAGCGATACAGAGTGTAGCCGAGGACGCCGGTCGCAAAGAAGGACAGGCCGATCGCGATCAGGTGGACGCGATGATCGACCCACAGAAATTTCAGCGTCGATAGTGAGGTCAGATAGAACACGACGTCGTAGGCGTGCAGTACCATCTCGATGTAATGGCGTTTGACGTCGGAGGCGACGACGATCATGGTGACGATGGCCGCAACGACGGCGATCGAAAACAGAATGCGCCGCGTCAACAGCGTGAGCGTGGCGACAAGTGCGGTGGTGATGGCGCTCGCGAAAATAATAGTTTCGCGCCAGCCTTCCCACCGCCAGTGATAATACGCCAGCGCCGCCGCGATGACGGCCGTTGACGCCCAGACGGTGTGCGCCGAGAGCTTACCCGGGGCCTCGAACAGGCGCGGGCGCTGGCGCGTTTTGGGGCGGAGATCGGTTCGCTGGTCATAGGTGTGAAGTGGCGGTTCCTGGTACCGGTATCGACAGCAACGATGCCGGCAAACATGCCAACTGCGGCGCGTTGGCTGTAGTGCACGGTACTTGCGGCAGGTCAATGACCAATGCGCTAGGCGGCAGTACCGCCCATGCCCGGATTTACGTTGCTGAGCAAGGGTTTTTGCTGCACTGCAAGAGAAAAGTTGCCCTCGAAGGCTGAACAACTGATGACCGCTCGACCGCAGCAGAAAGCAGACCTTACGTCGCGTTGGCCACTGCCCGGGTGGCGGCTAGTCTGCGCCGCCACAGTCCCCTTCAGCCCCCAATCTTCGAGCCCCCGTTTGCGATGACATTGCAAGCCATTATCATTAGAGCGGACGGGGCATTTGCCGAAACCGAAGAGCTACGCCGCCAGTCGTTTATAACGGCGTTTGAGGAGGCGGGGTTCGACTGGACGGTCAATCGGGAAGTGTTTGCAGCCTCGCGCCGGTTCGGCTGTCTCAAAGGGCGGATGACGCATTTCGTGCGCCAGCACCTGAAGCGCGGCGGCGACGCGCCGGACGTCGATCAGTTGATCGGGGTTATGTATCGCCGGGCCTGCACGGTGTTCCAGCAGTTAATCGCCAATGGAGCGCTGCAGCCACGGCTCGGCATTCGCGAACTCATCGTGACGGCACGGCAAGAGGGCGTGCGTTTGGCGCTGGCGGGCGCTATGAAGCGGGAAGAAGCCGAGCAGATGTTGATCCATGCGCTCGGCTCACGCGGCGTCGAGATGTTCGACAGCATTACGCTGGTCAGCGAGGCGGACGCGGTTGTCAATCCGCAGGAGCTGTATCGTGCGGCACTGCAGCAACTTGGTCTCAATGCCAGCGGGTGCTTGGTCATCGAGGCGACGTACGGTGGCGCAATGGCCGCTAAAGCGGTGGACCTGCGGGTTATCACGACACGCAGCGCTTACTCAACCGAGTGCTCGTCGGCCGGCGACAGCGTTGGATTTTTTGAAGATCTTCCGGGTGTCGCGTCGCGGTTCGGTGACCGTCGCCTCGGAGCCTTGAGTGCGGATGAGCGCTCGGAACTGTTTGCAGCACTTCAGCATCTGCACTGCGGAACTTACGATACCGATACGACTTCCAAAGGAATGGCCGCTATGCGCGTCAGCGATATTCTAAAAGTGAAGGGGACGGTCGTGAAAACGATCGAGCCCGCCGCAACCATTCGCACGTTTGCCCAAGGATTGCGTGTCGAGGCGGTCGGCGCCATGGTTGTCAAGGATGCCAATGGCGGTGTGCTCGGCATTATCTCGGAACGCGACCTCGCGCGCGGCCTGTCAGAGTTCGGCAATGATTTGCCGTCGATGCCGGTCTCAGCGTTGATGACTCAGACGGTCATCACGTGTGCACCGGAAGACACCGTTGCTGCGGTTGCGAAAGTCATGACGCACCGGCGCATCCGGCATGTGCCGGTCGTGGTGGGCGGTAAACTCGTGGGTTTGATCAGTATCGGCGACGTCCTCAAGTACCGCCTCGATGAAGTGCAACTCGAAGCCAACGTGCTGCGCGACTTTGCACTGGCGCGCAAATAGGTTGCGCGATTTCGCAGTCGCTGGCCAAGAATTTAGCCGGGCATGTGCTTGCCCGTGAACACGTAGCCTTTGGTTGTCCTTGCACAACCGCCCCGCCATAGGCAATTTGGCCGGCGCACGCAGCGTCGCGGCGCACAGATCTTGGGGCGCGGGAGGATCTCACATGCGGTTTCGGTGGCTTGGGGCGTATGGTCCTTTGGCAGCGACACTGACGATGCTCCTGGTCGTGACGCCGGGATCCGCCTTTCGAGCCCATGCCGACGCCGCCGTGCCTAGCACGGAAACGACGTGGCAGACGCTGAAGGCAGACGTGGTGGGGGCGCGTGAGGTTCTGGACGGCACCGGCATTCTGATGCTCGAAGCGCCGATCAAGGCGGAGGATGCGGCGCTGACGCCGATCGCCGTGCGGCTGGCGGAGGCCACAGCATCGTCGGTCAAGAGCGTGACGCTCGTAGTCGATGAAAACCCGTCACCCGTTGTGGCGACGTTCAAGTTTGGCCCCGCGGCCGGAAACGGCGAGCGCATGCTGTCGACCCGTGTGCGGGTCGATGCCTATACGAACGTGCGGGCGTTGGCCGAGATGGACGACGGCCGGATCTACATGGTCGTCCGTTTCGTGAAAGGGGCCGGTGGGTGTTCGGCGCCGGCTGCAAAGGACGCCGATGCCGCCGCAGCCAACATCGGTAAAATTCAAATCAAAGAGACGACGCTGTCATCGCGTGCCGGACAAATGGGCGAGGCCGTGCTGATGATTCGCCACCCCAACAGTTCGGGCTTCCAGATGAATCCGGAGACGGGAACGTATATCCCAGCGAGGTACATCGATTTTATCGAGGTGATGCGGGACGACGATGTGGTGTTTACGATGGAAGGCGGGATTTCGCTGAGCGAAGATCCTAACTTCAGATTTACGTTCGCGGGCCGCTCGGGTGCTCGCCTCGTCGCCAACGTGCGCGACAGCGCACAGACCGCCTTTTATGGTAGGTCACGGTGACGCGCACCGCCGAGAAACCAATGCAAGCTTGCTCGATCGATCAAAATTGGTACGCCTTTTAGTGATGCATTTGGTGTTGTTTGCAGAGTTCTGCTAGAAGATCCGCCGCGCACGGTCGCCACGACCGTTATTGCTGCTGTTCAGGCTGCATTCAGCACGGTTTGTGTAGGTGTGTGTCGTAGCTGATTGATCCGCCGCTGCGTGGTGAAACTTCGATACGTGGCGGCACAATAGAATGCTTTGGGCATCCGATGAGACGAGTTTTGCAATGACCGGTCTGTTCGACGAGCCGTACGCCCGCTGCGCCGCCGTTGCGTGTGCTGATGACAAGCGCTTCGGCATCGCCTGTGCGGGTTGCACGCATGAAGACTGGTCACCGGCGGTGTCCGGCGGAATTCCAGTGCAAGTTCGTATCTTCATGCTGAGTGCGCTTCTCGGCGCACTCTTATCGACACTCTATTTGTGCAAGTGCATGCTCGGCATTGACGTGATCGATGGTCCGTCGCCCTTGCACAACATGCTCTATTGGATCGTCGATGGTCATGCCGGCCAGTGGCGTGGCGGTTTTAGTTTCTAAGCCCAGCCAGCGCCTAGCGCGTGGCTTTTCTGAATATAGCTGTAGCGCTCTCCAAGAGAGCGGAGAACGTAGCGGCCGCCGATTCTGGCTCATCATCGCAGGGCGAAACATCCAACACAGACGCGCCGTCCAACGCACAGTACAGGGGAATGGACTCGGCCAAAGTGTCGGCCACGGGCACAGGGATCGGGCCAAGCGGATTAGCGTTAATCTCCACCGCCAACTGACGCATCTGCGCGAACCCGCCGTGCGAATAAGCAACCGGCAGCCGAATCTCTGCGGAGCTTTCGACAGCTTCAATACAGCGAATGGCATTGTACGCGGTCATTGTGGTTCCCTTCGATGGTCTCTGATCGACCACTATATACTAAAACGTCGCAAGCAATGCCATTCGTTGGGTGCACGTAGCAGCGCTACATACGTAGTCATACGTACCCATTGAGCAGCCGATCTTGATATCGGTTGATTGTGGGGTCGTCCTCAATTGTCCGCACACCGCGTCTAATGCTGCTGAGCATCGACGCGGCGCGCGTGACCGGGGAAGGACGAAAGGTCTTGATTCCCCCTAGATTGGCGACAAACAACCAATAAGCGCCCCTCGCATGGCCCTCATGCAAGTGCGTTCCGATGTGCAGCTCGTCACCAGGTGCCCCAATGGCTTTAGGGCCCCATCAATGTGCGGCGAGTACTGCAGTGCCGTCAATGTTGCTTAGTGAGTTACGTAGTGTTACGTAGTCTATGACCCTTCGCATATGCCACGAACTCGGGCAGAAGTGGTCTGCATGGTAGTGACCGCCAACGCAAACGATGCCAACCGGGCGCAACCTTTCGTAGTCGTGATAGCCTATATCATAGCCTATCTCGTGCTTGACTACGTCAGTTATTTGAAGCCCTACGGGACATTCGGCGTTACGCCGTGGAATCCGCAGTCCGGTTTGGATGTCGCACTTATCTATCTGGGTGGCCCGGTCTACGGACCGCTCGTGCTCAGTGCTGCCGCGATGGCCGATTATGTGCTGCGCGGGGGGCCGCTGGCGTGGTATCTCGAAATTGCTTCGTCAATAACGCTCGGTGCCATTTACGTTGCGGCGGGAACGTTTTTGCGGCGCCTGCCGGACTTCGATCCGCGGCTGAGAACATCGCGCGACGTGACGATTTTGATCGCCGTCGCGGCGACGACGGCGACGCTTGCTGCGGTGCTCTATACCAGCGTCATTGATTTGGGCGGCGAGCTCGGCCGTGGCGAATTCGGCTACGTGAGCTGGCGCGGCTTTGTCGGTGACTTCATCGGCATCCTCGTCGTTACGCCGATTATCTTTCTCGTTGCAACGTTGCGGCCGTGGCCACGTATCGGCCGCGACTGGTACCTGCAATTGATTTCGATCATCGCTGTGACCTTCGTCATCTTCGGCTATCGCGAAGCCACGGCATTCCAGCTGTTCTATCTGATGTTCCTGCCGCTTCTGTGGGTGGCGCTGCGTTATGGCACGCCGGGCGCGGCGCTGGCGCTGAGCGTCATCCAGGTGGGCTTGGTGATCGGCTCCGAGGTGCGCTTTGGCAACGACCCGGGGCTCGCCGCTATGCAAACGTTGATGATTGCGCTTGCGGTGACCGGCTTGATCGTCGGCGCCATCGTTTCCGAACGCGAAACGGCATCGGCGCGCATTCGCGATCAGCAGGCCGCCTTGAGTAGTGCGCTGCGCGTGCGCGCCGCCGGAGAGATCGCGGCAGCCATCGGACATGAAATCAATCAGCCGCTTGCGGCGATAAAAACCTATGCCTCGGTGGCATCGAACGCGGTGCGCAACGGCCAAGACGCACTTGCCCGTGAAGCTCTCGATAAGCTCACGGTTCAAAGCGATCGTGCGGCGCGGGTCATTAAAAGTATCCGCGACTTGCTGCGTCAAGGGAGTTGCGAGCTCTCGCCCTTGGAGATCACCAAGATGTTGGACAAGTTCGTAGACTTGTTCAGCAGTGATTTGGCGGCAAAAGGCGTCTCGCTGACGGCGAACGTGCCGGAAGAGTTTCAAGTCGTGATGGCCGACAAAATCCAACTGACGCAAGCGCTCCATAATCTCGTTACAAATAGTTGTGACGCTATTTTGAGTGCTCGCAGCTATGGTCATATTTCAATTGTTGTAACGTGCGCGCAGGATGATTGGTTTGCCATCGCCGTTCTCGATGATGGTCCAGGCTTTCCGATGGGTTTCAACACGCTTGAGCCAAATTTATTTGTCACCACGAAACCCGAAGGTTCGGGAATAGGGCTGAGTATTGCGCGAACGATCGCTGAAGCCCACGGCGGGCGGTTGGAAATCGAGACGTCGCTGCGCGGCGCCTGCGTGAGAATGGTGCTACCAAAAATGAGAGCGAAAAATGAGCCAGACAGTCTCCATCATTGATGATGATCCAGCAGTGCTCGATGCACTGACGATGCTGATGAAGAGCCACGGTCTGAATGTGGCGCGCTTCGATACGGCGCGGGCGTTCCTTGATGCCGGTATGCAGCCGGGGTGTATCGTATCGGATGTGCGCATGCCGGGAATGACCGGCATCGAATTGCTGCGTACGATGAAGCAGTCCGGTGATGATCGACCCGTTATTCTGATCACCGGCCACGGCGACATCGAGATGGCGGTGCAGGCGATCAAGCTGGGTGCGCGCGAGTTTATCGAAAAGCCGTTCGACAACAGCAAACTCATCGATTGCGTCAATGACGCGCTTCAGGCGACGGTCAGCATACTGATTGAAAATCAGGAACATAAGGAGTTGTCGGAGCGCTTTGCGATGTTGACCGAGCGGCAGCGCGAGACCATGCGCTGCTTGATCCGCGGTATGGCCAACAAGCAGATCGCGGCAGAGCTGGGCATCAGCCCGCGTACCGTCGAAATCCACCGGACGTGGGTTATGAATAAGATGGCCGCCAAGACCTTGGCGGACCTCGTGCGCAAGGGTTTGGCGCTCGGTCTGCGCTAAGGCACGGGGCTGGCCAATGGGGGCTAACCCATCAACGTGGCGAACCTTGCGACGGTCGCGAACCTCAGCGCTTGGCTTTGGCGCGCACGGCGACACCCTCAATGAAGGCTGAGACGGCGGCATCGAAGGCCGCGTCGGCGTCGAGTTTCTTAAAAGCCGGAATAAAGGCCCGGGTGGCCGGGTAGCCAAGCGGGTCGAGCGCCAGCATTTCGGCCTCTTCCATGTCGTTGAGGGGTAGCAGCAGCCCCTCGATCTCTGCCAAGGCAAACCCCAGAACAAACGCATAGAACGCTAGGCCGAGCCCGGCGCCGGCGGCGTCCGGCAACCCCGTGCGGCGCATGGCTCGGTAGACGACCTCACTGGAGGCGTGGTCGGCCGGACCGGTGGCGTTGAAGCGGAAATGCAGGTGAAACAGCCGCGGATAGCGGTGAGCGAGGTCACGGTAACCGTTGGCGACCGTCCGCAGATCGTGCTTCCAGTCATCCGTGGGTATCGGCAGCTCGACGGTTTCCAGCGCCCGATCGGCAATTTGCCTGAGAAGCTCTTCCCGCGACTGGAAATGATGCAGCACCGTCATCGGATCGACGCCCGCCCCGGCGCCGACCTTGCGCACAGAAAATCCGGCTTCGCCTTCGCGCGCCAGCAGCGTGAATGCGGCCTCTAAGATGTCGTTGCGGTCAACGCCGCGGGGGCCACGCGGCTCTCGCGAGCGGGGTTTGGATTTTTTGGAGGTCTTGCTTGACAATTCTACACCGTAGCCCATAACTTCTGCGCTGTAGCCTTCCCACAACTAAACCCGCGCCCAACAATTGTGCAAGTCCGCATCTCTGTTGACCGCCGGATTATCCTGGTGAATGCTAAGAGCATTGGAGGATGCGCGTGAACGGTTTTCAACCGATTGCGGGCCGTCATGAGCAACACGCTATGATCTGGTTGCGGATCTGGCGGGGAATTGCTCTCGGAAGTGCATCTCCGTTTCGTCTTTGCGATTTCTGTGGCCCCGTCCTCAAGATGCAGCTCCTTGAGCTGTGCGCGCGTATCGGTTTCACGCCTCCGGCGTCCTCCAGGCTCGACGATGTTTTTCCCTCGTTTGAACTGCTGGAGGTCTCACCGTGTCTCAACAATATGCCCAGCTGAAAGAACTGGACGCGCTTCATCATCTTCATCCGTTCACCACGCACAGCTCGCTGCGCAGCGGTGGCGCGCGGGTGATCGTCCGCGGCGAGGGGCCGTACATCTACGATAGCGAAGGTGCGCGCATCCTCGACGGCATGTCTGGCCTTTGGACCACCGCCGTCGGCTATGGCCGCGAAGAGCTGGCCAAGGCCGCTTATGACCAGATGCTGCAATTACCCTTCTATAATACGTTTTTCCGCACAACCCACCCGCCCGTCGTCGAGTTGTCGCGCAAGCTCGCGGAGTTGGCACCCGCCCCCCTCAACAATGTTTTCTACGGATCTTCAGGCTCGGAATCGAACGATACCGCGATCCGTTTGATCCGCCATTATTGGGTGCTGAAGGGCGAGCCGAAGCGGCGCATCATCATCAGCCGCAAGAACGGCTATCACGGCTCGACGATTGCTGCAGGCTCGATGGGCGGCATGTCTCACGTTCACGCCCATAGCTATCCGGTTTATGAAGGCTTCCGCCATATCATGGACCCATACTGGTACGGCGAAGGCCGCGATGGTGAATCGCTCGAAGACTTCGGCGTTCGTGCCGCGCAGGCGCTGGAAGACGAAATTCTGGCCGTCGGTCCAGAGAATGTCGCGGCGTTCGCCGCTGAACCGGTTGAAGGCGCGGGTGGCGTCAAGATTGCGCCATCGACCTATTGGCCGGAAATTCAACGCATCGTCGATAAGTACGGCATTCTGTTGCTGGCCGACGAAGTGATCACCGGCTTCGGCCGCCTCGGCACCTGGTTCGGTTCCGATTACTACGGCATCCGCCCGGACATCATCACGTTCGCGAAGGCGGCGACGTCCGGCTATATCCCACTCAGTGGCAATCTCGTGCACGATCGGATCGTTGATGTGCTGATGGCGCATAACGACGACTTCAATCACGGCTACACGTTCTCCGGCCATCCGGTGGCGTGCGCGGTGGCGTTGAAGAACATCGAGATCATGGAGCGTGAGCGCCTCGTCGAGCGCGTCAATGAGGTGACGGGGCCGGCGCTCGCCAAGATGATGGCCAAATTCAAGGACCATCCGCTCGTCGGTGAAGTGCGCACCGTTGGTATGTTCGGGGCGATCGAGTTGGTTGCCGACAAGAAAACGCGGCGGCGCTTTGCCGATCCGGGCCGCGTCGGCCTTATCTGCCGCAATCACTTCTTCCAGAATGGCTTCATCATGCGCGCCGTGTTCGACACGATGGTTACGGCGCCGCCGCTGATCTGCACGCAAGAGCATTTCGATGAAGCCGAGGCGGTGATCCGTAAGTCGCTCGATCAGACGCTCGACGATGTTGCCAGTGAGGTTGCGGCATGAGCCGTCCTCTCGTCATTATACCTGCCTGCACCAAGGATATCGGCGGGCTCGACTTCGACGCGGTCGGCCGCAAGTATACGGCCGCCGTTGCCGAGGTCGCGCAGTGCCAGCCGTTGCTGGTGCCAGTGGGACCGGGGTTTTCGGACATCGGTGCGCTCCTCGATATTGCCGACGGCATCATGCTGACGGGCAGTCTGTCCAACGTCGAGCCGGTGCACTACGGCGATGAAAAAATGCTACGGCCGGAAACGATGGACCGGGCACGCGACGCGATCACGTTGCCGCTGGCGCGTGCGGCCATCGAAAAGAAGGTGCCGTTGTTCGCGATTTGCCGTGGTTTTCAGGAGCTCAATGTGGCGCTCGGCGGCACGCTGCATCAGGCCGTGCATGATGCCGAGGGTCTCATGGACCACCGCGAACGCGAAGATGTCGGCATGGATGAGAAGTTCGGCCCCGTGCATCCGATCGCGCTCAAAGGCCAGCTGCGCGACTGGATTGGGCAGGACAAGATCATGGTCAATTCGCTGCACGGGCAAGGCGTCAAGCGGCTCTCCGATCAGTTGGTGGCCGAAGCGTTCGCAGACGATGGCCTCGTCGAAGCTGTGCGCTGCAAATCAGAACATCCATTTTGCTTGGGCGTGCAATGGCACCCTGAGTGGCAGGCGAAGTCGAACCCTGTCTCTGTTTCATTGTTCCGCCGGTTCGGCGCGGCTGCTGGGGTGACGTAACGATGTCGGATAAGCTGCTGACCGTCGATGAAGCCAAGGCGTTCCTAGATCGGAACCCCTCGGTGCAATGGATCGATCTGTTCCTGTTCGATCTCAATGGGGTGCCGCGTGGCAAGCGTTTGCGCCGCTCGGATCTGTTGGGCGTCGCGGCAGGCGGCATCATGCTGCCGGCGTCGGTGTTCATTATGGACCCGCGCGGCAACTGTGTCGAAGAAACCGGCCGCCTCTGGGAGACGGGCGATCCCGACCGCCCCTGCCGCATGCTGGCCGGCACGCTCGTGCCTGTTCCGGTCAACGGTGGCACGCACGCCCAGGCCGTCATTTCCCTGGAAGGCAACGACGAGCTTGATCCGCGCGGCGTTCTCGCGCGTCAGGTTGAGCGCTTCGCAAGCAAAGGCCAGACGCCGGTCGTCGCCGTCGAGCTTGAGTTCTATGTGACGCGCAAGGGCCCGAACGGCAGCTTCAGCCTGGAAACGCCCGACGGGCTGTCGAATGACCCCGAGCGGCCGATGACCTTCCAGTTCGAGGAGATGGATACGCTCGGACCGTTTATCGATGACATCTATCGCATCGGCGAAGCGCAGGGTTTGCCGGTCGATGCGGTCATGCAGGAATCGGGGCCGGGCCAGTTCGAAATCAATCTCAAGCATCGCGCCGACCCTGTGGCCGCCGCGCTCGATGGATTGCTTCTGAAGCGGGCAGTGAAGTCGGCGGCGCTTGCCAACGGCGTCAACGCGACGTTCATGGCGAAGCCGCATCACGAATGGTGCGGATCAGGCATGCACATTCACGTGAGCCTGATCGACAAGGCCGGCAACAACCTGTTCGCCGGTGATCCAATAGCGCCGTTATTCCGCGATGCGATTGGCGGCCTTAAGGAGACCATGGGCGACTTCATGGCGATCTGGGCGCAGTCCGCCAACGCCTATCGCCGCTATGTGCCGAAATCGTATGTTTCGATGGCGCCGCACTGGGGCTATAATAATCGTACGGTGGCGCTGCGCATTCCCGGCGGCAGCCCGAAAGCGACGCGCATCGAGCATCGCGTGGCCGGTGCCGATGCCAATCCGTATTTGGTGGTCGCATCGATCTTGGCCGGGATGCATCACGGCATCGCCCATAAAATCGATCCGGGCCCGGCGGCCGAAGGCAATGCGGAAGCCATTTCTGCGACGCCGTTGCCGACCGCATGGAATACAGCCCTTGATCGGTTCTCGCAGTCGAGCGTCGTTCGCGACGCCTTTGGTGCATCGTTCCAGGATGTCTACACGCGGTTGAAGCAAACCGAGCGTAGCGAATTCGAACGCGTCGTCACGTCGCTCGATCACCTCTGGTATGCACACGTCGCTTAAGGATATAGCCGATGACATCGCTCGCCCATTTCGAAGCGATCGCCGGAGCAATCGCACTCCCCGGTAAAGCCGTTATCAACGGCAAGGCCGTTGCCGCACGATCTGGCAAGACCTTCGATAACATCACTCCGCGCAATGGCCGCGTCATCAATAGCGTTGCCGAGTGCGATGGCGTTGACATTGAAGACGCGGTCAGCGCCGCACGGGCATCGTTCGACAGTGGCACTTGGCGCAAGCTGAGCTATGGCCGCAAGAAGCGCATCATGTTTGCGCTCGCCGATTTGATGGAGAAGCACGCCGAAACGCTGGCCGTGCTTGAAAGTCTCGACGTTGGCAAGCCAATCAGCAATGCGTTGCAGGGTGATATTCCCGGCTCGATCAAGACGCTGCGCTATTACGCCGAGGCGCTCGATAAGATCTACGGCGAGGTGGGACCTGAAACCAACGATCGCTTTTCCTACGCGGTTCACGAGCCGCTCGGCGTGATCGGCATTATCGTGCCGTGGAATTTTCCGCTGCTGATGACGATGTGGAAGCTGGCGCCGGCCATCGCGATGGGCAACTCGGTCGTCATCAAGCCCGCCGAGCAGTCGCCGCTGACGGCGCTGTTCATCGGTGAGTTGGCGCTCGAAGCAGGTTTCCCGCCCGGCGTGATCAACGTGGTGCCGGGCTTCGGCACGACGACGGGCAAGGCGCTGGCGTTGCATAACGACGTCGATATGCTTGCATTCACCGGGTCCGGCAATGTCGGCAAGCTGCTGATGCAGTACTCCGGCCAAAGCAATTTGAAGCGGGTCAGCCTCGAGCTTGGTGGAAAGTCACCGCAGATCGTATTCGCCGATTGCCCGGATCTCAACGCCGCTGCCGAGCACGCGGCGTGGGGTATTTTTTACAATCAGGGCGAAGTGTGCACGGCGGGGTCGCGCTTGCTCGTCGATGAGACGATCGCCGAGGCGTTCACCGAAAGCATGCTCAACGTCGCGCGCAAGATTGTGCCGGGCGATCCGCTGGAGCCGCGCACGCAGTTTGGTGCGATGGTGAGCGCCGAGCAGATGCAGACGGCGCTGCGCTATATCGAAACCGCGAAGCGCGAGGGCGCCGAATTGCGCTTGGGTGGCAAGCAGGCGCTGGCCGATAGCGGCGGGTTCTACGTCGAGCCGACGGTGTTCAATGCGGTGGCACCGGACGCAACGTTGTCGCGCGAGGAAGTCTTCGGGCCGGTGCTCGCCATCACCAAATTCAAGACGCCGGAAGAAGCGCTGCGGCTTGCCAATGATACCGTCTACGGCTTGGCCGCTGGCTTGTGGACGCGCGACATCAGCCTTGCACACCGCGCGGCGCGCGAGTTGAAGGCCGGTCTTGTGTGGGTCAACGGCTGGGATAGCTGCGACATCACCATGCCGTTCGGTGGCTTTAAGCAATCCGGCTTCGGTCGCGACCGGTCACTGCACGCGCTTCACAAATACGCTGATCTGAAATCCGTATCGATCACGCTACGCTAGAGGAACAGGCCATGGAAACGGCGCCGACGAAGTATCCAACTGCCGCACTGATCGATGGCCAATGGATCACATCGTCGAGGTCGTTCGCTGTTATCAATCCCGCGACCGGCGCTGAAATCGCGCAGGTTCCCAATCTCGGCGCAAAGGAAACGCTGGCTGCTATCGACGCCGCCAGCCGCGCGCTGCCGGCTTGGTCAGCAAAGACGGCCAAGGATCGCGCCATCATTCTGAAGCGCTGGTTTGATCTGGTGACGGCCGATACCGAACACCTGGCGCAGCTGATGACGGCGGAGCAAGGCAAGCCTCTGACGGAATCGCGCGGCGAGGTTGCCTACGGCGCGTCCTTCATCGAGTGGTTTGCAGAGGAAGGTAAGCGCGCCTACGGCCGCACCATTCCAACGACGGTGGCGTCGCGCCGCTACATCACGATCAAGCAGCCGATTGGTGTGGTCGCCGCTATCGCGCCGTGGAATTTTCCGATTGCGATGATCACCCGCAAGGTGGCGCCCGCTTTGGCTGCCGGGTGTACGATCGTGGTGAAGCCAGCGGAAGATACGCCGCTGTGTGCGCTGGCGATTGCCAAACTGGCGCTCGATGCGGGTGTGCCGCCGGGTGTCTTCAATGTCGTCACCACGATGGATGCGCCCGTCGTCGGCAAGGTGCTGACTGACGATAGCCGGGTGCGCAAGCTGACGTTCACGGGATCAACGGCCGTCGGCAAGGCGCTGTATCGCCAGTGCGCCGACACTGTCAAGAAATTGACGCTCGAACTCGGCGGCAACGCGCCGCTCGTGATTTTCGACGATGCCAATCTCGGGCAAGCCGTGGCAGGCGCCATGGCGTCGAAGTATCGGAACGCCGGACAGACGTGCGTTTGCGCAAACCGTATCCTCGTGCAGGCGGGCATCTATGACCGGTTCGCGGCAGCGCTGGTCGAAGCCGTCGCGAAATTGCACGTCGCGCCGGGCACGGATGCGCGCTGCACCATCGGACCGCTGATCAACAGCGACGCGATTGCCAAGGTGGAAACGTTGACCGCGGATGCGGTCGGCAAGGGCGCCAAGGTTTTGATCGGCGGCGCGCCCAATCCAACGGGGCCGCTGTTCTATCAGCCGACCGTTCTTGGCGGCATCACGCGCGACATGGACATTGTGCGCGAGGAGATTTTCGGCCCGGTCGCAGCTCTCATGCGGTTCGAGACGGAAGCCGAAGCCGTGGCGCTCGCCAACGACACGCCATTCGGGTTGGCCGCCTATCTGTTCAGTCAGAATTTGAGCCGCGCGTGGCGCGTCGCGGAAAAACTTGACGCCGGCATGATCGGCGTCAACGACGGCATCTTTTCAAACGAGGTCGTGCCGTTTGGTGGCGTCAAGGAATCCGGCCTTGGCCGTGAGGGCGCCGCCGAGGGTTTGGAAGAATACCTCGAAACCAAATTCATCTGCCTGGGCGCGATCGATGCGTGAGGCAATCTGAGAGTTCTGAAGCTGGTTTTTGTCTGTGGCCTTAACCTGAGTGGAGCGAAAGATGAATGGGAACTCTCTGAAGACCCTATTTGGTAGCAGTTCGCGCCGGACGTTTCTAAGTGGCATTGGGGCGGCAGCCGTCGGCCTGACATTCACGGGCGGCAAATTCGGCAAGGCTTTCGCAGCCGAAGAAAAGAAGCTGAACTTCTACAATTGGGATACCTATATCGGCGAGAACACGCTTGATAGCTACAAAGAAGCGAGCGGCGTTGACGTCAACATGAGTCTGTTCGCGACGAACGACGAGCTGTTCGCCAAACTGCGCGCCGGCAACCCGGGTTACGACGTCATCGTGCCGGGCAGTGAGTTTGTTGAACGCATGATTCAGGCCGATCTGCTGGTGCCGCTCGATCACGGCAAGATTCCGAACATCGCCAACGTCTCCAAGGAATTCATGGAAGACGCGCCCTACGATCCGGGCCGCAAATTCTCGATGCCGTACACGTGGCTGGTGATCGGCATCGGCTATCGCAAGTCGAAAGTGAAGGAGGTTCCAGACAGCTGGAAATACGTCCTTGATTCCGACCTGTACAAGGGCCGCATCGCCGTCATGTCGGACGCCAGCGAACTCTATCGCCATGGCTTCAAGTATCTCGGGCAGTCGGCCAACGCCGGCAACGCCGAACTCGTCAAGAAGGTCGAGGAGATGCTGATCAAGCAGAAGCCGAACATCAAGGCGTTCCACGAAGACAACGGTCAGGATCTGCTGCTTTCCGGCGAAGTTGATGTCGTGATGGAATACAACGGCGACATCGCCCAGATCATGGCGGAAGACGACGACATCGCGTTCGTCGTGCCGAAGGAAGGCAGCCTCAAGCAATCAGACACGCTGTGCATCCCGAAGGGCGCGCCGCATCCGGAGAACGCACACGCCTTCATCAATTACCTGCTCGACGCCAAGGTCGGCGCCGATATCTACAACACGATCAAGTATCCGTCGCCCAACGCTGCGGCGACGGCGTTGATGGACGACGCCTATCGCAATAACGCCGCCATCTTCCCGCCGGCGGAGATCTTGGCGAAGTGCGAATACCCCCGTTATGCGGGTCAGGAATTGACGCAATTGCTCGACGAATCTTTGACGCGCCTGCGTGCCGATTGATCAACGGCGATCAAACGGTGTCTGAAGGACGAGGTCCATGATCAATCGCGACGGCCAAAGCAGGCTTACGTTCTGGGTCACGGTGCTGCCACCCACGCTGTGGGTGGCGGTCTTCTTCCTCGTTCCTCTGGGCATCGTCTGGCTCTATTCGTTCGGCGAAAATCGCGGCCTGACAGAGATCGCGTTGAGCGGCACGTTGTCGAACTACATTCGTTCGCTGCAGCCGCTCTATCTCGAGATCTTCGCCAAATCGGTTGTTGTGGCCGGTCTGACGACGCTGCTCTGTCTGATCATTGGGTTTCCGGTAGCGCTGGCGATTGTCTTTGCCAGCGAGAAATCACGCGCCTGGCTGCTGCTGCTCGTTATGCTGCCGTTCTGGACGAACCTTCTCATCCGCACCTACGCGCTGATGGCGGTGCTGCGGACGGAGGGGTTCGCCAATTTCACGCTCGAATGGTTATGGGATAACGCCAGCGGCGTGATGACCTTTGCGGGGTTGCAGCCGCTCGGCGCCTTCCAGCCGTTTGAGTTGCTCTACAACAATTTCGCGGTCGTGGTCGGGCTGGTCTACGTGCATCTGCCGTTCATGGTGCTGCCGCTTTACGCAGCTCTCGACCGCCTCGACAAATCGCTGATGGAGGCGAGCCTCGATCTCGGTGCCGGGCATCTGCGCACCCTCTTTTCAATCGTCGTGCCGCTGGCGATTCCGGGGATTGTTTCCGGCGTGATCATTACTTTCGTGCCGGCGCTCGGCGCCTATCTGACGCCGGATCTTCTGGGTGGGCCTGACAGCCAGATGATCGCCAACGTGATCGAGCGGCAGTTCAAACGCGCCAACGATTGGCCGTTCGGCGCCGCGCTATCGTTCCTGTTGATGTATGCAACTTTCATCGCCATTGCCATGCGCGCCTATTTCACGCGCGGCAAGGCCATCGACGCGCACGGGATATAGCCATGGCAGATCGTCCCGCACCGCTGGAATACAATCGCAAATGGCCAATGCGACTTTGGCTGTTTGGCGTCTTCTTCTTCTTGTACGCTCCGCTGCTGGCGCTAATGGCTTTCAGCTTTAATGACAGCAAACGCACAATCGTCTGGCGCGGCTTCACGCTCAAGTATTACGAAAAGCTGTTCGGCAATGATGAGCTGATGCTGGCGTTCGCGAACTCCTTGACGATTGCGCTGATCACCACCGTGATCTCCGTCGTGCTGGGCGCGCTGGCGGCGGTGATGCTGTGGCGGTTCCGTTTCCGCTTTAAAGGCGCGATCGAAGGCGCGCTGGCGCTGCCGATCGTGGTGCCGGAAATCTGCATGGGCGTTGCCATGCTGGTGTTCTTCTCGCGCGTCATGCCGTGGCCAAACGATTTGCCGTGGCCGTTGAGCCTTGGCGCCATCATCATTGCGCATGTATCGTTCTGCTTCCCGTTCGTGACGATGGTGGTGCGGGCGCGCCTCGCCAGCTTCAACAAGGAGCAGGAGGAAGCCGCGCGCGATCTCGGCGCCACGGACTGGCAGGCCTTCCGCGACGTGCTGCTGCCGCATATGCAGCCGTCGCTGATTGCGGGCGCGCTGTTGGCGTTCACGCTATCGCTCGATGATTTCGTGATTACATTCTTCACCTCGGGCCCCAACACCGGTGACATTCCCCGTCAAGGTCTACTCGATGGTGCGTTTTTCGGTGACACCGGAAGTCAATGCCGCCTCGACCATGCTCATCGTGGTGACCATCGCCTTGATGGTTCTGATGATGCTCGGTCAGCGCAAAACAACGAAATCGAAGTAAGGACGGGAGCCGTGGAGCACAACATGCGCCAGACAGCAAAGTCCGCCGTGAAGCCGATCATCAGCTTCCGCAACGTCGTGAAGAAGTTCAGCTCCATGGTGGCGGTTGATAATGTCAGCCTCGACATTGAGCCGGGGGAGTTTTTCGCGCTTCTCGGGCCGTCTGGGTGCGGAAAGACGACACTGCTGCGGATGCTCGCCGGTTTCGAGGTGCCGTCGAAGGTCAGATCCTGATCGATGGCCAGGATATAGGCGAGACGTCGCCCAATCGCCGGCCGGTCAATATGGTGTTCCAGTCGTACGCAGTGTTTCCGCACATGACGGTGGCCAACAATGTCGGCTACGGCCTCAAGATCGACGGCCTGCCGAAGGCGGAGATCGAAGCCCAAGTGCAAGAGGCGCTTGATCTCGTGCAGTTGGGATCGCTTGCCGGACGGATGCCGGATCAACTGTCGGGCGGACAGCGCCAGCGTGTGGCGCTCGCCCGCGCCTTGGTCAAGAAGCCGAAGGTTTTGCTGCTCGACGAGCCGCTTTCCGCGCTCGACGCGAAGTTGCGCGAGGCCATGCGTTTTGAACTTTCGCAGCTTCAGCAGAAGGTCGGCATCACCTTCATCATGGTCACCCATGACCAGGATGAAGCGCTCGCCATCGCCTCGCGGATTGCGGTCATGCACAAGGGCGGCATCAGCCAATTGGGAACGCCGTCCGATCTCTACGAGTTTCCCGCGTCGCGTTTCGTTGCCGACTTCATCGGCTCCGTGAACATGTTCGAAGGCAAGCTGACGAAGGATGAGCCGAGCGAAGCCATCATCACGTGTCCGGAACTTGAGCCGCATGCGATCTATCTGCCGCACTCGGCGCCCGCCAACGTCAACGCGCCGGTGTGGGTGGCGATCCGCCCGGAGAAAATGAATTTGCACAAGGACGCCGAGGGGCCGCCGACGGTTCCGGAGTGCCCGGCCGCGCACAACGTCTGCAAAGGCCAGATCAAGGAAATTTCGTATCTGGGTGATACGTCGATCTATCACGTGCAGCTGGCGAACGGCCGCTTGGTGCGGGTGTCGCGGCCCAACCGCTCGCGCTACGACCAGGATAACTTCGGCTGGGGCGAGATGGTTTGGGTGAGCTGGGCCGGGACCAGTCCCGTCGTCTTATTGTCCTGAGTATTCGCGCTGCACGACGTCCACGCCTGAGTCCTGCCGAAATCGAAGTGACCACCCTATGACCATGACTTCTCCAGATTTGGCGACGCCGCGTTTTAACTGGGCGGACCCGCTGCTGTTCGACGAGGCGCTGACGGACGACGAGCGGATGCTTGCCGATAGCGCGCGCCGGTTTTGTAGCGCGCGCCTGATGCCGCGCGTGCGCAACGATTATCGCAACGAGACATTCGATCGCTCGATCATGACGGACCTGGGCGGCATGGGCTTCCTTGGGCCGACGATTCCGCCGGAGTATGGCGGCGCCGGCGTCAACGCTACGGGTTATGGCTTGATTGCGCGCGAGATCGAACGCGTCGATTCTGGCTACCGGTCAGCGATGAGCGTGCAATCCAGCCTCGTGATGTACCCGATCTTTGCCTATGGCAGCGAAGAGCAGCGCCAGACCTACCTGCCGCGCCTCGCAACGGGTGAATGGATTGGCTGCTTTGGCCTGACCGAGCCCGACCATGGGTCGGATGCAGGCGCGATGGCAACGCGGGCGAAATCGGTTGCCGGAGGCTTCGAGCTTTCGGGCTGCAAGACCTGGATCACCAATGCGCCGCTTGCCGACGTTTTCGTCGTGTGGGCACGGACCGATGACGGCAGCATACGCGGCTTCATCCTTGAGCGCGGAATGCAGGGCCTTTCGACGCCTAAGATCGACGGCAAACTTTCGCTGCGCGCGTCCGTGACAGGGCAGATCGTCATGGAGGGCGTGCGGGTGCCGTCCGCCAATATGCTTCCCGGCGTGCAAGGCATGAAGGGGCCGTTCGGGTGCCTGAACAATGCGCGATTCGGGATTGCCTGGGGCGTGATTGGGGCGGCGGAATTTTGCTGGCACGCGGCGCGCCAGTATGTGCTCGATCGCACGCAGTTTGGACAGCCGCTGGCCGCCAATCAGATCATTCAGAAAAAGCTCGCCGATATGCAGACCGAAATCACGCTGGCGCTGCATGCCTGCCTGCACGCCGCGCGTGTCAAGGAGCGCAATCATTTGGCACCGGAAGCCGTCTCGCTGTTGAAGCGCAACAGTTGCGGCAAGGCGCTCGATATTGCGCGTGTTGCGCGTGACATGCACGGTGGCAACGGCATTTCCGATGAGTACCACGTGATCCGGCACATGATGAATCTTGAAGCCGTGAACACGTATGAAGGCACGCACGATATTCACGCGCTGATCCTGGGCCGGGCACAGACCGGCATCCAGGCATTTTCTTGAGGAGACGAGACGACATGACGACCTCAGCAGAACTCCAGGCTCGGCGCGTCGCCGCTGTTCCCCGTGGCGTGGGCAACGTCACGACCATCTTCGCCAAGCGCGCCAAGAACGCCGAAATCTGGAGCGAGGACGGCAAGCGCTACATCGACTTCGGGGCCGGCATCGCTGTCGTCAACACGGGCCATCAGCATCCGAAAATCGTCGCCGCGATCGAGGAGCAGCTGAAAGCGTTCAGCCATGTTTGCTTTCAGGTGACGCCGTATGAAAATTACGTGACGCTTGCGGAACGCCTGAACAGAATAGCGCCGGTTGCGGGGCCAGCAAAAACGATGCTCGTTTCGACGGGGGCTGAGGCCGTCGAGAACGCCCTTAAGGTGGCGCGCGCGTTCACCGGGCGCTCGGGTGTCATTTCATTCGGCGGCGGGTTTCACGGTCGCACCCACATGGGCATGGCGCTGACCGGCAAGGTCGTGCCGTATAAGAAGGGCTTCGGACCGTTCCCGCCCGACATCTACAACGCGGTGTTTCCGAACGCCTATCACGGCGTCTCGAACGAGCAGAGCCTGCAGAGCTTGAAGTACCTTTTCAAGCATACCATCGACCCGTCGAACGTCTCTGCGATCATCATTGAGCCGGTGCAGGGCGAGGGCGGCTTTAACATCGCGCCAGTAGAGTTTCTGCGGGCGTTGCGGGCGCTGTGCGATGAGCACGGCATCATGCTGATCGCCGACGAGATCCAGACGGGGTTCGCGCGCACCGGCAAAATGTTTGCGCTGGAACACGCAGGCATCAAGGCTGACGTCGTAACACTGGCGAAGGGCCTTGCCGGCGGCATGCCGCTGGCGGCGATCGTCGGTCGGGCTGATGTGATGGATGCCGCAAACCCGGGCGGCCTTGGCGGCACCTATGCCGGAAACCCGGTCGCCTGCGCGGCGGCGCACGCGGTTCTCGATGTCATCGAAGACGAGAAGCTCTGCGATCGCTCGAACGCCATTGGAAAAATCATCATCGGCCGCTTGGGGCAGTTGAAGGAGCGCTCGAACCTCAATTGCATTGGCGATATTCGCGGGCTTGGCGCCATGTGCGCGCTCGAGCTTGTTCGCAATGCGGCGAGTGGCGAGCCGGACGCGGCGCTGACGTCCGCACTGTTGAAGACAGCGAGCGACAGAGGCCTTATCCTGCTGTCCTGTGGCACCTATTCGAATGTCATCCGCTTCCTTGTGCCGCTGACGGCGAGCGATGCGCTCGTTGAAGAGGGGATGGATATTTTTGCCGAAAGCCTTATCGAGGCGATGAGCCGCACTGCCTGAAACGATATTTCAAAAACGAAGACCCGACCGGAGACGCGACATGGACATCCAGCACAAAACCAACGATCTATCCGCTTTCTGGATGCCATTCTCGGCCAACCGGCAGTTCAAGAAAGCGCCGCGCATTTTTGTCGGTGCGGAGCGAATGCACTACATCACCGATGATGGCCGCCGGGTTCTCGATGGCACGTCGGGATTGTGGTGCGTGAATGCCGGCCATTGCCGCCCGAAGATCGTAGAGGCCATTCAGAAGCAGGCCGCGACGCTGGATTTCGCCGGCACGTTCCAGATGGGGCACGATAAGGCGTTCGAATGCGCGTCACGTCTGGTGAACATTGCGCCGAAAGGCTTCGATCATGTCTTCTTCACGAACTCCGGATCGGAGTCCGTTGAATCGGCTTTGAAGATGTCGATCGCCTACCACCGCGCCAAGGGCAACGCCACCAAGGTGCGCTTGATCGGGCGCGAGCGCGGCTATCACGGCGTCAACTTCGGTGGCATGTCGGTCGGTGGCATTTCGAACAACCGTAAAATGTTCGGCGCCTTGGTTGCCGGTGTCGATCACCTCCGCCACACGCACGATCTGGCGAAGAACGCGTTCTCGCGCGGCATCCCGGAACATGGTGCGGAATTGGCTGATGATCTGGAGCGGCTCGTCGCGCTTCACGATGCGTCAACGATCGCGGCCTGCATCGTCGAGCCGGTGGCGTGCTCGACGGGCGTTCTGATTCCGCCGAAGGGCTATCTCAAACGCCTCGCCGAGATCTGCGCCAAGCATGACATCCTGTTGATCTTCGACGAAGTGATCACGGCGTTCGGCCGCCTCGGCGCGCCGTTCGGCACGGATTTCTTCGACGTCTCGCCGGACATCATTACCACCGCGAAGGGCATCACCAACGGCGTCATCCCCATGGGGGCGGTGTTCGTCAAATCGAAGATCCACGATGCCTTCATGAACGTGCCTGAGCACGTCATCGATTTCTTCCATGGCTACACCTACTCGGGTCATCCGATGGCGTGCGCCGCGTCGCTTGGAACGCTCGACACCTATCAGGAGGAAGGCCTGCTGACGCGCGCAGCCGAGCTCGCCCCCTACTGGGAAGAGCAGGTGCATGCCTTGAAAGGTCTGCCTCACATCATCGACATTCGTAACATCGGTCTTGTTGGCGCCATTGAATTCGAACCGCTGCCAGGGGAACCCGGAAAGCGGGCCTATGACCGGTTCGTCAAGGCGTTTGAGAACAATCTGCTGGTTCGCCAGACGGGCGACATCATTGCGATCTCGCCGCCATTGATCATTTCGAAGTCCGAGATCGACCAACTGTTCGAGACGCTGACGATGGTTTTGAAGACGACGCCATGAGCGGCGCACCGCAGCCACTATTGAGAATGGATGACGATGCAGTCTCTTGAAAAAATTCCCAATGCGATCGGCGGGCGAAAAGTTCTGTCGGTGTCGGCACGGACCACGGCCGTCTTCAATCCGGCGACGGGGGAACAGTCAGCGATCCTACCATTGTCAGAGACGGCGGAGGTCAACGCGGCCGTGGCGGTCGCCAAGGCGGCGGCAGTTGAATGGGGCGTGACGCCGCCATTAAAGCGCGTCAAGCCGATGTTCAAGTTCAAGGAACTGCTGGAGCGGTACGCCAACGACATCGCGCGGGCGATCTCAAAGGAGCACGGCAAGACGCACGCTGACGCGCTCGGAGAATTGGCGCGCGGTATCGACGTTGTCGATTTTGCATGCGGGATTCCGCATCTGCTGAAAGGCGAGTACAGCCGCAATGTCGGCCCTGATATCGACAGTTGGTCGGATCGCCAGCCGCTCGGCGTCGTTGCCGGCATCACGCCATTCAACTTTCCGGCCATGGTGCCGATGTGGATGTATCCGGTCGCCGTGGCGTGCGGCAACACGTTTATCCTGAAGCCGTCGGAGCGCGATCCATCGGCCGTCATGCTGGCCTGGGACTTGTTCCAGGAAGCAGGCTTTCCAGATGGTGTGCTGAATGTCGTGCACGGCGACAAGAGCGCCGTCGATGCAATTCTCGATCATCGCGATATTGCAGCGGTGAGTTTTGTCGGTTCGACGCCGATTGCCGAATACGTCTACGCGCGCGGCACTGAGACCGGTAAGCGCGTGCAAGCGCTCGGCGGCGCCAAAAACCACATGATCATCATGCCTGACGCAGATATGGATCAGGCCGTCGACGCGCTCATGGGAGCCGGTTACGGATCGGCCGGCGAACGCTGCATGGCGATCTCCGTTGCTGTTCCTGTGGGCGAGGAAACCGCCGACAGACTGGTCGCGGCGCTGACGCCGAAAGTGCGCAACCTCAAGATTGGGCCATCGACCGATGCGGACGCGGAAATGGGCCCCGTCATCACGGCGGACGCCAAGCGCCGGATCGCAGGCTTGATCGACCTCGGCGTGCAGGAAGGCGCCAAGCTCGTCGTCGATGGCCGCGGTCTCGAATTGCAAGGCTATGAGAACGGCTATTTCCTCGGCGGTACGCTGTTCGATCACGTCAACCCCGAGATGGCGATCTACAAGCAAGAGATCTTCGGGCCGGTTCTGTCGGTCGTGCGCGCCAAGAGTTACGATGACGCCGCGAAACTGATCAACGACCACGAGTACGGCAACGGCACGGCCATCTTCACGCGCGATGGTGACACCGCACGCGCGTTTGCCGACAAGATCCAAGTTGGGATGGTCGGCATCAATGTGCCGATCGCCGTGCCTGTCGCTTATCATTCGTTCGGCGGCTGGAAGCGGTCATTGTTTGGCGATCATGCGATCTACGGGCCCGAGGGCGTGCGCTTTTATACGCGCCTCAAGACCGTCACGGCGCGCTGGCCAACCGGCATCCGCAGTGGCGCGCAATTCCATTTCCCAACGACGAAGTAACGCCACGCGATCCAGAAAAAACCGGTCCGCAAGAGGGATCTGCGAACCGGTGCACGGGGCAGGACGTGTCTCGTTATCGTGTCTCACGCGGCGGCGCTGGAAAACCCACGCGTGCCGAGCAGATTGTCGAAGCCAAGGGACGCGGCGACGGTTGAATGCATGATGCGGCCGTCGCGTACGTTAAGACCGGCGGCGAGGTGCGGATCGCGATCGAATGCCGCCAAGCCTCTGTCGGCGAGCTTCATCACAAATGGCAACGTGGCGTTGTTCAGCGCCTGCGCCGACGTGACGGGAACCGCGCCCGGCATGTTGGCCACGCAATAATGAATGATACCGTCGACTTCGAACATCGGTTCTTCGTGTGTCGTTGGCCGCGATGTTTCAAAGCATCCGCCCTGGTCGATAGCGACGTCAACCAGCACCGCGCCGCGCTTCATGTCTTTGAGCATCGCTCGCGTCACCAGCTTCGGTGCGCTTGCGCCGGGGATGAGGGCGGCTCCGATGACGACATCAGCACCGAGCACCTCGGATTCGACGGAGTCCATCGTGGAAGCCAAGGTTTTGGCGCGACCCTCGAACAGCTCGTCAAGCTGGCGCAGCCGCGGCAAGGACTTGTCGATGATGGAAACGTCGGCGCCAAGGCCGGCCGCCATGCGGGCGGCATGCGTGCCGACGACCCCGCCGCCGAGGACGACAACCTTGGCGGCGCGCACGCCTGGCACACCACCCAAGAGGACGCCGCGTCCGCCGGTCGGGCGGCGAAGCGCAATGGCGGCGGCTTCAATCGATAGGCGTCCGGCGACTTCGCTCATGGGGGCAAGGAGCGGCAGGCCGCCATTGGCATCGGTCACCGTTTCGTAGGCGATGGCTGCGCAGCCCGACGCCATCAGGCCGCGGGCTTGCTCGGGATCGGGCGCCAAATGCAGGTATGTGAAAAGGATCTGGCCGGCATTGAGCTGCGCGTATTCGCTTGCCTGCGGTTCCTTCACTTTGACGATCAGTTCGGCATCGCGAAACACGCTTGCAGCATCTGGGACGATACGCGCGCCCGCTTTCACGTAGGTGGCATCGTCGGCGAAGATGCCAGCGCCGGCACCCGATTGGACGATAACCTCATGACCCTTGGCAGTGAGTTCGCGGACCGACCCCGGCACCAAGCCGACGCGGAATTCGCTGCTCTTGATTTCCGTGGGGACGCCGATCCGCATGACGCTCTCCTGAAATGTGCTGAATTTGATGCCAATCAAATTACCGCAGTTTGGTGTTTGAAAGGCTGCGATTTTCCGTTACTTTCTTGTGGATTACGCATATAAACGTCAAACAAATGAAGTTTAACGCAGAAAAAATGCGCAAATGGCTCTTGACGCGTTGGATAAGGCCATATTGGCAGCCCTCGTGGAGGATGGCCGGCAGAGTCAGGTGCAATTGGCCGAGCGCATTCCGCTGTCCGCCACCGCCATTGCCCGCCGCATCAAGGCGATGGAGGAGAGCGGCGTCATTGAGGGCTACCAGGCCAAGGTCAACCGCCGGGAGCTAGGGCTGCACATGACGGTGATCGTGCACATTGCGCTAAAGAGCCAGAGCGAGGATCTGCTCGGCCAATTCGAAAAGGCGGTGGCGACGGCACCGTCGGTTATCTCGTGCCACCTGATGTCGGGCGAGGACGATTATCTTTTGGCGGTGCTGGCGCGCGACCTCGCCGACTTCGAGCGCATTCACAAAGAGCAGTTGTCGCGCTTGCCGGGCGTCGCGCGCTTGAAGTCGAGTTTTGCCGTGCGCGAAATCACGAGCCGGCCGTTGCCGACGTCGATCCTGGCGCGCACGTCCGGTTGAGAGCGCCCGCGTCTCAATGCGTCGCAGGGTTTCAGAGCAGATCTTTCAAGCGGTAGTACAACATGCCAAGTGCCAGCATCTGATTGCCGGCCCACCGGCCGACGGGCATCCGGATATGTTTGATCCGGTCGAACAGATCGAATTTCTCCATCGTTCCGCAGATCGCGTCGGCGACGATTTCCGAGGCTATGTGGGTGGTGTTGACGCCGTGCCCGCAATAGCCCTGCATGTAATAGACGTTGGGCTCCAACCGTCCGATTGCCGGAATGCGCGTCAGTACGATGTCGATGCGCCCGCCCCAGGCGTAGTCGATCTTTTTCGATTGTAACTGCGGGAAGATTTCAACGAGGCGGGGCCGCAGCGCTGCGCTCAAATCTTTCGGATCGCGGTTCGAATAATTGCAGCGGCCGCCAAACAACATGCGCCGGTCGGCCGACAGGCGGAAATAGTCGAGCACGATGTTGCTGTCGGCCACGGCCAGACTGCGCGGATTGATCGAAGCGGCTTCTGCTTCGCTCAGCGGTTCGGTTGAGATGATGTAGCTTCCAGTCGGGAAGGTCAGGCCATTCAAGCGGCCGCGTTGAAACGCATGATCGGTGCTGCCTGCCAGGATGATTGTTTTGGCATCAACGCGGCCACGCGATGTTGTGACGTAGGGCTTTGCGCCGCCGTGCAATGTGATTGCGGCGCTGTCCTCGCAGATCCTGACGCCGAGGCTTGCGGCCGCGCGCGCTTCACCCATGCACAGATTGAGCGGATGCAGATGGCCGCTGCGGCGATCGATATAGCCGCCGTGATAGAGGCTGGTGCCGAGGACTTGGTCCATGCCAGCTGGCTCAACGATTTCGAGGCCATCGCCGTCGCCCTCTGCGATCCGCTCATCGACGTATTGGCGCAGGTGGTCCATGTGGCGCGGCTTGGCGGCGGCTTCCATCCATCCGTGCCGCAGGTCGCAATGAATTGTGAATTTCTCAATGCGCGACTGGATAATGTCGTGGCCGCGATAGCGGATGGCGCGCAGAAGCGCAGCGCCCTCATCGCCGAGTTGGCTCTTGAGATTATGTTCGCCACTGATGCCGGCAATCATCTGGCCGCCGTTGCGCCCCGAGGCGCCCCAGCCGATGCGGTTGGCTTCGAGGAGGACGACGGAATAGCCGCGCTCGGCCAGCGTCAGTGCCGATGAGATGCCGGAAAAGCCGCCGCCGACGACACAGATATCGGCGGTCGTTTGACCTTCGAGGCGGGGGTAGCGTGTCGAGTCGTTGACCGTTGCGGCGTAGTAGGAATTGACGTGCTGTTCTGCCATTGCTTGCCTAAGCTGCACCTTGATCGACGGCGCGCATTTCACGCTCGCGCATCATTGATGATCGTTTGGTCATATAGGACGCAATAAGCACTCCGACCGTCACGAATGCAATCATGACCGTCGAGATGGCGTTGATTTCCGGCGTCACGCCGAGGCGCACCTGGCTGTAGATCTTGATGGGCAGCGTTGTCGCGCCGGGCCCCGTCGTGAAGCTTGCGATGACGAGGTCGTCGAGCGACAGCGTAAACGCCAGCAGCCAAGCCGATATGACCGCTGGAGCGATGATCGGCAGTGTCACCTCGAAGAACGTGCGCACCGGCGGTGCGCCGAGATCCATGGCGGCTTCTTCCACCGATTTATCGAAGTCGAGGAGCCGCGATTGCACGACAACGGCGGCGAAACACATTGCGAAAGTCGCGTGGGCAATTGTGACGGTCCAGAAGCCGCGATCGAAGCCGAGCGAAACGAACAACAGCAGAAGCGACAAGCCCGTGATGACTTCCGGCATCACGAGCGGAGCGAAGACGAGGCCGGAGAACATGGTGCGGCCGCGGAAGCGGCCCATGCGGACCAGAACGAGCGCCGCCATTGTTCCGAGGATAGTCGCAATCGTTGCGGACACGAGCGCCACGCGCAGCGTGACCCAGGCCGCATCGATCAGCGCATCGTTCTCGAGCAAACCAGCGTACCACTTGGTGGACCACCCGCCCCACACCGTCACGAGTTTCGACTCGTTGAAGCTCTAGATGACGAGCAAGAGAATGGGCACGTACAGGAATGCGAAGCCGAGAACGATCGACGGTATATTGAACCAGGAGAAACGAGTGTTCATGTTCCGGCCTCCTGTTGGCGTTGCTGCATGCGCTGGAACAGTACGATCGGAAGGATCAGCACGAACAGCAGCACCACCGCCACCGCCGACGACACCGGCCAGTCGCGGTTGTTGAAGAATTCACTCCACAGCGTCTTGCCGATCATCAAGGTGTCCGAGCCGCCGAGAAGATCAGGAATGACGAACTCGCCGACCGCCGGGATAAAGACCAGCAGACAGCCGGCAAAAATACCGGGCAGCGACAGCGGGAACGTGATCTGCCAGAACGCCTTCCATGGCGGCGAGCCGAGATCTTCAGCGGCTTCGATCAATGACGGTTTGATCTTTTCGAGGCTCGAATAGAGCGGCAGGATCATGAACGGAAGATAGGAATAGACGATCCCGATGTAGACCGCCGTGGTCGTGTTCAGGATCGTCAGGGGTTCATTGATCAAACCCATGTTCATCAGGAACAGATTGAGCAAGCCTTCTTTTTTCAGGATGCCCATCCAGGCGTAGACGCGGATCAGGAAGGACGTCCAGAACGGCAGGATGACCAGCATCATCAACGTCGCCTGCCAGTCTTTCGGCGCGCGTGCCATCCCGTAGGCGATGGGGTAGGCGACCAGCAGCGTGATGAACGTCGCGATGCCGGCGATCTGCACGCTCGACCAATAGGCATCGACGTACAGCGGATCGCTGGCGATGAAGGTGTAGTTCTCGGTGTCGAGTTGCGACAAGAACGTCTTGATGCCGTCCCATCCGGCGGCCAGTTCAAGCGTCGGTGTGTACGGCGGGATTGCGGTCGCGATGTCCGACAGCGAGATCTTGAACACAATAAAAAACGGCACGAGGAAGAACAGCAGGAGCCAGAGATACGGCGCTCCGATGACATACCAACGGCGCATGTGGTGCACTCCAATCGATGTCTGCCGCGCGAACCGGGGTCGGCGCAGACCAAAACCACGCTCGTTATTTCGTCAAGATCATGCCGACGTCGTGCGGCCACTCCAGCCAAACGTCGTCATCCCACTTGATGTTCTGTTCAACCGTTTGCGCCGAGTTAGCCCGCAGCGCCGTCACGGTTTGACCGGATGCCACGCGTACGTGGTAATGCGATATCGAGCCGAGGTAACCGACGTCGATGACTTTGCCGGGAATGGTGTTGCAGGTGGTGGTCGGCTTGGCCAACGAGATGCGCAGCTTTTCGGGCCGCATCGCCAGCCACACCTGCTGTCCGGGTGACAGTCCATCGATGGCGGTGGCGGCGAACTGGCCCTGTCCCGATGGCCATTCGATGTCGACCGTGCCGTCATGGATCGCGGTAACCTTGCCTTCGAACACATTGACGTCGCCGATGAACTGCGCGACGTAGCGCGACCCGGGAAACTCATAGATGTCACCCGGTGTTGCAATATGCACCAGTTCGCCGTGGTTCATGACGGCGATGCGGCTGGCAACCGTCATGGCTTCTTCCTGATCGTGTGTCACGATGATGAAGGTTGTGCCGGTGGTTTCCTGAATGCGCATCAGCTCGAACTGCGCCTGCTGGCGAAGCCGCTTGTCGAGCGCGCCGAGCGGCTCGTCGAGCAACATGATGCGCGGTTTCTTGGCGATGGCGCGCGCCAGCGCCACGCGCTGCTGTTGGCCGCCCGATAACTGATGCGGCTTGCGGTGTGCGAACTTTTCGAGTTCCAGCAACGCCATGGCTTCTGCCACGCGCGCTTCGATGTCGCCTTTCGCCATGCCGTCCTGGCGTAGACCGAAGCCGATGTTGCGCTCGACCGTCATATGCGGAAACAACGCATAGGACTGAAACATCATGTTGACGTCGGTGCGCTCATAGGGCGCCAGATCGGTGATGTCCTTGCCGCCGACGAAAATGCGGCCGTCGGTTGGCTTCTCAAAGCCCGCCAGCATGCGCAGCAACGTACTCTTGCCGCAGCCGGATGGACCGAGCAGCGCGAAGAACTCGCGCTCGTAGATGTCGAGTGTGCAGTTCTTGATGGCGACGAAATCGCCGAAGCGCTTGGTGACGTTTTCAAAGCGCACAATCGGGGATTTCGCCGGATCTTTCCATGGTGCGAAATTGGTTTGTGGCGCGGGCGTTCGACTGGCTGGCTTGTGTGCGGCGGTTTTTGGCGCCACTTGAGCCGCTGTGGCGGATGCGCTTCCGGCCATATGACACTCCTCGCTCGGATCATTTGAATAGAGCAGTTGCAAGCTTTTCCGGGTGCCGACGGCACCCAAGAAAAAAGCGCCGGGGTTGCCCCCCCGGCGCTTGCCGTTTCCGGCTATTTTCCTGTGATGACCTTCGTCCACAGTCGCGTCACGACACGCTGCGTTTTTGCGTCATAACTGGTTTTCACGAACAGTCGCTTCATCGTCTCGTCGGACGGATAGATCGAAGGGTTGTTCTTGATCGTCTCGTCCAGGAATTCCTGCGACGCCTTGTTGCCGTTGGCGTAGCTGACGTAGTTGGACGCCTTGGCGATGACCTCTGGCTTCATCATGTAGTTGAGGAAAGCGTGGGCCTCTTCGGAGCGCTTGCTGTCGGCCGGAATGGCCATTTGGTCGAACCACATCTGCGCGCCTTCTTTCGGCAGCGCGAAGTTGATGACCTGACCGTTCTTGGCTTCTTCGGCGCGGCTGCGGGCCTGCAGAATGTCGCCTGAATAGCCAACGGCAAGACAGATGTCGCCGTTCGCCAGAGCGTTGATATATTCAGACGAATGGAACTTCAGAATGTTGGGGCGGATGCTTTCCATCAGCTCGCCGGCTTTCTTCAGATCGTCCGGGTTCTTCGTGTTCGGGTCGAGTTTCAGATAGTTGAGTGCGGCGGGCAGAATATCGTCGGCTGCATCGAGGATGTGAATTCCGCAATCTTTGAACTTGGCGATGACTTCCGGTTTGAAGATCATGTCCCAGGAATCGACGGGTGCATCGGCCATGCGTTCTTTAATTTTGGCTTCGTTGTAGCCAATCGCGGTCGTACCCCACATATAGTTGACTGAGTACTCATTGCCGGGATCGTAAATTGACGATCGTTTGGCGATGTCATCCCACATGTTGGAGATGTTCGGCAGTTTGGATTTATCCAATTTGCGGAAAACCTTGGCGCCGATCTGGCGCGATAGGAACGGGCCCGTGGGCACCACCACGTCATATCCCGTGCCGCCGGCGAGCAATTTCGTTTCTAGGACTTCATTGCTGTCGAAGACGTCGTAGACGACCTTGATTCCGGTTTCTTTCGTAAAGTCCTCAAGAATGGACTCGTCGATATAGTCGGACCAATTGTAGACGCGCACTTGGCGCTCTGCCGCTGTTGCCACATGTCCAATCGCCATAGCGCCAACTGCGAGTCCTGTTGCAATCAGTCTACGGACTACAAGGTACCCGGTCATTCGATTAACCTCCATTGCGAACCGGCGGTTCGCAGCCCAGTGTCTCGCAACGCAACCCCATAGACCCGAATGGTAAGGCTCTGTTGCTGTTTCCCAACCTTTCCATTGTGATCATAAATTCTCCCAGGTACAAGGGATGATCTTCACTGTTCAGTGCCCTTAGACGATGCCCCGAATGGGGCTATGGTTACGGGCTGCGCAGCATCAATGGGATCGCTAGGTGCAATCATGACGGCCGACACGGCAGCTCCAGTTTCCAGCATTTCCGGCGAAGTAGAAGAATACAGTTTTGGGTCGACGCCGGAAGGGCTGCGCGACTGGCTGAGGCAGCACCGCATTCAGGAAATCGATTGCGCCGTCCCGGATATTGCCGGCGTCGCCCGCGGTAAGACCATGCCAGCGGAGAAATTCGTTAAACTCGACGCCGTTCACCTGCCGATTTCGATCTTTCATCAGACAATTACCGGCGATTACGTCGGTTTTGAAGAAGATGGCCAGGCCCTCTATGCCGAGAGCGACCTGATGATGGTGCCGGATCTGTCGACCATCCGTCCGGCGCCCTGGGCCTCCAGCCCCACCGCACAGGTCATACATGATGCAACCTGGCAAAACGGTGCGCCGGTCGAGGTTGCACCGCGCAATGTGCTTAAGCACGTGCTGGCACTCTATGCGAAGGAAGGCTGGGTACCAGTCGTTGCGCCGGAACTTGAGTTTTATCTGACGAAGACCAATTCAGACCCCGACTATCCCCTCGAGCCGCCGATCGGCCGTTCGGGGCGTCCGGGCGCCGGGCGGCAAGCCTATAGCCTGGGTGCCGTCGATGAATACGACAAGATCGTAGACGACATCTATGAATTCGCCGAACTCCAATACCTGAAGATCGATACGATCATCCAGGAAGGCGGAGCGGCGCAGCTGGAAATCAATTTGCTGCACGGCGATGCGCTGCACCTCGCCGACCAGGTCTTCTTATTCAAGCGGACCATCAGAGAAGCGGCATTCCGGCAAAGCTGTTATGCCACGTTCATGGCAAAGCCTCTGGCCAACGAGCCGGGCAGCGCGATGCACATCCATCAGAGCATCGTCGATAGCAAAACCGGCAAAAACATCTTTACCAACGCCGATGGCTCAGCCAGCCCGTTGTTCTATAATTTTCTGGCTGGCCAACAGGCCTATCTGCCGTCGGCCATGTGTCTGTTCGCGCCCTACGTGAATTCCTATCGCCGGCTTGTGCCGAATGGTGCCGCACCGATCAATGTCGAGTGGGGGCATGACAACCGCTCCGCCGGGCTGCGCGTGCCGATCTCGCCGGAGAGTGCGCGCCGCGTCGAGAACCGTCTGCCGGGTTCGGATTCAAATCCATACATCGCATTGGCGGCGAGCCTCGCCTGCGGCTACCTCGGGATGAAGCAAAAGCTCGATCCGCGCACCACCGTCGTCGGCAACGCCTATCGCAACGATCACCAGTTGCCGCGCGGACTGCTGGAGGCGCTGATTGCTTTCGAAGACTGTGCCGACCTGCAAGAGGTGCTCGGCAAGCGCTTCTCGCATGTATATCTGGCGCTGAAACGCTCGGAGTTCGAGGAGTTCATGCGCGTCATCAGCCCTTGGGAGCGCGAGCACCTGCTGTTGAGCGTGTAGGGCCCAGGCACCAAGGTTTGGCGTCCGCTTTTGATGTATAGGGGTGGCCCCTTTTGAGGGCCGTGGCCGCAGGAGTCGTTCTGACACCGTCATACTGACGCAGGCAACTTGTCAGACGCCGTTAGCGGAGTCAGTGTGAGAGGGTTGGTTCACGCGATCGGATAGACGTTGGATACGCAGGAGGGCGGCGCCGCCATAAGAATTCTGGTCGTTGACGAGAATCCTATTCGCCGCGCTGTAATCGAGGAAGGTTTGAAGGAGGCCGGCTACGCCAACGTAGTCGCGCTCGCCACCACCGTTCGCTTGGTCGATCACATCTATCGCCTCGACCCCGATGTCATCCTGATGGACCTCGAAAACCCGAGTCGCGATGTTCTCGATCAGATGTTCCAGGTGTCGCGCGTAGTGCGCCGACCCATCGCGATGTTCGTCGATCAGAGCGTACGGGGTTCCATCTCAGCATCCGTCGACGCCGGTGTATCGGCGTATATTGTCGATGGCCTGAAAAAGAGCGTGTCAGCGACATCCTCGAAATGACGATTTCGCGTTTTCGCGTGTTCGACAAGCTGCGCGCTGAACTGGATGAGGCGAAGTTGGCCCTCGGGATCGCAAGCTCATTGATCGCGCCAAGGGATTTCTTATGAAATCCAAAGGCCTGGACGAGGAGGCGGCGTATTCGCTGTTGCGCCAGACCGCCATGCGCCAGAGCCGCAAGATCGCCGACGTCGCCGAAAGTCTGCTCAGCAGCATCGATCTGCTGGGCACGCCGGGAGGTAGCGAATGACGGTGCCCGGCATGTCCAAAGCGGCGGCTCTCACCACGCTTCACGCCGGTTTCATGCCCCTTATTGACTGTGCGCCTTTGGTGATTGCCAAGGAACTAGGCTTCGATGCGGCGCAGGGATTGTCGCTCGTGCTGCATAGGGAAGTGTCTTGGGCGAACATTCGCGACAAGGCCGAAGCAGGCGCGTTCGATTGCGCCATCATGCTGGCCCCGATGCCGCTGGCGTCCACCCTTGGGCTCGGTGGCCGAGCGCCCGTCGAGATGATCGTTGCAATGGCGACCAGCCTGAACGGCAACGCCATTACGGTGTCGATGGCACTCTATGACGAAATGCTGCGGGCGGACCGGGCGAACACGGAAGCCGGCGGGATGGCCGCGGCGCGCAGTTTTGCGCGCGTCGTGCGGCAGCGGCGCGCGGATGGCGTCCCTCCGTTGACGCTCGGCATGGTGTATCCCTTCTCGTCGCACAACTACGATCTACGGTACTGGCTCGCGGCGGCCGCCATCGACCCCGTCAACGACGTGAACCTGGTCGTTGTGCCGCCACCGTTGATCGCGGAGAGCTTGAAGGCCGGGCAAATCGACGGCTTCTGTGTCGGTGAGCCGTGGAACAGCGTCGCGGTCGCGGACGGCAGCGGCGTGATCATCGCGACCAAGCCGGAGCTTTGGCATGCGAGCCCTGAAAAGGTTCTGGCACTACGCGCCGATTTTTCTGACGCCCATCACGACGTTGTACTGAAACTGATCCGTGCTGTTAGTGCGGCGTGCGTCTGGCTCGATGATCTCGGCAATCGGCGCGCGGCGGCCGAAATTCTGGCACGGCCCGAGTATGTCGGCCTGTCGCAACATATTCTACTGCGTTCACTCGTCGATCAGTTGGTGCGTGGCGCCGGTTTCACCGGCGAACACACGCGAGACGTGCTTGTCTTCAATAAGGGTAACGCCAACTTCCCGTGGGTCTCGCATGCCATCTGGATTCTGACACAGATGATCCGTTGGGGGCAGGTACGCGAGCCATTCGATATTGCTGGCGTTGCGCGCCGCGTCTACCGACCGGCGCTCTACCGATCCGCCGTTGCCGCGACGGGCCAAGACGTGCCCAAGGAGGACGAAAAGATCGAAGGCGGCGGCGCCTTCTTTGGTTGCGAAACGTTCGATCCGAAGGAACCGCTGGCGTACATCGATCGCCTTGCGACCAAGGACAAGAGCGTCGATCTGACGATGTTCGGTCAGCCGACGTTGTAACATCTGCTATGTCATATGGGACGCTTGCAATACGTCGAAGCTCTCCAGCGTTAAAGTCGCTCTCGCCTATATCGGACTGACGGGTTTCATTCTCGACCATCTCGTCACTTGCGGCGGTAGCATCGTTAGTGGCGTCATACCATGACCCGCACGGTTCTCGTGCCGCGGTTGGGTCGCCAAGCGTCGGAGCCCTTCGCGGAAACACCTCATCCTGATGCGGCTGCCTAAGGCGTTGCTGATCACGGCTGGGCGTCCGCTATCACAACCGCGCGAGAACGCTAAAGGCGGGGTTGTCCGCGGCCAACGGCATTGGCATCATCGGCAAACAAAGGGGCGGGATCAGGTCGCGGTGCTACACCGGCCAGCTGGCGCTTTTCGTTAACGCAACTGTCGGTGACCAACATGCGCGATCTTCTGTTGAAGGCTTCACTCCTCGTGGCTTTTTGCGTTCTGGCGGCCCCCGTGCGCGCGGCTGAGCCGCAGTGTTCCGGAGGGGCCGAGTGGACGAATGACCTTAGTCCCATTTCGCCTGCCGATTGGAATAGGGCGCGTGCGGCACACCTGATCGAGCGGGCTGGGTTTGGCGAAACGCCGGACGGTATCGATCGCCTTGTAGGTCGCGAACCGGCGGCGCTCGTTCGCGAGCTTGTAGCACCGGTCAACGTCGAAAACGGCAAGCTTAAAGCATTCGATGAGTCTGGCGTCTTCGATGCGGCGCTCGATCCGTTCCCGCCGAGCCGCCCGGCCGCGACCGATTTGGCCAAGGCCAATGGCGAAGCGATGGGTGTGAAGGTGAAGCCAGACGGCAACCGGCGCATGCAAACCGTCGCCGACCGCTTCTTCTACTGGTTGCGCGCAAGTCTTCTCGAAACGCGCAGACTTGGCAACTGGTGGGCCGATCGCATGTTGACCACCAACCGGCCGCTCGAAGAAAAGATGGCGCTCTTCTGGCACGGGCACTTTGCAACCAGCGAGGATAAGGTCCGCGACTATCGCAAGATGTTGAAGCAGCTACAGCTGTTTCAAACGCAGGGCCTCGGGAACTTCCGCAGTCTCCTCATCGGCGTCGCGCAAGATCCGGCGATGCTGGCGTTTCTCGATGCCGGTGTGAATGTCAAAGGCGCGCCGAATGAAAATTTCGCCCGCGAGATCATGGAGCTTTTCACCATGGGACCGGGCAACTACCAGGAAATCGACATTCGTGAGGGCGCGCGGGCCTTCACCGGCTGGAACTTCAAAGGCGTAGATTTCATCGTCAACGATGCGCAGCACGACGCGAGCGAGAAGACCTTTCTTGGCCAGCGCGGCGCCTTCGATGGCGTCCAGGTGATCGACATTATTTTGAAGCAGCCGGTGACGGCCGAGTTCGTCGCTGCGAAGATCTACAAGTTCTTCGTGCGCGAGGAGGTTTCGCCAGACGTGCGCAGCCAGCTCGGCAATATTTTGCGCAACGCCAATTACGATGTCGCCCCGCTTCTTGAGACGATTTTTCTGTCGCGCGATTTCTATGCGCCGGAGAGTTGCGGCAGCCATATCAAGAGCCCGGTCGAACTGGTCATCTCGACCTACAAAAAGTTAGGCCTCACTGAGGTGCCGGGTGTGCCGGACCTTTACCAGACCACCACGGCGCTTGGACAGACGCTATTCTGGCCGCCGACGGTCGCGGGCTGGGCGCATGGGCGCAGCTGGATCACGCCTGGGCTTCTGATCGAGCGCGGAAACTTCGTTCGCGATGTCGTGTTTCCTGACATTGCTTTCGTGCCGCCCGATCGCCATCCCGGCACCAATTACCAGATCCTAGAAGTGCATGAGAAGCTCGCTCAGGGTGCAACGATCAGTGCGGCGACGGCGCCTGACAACAAGGAAATGGCGGCAACGTCCAACCTCGACGCCGACCGCGACGAGGATTTTAACACGCGCTACGCCAGCTATCGCGGCTGGCAAATGGCGATCCAAAGGGTGAAACCGCTGCTGCGTTCGTTCGCACAAATCAACCTCACCCGCATGGTCATGGAAGATCCAGCACCCCCAAAGACGCCGGCTGAAGTCGTCGATAAGCTTGTTGCGCGCATGTTCCTTCTGCCGCCGTCGCCGGAGATGCGCCAGCATCTGTCGAAGTTCCTTGAACAGGATCTCGGCACGTCCGATGTGGCCGCGTCGCAGACCTACATGGAGCAAAGTTTGCGAACGTTGCTGCATCTTATTCTCAGTCAGCCCGAGTATCAGCTTGGTTGAGCCGCTGCGGCGCAAGGAGTGACTATGTCAGACGGATTCCCTCTCTTCACGCGGCGCCGCTTCTTGGAAGCCGGCGCGTCGGCTTTATTTCTCGGTGCAGCGGGCGAGGGCCTGAGATACGGGCTGACGCCAGCGTTAGCGCAGGCGGCCAGCGAAACGAAGAAGCGCAACGAGCGCATTCTCGTCGTCTTGGAACTCTCAGGCGCCAACGACGGATTGAATACGTTCGTGCCGTATGGCGACGAGGCCTACTATAAGCTGCGGCCGCGCATTGGTTTGCCGGAAAAGAAGCTCATCAAAATCGATGACATGCACGGTTTCAGCGGCGGCATGAAGGGTTTCGAACAGCTCTACAAAGACGGCAAGCTCGCGGTGATCCACGGGTGCGGCTACGCCCAGCCGAACTTCTCGCACTTCACGTCGATGGCCTACTGGCACACCGCCGCCCCCAATAGCGGCCAGTCTCTCGGGTGGATCGGCCGCCTCGCCGATACCATGCGGCCGGACGGCGCGCCGAATTTCATCGTCAATATCGATGAAACGCAGTCGTTGGCGGTGAACTCCAGCCATCACACGCCGGTGGTGTTCAACCAGCCGGATCGCTTCGTGCGCAAGGGCGACGCGCAGGAGCGGCCGATATTCGAACACGTTGCCGAGGTGCCAGAAGCCGCAAGCAGCTCACAAAAGTATCTGGCCGAGGTCGCGCGCAGCGCCCGCGATGCTTCCCAGCAGGTGCGCGAAGCCTGGTCCGGTTACAAATCGCCGGTGGACTATGGAATCTTCCCGGTCAACCTCAACAAGATCGCGGCCTTGATCGCAGCCGAGATGCCCGCGCGGCTCTACTACACGTCGTACCCGCATAATTCGTTCGATACGCACGTGCTCCAGGCCGAACCACATGGGCGCTATCTGACATACGTGGCAGACGCTGTCGCGGCCTTCATGCGGGACATGGAGCGCATCGGGCGGGCGGACGATGTAACGATGTTGATCTTCTCGGAGTTCGGACGCCGCGCGGCCGAAAACACGTCGCTCGGTACGGACCACGGTACGGCCAATCTGATGTTCGTCGTTGGCAAGTCGGTCAAAGGCGGTCAATACGGTAAGCGCTCGAGCCTGACCGACCTGATGCCGGATGGCAATCTGCAATACACGATCGATTTCCGCCGCGTGTATGCAACGATGATCGAGGGGTGGTTGCAGCACAAGGATAGCGCCGCCATTCTGCGCGACACATTCGAGACGTTCCCCATTTTTACGTGAAGTATGGCGCTCTCGCCATGATTGCGGATATCCGCCATTGAACGTCGTCGCTGAGTGCGAGAGCATCAGAGATGATGCTGGGGGTGCGCGTTCTTGCACGATTGCCAATTGAGAATATGGTTATGCACGTGGTGCTGGCGATGCGCTGGCGCATCGATGAAAGAACCAATGCTTTTGAAGCCACGCGTGAGGTGAACAATGGACGATCTGGCAATAGCCCGGGCGGTGCACGTTCTTGCGATCGTGCATTGGATCGGCGGTGTCTTGATGGTTACGTTGGTGCTGCTGCCAGGGCTCTCGCGTGCCGTGAAGGCGGCTGAGCGGATGAGTTTGTTTGGCAACATTGAAGGGCGGTTTGGAAATCAGGCGCGTATTTCGACGGCTCTGGCCGGATTGAGCGGGCTTTACATGGTCTACGGAATGGACGTGTGGGACCGCTTTGCGGATCCATCGTATTGGTGGATGCATGCGATGGTTTTGGTGTGGGCGATCTTCACGTTCATGCTGTTCGTGGCGGAACCGTTTTTTCTGCACCGCTGGTTCGACGCGCGCGCCGCGCGCGACCCAGAAGGAACATTCCGGCGAGTGCAGCGGATGCATGTTGTGTTGTTGACGCTCAGCGCTATTACGGTCGCCGGCGCAGTGCTTGGGGCGCACGGCGCGTTTCTCTAATCGCGCAGCAAGAAGCCAGTAGTCAGCGCGGTCCAGCTGTCAGTGTTTCGCGATCAGTGGCTCGTGCCTTCCGAAAAGGTGATCTTGTTGAACACATTGTACTTCCCCGACGGCTTGCGCATCGGGATGCGGCGCACCTCTTCCAGCGTTTTGGCATCGTAGATGATGATTGCGCCGTCGTCTTCCCACACCGATACAACCGCATGGCGGCCATACCGGTCGAATTCGACGTGCGCGACGGTGGCGCCCGGCACGGGCCGCAACGTCTTGACGATCTGCAGAGACTGTTTGTCGATGACATGCATCGCGTTCTTGTTCGGACCGAAGAAGACGTCGGCCCAAACGTAGGGCGACGATTCGTGCGACCGCAGGAAGAAGCCTGGACCTTCCGTCGGGATCGTGGCGACAACGGACCAATCATCGACGCTGATGATGCTGAGCTTGGCCTCCTTGAGGTGTGGAGTGGCCATGACGCGCTTTCCATCGCGCATCCAGCTGATGCCGGAGCCGAGATGCGGCATACCGGGCAGTGGTAGTTCGGCGATTTCGCGCCCGACGATCAGATTGACGACGACGGCCTTGTTGCCGTCGCGCGCCGCGCCGATGAGGTTGCGATATTCGGGATCGAAGAAGAAATCGTCGAGGGGTTGCGAAATGGCGATGCGGCGGCGCGCAAACAGCCCTTGTGAGGAGGGGATCGCTTCCACCATGCCCTTCTCGTGGCTGTGCACGTAGCCTTCCAGCACGGGCTCCGCATTCGGATCGGTAGATATTTCCCAGATTTCGGCAACGTCTTTCAGGGCCAGCACGAAGCTGTTGCGTGTCGGCGCCTGATAAACGGCGGACACGCGCGACGTAACTCCGGTGCGATCAGCGACGTCAAATATGCGGGCAACGGACAGGTCTTCGGAGTTCAGAATTGTCAGCGTATGCGGCAGGTAGTTGGCGACCGCCAGCCACTTGCCGTCCTTAGACATCGCGATGTTGCGAGCATTGAGGCCGGCGCGCACGCGGCCAACTTCCTTCAGAGCCCAGATGTCGTACTTCTGCACCCAGCCATCGCGCGACATGATGAAGACGAAGTGGCCGTCGGGCGAAAACTTCGGGCCACCGTGCACGGCGAATGGCGTCGCGAACCGGTCGAGGCGGTCGAAGGTGTCGCCATCGAGGACCGAAACATGATGGTCGCCGGTTTCGACAACGAGGAAGATGTTGAGCGGATCGGCTTTGAACGTGGGGCTTGTTACAGCCTTATAGTCAGCGTTAAACGATCGGCTCGCGGTGATGTCGGCTTCGGTCCATGAGGGTATCGAGGCGAGCGGTTTGCCGAGGAAATCGGCAAGCGCGGTGATGTCGTCTTGAGACAGCTTATCGGCAAAGGCCGGCATCTGTGTTGATGCGCGACCTTCGGAGATGACTTTCGCGAGCACAGGGCCGCGCATCCGCGACAGCGTGTCGGGAATGAGCGCAGGACCAGTGCCGCCGAGTCGCTCGGCGCCATGGCAGGCGGCACAATGCGCATCATAGAGTTGCTTGGCGTCCGATTGTGCGTGCACAATCGTCGAGCCAAGCACAAGCAAACTAAGTAAAGCGATGCGCAGGATCATGTTTGATGCCTCGGAAGGGTGTGAGGGAGGCGCGGCCCGCGTGGCTCATAGCTTCGTCCAAGCCGATCTCTTGATCGCTCAGATAGCAGGCGGGGTCGGCTTCCCATGGATCGCCGGTCAGTTGCAGGGCGCGAATGCGCGTGTTGCCACCGCAAACCGATTTGTACGCACAGGCGCCGCACCGGCCCTTGAGCGGACGCGGTTGCATGCGAAGCCCGGCGAGCATCGGATCGGACAGGTCTTGCCAGATCGTGCTGAACGGACGCTTGCGCACGCTGTCGATCGAATAGTCGGACCAGTACGTATCGGGGTGGACGACGCCTTGCGTATCGATATTGGCAACGCCGAGCCCCGATGAGTTGCCGCCCCACGCTTCGAGGTGGCGGCGCACATGTGCCACCTGTTCCGGCGAAAAATTGGCCGCGACCCATTGCAGAAAGAAGACGGCATCGGTGTCGTTGTTGCCGGTCACGATTTCAAGCTCGTGGCCTTCTGAGACGGCCTGCCACGCCCGTTCTATGAGCAACTCCATGGCCGAGCGGGTCACCGTCCAGTCGGTATCGTCGCCGCGATGCTTGTTGCCGCGCCCTGCGTAAACGAGATGCGACAGATAGAATTTTTCAACGCCTTCGCGTTCGGCAAGCGCCAGAAGATCCGGCAGTTGGGCGGCGTTGTCGTTGGTCATGGTGAAACGCAGACCGACCTTGATGTCGCGCTTCTGGCATTCGCGAACGCCGGCGAGGGCCGCATCGAATGCGCCGTTCTGACCGCGGAACCAGTCGTTGGTGGCGCCGATGCCATCGAGGCTGATGCCGACATAATCGAAGCCGATTCCGGCCAGTTCATCGGCAACTGCACCGGAGATCGGCGTGCCGTTGGTCGAAAGCGCCGTGTACAGGCCATGCGCTTTTGAGCGCCGTGCGATGTCGAGTGTATCGGCACGCGATAGCGGCTCGCCGCCCGACAGGATCAAAGCCGGAATATTGAACGCGGCGAGATCATCGAGCACCGCGTAGGCTTCCTGCGTCGTCAGCTCACCTGGGAAATGGTGATCGGCGGCGACGGCATAGCAATGCCGGCACTTGAGATTGCAACGGCGCGTCAGATTCCAGATGACGACCGGCCGCACCGGCCCCTTGCGTTGGCGCACGGGGGTTGGGGCGACGAGCTGCTTCATGTAATGCGAAAGACGAAACATCTTTGCTATCCTCCGCTGGCAGACAGGCGCAGACCTGTCTTTTTAAGAATGCGCTTCGAGTAGAGAATGTCCGAACCGCGGCAGTCGTCGCCGAGCAGGGCTGCAATCTCGCGACGCTTGCTCTCGACTTCATCGCGGTTGGCGCCATGCACCATGGCGAACAGATTGTACGGCCAGAGCGGCAACGCGCGTGGCCGGCGGTAGCAATGGGAAACGAACGCCAGCGCACCTATGCGCTGTCCGAGGTCCGAGATGCGGTCGTCGTTGACATCCCAGACGGTCATGCCATTGGCGGTCATGCCGAGCGCATAGTGATTGGGGGCCGCCGCGATGCGGCGGATGATGCCGCGCTCCATGAGGCGCCCGAGGCCGGCTATGACGCCAGCTTCCGTCAGACCCGTCTGCTCTGCGACGCGCGCGTATGGCTGCGGATCGAGCGGAAGCCCGGCCTGCGTTGCTTCAACGAGCTTGCGTTCATAGGGAAGCAGGATGGTCATGCCGCCACCTTGAAGCCGATGAAAAATTCTTCGAGCTTGGGGAATTGCAGAACGTCGAGCCCGGTTTCGCTCTCGATGGTCTTGGCCGTCCGGTCGATGTCGGCCAGTGTTTCGGTGGCAAGTACGAACCACATGTTCAGAGCGTGGTCGCGCTCATAGTTATGTGCAACCTCGGGGTGGGCGTTCACAATGTCGGCCACGGCACCGAAGCGGTCGGCGGGCACGGCCATGGCGCACAAGCAGAAGGCGCCGCCCATCGCTTCGGCATCAAAGAACGGTCCAAAGCGCGTCAGGACGCCCGCTGCGCAGAGCCTCTCGATCCGTGCAATCAATTGATTTTCGTCGCAGCCCAATTCATTCGCGACGGCCTTGAATGGCCGCTCGACCAGCTGAATGCCATCCTGCAGCCGGTTGATGATTCTGCGATCCAAGTCATCGATCGTAATGGTGGGCTGCGTCCTCATGCGGGTCCTCATGCAGCCACCTCCGGCAGGGCCACCATTGCCCCGGTTTGTTTGAAACAGCGCAGCGAGAATAGAATTTTGCGCGGTACGTCGTCCAGACCGGATGCTTCAGATGCTTGCGTGAGAATTGAAATGGCCTCATCGCGCGACTTCGCGTGGATCATACAATACAGATTGTACGGCCAGTCGCCGGCATAGCGCGTACGCCGGTAGCACAAATTAATTCCGGGTGTGGCCGCCAGCATCTTGCCCGTCTCTTCGATGCGGTCGGGTGGGATATCCCAAACCACCATGGCATTCGAGCGCCAACCGAGGGCGCGATGGCGGACGATGACGCCCAGCCTTGGCACGATGCCCGCCGAGGTCAGCGCGGTGATGCGGGCAATAACGTCTGCTTCCGTCCGCTGGAGCCGCGAGGCGATCGCTTCAAACGGCTGTGGCACGAGGGGCAGCCCCAGGGTCAGGGTTTGCACAAGCTCCCGGTCGCCATCTTCAATGGCATAGGGCCTATGGTCCGCCCGATACAGGTTCGCGTGTTGGGAGGCCTCTTCCGGTGCGCCGCGCAGCGAAAAGCCGAGATCGATGTAAAAGGCGCGCTCCAACCTGAGTTCCAGTACGCGATAGCCGGTGCGCTGCGTAATCCTGTGCAGAACAGATTCAATGTAGCCGCGATCCGGGCCGGTGACCACGAACCACAGGTTCCAATCATTCTCTCGCAGATAGACGTGATTGATGCCGGGTTCCCTTACAAGAACGTCGGCAACAGAATTCGCTTCGAGGTCCGGCACGGCCATGGCGGCGAGCGTGCTGGCGCCGAGTGTGTTGGGACGCACGACGCCACCGACGCGGCTGATGGCGCCCTTGGCTTGCAGCCCTTTCAAACACCCGATCACATTGGCCTCGGTCGCATCCATCCGATCGGCCATGACCGCGAACGGGCGTGGGACGATTGGCAGATCGCGTTGCCACTCTTCAAGTAACCGGTTTTCAAGAGGGGAAACCGTCATCTGGATCATGTTTACAGCCCCATGCGATGCGCGCGCGCGGTGAGAAAGATACCGCTCGGGCTGTTGGCGGCGATTTCGGCTTTCTTTTCGAATGTATAAGCGTCGTAGACTTGCACGACGTTGGCATCGCGGACGGACACCCAGACGTCGTGGCCACGCGGCGCGAACTCGATGTGGAGAACCGCAGGTCCAGGCTTCCACTGTTTGACGATTGAGCCGGTCAAGCTATCGACAACCTGAATCGTATCATTGAGCGGATGGGCGAAGTTCACCCAGACATTGCGCCCGTCTGGACCGGCTACAGCAAACACGGGCTGACCGTAGACGGCCGTCCGGTTGGTTTCTTCAAACGTGCGCGCATCTACCCAGAGGAGTTCATGACGTCCAATGGCCGGAAGCACGAAGCGATTGCCAGCCAGTGCCCAGCTTTCGAGATGCGGCATCTTATAGACGGGCAATTTCGTCTCACCGTTGCCGTAGCCGCGGAGGATGCGCCGCGGCGTCAGCGGCGACTGCCAGAGATCCACGACAGTCAAGCCATCTTCGCCAAACAGCCCGGCCACGTAATACCGCCCGTCACTAGTCACCAGCGCGTCGTACGGCCGGTCGCCCATTCCCGTCAGCTTCGTGATTTGCGGTGTGTTACCCTTCGAGAAGTCGGCAATCCAGGTTTCGCCCGCATCCCAAAGCGAGAACAGGAAACGGCGGCCAGGCGCATCTTCGAGACCGATCGTCTTCGAGCGACCGCCCGTCCACGTTGCCGGAATATCGGCGACTTCGGCTAGCGTGGCAGTATCGAATACCTTGATGCCGCCGGGTTCGTAGTTGGCAACAGCAACCAGCGTGCCGTCATCGGAAATAGCGCCGCCGATGGAGTTTCCGGCCTGCATGACGCGATGCACGATACTTGATGTCAGCAGATCGACTTTCGTCAAGCCGCCGTCGCGACCAAAAATAAAGGCGTAGCGCTCGTCGGGCGAAAACACTGCCGAGGCGTGCGAGAGATCGCCCAAGCCTTCGACGCGTGAAATCATGCGGCGCTCAGTGGCGTCGAAGATGACCAAGGACCCAGTGGTGCGTTCGACGATAATGCCGAGGTTGCCGGTGCCTCTGAGGACGGGTTGTTGGTCTGCGGCGACGGCGTGCGTTACGCTCGCCATAAGCGTTGCGGCGATGATGAGCAGGGATTTCAGGAGCGCGGTCATTAGCGGCCCCCCTTGCGCAGATATTCGGCGATCCACAGAGCGTCCTCTTCGCTAAGCAAGCCACGCCACGGCGGCATCGGTGTGCCGGGTACACCGTCGAGAATGACGGCGGCGATGGCGCTGGGCGTAAAGCCCGCCATGCGTTCCGCGCGAATATCAGGCCCCAGACCGCCCTTGAAGGTCATGCCGTGGCACGACCCGCAGTCCTGGCGGACAAGGCGTTCAAGCTTCTGCTCGCGCGCTTCTTCGGAAGAGTCCGCCAGCGCAGCGCCAATCGATGCCAGCAGAAACGCGGTCGCGAGCCCTAGAATGTGATGCAAGCCATCACGCATAGGCTGGCAGCTCCCAGGTCGGCGGCGTGTACGCGATAGCATCGCGCAGAATCGGGCAAACATGGTCGGTCTGATAGAGCGTAACGACCTGACCGATAATGAACAGAACCGGTCCTTTGAACTCAGCGCGAACGGCATCTTCGGCGACGCGGTCCAGTGTGCTGATGATGCGCCGCTCGCTTGGCGTCGTACCATTATTGATGGCGAGGATGGGCGTTGACGCTCCAAGGCCTTCCGCCAACAGGCGCGATGAAATTTCGGAAATATTCGCAACACCCATGTAGACGACGAGCGTTGTGTTGGGATCGGCGAGGCCGGACCAGTCGAGATCGAGGGGCTCATCCTGGCGGCAGTGGCCTGTGATCAGCCGCACACCGCTGGCCAAGCCGCGATGCGTCAGCGGCACGCCACTACTGGCGGCGCAACCTTGTGCGGCCGTGATGCCGGGCACCACCTCGCATGTAAAACCGGCCGCCCGCAGCGCGATAGCTTCTTCTGAGCCGCGGCCGAAGATGAATGGGTCGCCGCCTTTCAAACGCACGGTCATGCGTCCGGACTTTGCCTGTTTGACGAGGATGTCGTTGATGGCGTCTTGCGGAACCGGGTGGCGCTTCGATTCTTTTCCGACAGCAATTCTATGTGCGTGCGGATTGGCGAGCGCCATGATTTCTTTGGAGACGAGGCGATCATAGACGATGACCTCGGCTTCGCTGATGAGGCGCGTTGCTTTGACTGTGAGCAGATCTGGATCGCCAGGACCGGCGCCGACCAGATATACGCGTCCGGGCATTTTCATTGTGTGCACTCCAATGGCGGCCGTGGAGGTCTCGGAGTATGGGGTCTTAGTATCTTGGGCGCAGGCGATGCAGGAGGCGGTGTCGGACGCCTCCTGCATGCTTAGCCTTAGTAGACGTCGTTACGAGTGTTGAAGACGTTGAACTTACCCGTCGGTGTGATCAGTTTGGGGTCCTTAATCACGCTTTTGAGTTTCAGCGTCTTGTCATCGACGACCACGATGGCCGAGACTTTGTCTTTGGCATTCCAAACCGAGAACCACACTTCATCGCCGGCTTGGTTGAACTCGCCTTGAACGACGCGTGGTTGCCCGTCTGCGATTGCGGCCCATTCGGCAATCGGCAGGGTCGTGAACTTCGGCGCTTCAACACCGAGTTCGCTGACCTTGAAGGCCGCCACTGTTCCGGAAATCGCAGCTTCAGGATTCAAAGTTGCGTCAACGTACAAGTGGTTGGACTTCGGGTGCGATTTGACGAACAGCGAGCCGCCGCCGAGTGCATCGAAAGACTGAACGACCTTCCATGCCTTGTCGGGATGGCCTTCCGGATCGGTACCGATCAAGACGACCTTTTCGTCACCAAGGTGCGATGTGGCCCAGACCGGTCCGTGGACCGGATGGTTGATATTGGCACCACGACCAGGGTGAGGCGTCTTGCCCCCTGTCTCGACGATGGCCGCCAACTCACCCTTCTTGGTATCGATCACGGCAATCTTGCCACGCGCATTGGCCGCAACAAGGAAGTACCGCTTGGTCGAGTCGAGACCTCCGTCATGCAAGAAGCGCTCGGCTTCGATCTCGGTCGTCTTGAGGTTCTTGATGTCCGAGTAATCGATCATCAAGATCTTGCCGGTTTCTTTGACGTTGACGATGAATTCTGGCTTGTAGTGCGAGCCGAGAATAGAGGCAACGCGCGGCTCAGGATGGTATTCCTGCGTGTCGTAGATCATGCCGCGTGTCGATTGGATCTTGAGCGGCTCAAGCGTGGCGCCGTCCATGATCACATACTGCGGTGGCCAATAGGCACCCGCGATCGCATACTTGTCTTCGAAGCCTTTGAACTTCGACGTTTCGATAGAGCGGGCTTCGGCACCGATCTTGATCTCGGCGACAGGAGATGGATCTTCCATCCACAAGTCGATCATATCAACCTTGGCGTCGCGTCCGATGACGAACAAGTAGCGGCCAGAAGCCGACATGCGCGAGATGTGCACGGCGTATCCGGTCGCGAGAATCTTGACGATCTTCTTGGAATCGCCGTCGATGAGCGCCACTTGGCCGGCGTCACGCAGCGTTACCGAGAACAAGTTGTCGAGATTGAGCTTGTTCATCTGTTTGGTGGGCCGCTTATCGACGGGCACCAAAACCTTCCAGCTCTTGCGCATTTCCTCCATGCCGAATTCCGGCGGCTGCGGCGGCTCCAACAAGAGATAGCGGGCCATAAGCCCAACGTCTTCCTTGGTGAGGGCGCCCGACGAGCCCCAGTTGGGCATGCCCGCCGGAGAACCGTAGGTGATGAAGGCTTCGAGGGCTTCATAGCCGCGTTCGCGGGTAATGTCGGTCGTCAGTGCCTTGCCGGTTGCGCCTTTGCGCAACACGCCGTGGCATCCGGCGCAGCGTTCGAAATAAATGGTCTTGGCCTTTTGGAATTCCTCTGGTGTAACCAGTGGATCATCCGGCTTCCGCCCAGGAATTTCAATTTTCAATTGCCCCAACGTGTCCATGCTCGGCACGTAGGTTGCGGCTGGCGTGTCGCCATGACCTTTTGGCTTTTCTTCAGACATTGCCGGTGTTCCCACCAGCATAATTGGCAAGATTAAGCTGCTGAGCAGCGATATCCTGCGTTTGTGTAATCCAAGTATTGCTAGTTTCCTGTTCATTGCGCTCCTCCTCGGTGCTCGGAACTGCGGCGAACCATGGATCGAACAGGCAATGCGCTCTTTGACTTTTGTGAAGGCTTCCGGAGTTCATCGTGAGAAAGTAGCCGGACAGCGAGACAGGAAGCGGCGATGCCCGGCGGTGGTATGCAAACAAAAGTCATTGGCTTCCTCAGCGGCGTGGGTCGCCGGCTTGGCGCGCAGGCGCTGTCATTAGCAGCGGTATTCATTCAGATTTTTGCGGTGTTTGCGCTTGCTATCGCAGCACACGCCCAATCGGTGCCGCAGCCATCGGCCGCTGACCATAGGCGGGCGCCGGACGCAGCCTTGGCTGGCAGATTGTTTCCAAACGCCGCAGGTCCTCTGCAAGTTGCAAGGCAGGACGGCAGTCCACCAAGCTGGCGTATTTCTTCTGACGGCCGTCTGATTGGCTACATTGCATCGACGTCGGAGGTCGCCGGGTCGGTTGGTTATTCGGGCAGACCAATTGACATTCTAATTGGTGTATCTCCCGAGGCACGTATTACAGGCGCTGAACTTATTCAGCATAACGAGCCGGTTTTGACGCTCGGTATTTCGAGCGAGGATATTGCGCGCTACGTTTCAGCCTTTTCGGGTTATGACCTGACGGCCGTGAAGGTCGATGCATTTAAAGATAGTGCCGCCCTGCCGCCCATTATTGCGCGCGCGACCGTTTCGACCGGCGTTATCCGCGACGGCATTCTGCGAACGGCTCGCGCAATTGCTCTTGGTCATGGGCTAATCGCGGCAAAGAGTGCCGCAATAGACAGGGTCGCATTTAGTCCGCGCACCTGGAGCGAGCTGGCAAGTGACGGCTCAATTGCCCACACGACCATGACGATGACCGAAGCCGCCCGTGGTTTTGGTCCGATACACAACGAGCTGCCGGCTGGCGATGGCGCCTTTATTGACCTTTGGGTGGCGGTGCTCGATCCACCGACGATCGGCCAGAATCTCTTGGGCCAGCAGGCATATACGCGCACAACCGGATCGGTTGGCGCCGCTGACACGGTCATTCTTGTCGCCAGCAACGGACTGCACTCGCACCGCGGCACGACCTATCAGAACAGTGGCGTGTTCGACAGGATCGAGGTGATCCAGGGCGACAAGACGTTTAAGATCCGCAAAGAGGACTATCAAAGGATCGCCAAGCTGGCGCTTGCCGATGCGCCGGTCTTCAACGAGATCAGCGTTTTTCGGCTCAGTGCGACGGATGGGTTTGTCCCGTCGGATCGGTTCCGGGTCGAGGTTACGGCCGAGCGCGAACGCCAAGACGATTCTGTCGCAGCGATCAAAATCCCTGTCGGCTACACCCTGCCCAAGGCCTACCTAGGTGCACAAGCGGACGCGGCGTCAGGTGCGGAAGAACCGCTCTGGGTATCGGCTTGGAAGCGCAAGCCCGTAACAGTCGGCATCGTTGTCGTCATGACGCTCCTGGTGGCGGCTGCATTTTTTGCCCAGGAATGGTTCGTGCGCCGGCCGAAGTTGTGGCAGCGATCGCGTATCGGCTTCCTGCTGTTCACGCTCTTCTTTCTCGGCTGGTACGCCAACGGTCAATTGTCTGTCGTACAAGTCGTCGCGTTCTTCCATTCGCTTCTCAATGGTTTCCGTTGGGAGACGTTCCTGATGGAGCCGGTGATCTTTGTGATTTGGTGCTTCGTCGCGCTCGGCCTGCTGTTTTGGGGACGCGGCGTCTATTGCGGCTGGCTCTGCCCGTTCGGTGCGCTGCAAGAGCTGATGAACGAAGCTGCCAAACGGCTGGGCGTGCGGCAGATCGAAGTGCCGTTCGCCGTGCAGGAACGGTTATGGGCCGTCAAGTACACGATCTTCATGGCCATCCTCGGCATCTCCTTCTATTCGATGGAACACGCGCTGATCCTGGCAGAGGCCGAGCCGTTCAAGACCGCGATATCGCTGCGCTTTATGCGGGCGTGGCCGTTTCTGTTGTTCGTTGCCGCGATTCTGACGGCGGGCCTGTTCATAGAGCGTTTCTACTGCCGCTATCTTTGCCCGCTCGGCGCGGCACTCGCGATCCCGGCAAAAATGAAGTTGTTCGACTGGCTGCATCGCCGCCCGCAGTGCGGCCGCGAATGCCGGTTTTGCGAAACACAATGTACGGTCGGTGCCATCGATACGCTGGGCCGCATCAATCCGAACGAGTGCATCCTGTGTCTGCGATGCCAGGTGATTATGAATGACGCAACGCAATGTGTCGCGCTGAAGCGGCGCGCGGCGCGCGGTGGCGAAGGCACAGGCTTGGTACCGCCATCCGCTGACCGTCCGCAGCGCTGACTTTTTGGAGAGCACGATGAAGTTGACACGACGGCAATTCATGGTGACGGCGTTCGCTGCCGGACTGACGGCAGCGGCGGGCGCGCTGATACTCAATGGCGACGAGAAGCCGGCGTTCGTCTGGCGCGGATCGGCGCTCGGCGGTGAAGCGCGGGTGTCGCTCTACGGCCCCGATCAAGATGCGGCCAAAAGAGCGCTTGAAGCGGTTGCCAGCGAGATCGAGCGGCTCGAGAATATCTTCTCTCTGCATCGCGACGCCTCAGAACTCAGCCATCTCAACGCTGGCGGCATCCTGCACACGCCGTCGCGCGATATGCTGGATTTGGTGCGATCGGCCATCGACTGGCGGTCACGCACCGGTGGTGCCTTCGATCCAACGGTGCAACCGCTCTGGTTGGAAGCATCGAAGGGGCGCGAAATTTCCGGCGAAGCGCTGGCCATGACCGGCACGCCAGTGACGTTCACCGACCAGAGCATCGCTCTTGTGCCGGGTGCGGCGCTCACCTTGAACGGTATCGCCCAGGGCCGGATTGCCGACCGGGTGACGGAGATCCTCGCGAGCCATGGCTACACTGATGTCGTCATCGACGCAGGTGAATTGCGTATCCCTGGGAAAGTCCGCCGCGCCGTCGGCATTCCGGCAGCGAAGGTTGCGATTACGGTTGCGGGCGTTGCCATTGCAACGAGCGAACCGAAATCCATGATTTTCGAACCGCGGACCTTCCGGCACCATCTGATTGACCCGAAGACGGGGCGCAGCCCGCGGCACTGGGAAAGCATTTCCGTACTGGCGCCAACGGCTGAAAAGGCGGACGCGCTATCGACGGCCTTCGCCGTGCTGCCGCATGAGGCCGTGTCGGATTTGGTGGCGACAATTGGTGATGTCGCCATCATCGGTGCCGACGGCCGTGGCCGCGTACGTCGCTTTGGCGACATCGACCAATTTGCAAGTGGAGGTGCGTGATGTCGCACGGCCTCCTCAGACCACAGGCCGGGTTCGCGGTGCCTCGTGCTGTTGCGGAAGGCTTCGCAGCTCTTGCGGCAACTGTTGGTGCGACGGCTGTGGTGTTGTGGCTGGCATGGATAGCCATGGCGACGGCCGATGCCACGCTCGGCTTGCATGACTACCCGAACTGGCCGCCCTACGATCTCATCGACGCATGGAGTGAGACGGGCGCGTCGTTGCGACAAACGTACTCGGCTGCGGCAATATGAGCGCAAGCCACTGCGGGTTGCTGGGCAACCTGCACCTTTCTGCCGCGCCGAAATAATACTGACGCTTGCCTTTTGTTAAGAGAGGCCCGGCTGCCTCGCGTCAGAGTATTGGCAATCCGAAGTTCGTCTGCAGGGAGGCAAGCGGTAATGCGCGAAGTCATGACGAAATCCATGGCCCGTAATATCTTTTATGGCGGGTCTATATTCTTTATCCTTATATTCTTTGGGCTCACCGCCCATAGCCATTATTATATGGTCACGAAATCGACGGCCTCTATGCCGCTGACCGATGCGGTCAAACGCGGCAAACATGTGTGGGAGGTCAACTCCTGTATCAATTGTCACACGCTGCATGGCGAGGGTGCGTATTTCGCGCCGGAAGTCGGCAACGTCATGTCGCGGTGGGGCGTGATCGATAAACCCGATGACGCTTTCACGACGCTGAAGGGGTGGATGGAAGCCATGCCGACGGGCGTTGAAGGTCGTCGTCAAATGCCGCAATTCCACCTAACTGACGATCAGATCCGCGATCTCAGCGAGTTCCTGATCTGGGCTGACAAAACCGACACCCAGGGTTGGCCACCGAATGATGCAGGCTAGGTCAAGGGCTTGGAGAAAAATGCAATGAAATATGAAACTCAAAAGATCGCTTACTACTACTTCCTAGCTGCGATGGCTTTGTTCGTCGTGCAGGTTTCCGGCGGGCTGCTGGCCGGCTGGATTTATGTGTCGCCGAATACCCTCTCGACAATCCTGCCGTTCAATATCGTGCGCATGCTGCATACCAACGCGCTTATTGTCTGGTTGCTCCTCGGGTTCTTTGGCGCCGCCTATTATTTGATTCCAGAGGAAGCCGAGCGCGATATCCATTCGCCAAAATTGGCTTATATCCAGCTAGCCATTTTTGTTCTTGGCACGCTCGGTGTGGTCGTGACGTATGTGTTCGACCTCTTTCACGGCAATTTCCTGCTTGGCAAAGAGGGCCGGGAATTCCTTGAGCAGCCGCTGTGGGTCAAGCTCGGCATCGTCGTTGGCGCTCTCATCTTTCTCTACAACATATCACTGACAGTGCTGGCCGGCCGCAGAACGGCGATCACCAGTGTTCTGCTGATTGGCCTGTGGGGCATTGCGATCTTCTTCTTGTTCGCTCTCTACAACCCGTCGAACCTCAGCGTTGACAAGATGTACTGGTGGTACGTCGTGCACCTTTGGGTCGAGGGCGTGTGGGAATTGGTTATGGCATCGATCCTCGCCTTCTTGATGCTCAAGCTGACGGGCGTCGATCGTGAAGTCGTTGAAAAGTGGCTGTACGTTATCGTCGGAACGGCGCTGTTCAGCGGCATCCTCGGCACGGGCCACCACTATTACTGGATTGGCGCGCCGGCCTACTGGCAGTGGATTGGATCGATCTTCTCAACGTTCGAGATCGTTCCGTTCTTCCTGATGATGGTGTTCTCGTTCGTCATGGTCTGGAAGGGCCGTCGCGATCATCCGAACAAAGCCGCTCTTCTGTGGGCGCTTGGCACGACGGTACTGGCCTTCTTTGGCGCCGGCGTCTGGGGCTTCCTGCATACGCTGCATGGCGTGAACTTCTACACGCACGGCACGCAGATCACGGCGGCTCATGGCCATCTTGCCTTCTTCGGCGCCTACGTATCGTTGAACTTGGCGATTTTCACCTATGCTTTCCCGATCCTCAGGAACCGCGATCCTTACAATCAGGTGCTCAATATGGTGAGCTTCTGGCTGATGGCGGGCGGCATGACGTTCATGACCTTCGTGCTGACCTTTGCGGGTACGTTGCAGACCCATCTGCAGCGCGTGTTGGGTCAGAATTACATGGAGGTTCAGGATCAGTTGGCGCTGTTCTACTACATGCGCTTTGGCGCTGGCTGCGTCGTGGTCTTGGGTGCGCTCGTGTTCGTCTATGCGATCCTTTTCCCGCAACGCGAGGTGATCGAACAAAGTTCGAGCGTCTCTGTTGCTCCAGCGGAGTAAAATGATGTTGGCCGCAAACACTGAGAAGGGGGCATCGGCCCCCTTCTACCTCTCACAAGGCAACGAGTGCGAGACGTTCCAAGCTGCATACAAAAACCGTATGCCGCTGTTGCTGAAGGGGCCGACCGGGTGCGGTAAGACGCGGTTCGTTGCCCACATGGCCGCCAAACTCGGTCGTCCCCTGTATACGGTCGCGTGCCACGACGACCTGTCGGCCTCCGATCTGATCGGCCGCTATCTGCTCAAGGGCGGTGAGAGCGAATGGGTCGATGGCCCGCTGACGCGAGCCGTGCGCGAAGGCGCGATCTGCTATCTCGATGAAGTCGTCGAAGCCCGTAAAGACGTCACCGTCGTTTTGCATCCACTGACCGACGATCGGCGCATTCTGCCGATCGAGCGGACGGGGGAAGTGCTCGAGGCCGGGCCGCAGTTCATGTTGGTTGCGTCGTATAACCCGGGTTATCAGAACATTCTGAAGACGCTGAAGCCTTCGACCCGGCAACGCTTTCTGGCTGTCGAGTTCGATTTTCCGGCCCCGCAGCGCGAAATCGAAATTGTTTCGACCGAAAGCGGCCTTTCAAAAGAACGCTGCATGCCGTTGGTCCGGCTTGCAGGAAAGCTGCGCGCCTTGAAGGGCCAGGACATCGAAGAAGGCGTCTCGACTCGTCTGCTCGTCTACTGTGCGAGCTTGATTCATGACGGCATGCCCATCGAGCAAGCCGTTCGGGCCGCGCTGATCGAGCCGCTCAGCGATGATGCGGATGTGAAGCGGGGACTGCTGGATCTCGTCACTGCCGTCTATGGGTGAGAGCGAAGCTGATGAACGTGCTGGAGTTTGAGCCGTGGGAGCCGGAGGAGAGTGTCGGCAAGCTCTGGCATTCGTTTGTCAGTAAGCTCGAATCTCCAGGACATTTTGGTGACGTTGCCGCGACTCTGGAAGAAACGCGCGGTCGCCTGGGCATCCTGTTTCGCGGTTTGGGTGGCGCGCGTGACGTCGAGCTCAAGGCGGCGTCGGCGGAGGAGTCTCAGCACCGCATGTCGTGGCGCCGCTCGCTCGGGCAAAGTAACGAGCGGCTGGAATTGCCGAGCTTTGACGGCGAAGTTCTGCGCCTGCCGCACCGCATCGCCGTTTTTGACGAACACGCTGCCAATGTCGCGCTCTACATCTGGCTCGCGGCCTCGACGGTCTTCGGTCGTCAGCCGCGCCAGGACGATGATCCATTGCGCGCAGATATCCGCGTACTTCAAGCCGTCCAGTCGACGACTCGTGCAACGCTCGCGGCGTGTCCCGGGTTGCGCAGCATCCACGCGACCCTGGTTACGCGAACGCGCGTCGCTCGCCTGGCGCGCCGACTGCCGGCATGTGAAGCAGCCGTAGAGGCCGCGATCCTGCATATGCTTGGAGCGGCGCCGCCAATCGATGAACTCGCGATCGCCATCGCCGCCGCCGTCCGCAGTGAAACGGCGGATCTCTCGGCGTTCAGAGCACCAAGCGGCTATAAGCCCTTCATGCCGGTATTGCTGTGGCCGCAGATCAGTGGCACGGAAGCCCGCGCCAAAGCCGAGCGGGATGACGATGGCCCGGCCCAAGGGACGCCGCCGCCGCTCGACGAGGATCAGCGCACGCTGCGCGCAGCCCGCAAGAAGGCCGATCAGGCGGCGCGCAAAGACAGCCTCGTGTTGTACAAATTTGAATCCATCCTCTCCTGGGCAGAGTTCCTCAACGTCAATCGCCGCATCGATGATGATGACCAGGACTCAGCGAAGAAAGCCGCTGATGATTTAAACGAAATCAATCTGGCGCGTGTGCCGCAAAAGGCGCGTGCGAGACTGCGGCTCCACCTCGATTTGTCGCCGCAAGACGCCGAGTTCGAACGGCTGGCGGGCGTGCATGTCTATCCAGAGTGGGACCACAGAACCAAAAGCTATTTGCCGGATTATTGCCGGGTTCTGGCAGGCGCCCCAGCGTTTGCCTCCGATTCTCCCACGCCGGATCTTTCTGCGTCGGTCACTTGTGAGAAGACGCGCAGGCGGATTCGCAGCGTGCGCCGGCAATTCGAAGCGTTGCGGCCGAAGCGCGTGCATCTTTCGCGGCAAGTCGATGGCGATGAGATCGATTTCGAAGCGGCTGTTAATGCGCGGGTCGAGCTTGCGGCGACGGGTGAACATTCCGATCGCGTCTATCGCTCCAGCCGAAATCAGGATCGCGATCTTGCGGTCTCGATCCTGCTTGATGCCTCGCGCTCGACAGAAAGCATTGTCGGCGGACGTCAGGTGATCGACATAGAGCGCGAAGCGCTGATGGCGCTGGCCTGGGGCCTGCATGCCTGCGGCGATGAAACGGCAATCAACGCCTTCTCGTCGCTGCGACGCGATCGCGTCTTCATTCAGAACTGCAAGACTTTCGCCGAGCCAATGGGTGCAAGCGTCGAAGCGCGCATAGCCAGCGTCAGGCCAGGGCATTACACGCGGCTGGGCACAGCGGTGCGGCATGTCTCAAGCGAACTCGCCAAGCGGTCGCGGCAACGCCGCCTGCTGCTCGTTATAACCGACGGCAAGCCGAACGATCTCGATCACTACGAGGGGCGTCACGGCATTGAGGACACGCACATGGCGGTCCGTGAAGCGCGGCGCCAGGGGCAATCGGTCTTCGGCATCACGATCGACAGCAAATCCCAGGCGACGTTCACGCGCATTTTCGGCAGCGGCGGCTTCGTCGTCATTCCCGATCCAGAGAAATTGGCGGCGGCGTTGCCGCAGCTTTATGCCCATCTGGTGGGCGGATGAGCGACGCCCCGACCAGCAAGACGACGAACCCGCCGGAAAGCGTTCTTTGGGAACTCCCCGGCGAGCTGATGATGTGGGTGTTGATCATCAGCGAGCTGCTCGTCTTTGGTGCGGCGCTCGCCGGCTTCCTCGCGGTGAGGATCGGCCAAGTCGAGCGGTTCACGGCGGATCAAGCACTGCTCAGCCAGACCGCAGGCGCGTTGAATACCATCGTCCTCGTGACGAGCGGGATGTTCGCAGCGCTTGCTGTTCACAAACGCCACCTCGGTCAGCGCTTAGCAGCGCGTCTTTGGCTGCTGGCGGCCGCGTCAGGCGGGGTGATCTTCCTGATTGTGAAGTCTGTCGAATACGCGGCGAAATGGGACGCCGGTATCGGTATCGACACGAGCCCGTTCTTTTCGTTCTATTTTCTCATAACGGGTTTCCATGCGGCCCACGTTATTGCCGGCATCGTGCTTCTTGGAATCGTCGCTTGGTTCGATACGCCGCGCAACATGGAAACCGGCGTCTCCTTCTGGCATATGGTCGATCTGGTCTGGGTGCTGTTGTTTCCGATCATTTATCTGCTGAGGTGAGGCATGCAGTCGTCGCGGAGACTGATTCATGCGTGGTTGCTTCTTCTCGCGCTGAGCGTTGCAACGACGCTGTTGACGTTTGTTAACGCCGGCGGCTCGGCCAACCGGTTGGTGGGCGCCACGGTGCTCGTCTTGGCGGGTATCAAGGGGCGCGTTATCCTGGCGCGCTATCTGGGATTGGAAACTACACGCTTCTGGACCCGCATATTTGATTTCGCACTCGTACTGTTTCTTATGATCGCGTTCGGACTCTATATGGTCAGCGCCAGCGGTTGAGGCTGGGAAAAGGAAGTGGCATGGAAAACCGGGCTGACGGTTCATCGCCTGCAGGTTCGCACCTTGAAGGTCCGCCGTTGGGCTTGCGGCTATTCACGTTCGCCTTAATGGGGCCAGGCTGTGCCATCAACGGCGCTTTCGTTGCGATTACGATCCCGGCCATGGCGCAGTATGGTGTTCCCGGCATGGCGGTTGCCGCGGCAATTGGATTTGTACTCGGAATTTTTCCGGCACGCTGGCTGGCACGAAAAATCCATGAAGGCCTGAACGAATAGCGCGCTCTAGCCGGCTTCAGTAATCGCCGGTATCAGCGCTGCGGGCAGGGCCAAGCGAAGGGCGGCGGCGCGGCCGCGTGCCGACATCTTCTTGGCCGTCTTTTGCACGATCGGAAACAGCTCCTCGTCTGTGCGACCGCTGGCGAACGGCAAGACATACCATCGCATGAACACCAAGGCTGCCACGTCTTCGAGCGTTTGCGCTTCGGGATCGCTTTTGATGGCGACTTTGCGAATAAGCGTACCAACGCGTGCGCACGTGTCGTCGTCATAGCCTTCCGCGGTCATGATGTCGGCCACGCGGCGGGCATGAAAAATCGCGGCGTCGCGCCGCCACTGTAAATATCCGGTGCGGCCCTCGGGATAATCGGCACGGGGGCGCTTCCACCGTTCGATGTGCTGGCCGCGAACCGCAATTTGTAGGGCGTCGGACGGCGCGGGGTCGAACTCCGACAGGACAAGCGACATGCGTTGCCCATAAAGCTCGGCGGCGGGCGTTTCACGGTCGCCGTCGGTTTCGCGATTCGGATCATGGGCATTCGCTGCGTCGATGGCGGCAAGAACGGCGTCGCGTCGGTTCATGCTCAATCGGCCTTCCGCCAGGGCGTGCTACGGTCTTCCATGATGTACTCGCGCAATTTATGGACGTCCGCGATTGTCGCCATGTTGTGAGAGATCGTGACGCCGAGACTTTCCAGCCGGTTGAAGGCGCGCGATAGGCTCTGTGGTTGCATTCCAAGTCGGCCGGCAATCAGCGTCTTGTCGTAGGGGAGTATGATGGAACATGCGCCGCTCTCGGTCTCGCACAGGTCGAGAAGGAACTCCGCCACTCGTTGCGCGCCGGTATGCGCTTTGAGCTGCTCGACTTGGGCAATGAGAGAGTGGAGATGCCGGAACGTTGACGACAGAATTGCCATCGCAATCTCCGGCCGTCCTTGCATCAGGGTCGCGAGCGTACTTGTTCGCACAACCAGGAGATGGCTGTCGGTGACCGACTCCGCAGTGACTGGATAGTGCGCGTTTTCGAAAGCGACGGCCTCGCCAAAGCTCCGGCCCTTCGTAAACACGCCAACGACGGCCTCTGCGCCAGTCGGCGTAATGCGGAATATTTTCACCCAGCCATCGAGCACAATAAAAATGCTCTGGGCCACATCACCCTGAATAAAAATCGTCTCGCCGCGCTTAAAGTGGCGCGTGCCGGACTGCTGCAGGATGGTTGAGGCCAAGTCGGCGGGGAGGCTCGCGAAAAGTGCGGCTGAACGCGCCGTCGCCAAATCCCCGGTGTTCAGCATGACATGTCCCCAACTTTGGAGCCTGCCAACAGGCTTGAGTGAAATGGATACTCTAGCCTGTCGGTGCCCATTATTACTTCAAAATGATTCTTGGCGTCTGGATTTATTAGTCTGTAAACAGCCTAGCCTGCCGAGCTTAGCAAGGTCACAGAACGTTGCACCGCATTATGTCGCGCAGCTGCCTTTTGGCAGCACTGTGAGCCGGGACGAAGATCCGGAGGCTCGAAAGCCTGCTGGCAGCTCAACCATAGTTGCCACCACGCCACGGTGAGGCAGCAGGATCGCCAATCCATGATCCAAGTCGCTCATTTGCTTCTCCGAAAGCATTGTTTAGCCGATCGCTCACCCATAGGGTTCACAGCAGATGGGAGCGAATCGAACGGTGAATGGCAGGTCAGACTGCCGGTCGCGTGCTTCGTTCTCTCCGAAACTGGGGGAAAATACGATGACGTCGGCGAGCACCGTGAATAGGAATTGTTGCAGCGCAAAGACAGCTTTTGCGGCATCCTTGGCCATGGCGGCGTTCCTTGTGCCGCAGCCTGGACATGCCGCCGATCTTGGCGGCGACTGCTGCGCAGATCTCGAGGAGCGGATCGCAGAACTCGAAGCGACCACGGCGCGCAAAGGCAATCGCAAAATCTCGCTGACCGTATCGGGTTACGTTGCCCAAGAATTGACGTGGTGGGACGACGGCGGCGAGCAGAACGTCTATTTGCACGGCCTCGGTCCGACGCAGACGACGAACGTCCGGTTTAACGGCCAAGCCCAGATCTCGCCAGGCTGGACGGCCGGCTACATGCTGCGCATTCAAAACCTGACGGACAATCCATTCAGCCGCGACGCCGCTGGTAATGCTCTCAATCAGAACAACGACAATTTCAGCACCGGGCTGAACACTCATATGTCGTTCTGGTATCTGCAGAACAAAGACCTCGGCAAGGTCAGCGTTGGCCGCATGGCGCACGCCGCAAAGAGTGCTGCCATGTTCACCGATCAGTCGGGCACGCAGATTGTCGATAGCTATACATTCCTCGATGGCTTCCCGCAGTTCACCATTCGCAGCGACGGTGATCTCAATCCGGCCGGGCTCACGTGGGGCCAACTCGCGTTCTGCTATGTGCAGGGATTGCCATTCGGCGGCGATTGCAACGGCATCGTTATGAATGGCGTGCGCTACGACACGCCAGTGTTTGCAGGCTTCACGGCTTCGGCAAGCTGGGGCGAGGACGATTTCTGGGAACTGGGACTGCGCTACTCCGGCGAGATTTCGGGCTTCAAGATCTTGCTGGGCGCTGGCTATTCCGACTTCACGGATGAAGGCACGTCGGGGCCACTGCCTCTAGGTAGCAAGAAGGACAGCAACTTCTTCCAAGCGGGCGGATACATTCAGCACTTGGCGACGGGTTTGTTCGCGCACGCAGCATATGGCCGCGAAGACAACGGCGACACGCGCATCGGCCCGGCGGCTCTGATCCCGCCGGACAGCGACCACTGGTATGTTAAAGCCGGTATCCGCCAGAAATGGACGGCCCTTGGCGCAACAATCGTCTATGGCGATTACGCGGAGTATAACGATCAGATCGGGCCGGCGGCCTTGGGCCTTGGCATCACCGACAGCACGTTGACGCGCTACGGTGGCGGCATTGCACAGGAAATCGACGCCGCTTCGATGACCGTCTACCTGAAGTATGAGCATTACGATGCCAGCGTCCGGTTTGCACCAGGCGCGCCTGTCGTCTCCGGCTTGGAAGACGCTGACTTCGTAAGCTTGGGTGCGCTCATCAATTTCTGAGGGCGTCAGGCTGTCTGTAGACTTACGGCAGGGGCCGGGTGTGTTTCATCACCCGGCCCTGTTTTTTTTGCAGTTAGCGACGCAGCAGTTTGCCGGCGGCGATCGTGCGTCGCGACAGCGGTTCGCTTACGCGGCTGCCAGTTTGTTGGCAATCTGGGCGACGTGGCTGCCCTGATAGCGTGCACCGGCCAAGTCGTTCTCGGAAGGTTGGCGCGAGCCGTCACCGTCTGCAATTGTGCTGGCGCCATAGGGCGAGCCGCCGACGATTTCCTTCACGCCCATCTGGCCCTGATAGGAATACGGCAGCCCGACAATGATCAGCCCGTGATGCAGCAGCACGGTGTGGGTCGAGAGAATGGTGCTCTCCTGGCCACCGTGCTGGGTCGCTGTCGAGGTGAAGACGCTGCCGACCTTGCCGATCAACTTGCCTTGGAACCAGAGCCCGCCAGTTTGATCGAGGAAGTTCTTCATCTGTGCGGGCATGTTGCCGAAGCGCGTCGGCACGCCGATGATGATCGCGTCATAGTCCGGCAGTTCCGCAACCGTTGCGATCGGGGCGGACTGATCGAGCTTGAAGCCGGACTTGCGGGCAACCTCTTCCGGAACCAATTCCGGCACGCGCTTGATGACGACATCGGCACCCGCCTCGCGCACGCCTTCCGCGACCGCTGTGGCCATCTTCTCGATATGGCCGTAGCTTGAATAGTAGAGAACCAAAACCTTGCTCATTGTCGTTGTCCTATCGTTTCGTTGAGATTGTCGAAGCATGAGGCGGCTGAACGTTTGCCGCCGTGAGCTTGCGCGCCCTTAAGTGCGCTGGGAATCGAGCGTCTCGTGTTTGCTCTCGACGTCGCGGGCCTTGCTGTAGCTCTCGATGAGCAACTGATAGGCCGGGAAGATCTTGGTGTAGATCGTCGCCCATTCCTCGGCGTCTGGTCGGTTCCAGGTCTGCTGCAATTCTGATGCGACCGCCGCGGTATCCATCGGCACGACACCGGCCTGCACGATGCGTGCGAGCGTGATCTCTTGCGCCATCTTGGAGTAGGTGCCCGACGCATCGACGACGGCAAACACTTGATAACCGTCCTGTACCGCCGCGATCGACGGGAAGGCCATGCAGACGCTGGTGATGGTGCCGGCGATGATCAGTTGCTTCTTGCCGGTCGCTTTCACGGCGGCGACGAATTCCGCATTGTCCCAAGCGTTGATCTCGCCGCGGCGCCCGACATATTTGGCGTGTGGTGCATTCTCGTGGATCTCAGGGATCAGCGGGCCGTTTGGCCCTTGCGGAACCGATGCCGTCGTAATCACCGGCAGCTTCGCCAGTGAGGCCATCTTGGCAAGCGCCGCCGCGCGGGCACGAAGCTCGGGCATCGGCATATCGCCAATGGTCTGGAACAACCCGCTCTGGTGATCGATGAGCAGCATGGCAGCGTTGGCGGGATCGATCTTCGGTGTTGCGCCGTTGAAGTTGGCGGTGAGTGAGGAACTCATTTTTATGGCCTTACTTTTTTGTGTTTGATGTTGTGTGGGAACGCTTGGCAACGTTGTGCAATGGGCGTGCAGCAACCGGCATGAGGTTTTGAAGTCATGCCAATTGCTACGTGCAGTGACCGACAGGTGCCGGGAGCTGGTTAGCCCTTGAAATCCTTTTCAGGGTTGGACCCGTCCCAGTTCTGGAAGACGTCCATGAAGCCTGGAACGGTCGCGTCGCGGTTCCAGTCGCGCTGCAGTTCGCAGTAGAGCTGCGTCTTACTGATGAGCTGACCGCCAGCCTGCTCGATGCGGCGCAGCGCCATCTCGTGGGCGCTAACCGAGGTGCCGCCGACCGCATCGGCGACGACGTAAACCTCAAAGCCTTCCTTGAGAGCATCGAGTGCCGGGAATGTCAGGCACGCTTCCGTCCAAAGCGCGGTCATGATCAGTTTCTTGCGGCCGGTCGCGAGCACGGCCTTCTTGAACGCGACATCCTCCCAGCTATTGATCGAGGTGCGGTCGTAGGTCGGATACTTTGCCAACACGTCCATCAGCGGCTTGATGGGCGGCTTGTTCTTGCCGGTCGCGATGTTGACGGTCGAATGCACGATCGGGAGATCGTAATTCAAGGCGGCCTTCGTGGTGTGAACGATATTGAAAACCAGCTCTTCCTGGGACATCGAGCGTATCGAACTCACCTGAATCGGCTGGTAGTCGATAACGATAAACGCCGAATTCTTGGGCGTGAGAAGATGGTCAGTGATGGGGTCGCGAATGGCTTCGCTGGTCATGTGGCAGTCCTTTGTTGCCGCTTCTTGGAAAGGCGTATTAATGCGTAGAGCCTTGGCGCCCCCAGGTATTCGGGGGCGCCAAGGTTTCAGTGGGCCGGTTCAGTATCCGACATTTCACCGAACTTGCCGGATTGGAAATCGAGCATCGCCTGCTTGATTTCGCCGATCGTGTTCATGACGAACGGGCCATGCGCCACAACGGGCTCGTTGATCGGCTCGCCGGAGAGCACCAGAAGTTTGGCGTCGCCGTTTGATGCGAGCGTGATCTCTCCGCCCTCACGCGCCAGCACGACAAGCTGACCCGCACGCACGATTTCCGCGTCATTGACTTCGACCGTTCCGGCCAACACGACCACCGCGAGCGAGTGCCCCTCTGGCAGCGACAGCTTTGCGCTCTTGTCGCGGTTGAGGCGCACGTCCCAGATGTTCATCGGCGTGAACGTCCGCGCCGATCCCGTCGTGCCGTCGTAGTCTCCGGCGATAACACGCACCCGGCCCGCTTTACCCGGCAGCTCGACCGTCGGAATGTCCTTGGCGAGCAGCGTCTGGTAACCGGCAGGAGCGTTCTTGTGCCTGGACGGCAGGTTCACCCACAGTTGCACCATCTCCATGTTGCCGCCTTTGGCAGCGAACCCCTTGGAGTGGAACTCCTCGTGGAGGATACCGGCCGCCGCCGTCATCCACTGCACGTCACCTGGTCCGATGGTGCCGCCCGCGCCAGTCGAGTCCCGATGCTCAAGTTCGCCGTCGTAGACGATCGTGACGGTCTCGAAGCCGCGATGCGGATGCTGGCCGACGCCACGGCGCCGGGTGGTTGGTGTGAAGGCTTCCGGGGCTGCGTAGTCGAGCATGATAAAGGGGCTCAGGTGCTCCCCGTGCGTCTGCGGGGAGATCATCGAGCGGACGTGGAAGCCGTCGCCGACCCAGTGCGGGTGGGGGGCGCTGTAAGTTCCGAGGATCTTTCTCATTTCTGTCTCCGTTAAGCGGGCCGCATATGACCGTCGCTCATGAAGCCAATCTATTTATGAGACGCTATTGGCAGTAGACGCAATATTTTATACGGTACGTCCCAAATATAGGACAACCAAACGCCCATGCAGGACCTCAACGACCTCTTCCTTTTTGCCCAGGTGGTGGAGCATGGCGGGTTCGCGGCCGCCAGCCGCGCTGTCGGCATTCCGAAATCCAAACTCAGCCGGCGGGTCGGGGAGTTGGAAACGCGGCTCGGCATTCGCCTCATCCAGCGCTCGACGCGGCGCTTTGCGGTCACCGAGATTGGCCAGGAATACTATCGCCATTGCGTCGCCATGCTGGTCGAGGCCGAGGCCGCGCAGGACGTGATCGACCGCTCACGATCCGAACCGCAAGGGACAGTGCGCATCAGTTGTCCACCCGCGCTTGTCTGCTTCCAGGTCGGTGACATGATCGCCCGTTTCATGGCCGCAAATCCGCGCGTTGCGGTTCATCTCGAAAGCACCAGCCGCCGTGTTGACCTCATTAGCGACAGCGTCGATGTCGCCATCCGCGTGCGCTTTCCGCCGCTCGAAGAGACGGATCACGTCATGCGCATTCTAGGCAAGAGCGAGCAGCGGCTTGTCGCGAGTTCAGCCTGTCTCAATCAACTCAAAATGCCAGCGGTACCAGCTGACCTCAGCGAATTGCCGAGCGCTGGGTTTGGCCCCGCGCATGCCGATCATGTCTGGAAACTTGAAGGTCCTGAAGGTGCGACAGTTGACGTGCCCTATACGCCGCGTCTCGTCACCGACGACATTTCACAATTGCGCAGCGCCGCGCTTCTGGGGGTAGGCGTCGTACAACTGCCGACGATGGTTGTCGGAAAAGATATCGCGGACGGCACCCTCGTCGATATCCTGCCGCAGTGGCGCCCGAGATCCGGCATCGTCCATGCCGTGTTCCCATCACGGCGCGGCCTGCTCCCCGCTGTCAGAAGTCTGATCGATCACCTGGCGGCGGAGTACGCGGCTATTGCATGATTTTTCACTAAGACCGCACATGCAGGCCGATCAGAGTTTATGCGTGGATGCCATTGCTATGGACACGGCCCGGCCGTCCGGCGCCCGGCATGGTGCAAGGTGGCAACCCAGATGCTGCCGGGGCAACGACAATGTTTTGATTAACAGGGGTTCATGCCTTGGAAGGGCCGATTGATACAGCGGTACGTAGGCGCGACTAGGTCCGGAAACCGTATCGCGGGCGGTCGCGGCTGAGAACTGGCCATAATCAACGCCCACCGCCGCCGTGCAGCGCAAGACGCATGCTATTTAATGGGTAGAGACGCCCGTAGGCATCAACGGGTATGGTCGGGTAGGCGCCGGACGCGAACCGGTTTGATCGTAGCAGATGGCTCCCACGCAGGGGAGGATAAGTAAAAGGTAGAATACCGACCGATGACGTTGGACAAGATCGATGACATGCCGATAAGCGATTTCATGGTGGACGCGGCAGATGTCGCTGTGGACGCGACGCCGGTCGATGTCGATGAATTCCGATCGGTCATGCGCCAGCTCGCAGGCTGCGTGACGGTGATCACAACAGAGTCAAACGGCGGTCTCTACGGGCTGACAGTGACGGCGATCTGCAGTGTCTGCGCGACGCCGCCGACCATTCTCATTGCGGTCGATAAATCGTCACGCACACATCCTCACATCGATCGGAAGGGCGCCTTCGCTGTGAATATTCTGGCGGATGGCCAGAAGCACATTGCCGAACATTTTGCCAGCAAGGGCGACGATCAGTTTGCAACCATTCCGCACGTCGTCAATGCGAAGGGCGTACCCCTCATCGAGGGTGCTGCCGCGCAGTTGCATTGCGAGGTGCAGGATCGCATTTCCATCGGCACGCATACGCTTTTCGTGGCACACATCGTAGGGACTGGCATTCAGGATTCCACGCCGCTGATTTATCACAACGCCAAGTATGGCCTTGTTACGCACATCTGACGGACCCGCCCTCCGCCCTCAGCTCGGCGGCGTGGCTTCGCAGTCGCTTAGGCGAGTGCCGTATTGGATTTCGACGTTGGAGAGTTCGTCACCGTTCTTGACCTCGATGCGTCCGCGGAATTGGTCCGGCTCCAAGGCGAACATGCCGACAGCCGACACGGCTGAGGTGGGGGTGCATTGTGCCATGAAGCCCGTGCGGAACTCGCCGGCGCAGATCTCATACTTCTCGCAGCCAGACGCGGGCGTATCGCTCAACAATTCAAAGATGACGTGATTGGCGATCGCCTGGGGCTGTAAGCAGCGTTCAACGCGCTTCACCGTTTTGTGCAAGCCGCTGTGCGGATCTTCTACGATGACTTCAATCGCATAACGCCCAGGTTTGAGGACGTGCTTGAAGCCGGTCGCCTGAACGTCCGAAGGATACGCAACCCCCAGCGTCAGGATCAAACCGGCAATGGCGAGCAGCAGTCGCATGTTATCACCCGTTCACAGGTTCTGGAAAAAATCGCTGTACCGGCGGGAAAAGTAACCGGCGGCACAGCGATTTGGGACACCTAGCGCTTCGGTGGTGGTTCTGGGAAATACTGGATGTCGAATGGGCGCGAGTACTTCAGAAACAGCACGCACGGTGCAGCTTTTCCGCATTCCAGCCCGTGGGGCGGGGCATTGCCCGGGAAACTGATGTACGCGGGACCAGCGAACGCAGTGCGCGTGCCGTCATGCGCGATGAGCGTGAATGCGCCGCTGATCCAGATATACAGCTCGTCGGACGTGTGGCTGTGGTTCGGCACGACATAGCCCGGCGGGAACCGCAGCAACGCCTCGGCTTCGCCCTTTGCGAGATCGCCACGAAGAACCGCGATTTCACCGCCCTTCGGCAACCCCTTCGACGTTGAGCGGACCCCAAACGACTTTTGTTATGTCGACAATCGTCTGGTCTTTGCCGAACGACAACGGCTCGACGTTCGAACCAACCTCGACCGCGCTGGCTGGCAGCGTCGCGAACAGCAACGCGGCCAACGATACGAGTGCTCTTTTCATACGACCTCCTTCACACATGCTTGGAACCGGTGTGATCTGCAAAGCATGAGCTGTGCCAGACGACGTACTCTGCAAAACGTCTGCGTTTCCAGCGTATTTGAAATGTATGCTGGGACTGTCAGATGGATGTTTGCTAAAAATAACAAGCGCGCTAATATGATATTTGGCAAAAGGACACGAGATTTCGCAAAATGCCGTCGCCGATCATCGGTAACAGTCCTGCACTTCTGCAATGTCTGCATCGCGTTGACGCCGTAGCACCAACAGACGCCACGGTATTGATCCTTGGAGAGTCAGGTGTCGGCAAAGAGCTCGTGGCCCGGCGCATTCATGACAACAGTCGCCGTGCAAACGGCCCGCTGGTCGTTGTCAACTGCGCTGCGATTCCAAGGGATCTCTGTGAAAGCGAGTTTTTCGGGCACGTGAAGGGCGCGTTTAGTGGCGCTACGCGCGATCGAAAGGGCCGTCTCGAAAGTGCGCATCGCGGCACGCTGTTGCTCGACGAGGTTGGCGAAATACCGCCGGAATTGCAGGCGAAGCTGCTCCGCGCGTTGCAGCAGATGTCGTTCGAGCGTGTTGGTGATGACCAAACCCGCCAAGTTGACGTTCGCGTCATCGCCGCGACCAACCGCCCGCTTCTCGATGAAGTGTCGTCCGGCAGATTCCGGCGCGATCTCTATTATCGCCTCAGCACCTTTCCGATCGAAGTTCCGCCGCTTCGCCAGCGCCCCGAGGATATTGCACCGCTCGCCGCGCACTTTCTGTTGGACATCGCCACCAAGTTGCGACGCAAAGTGCCGCGCCTATCGATGGCGCAACTGAAGCGACTGCGCGCCTATGACTGGCCGGGCAACGTCCGTGAACTGCGCAATGTCCTCGAGAGATCTGTCATCCTCGCACAGGAGCCGGATTTTTCGGGCATTCTGCCGGTGTCGGCCGAAATGCCTTCGATGGGTGTGCCACGCGAGCCGACGCAACACGACGAAGGCTACATAACCGCCGCGGAGTTCCTGACCTTTGAACGCAACAACCTGATAGCGGCGCTGGAGGCTGCAAATTGGAGAGTGTCCGGCTCTGGAGGTGCTGCAGAATTGCTCGGCATGAACCCATCGACGTTAGCATCGCGTCTCAAGGCGCTCGAAATCACACGGCCTGAAACGCAATCGCTCTACGTCCGGTTAGGCGGTCGTGCGCGCATTGCGGGTCTTGCGCGCGATCTCCTTGGGCGTATGCAGGCGGACCAACAAGTGGGCCGCTTCTGGCGGCAACGCAGTACGGCCGGCATCCGTCAGGAAGAAAAGCTGCTGGTCGCGTTCCTATGCTCGGCGCTCGGAGGACCGTCGCGTTATGAAGGTCGCGATATGCTCGCTGTTCACGCGAACCTCGACATCAATTCAAGCGACTGGTCGGTGTTTATCCAACACCTCAATCATACCTTGGACGCGCTTGCCGTCGGGTCGGGCCTGAGGGTGGAGCTGCGGCACGCGGTCGACGGATTGCGGGACTTCATCGTGGCAAAGAAGCGATGACGAAGGCCGTTGCTTCTCGCCTTTGAATGAAAGCCACCGCACCCTTATGCGCACGGATTCCGCTGGTGGTGCCGATTTTTTCTGCTCAAGCCCTGTTTGTTTTGCTGAGTGCTTTTCAGTTCTTGATTGTTGAATGTTCTTATGTATTTGCACTAAAACATTTCATTTCAATGCATGTTTGGTTCCATATACTCTGGGCGCCATGTAAGGGCTTTGCGTGTGGCGGATTGGCTGCGGCGATGCACAAGGCTTTGCACTCCCGCATGAATCTCAACATTATGACCACAGACTTTCATGCCTCCTGCTGGCCAGGGGGCGTTGGTGGTTGTGCTTCCTTGGCACCCAGCTGGGGACAATGGGCCAGCGTCCGGGTGCTCGATTTTTCATTCTGGAAGACTTGCGGGGGCGCGACGGGGGCAAGCCGATGTCTATATATTCAAACGTGATGTTCCCGGTAAGTCCCGTCGGCACCCACATCGCATGGGCGATGTGCGCGAGCCCGATCGCGATTAGATATTTGGGTTGCACCATTCCTGTCAGAAGTCCCGAAATCGGCATCAGGACAATCATCACCAATCCGCTGGGCGAGAGCGCCGGCCCTGCCAGCGTTGCCGTGTATCCGAACGGCGTATTACCTCCCCGAATTGCCGCCAATCAGGGCACGGCCCAATTCACGGCTTTCACCTTCAGTCAGGATCGGCTCGGCATTCAGCTGATCCCAGAACATTTTCGGTGTGTCGGCTCCAGTGCTATTGATCTTCAGTGGCTGCACCTCGCCAGTAACCGAGTTGATCCGGATTTCATTGCTGATGCTGGCGCCATCCCGGAGGATACAGATGATGCGCAGATCCATTTCCTCTTCATTGGCGGCACGCTCACCCATAAGCAGGTTATTACCGGCGAAGCTTAGCCAGTCAGGCAGCGGCCGCCCATCAGCCCGCTGAGCCTTCCACTCCAGAACCGAAGAAGCCAACACATCAAGTTCGTTATCGAGAGTGATGAAGAGTTTCTGATCGTGGACGAACGTCTCCACCTTGATCTGGGAATCTGCTGACGACGAAAGAACGAGCGAGAACGATTGAAGACCCTTCACCGCATATTCACTGGAACTATGAAGAACAGCAGGCCCGGTCGTCGTGTCATCGGATCTCTGGAGATCTGTCACAACATCGCTGATGATGCCAGCGACATGAATTCCAGAATTGCCCGTCGACTGGCGAACGGTATCTAGAATGATGCCTCGTGTGTTGATTGCCTGAGAGTTCGTCAGCGAGCTGACCGTATCCAAAACGATTCCATCAACTTGAAGCTCCTGCTGCGTCGGCGGCAGTTCGATCACCTCGGCAGGTTCCCATCCCGTAGGATCGACCGGCGGCATCGCCACGCCCTGCACAACAACCGGCACTCTGGCTGTGGCAGTGCCACCCTGCCCATCACTGATCGTATAGGTGATGACATCATTACCTTCATACCCCGGATCAGCGATGTAGCTGATCGTGCCATCGCGATTGACAGTCACTGTACCATGCTGCGCAACGGCGGAGACGACGCTCAGGGAATCCCTGTCGAGCCCGCCATCACGATCGTTTGCGAGAACTTTTATGACGACAGTACGGCCAGTCTCCAGACTAACCGCCGTATCATCAACGGCGACTGGCGGCGGGTTGAGGATTGAGAGCGTGACGGTCGTGGTGACCGAGGCACCATCGGGATCGGTCGCGGTGATGGTCAGCAGATACTCGCCGGGTGTACCGGTGTTGGTCAGCTGCGATGCATCGGCCGGCGGTGTGCCGGTGATGGCACCGGTATCTGGATCGATCGACAGCCATGCCGGCGTCGTCGCCGGGTCAAGCGTATAGACCAGCGGCTCGCCATCCGGATCGACAACGAAGTTCGAGACCACGATCGGCGTCAGTGGCTGACCGTCGTTGCGTGTCACATCGGGGATGATGTTGAGCGGATCTGTGGCAGGGATCGGGTTCTCTGGCGTGCCCGGGTTCGCCGGATCAATCACGACAGGCGCATCATTCGCACCAACGATGGTGATGACGAGGGTTGCTGTGTCGGTGCCGCCATTGCCGTCAGAGACGGTGTAGGTGATGGTCTCGGTCGCCGTCTCATTGGCGTCGAGGCCGTTGTAAGCTGTGCCCGGCGCGAAGGTATAGGTGCCGTTGTCCTCAAGCGTAAGGATACCACCACCGGCCGTCGTGAACGGAACGCCGATCGTCAATGCCGTACCGGCCTGGTTGGCGGCCGTGACGGACAGGGGATCACTATCGGGCCCAGCATCCGCGTCACCGGTTACCGGATCAGTGATCAGGTTGCCCGAGACAGAGACCGCGTCTTCGCCAACGGGTGCTGCATCATCAACGGCAACCGGCGGCAGGTTGAGAATCGACAGGGTGACGGTGGTTATCACCGACGTGCCATCGGGGTCTGTCGCGGTGATGGTCAGCAGATACTCGCCGGGTGTACCGGTGTTGGTCAGCTGCGAAGCGTCGGCCGGCGGTGTGCCGGTGATGGCACCGGTATCTGGATCGATCGACAGCCATGCCGGCGTTGTTGCCGGATCAAGCGTATAGACCAGCGGCTCACCGTCCGGATCGACGACGAAGTTGGAGACCACGATCGGGGTTAGCGCCGTGCCATCCGACGTCGTCACATCGGGGATGATGTTCAACGGATCTGTGGCAGGGATCGGGTTCTCTGGCGTGCCTGGGTTCGCCGGATCGATCACCACAGGCGCATCGTTAGCGCCAACGATGGTGATAACCAACGTCGCGGTGTCGGTACCGCCATTGCCGTCGGAGACGGTGTAGGTGATGGTCTCGGTCGCCGTCTCATTGGCGTCGAGGCCGTTGTAAGCTGTGCCCGGCGCGAAGGTATAGGTGCCGTTGGCTTCAAGCGTGAGGATGCCACCACCTGCGGTCGTGAACGGAACGCCGATCGTCAGCGCGTTGCCGGCCTGATTAGCAGCCGTGACGGTCAGGGGATCACTATCGGGCGCAGTATCAGCGTCACCGGTTACCGGATCGGTGATCAGGTTGCCCGAGACAGAGACCGCGTCTTCGCCAACGGGTGCTGCATCATCAACGGCGACCGGCGGCAGGTTGAGAATCGACAGGGTGACGGTGGTTATCACCGACGTGCCATCGGGATCGGTCGCGGTGATGGTCAGCAGGTACTCACCGGGTGTACCGGTGTTGGTCAGCTGCGATGCGTCTGCCGGCGGTGTACCGGTGATGGCACCGGTATCTGGATCGATCGACAGCCATGCCGGCGTCGTCGCCGGGTCAAGCGTATAGACCAGCGGCTCACCGTCCGGATCGACGACGAAGTTGGAGACCACGATCGGGGTTAGCGCCGTGCCATCCGACGTCGTCACATCGGGGATGATGTTCAACGGATCTGTGGCAGGGATCGGGTTCTCTGGCGTGCCTGGGTTCGCCGGATCAATCACGACAGGCGCATCATTCGCACCAACGATGGTGATAACCAACGTCGCGGTGTCGGTGCCGCCATTGCCGTCAGAGACGGTGTAGGTGATGGTCTCGGTCGCCGTCTCATTGGCGTCGAGGCCGTTGTAAGCTGTGCCCGGCGCGAAGGTATAGGTGCCGTTGTCCTCAAGCGTAAGGATACCACCACCGGCCGTCGTGAACGGAACGCCGATCGTCAATGCCGTGCCGGCTTGGTTGGCGGCCGTGACAGTCAACGGATCGCTATCGGGCGCGGTATCGGCATCACCGGTTACCGGATCAGTGATCAGGTTGCCGGAGACAGAGACCGCGTCTTCGCCAACGGGTGCTGCATCATCAACGGCAACCGGCGGCAGGTTGAGAATCGACAGCGTCACGGTCGTGGTGACCGAGGCACCATCGGGATCTGTCGCGGTGATGGTCAGCAGATACTCGCCGGGTGTACCGGTGTTGGTCAGCTGCGAAGCGTCGGCCGGCGGTGTGCCGGTGATGGCACCGGTATCTGGGTCGATCGACAGCCATGCCGGCGTCGTCGCCGGGATCAAGCGTATAGACCAGCGGCTCACCGTCCGGATCGACGACGAAGTTGGAGACCACGATCGGGGTTAGCGCCGTGCCATCCGACGTCGTCACATCGGGGATGATGTTCAACGGATCTGTGGCGGGGATCGGGTTCTCCTGGCGTACCCGGGTTCGCCGGGTCGATCACGACGGGCGCATCATTCGCGCCAACGATGGTGATGACGAGCGTTGCAGTGTCTGTGCCGCCGTTGCCGTCAGAGACGGTGTAGGTGATGGTCTCTGTCGCCGTCTCATTGGCGTCGAGGCCGTTGTAAGCTGTGCCCGGCGCGAAGGTATAGGTGCCGTTGGCCTCAAGCGTGAGGATGCCACCACCGGCCGTCGTGAACGGAACGCCGATCGTCAATGCCGTGCCGGCTTGGTTGGCGGCCGTGACAGTCAACGGATCGCTATCGGGCGCGGTATCGGCATCACCGGTTACCGGATCAGTGATCAGGTTGCCGGAGACAGAGACCGCGTCTTCGCCAACGGGTGCTGCATCATCAACGGCGACCGGCGGCAGGTTGAGAATCGACAGGGTGACGGTGGTTATCACCGACGTGCCATCGGGATCGGTCGCGGTGATGGTCAGCAGATACTCGCCGGGTGTACCGGTGTTGGTCAGCTGCGAAGCGTCAGCCGGCGGTGTACCGGTGATCGCACCGGTATCCGGGTCGATCGACAGCCATGCCGGCGTCGTCGCCGGATCAAGCGTATAGACCAGCGGCTCACCGTCCGGATCGACGACGAAGTTGGAGACCACGATCGGGGTTAGCGCCGTGCCATCCGACGTCGTCACATCGGGGATGATGTTCAACGGATCTGTGGCGGGGATCGGGTTCTCTGGCGTGCCTGGGTTCGCCGGATCAATCACGACAGGCGCATCATTCGCACCAACGATGGTGATAACCAACGTCGCGGTGTCGGTGCCGCCGTTGCCGTCAGAGACGGTGTAGGTGATGGTCTCGGTCGCCGTCTCATTGGCGTCGAGGCCGTTGTAAGCTGTGCCCGGCGCGAAGGTATAGGTGCCGTTGGCCTCAAGCGTGAGGATACCACCACCGGCCGTCGTGAACGGAACGCCGATCGTCAATGCCGTGCCGGCCTGGTTGGCGGCCGTGACAGTCAACGGATCGCTATCGGGCGCGGTATCGGCATCACCGGTTACCGGATCAGTGATCAGGTTGCCCGGAGACAGAGACCGCGTCTTCGCCAACGGGTGCTGCATCATCAACGGCGACCGGCGGCAGGTTGAGAATCGACAGGGTGACGGTGGTTATCACCGACGCGCCATCGGGGTCTGTCGCGGTGATGGTCAGCAGGTACTCACCGGGTGTACCGGTGTTGGTCAGCTGCGATGCATCGGCCGGCGGTGTGCCGGTGATGGCACCGGTATCCGGGTCGATCGACAGCCATGCCGGCGTCGTCGCCGGATCAAGCGTATAGACCAGCGGCTCGCCATCCGGATCGACAACGAAGTTGGAGACCACAATCGGGGTTAGCGCCGTGCCATCCGACGTCGTCACATCGGGGATGATGTTCAACGGATCTGTGGCAGGGATCGGGTTCTCTGGCGTACCCGGGTTCGCCGGATCGATCACGACAGGCGCATCATTCGCGCCAACGATGGTGATGACCAACGTTGCTGTGTCTGTGCCGCCATTGCCGTCGGAGACGGTGTAGGTGATGGTCTCGGTCGCCGTCTCATTGGCGTCGAGGCCGTTGTAAGCTGTGCCCGGCGCGAAGGTATAGGTGCCGTTGTCCTCAAGCGTAAGGATACCACCACCGGCCGTCGTGAACGGAACGCCGATCGTCAGCGCGTTGCCGGCCTGATTAGCAGCCGTGACGGTCAGGGGATCACTATCGGGCGCGGTATCAGCATCACCGGTTACCGGATCAGTGATCAGGTTGCCCGAGACGGAGACCGCGTCTTCGCCAACCGGTGCTGCATCATCGACAGCGACCGGCGGCAGGTTGAGAATCGACAGGGTGACGGTGGTTATCACCGACGTGCCATCGGGGTCTGTCGCGGTGATGGTCAGCAGGTACTCACCGGGTGTACCGGTGTTGGTCAGCTGCGACGCGTCAGCCGGCGGTGTACCGGTGATCGCACCGGTATCCGGGTCGATGGATAGCCATGCCGGCGTCGTTGCCGGATCAAGCGTATAGACCAGCGGCTCACCGTCCGGATCGACGACGAAGTTGGAGACCACAAGCGGGGTTAGTGGCTGACCGTCGTTGCGTGTCACATCGGGGATGATGTTCAACGGATCTGTGGCAGGGATCGGGTTCTCTGGCGTGCCCGGGTTCGCCGGATCGATCACGACAGGCGCATCATTCGCACCAACGATGGTGATAACCAACGTCGCGGTGTCGGTGCCGCCATTGCCGTCAGAGACGGTGTAGGTGATGGTCTCGGTCGCCGTCTCATTGGCGTCGAGGCCGTTGTAAGCTGTGCCCGGCGCGAAGGTATAGGTGCCGTTGTCCTCAAGCGTAAGGATACCACCACCGGCCGTCGTGAACGGAACGCCGATCGTCAATGCCGTGCCGGCTTGGTTGGCGGCCGTGACAGTCAACGGATCGCTATCGGGCGCGGTATCGGCATCACCGGTTACCGGATCAGTGATCAGGTTGCCGGAGACAGAGACCGCGTCTTCGCCAACGGGTGCTGCATCATCAACGGCGACCGGCGGCAGGTTGAGAATCGACAGGGTGACGGTGGTTATCACCGACGTGCCATCGGGGTCTGTCGCGGTGATGGTCAGCAGGTACTCACCGGGTGTACCGGTGTTGGTCAGCTGCGATGCATCGGCCGGCGGTGTGCCGGTGATGGCACCGGTATCTGGATCGATCGACAGCCATGCCGGCGTCGTCGCCGGATCAAGCGTATAGACCAGCGGCTCACCGTCCGGATCGACGACGAAGTTGGAGACCACAATCGGGGTTAGCGCCGTGCCATCCGACGTTGTCACATCGGGGATGATGTTCAGCGGATCTGTGGCAGAGATCGGGTTCTCTGGCGTACCCGGGTTCGCCGGGTCGATCACGACAGGCGCATCATTCGCACCAACGATGGTGATAACCAACGTCGCGGTGTCGGTGCCGCCATTGCCGTCAGAGACGGTGTAGGTGATGGTCTCGGTCGCCGTCTCATTGGCGTCGAGGCCGTTGTAAGCTGTGCCCGGCGCGAAGGTATAGGTGCCGTTGTCCTCAAGCGTAAGGATACCACCACCGGCCGTCGTGAACGGAACGCCGATCGTCAATGCCGTGCCGGCCTGGTTGGCGGCCGTGACAGTCAACGGATCGCTATCGGGCGCGGTATCAGCGTCACCGGTTACCGGATCGGTGATCAGGTTGCCCGAGACAGAGACCGCGTCTTCGCCAACGGGTGCTGCATCATCAACGGCAACCGGCGGCAGGTTGAGAATCGACAGCGTCACGGTGGTTATCACCGACGTGCCATCGGGGTCTGTCGCGGTGATGGTCAGCAGGTACTCACCGGGTGTACCGGTGTTGGTCAGCTGCGATGCATCGGCCGGCGGTGTGCCGGTGATGGCACCGGTATCTGGATCGATCGACAGCCATGCCGGCGTCGTCGCCGGGTCAAGCGTATAGACCAGCGGCTCACCGTCCGGATCGACGACGAAGTTGGAGACCACGATCGGGGTTAGCGCCGTGCCATCCGACGTCGTCACATCGGGGATGATGTTCAACGGATCTGTGGCAGGGATCGGGTTCTCTGGCGTACCTGGGTTCGCCGGGTCGATCACCACAGGCGCATCGTTAGCACCAACGATGGTGATGACGAGCGTCGCGGTGTCGGTGCCGCCATTGCCGTCGGAGACGGTGTAGGTGACGGTCTCGGTCGCCGTCTCATTGGCGTCGAGGCCGTTGTAAGCTGTGCCCGGCGCGAAGGTATAGGTGCCGTTGGCCTCAAGCGTGAGGATGCCACCACCGGCCGTCGTGAACGGTACGCCAATCGTCAGCGCCGTACCGGCTTGGTTGGCGGCCGTGACAGTCAACGGATCGCTATCGGGCGCGGTATCAGCGTCACCGGTTACCGGATCAGTGATCAGGTTGCCCGAGACAGAGACCGCGTCTTCGCCAACGGGTGCTGCATCATCAACGGCGACCGGCGGCAGGTTGAGAATCGACAGGGTGACGGTGGTTATCACCGACGTGCCATCGGGGTCTGTCGCGGTGATGGTCAGCAGATACTCGCCGGGTGTACCGGTGTTGGTCAGCTGCGAAGCGTCAGCCGGCGGTGTACCGGTGATCGCACCGGTATCTGGATCGATCGACAGCCATGCCGGCGTTGTTGCCGGATCAAGCGTATAGACCAGCGGCTCACCGTCCGGATCGACGACGAAGTTGGAGACCACAATCGGGGTTAGTGGCTGACCGTCGTTGCGTGTCACATCGGGGATGATGTTCAACGGATCTGTGGCAGGGATCGGGTTCTCTGGCGTACCCGGGTTCGCCGGGTCGATCACGACAGGCGCATCGTTAGCACCAACGATGGTGATGACGAGCGTTGCAGTGTCTGTGCCGCCGTTGCCGTCAGAGACGGTGTAGGTGATGGTCTCTGTCGCCGTCTCATTGGCGTCGAGGCCGTTGTAAGCTGTGCCCGGCGCGAAGGTATAGGTGCCGTTGGCCTCAAGCGTGAGGATGCCACCACCGGCCGTCGTGAACGGCGTACCAATCGTCAATGTCGTGCCGGCCTGATTAGCAGCCGTGACGGTCAGGGATCACTATCGGGCGCAGTATCAGCATCACCGGTCACCGGATCGGTGATCAGGTTGCCGGAGACAGAGACCGCGTCTTCGCCAACGGGTGCTGCATCATCAACGGCGACCGGCGGCAGGTTGAGAATCGACAGGGTGACGGTGGTTATCACCGACGTGCCATCGGGGTCTGTCGCGGTGATGGTCAGCAGATACTCGCCGGGTGTACCGGTGTTGGTCAGCTGCGAAGCGTCAGCCGGCGGTGTACCGGTGATCGCACCGGTATCTGGGTCGATCGACAGCCATGCGGGTGTTGTCGCCGGATCAAGCGTATAGACCAGCGGCTCGCCATCCGGATCGACAACGAAGTTGGAGACCACAATCGGGGTTAGCGCCGTGCCATCCGACGTTGTCACATCGGGGATGATGTTCAACGGATCTGTGGCAGGGATCGGGTTCTCTGGCGTGCCCGGGTTCGCCGGGTCGATCACGACGGGCGCATCATTCGCGCCAACGATGGTGATGACCAGCGTTGCTGTGTCGGTACCGCCGTCACTGTCGGTGATCTGGTAGGTGAAGACGTCGGTGACAACCTCGCCGCGGGCCAATCCCTGAATGGCATCGCTGGAGTTGTCGAGAACGTAGCTGTAGGCGCCATTGCCGTCGAGCGTGAGGGTGCCGTAGTTGCCGGCCAGTCCGGTGCCGACAGCGGATCCGGATCCGACGACGGAGCCCGTACCGGGGACGACGCCTGTGACCGACGTGGCGGTGCTGTCGGCGCCCACGATGTCGTTGCTGGTGACGACGTTGCCGGCCGCGGTCGTGGTGCCGTCCTCTGACACGGTGTCCGTGTCGTCGGCCGCTTGCGGTGCATCGTCGGTGACGGCGATGGCGAGTGTCCCGAGCCCGGTATCGCCGAGGCTGTCCGTGACCGAGACCGCGATCAGGTCGCTAACGGCACCGCCGCTGTGATCGACGTTTCCGGAGAGCGTATAGCTGTAATCGACGTGTCCGGTCAGGGTGTTGAAGCCGTTGATCACGATGCTGCCGTAGCTGGTGGCGATCGTGATAGGTGTCGTTGCGCTACCTGCGAGGTCTGCGGCGGCAATCGTGGTGCCACCGACGGTGATGTAATTGAGCCCTTTGGGTGTTAGCGCCTGGAATGAGCCAACCAGTGTTTCGCCGGCTCCGGCGGCATTGCTGCCCGAGGCGAGGTCGGATTCCAGCACGGAGCCATCCGAGCCACCGACCGTGCCGTCGCTAAGGCCGATGACGGCAGGCGTTCCGTAGATCGTCAGCGTCAGCGTCGCGGTGGCGGCATCGCCGTCGCTGTCGGTAATCTGGTAGGTGAAGACGTCGATGGCGTTGGTGTTTGTTCCGAGACCTGCAATGGTGGGGTTGGCAAAGTCGGGGGTATAAACGTAGGAGCCATCAGCATTGAGCACCAGTTCGCCGTAGGAACCGGTTATGGCCGTCCCGACATTGGCCGAGTTCGGTGTTCCTGCTCCGGCGGCGACGCCCGTGACGGGCGTGGCAGTGCTGTCGGCGCCGATCGAATCGGCGACGCCATCGGCGGTGTTGGGATCGTTACCCGGCTCGGTTCCGGTGAACACGTTGCCGTGGGCGATGCTGGATGGATTGCCAGCCGTGCTGACGGTCTCGTCACTGTCGTTGCGCGCGATCGGCGCGTCGTCAACGATAAAGATCACAAGCGTGGTGGTCGTCGCGTCTCCGTCGACGTCTGTCAGAACGAGGTCAACCTGCTCACTGACACTGCCGGCTGATTGGTCGGCGGCGGAGGTCAGGGTATAGGCATAGCTTACGGCGCCGGTGGCGGAATCGTAGCCATTTATCTCGAGCGTTCCATAGGCGGTGCCGATCGACACCGGTGTGGTGTTGGTGGCAGCGAGTTGCGCGGCCGTCAGCGTGGTGCCACCGATGTTGAGCGAGGCGAGTCCATCGATGACCGCGATCGTGAACGTTTCGGAGAGTGTTTCTCCTGTGCCGCTCGGCGCCGACCCGGATGCTAGGTTGCTTTCCGCGACCGAGCCGTCGGTGCGGGTGATGGCGCCATCGAAGAGATCCGAGATGGTGACAGCGTCGTTGGTGCCAACAATGGTGATGGTGAGCGTCGCGGTGGCGGTGCCGCCGTTGCCGTCGGACACGGTGTACGTGATCGTCTCGGTGGCTGACTCGGTCGTGCCGAGGTCATCATATGCGTGGTTGGGATCGTAGGTGAGCGTGCCGTTGCCGTCCATCGTCAGAAGTGCGCCGGAGGGCAGCGTGATGCTGGTGCCGGGCGTATAGGTCAGACCATTGATCTCCACGACCGTCAGCGTATCGCCGTCCACGTCGCTGTCCTGACCGGCGGTGCCGGGGGTGACGTCGCCGGAGACAACCGAATCTTGATCCGTCGATAACGTTTCGTCGACAGCTGATGGGGCATCGTTGACGGCGGTGACGGAGAGCGTCAGCGTCGAGGTGTCGGTACCGCCGTTGCCGTCGGAGACGGTGTAGGTGACGACGGGAAGCGTGCCGTTGTAGTTGGCGATCGGGACGAAGGTGTAGCTGCCGTCGCTGTTGATGGTCAGCGCGCCGACGCCGCTGATCGTATAGGCACTGTCGACCGTGAACGGGCCGGTCTGGCCGGCGATCGTGAAGGCGCTGATAGTCAGTGTAGTGCTATCGACATCGGTCGCGTTGGCGAGCAGGCCAGACGCTGCCGAGACGGTGAGCGTTGTATCCTCGGTGGTCGATTTGGTCTCGTTGCCATCGACCGGAGGGTCGTTGACGGTGGTGACGGCGAGGTTGATCACCGCAGTGTCGGTCTGGTTATGGCCGTCCGAGAGCGTGTAGGTGATCGGCGGAACCGTACCGTAGTAGTTCAACGCCGGCACAAAGGTCAGCTCGCCCGTTGAGGTGAGCGTCAAAGTGCCAATGGTGTTGCCGCCGACGATGATCGGCGTCGCGGTGCCGATCGTCAACGCGTCCTGGTCGCCGTCGCCATCGGTGTCGATGGTTGCCGCAGTAATCGTGAGCAGGTCGGTATCCGGATCGCTGTCGATGCCGTTGGCCGTGATTACGTTGGTCGTGAGGCTTGTGTCTTCCGGTGTCGTCAGCGTGTCATCGACGGCAACTGGCGGTTCGTTGGCGTCGCGGAAATCAAGATCGTTAAAGAGCGGCACTGCATCTGAGCCGTCGGCGGCGGTGTCGTTGTCCGTATCGGCGAGGTTGAAGGTCGTGCCGGTCAGGTTCTCGTCGTTGACGTCGAAGCCGTCGGTGGTGCTGGTGCCTTCGAACACATCGAACAGACCGTCCCTGTCCGCATCGGTCGCCAGTGTGGACAGACCCGTGGCGGCCGTCGTCGGGCCTGCCGTGCCGCGCTCTGCGGCATCGGTCGCACCGTCGTTGTCGCTGTCGAGATCGAGATAGTCGGCGAGGTCAGCGCCATCGGTGTTGACTGGCGTCAGACCGTTCGAGCCCGTGGCACCGGACGCACTGGTGGCGTCGTAGGCGTTGTCGAGCCCGTCACCGTCCGCATCGAGTCCCGTCGGCGCGATGTAGCCCGCCGTCGTCTGCGCTTCGACGTTGTCGGTGATGCCGTCATTGTCAGAGTCGATATCGAGGCGATTAACGACGCCATCAGCATCTGTGTCGATGTCGACTCTAGCGTTGATAAAGACGATATCCGGGGTGCCGACTTGCAGCCTCGAAACCAATGTGAACTCAATTCGAGAGATATCCTGACCTTCAATATGGAAACGCGCAAAGTTTGCGTAGGTGCCGCCGTTTGTTGTGTTTGTCGTGGAAACCTGGGCGCTTTGTCCAGCAACCGTAGAAACTGTGCGATTGCCAGCTCCGCCGATGACATTCGAGCCGATATCGATCAGGGTGTTATTCGGTCCATAAACTCGGATGTTGACGACTTCGCCCGCATCCAGATCTCCAACGACGAAGTCAGCCATCGTCAGCGGCTTGGAGAATGTCACAGCAACGGCGCTGCCGGGAGCATCGATGCTCGGCCAGTAGCTCGTGGTTCCTGAAATCGAGGTAACGGTGCTCGTGAATGCCCCCCACGATGTGGGCGTGTTCATAGCACTGCCAATGGGGAGCATCGTCGAAGCTGGCGGTGTGGCAGTAGAGATGACGTCAGTAGCCTTCACGCCGTTGACGGTAAAGCTTTCGACCGTATCGAGAATGCCGTCGTTATCATCGTCGATGTCGTTGGCATTGGCGACACCATCAGCATCGGTGTCGCGGGCCAACGTGACGGTCGCCGTCGATGTCCCGCCTTTGCCGTCCGAGATGGTGTAGGTGAACGTCTCCGTATCGCTGGTGCCAGGGGCCATGACGACGCCCAGTGTACCGTCAGCATTGCGGGTAACGACCGTGCCAGACGCGAGCGTTACGCTGCCGCCGATGGCGACAGTCGTGCCGTTAATCTGGGATACAGAGAGCGCGTCGTTGTCGACATCCGTATCATTGCCAAGCACAATAATATTGGTTGCAACGTTGGGCACAATGGTAATCGGACCATCTTTCACTGCAACCGGCACGTCGTTGACGGCCGTGACCGACAGCGCCAGTGTCGAGGTGTCGGTACCGCCGTTGCCGTCGGAGACGGTGTAGGTGACGACGGGAAGCGTGCCGTTGTAGTTGGCGACCGGTACGAAGGTGTAGCTGCCGTCGCTCCTGATGGTCAGCGCGCCGACGCCAGCGATCGCATAGGCACTGTCGACCGTGAACGGACCAGTCTGGCCGGCGATCGAGAATGCACTGATCGTCAACATATCACCGTCGCCGTCCGTCGCGTTGGCAAGCAGACCCGACGCCGCTGCCACCGTGAGCGTCGTATCTTCATTGGTCGTGTTGGTTTCGTTGGCGTCTACCGGTGCTTGGTTGACCTGATTGATGGTCAGCGAAACGGTGGCGGTCTTAACGTCACCATTCGAATCTGTGAACGAGTAAACGAAGCTGTCAGTGCCGTCATAGTTGGTGTTCGGCGTATAGACGAATGCACCTGTCGCGGTGTTGAACGAGGTCAACGTGCCGTGAGTTGGGCTTGTGGTGACAGCTAATGGATTTGCAATTGAAGGCGTGCTGCCGACATCTGTATCGTTGGTCCGAACGTTTCCGGATATTGTCGAATTTTCGTTGCCCGCGAAGCTGTCGTTTGTCGGATCTGGGGCAAGGTCTATATTGATCGTTGTCGTCGCGGTATTCGAGTTTAGCATCCCGTCATTGACGGTGACGTTGATGATGCGTGGCGTCGTCGACGGCGCATCGGTCGTATTGTCGAAGCCGATGGCCTGGAGCGCAGCGGCATACTCCGCCTTGGTCGCAGAGCCCGTCAGCGTCACGGTGTTGCCGCTCAGAACATACGAGATGGCGCCACCGGCCAATGTGCCAGACGTCGCCACCGAGCCATTGACCAGCAGGCGGTCGCCGAATTGCGCGTTGGTCAACGTGATGGTCGCCGACTCCATGTTGGTGTCGTCGACGTCGCTGACGATATCACTCGCGGCCGCGATCGCGACGGCAGCGCCGTTCTCCTTATACGTTGTCGTATAGCCGGTTGGGTAGGTCAGCACCTTGACCTGGTCGATGTAGTAGTCGTCGCCGATGCCTGCGTGGCGGTGAACCTCATCTCGAAGTCGCCGCTATCGGCGACGGTCGCCGGCAGGTCGATGAGCCAGACATGCGGCAAACCGGGTGTCGTGATGGTTGACGCGTTGACACCGTCGATGGTGCCCGATGCACCATTGAGGTATTCAACAGAGACAGTGCCGGCCAGGCCCGTGTCGAGCCTGGCGTAGACAACGCCGCCGATGACAAGCTCGAACAGCGCGTTGGCGTCGTTGCCCATATTGATCCAGTCGAGATCGATCTCGACTTGAGCCGCGCCGTATGCGCCGGGGCCGGAGGAGAGCCCCGTATGACCGGACTGTGTGAGCGACTGCGTGGTGGCGTCGGCGATGAAGCCGACCGCCGTTGGCGTTCCCCAGAGTATACTGTTGGATAGCGTCCAGCCTGGAACGGTCAGGACGCCGTCGGTCGCTGCGAAGGCGAAGTCGCCCTGGGTTATGATATTCGTCGCGGGTGCACCTTCGAGGCGGACGGTCGGTGCGAAAACTTCAACTTCACGATAGGCGACCTCCGCTGTCGTGCCGAATTCATTGGCGAGCGTCGTCGATGGGCTTGCCCCGGTGTTGTTGGCGAGGGTGCCATCAGGGTCGGTGTAGGTTGCCGCAACGGCTAGGGCCGTCTTGCCGCTTTCAGCGGAGTCAAGCTTCCCGTCGCCGTCGCTGTCGGTATCGAGGTAGTCCGGTGTGCCGTCACCATCGGTATCAACCGGTGCGACGAACGTGCCACCGAATACACGCGTTGTGCCGTCGTTCGCGTCGAACAGCGAGATCACGCCATCTTTATCGGCATCGTTGTTGGCGACATTGCCATCATTGACTGCGAAAGATGCCGTCGGACGTGCTTCAACCGTATCCGGAATGCTATCGGCATCACTGTCGAGGTCACGCCAATCGCCAAGCGCGTCGCCATCTGTATTGCGCGGTGTCGTTCCGGCGCCAAAGATATTCATTAATCCATCGGCATTGGTATCACCGCTCTCGGCCAATGATACCGTGCCATCATTATTGACATCGGCGGCGATCACGGCGGCAGATGCGCCACTCTCGACGAGATCCGAAATGCCGTCATTGTCGCTGTCAAGGTCCAGTCTGTCAGTAATCCCATCTGTATCGGTATCCACATCAATATAACCGACACCGGCAGGAACACTGAAAGACATCGTGTCAACAGCTGGCCACACCCCTGGATAATGTTTTACGATTTCAACTTGAGCCGTAAAGGTTCCTGTTGCGGCTGTGCCGGTATCTATATCAAGAAACCAAGTCGCAGAAGCGTAGGCAATGCGGATCGGAATATTCAGTTGTGTTCCGGAAGTTATGATGTCGCCTGTTACATAGCCTGTAATTTGATCGTTCGGATCGTTAATGACTGCAGTCCCACCTCCATTCCAAGTAAACACCACGTCAGTTGGTTCGTTCGCAGAACCAGACGAGCCTCCGCCGAGATTTTGACCAATTCTTACTGTGGGAAAGCTGGAACCTGGATCTGCAGTCAAAGTCCAAGTTGAAGTGTAGTAAGCCGCAGTACCGTACTCAACTGCGATAACGTCGGCATTCGCAGTGGTCAATATTGTTTGGCTCGCTACCTGGCTTGGTGAACCGTTGTAGTTCGGAGCAACAGTCGTGGTCCAACTGCCAGTGTTGCCGAGTCCATCGTTAACCGTTGATCCGATTGTTACATTGGGCCCCGTCGTCAGAGTGGAAGGACGCGATAATACGGCGGAAACAGAAGTGGGCACCAACTCATCCGCATCCAGGATACCATCATTGTCATCGTCGATGTCGTCAGTATTGCGGACACCGTCGCCATCGGTGTCGCGGGCCAGCGTGACGGTCGCGGTCGATGTCCCGCCATTGCCGTCCGAGATGGTATAGCTAAAGGACTCCGTATCGCTGATGCCGCCGGCCATGACGACACCCAGCGTGCCGTCGGCGTTGCGGGTAACGACCGTGCCGGACGCGAGTGTCACGCTGCCGCCGACGGCGACCGCCGTGCCGTTGATCTGGGACACCGAGAGCGTATTGCCATCGATGTCGGTATCGTTGCCGAGAACCACGATGTTGGTTGCAACAGCCGGCACAATGGTAATCTGACCATCATTCACCGCCACCGGGGCGTCGTTGACGGCCGTGACCGAGAGCGCCAGCGTCGAGGTGTCGGTGCCGCCGACGCCGTCGGAGACTGTGTAGGTGACGACGGGAAGCGTGCCGTAGTAGTTGGCTACGGGAACGAAGGTGTACGCGCCGGTGCTGTTGATGGTCAGCGCGCCGACGCCGCTGATCGTATAGGCGGTGCCGAGGGTGAACGGGCCGGTCTGACCGGCGATCGAGAAGGCGCTGATGGTCAGCGGATTGTTGTCGGCATCCGTCGCATTGGCGAGCAGGCCAGACGCTGCCAAGACGGTGAGCGTCGTATCTTCATTGGTCGTGTTAGTTTCGTTACCATCGATCGGCAGATCATTGACGGCGGTGACGGCGAGCGTCAGCGTCGAGGTGTTGGTGCCGCCGACGCCGTCGGAGACTGTGTAGGTGACGACCGGAACTGCGCCGTTGTAGTTGGCGACCGGAACGAAGGTGTAGGAGCCGTCGCTGCGGATGGTCAGCGCGCCGACGCCAGTGATCGTATAGGCGGTACCGACAGTGAACGGTCCGACCCTGCCGGCAACCGAGAAGGCGCTGATCGTCAGTGTAGCGCCTTCGACGTCTGTCGCGTTGGCGAGCAGGCCTGCCGCCGCCGTAACGGTGAGCGTCGTGTCCTCATTGGTGGAGTTGATCTCATCGCCATCGACCGGCGCATCGTTCACCGAATTGATGGTGATGGTGACAGTGGCATCTTTGGTATCACCGTTGCCGTCGGTCATACGATAGGTGAAGGTGTCGGTGCCGTAGTAATTGGCGGTCGGCACAAAGGTGAATGCGCCTGTTGCTGTGTTGAATGCCGTCAGTGTGCCGTTGCTCGGGCCGTTAACAACTGTCACCGAAGTAAGCGGCGTCGTACCGCGGTCTGTATCGTTGGTCAGAACGTTGCCATTGACGGCTGTGTCCTCGTTCGTGGACACGGCATCGTTGACCGGATCGGGCGCGATATCGATATTGATCGTCGTCGTCGCGGTGTTGGAGCCGAGCGCCCCGTCGTTGACCGTGACGTTGATGAGGCGCGCTATCGTCGACGGCAAATCTGTGGTGTTGTCGAAGCCGATGGCTTTGATCGCGGCGGCATATTCCGCCTTGGTCGCGGAACCGGTCAGCGTCACCGAAGTGGCGGTCCGAGTGTACGTAATTGCACCGCCGGCCAGCGTGCCGCTCGCCGCCGTCGAGCCGTTGACCAGCAGGCGGTCGCCGGTCTGCGGGTTGGTCAACGTGATCGTCGCCGACTCCATGTTGGTGTCGTCGATGTCTGATACTGTTATTGCAGGATCGGCGATCGATACCGCCGCGCCGTTTTCCTTATAGGTCGTCGTGTAGTTAAATCCCGCTACCGTGCTGTAGGTCGTGACGACCTGAGGATTGTAGACGAAGAAATCGTCGGCGGGGTTTGCGGAGGATGCCGGCCTCGTATCGCTCAGAACGATGCTGCCAGTGTTGGCTACGGTCTTCGGGAGGTCGATCACCCAAGCATTCATTGTGCCCGGCGTGATGCTCGAAAGATTGCCCGATGCTCCATTGAGATAGGTAACCGTCGCTGTCCCGCCCTGATTGTTGGGGGTCGTAATGGTGGCGTAGACGACGCCGCCGACAGTGACGTTCAACTTCATCGATTCGGTGCTGCTCGAAGTGGTCTCCGAGTATTTGACCGTCATAACGACTTGAGCGGCACCATAGGTGCCGGGCCCGGTTTGTAACCCGGTCAGGCCGGACTGTGTGATCGAATCACCGCCAGCGTCGCCAATAAAGCCGATGTAGCCGCCGTTGACATCACTGCCGGTGAAGATGTTCGACACATTGTTGATCGTCCAGCCAGCAGCGCTGTTGGCGAACGCGTTGTTGGTGATGATATTTGCGGTCGTTGACCCCGAATTGAGATCGACGTTCGGGGCGTCATTGATCGGATTGACAGTTAGTGTCAGCGTCGAGGTGTCCGTGCCACCGATGCCGTCCGACACGGTGTAGGTGATGACGGGAACCGTACCGGTGTAGTTGGCGGCTGGGACGAAGGTGTAGCTGCCAGTGCTGTTGATGGTTAGGACGCCGACGCCGGCAATCGAATAAGCGGTGCCTACAATGAACGGGCCGGTCTGGCCGGCGACCGAGAAGGCACTGATGGTCCGCGGATTGCCCTCGACATCCGTTGCATTGGCGAGCAGGCCCGGTGCCGCGACCGTGAGCGTCGTATCTTCATTGGTCGAGTTGGTTTCGTTACCGTCGACGGGCGCATCGTTGACGGCCGTGACGTTCACAGTCAGCGTGTACGACGAAGCCGAAAATGCTGTGCCATCTGAAACCTGGTAGTTGATCGTCGTATAGGGACTACCGTTCTCATTCAGGTCGGGCACGAAGCGCAGATTGCCCGCAACGATGCTGGCGACCAATATCACCTGGTTTAGCGCAACCGGAAGCCAACTCGTGCCGTCGAAGTATTCGAGCGATCCGTTCGTCTCCAGGGCGGTGATCTTCACGGATGCCAGCGGATCTCCGTCGATATCGGCATAAGATCCGAAATCGTCGACAGACAAGATCCACACGATATCTTCCGCGGTCGTCACCGTGTCGTTGGTGGAGACCGGAATGTTGTTCACGTCACGGAACAGCAGATCGGTCGACAGCGGTACGGCATTGCTGCCGGAAGAATCGAGGGCCGGAACACCTGCGAGATTGAGCGTGGTGTCGGTGCGATTCTCGTCGTTGACGACGTAACCATCGGAGACGTTGGCTCCTTCAAAGATGTCGAGGAGGCCGTCTTGGTCGGTGTCGGTTGTCGATGTCACAGACGTCGGCTGACCGTCGCCGCGTTCGGCAATGTCGAGGTAGGCGTCGTTGTCGCTGTTTGTATCCAGATAGTCAGGTGTCGAGTCCGGTGTGCTTGCGGTCGCGTCGGAGTTGACGGGCGTCAGGCCCGTTCCGACCATGCCAGCGGCAGCGCCTGCGGCAGTCGATGCGTCGTAGTTGTCATCGAGACCATCGCTATTGACGTCGATGAAAGCCGCAGTTCCGCCTTGGCCTGATGGCGCGATGTAGCCGGCCGTTGTCTGGGCTTCGACGTTGTCGGTGATGCCGTCGTTGTCGCTGTCGCTGTCGAGCGAGTCGACGATTCCGTCACTATCGGTGTCCCGTGGCACCAAAATAGCACCGGTTGACAGAGATGAAGGTCTGACCTGCTGAAGATTCGTCGCGCCACCTGTTGACGCCGTATAGCCGACCCAACCCATTGTTCCGCCGCCGAGGAAGTCGGTGGAAATGTTGGTTGTCGTGGAAATGATCGTGGTGCCGCCAAAGGACACCGTCAAACTCTGCGTCGATGCGGCGTAGCTCACCACGACGGTGTACCACTGGCCGTTTTCGATCTCGCCGAGATTGTATGGATTTGGAGTGCCTGGGAAAACTTGGCCGGCTCGCGAGCCGTAGACCAAAGCGGCGTGGTCGGTGACAATATCGCCCATGCTCGGGCCGTTATTATAGGTATCGAACTCGACGATCATGGAGTTAATGATGCCGCCACGCGTACTCGTATCACCCAAATAGGTGTCGTACGCACCCAGGCCCCAGCCCAGCTCACCTTGGGCAGTGGTTCCACGTGGATCGTTGTGAATGACGAACGCTATGCCGTCCGCGCCACTTTCCCCATTGACACCGAAGTTCATGTCGCTGGTAAACGAAAAATCCTTCGTGACGTCGATTTGCTGGTTGTAGTAGACGCGCCCGCGCTGATTATTAAGATCTGGCGTCAGGATGATTGAGCTACCTGATACCGTGGTATTGGCGCCGACAACCCAGTTGTTCAGATCGTTGACGGCAAGTGTGCCGTCATCACTCTCCGTTGCATCCAGAATGCCGTCATTGTCGTCGTCGATGTCGATGTCGTCGGTAACTCCGTCGCCATCGGTATCGGGAACAAGTTCGCCATTCCATGCTGCCGCTTGAATGATGGTGGCCTCGATCGAACCTGTTGTCGTCTCGAGCACCCAATCGCCACCGAGTGTCAATGCGCCCGTGGTGTCGGAGGAAGCGGCCACGTCCGCATCGGTTGCCGTGGCCAGAGCGGTTACGAACGTCGAAGATGCGGCAACGTCGCAACCATAAATTAGAATATCGGCATTCTCATTGAGGGCGCCGCGGATGATCTGCATTTCGTCGGCATAGGTGCCGGTGATACCAGCGGTATTGAGGCTGACGTTCCCCAACTGCAGCGCACCGGGACTCCCGTGGCTGACGATGTGCACGGCATCGACGCCGCTATTCGCGGAGAGATAATCGGCGATTTGCTGCACGCCATCGCGCGAGCCGTCGAGGACCACGATCTCAGACCCCTGAGGCGTGGCTGCGGCGATGACACTTGGATCGTTGACCGCGCTGTCGATGAACACGACGATGTGCGGCGCACTGGCCTCGGTCGTGCTATCAACCGACGTGATCGCCGCAGCCAGAGTCTGCGCATCATCGAACGTGAGCGGCTGGGTGACCTCAGCGGTCGGTTCGGGTGCTGGACCTGCCGTTGGCGAATCTGCTGTCGTGTCGCCCTCCGTGACGACAGTTGCCACCATGGCGCCATCGAAGGCGATGCGCTGCTCGAGGGCCATGTACGACAGCCCCCTACTCAGCTCTGCCTTCAAGCGTTCGAGCTTCGCGACGGCCGACGCTTCGCCACTGCCAAAAGAGAAGGGTCCGGACTTCTTGCTGATTTTAGCCAAGGCTCGCCTCACTCTGCGCACGCCGTCGGCGTCGCTAATTGTACAACCTGTCAGGGCACGAACCATGCACAACGCTAGGTTGATACCGGCTTAATTTCATCAAGCAGGTGTTTAGTTTTGGCGATTTTTTTGCAGTGTCGGCGTGTGAAGCGGCGTTTTTGGACGCCAATGGAAACCATTTTTTTACAAATGAGCAGAATGCACTGAGTCCTTTGTTGTATTCACGCAACATGATCGCAATTTAGTACAACCGAGGCGGGCAATTGATATTTCTCCAATTGCCTACCATCGCCACTCACGTTACACGCTATGATTGCGTTAATGGTGCGTTGATGCCGGCGTCCGCAGTCTGTTGACCTAGCGTGCTGTCCCCCAAACTTCAAAGTTATTGAAGGAAACTGCGATGATCGTTGATCGTCGCCGGCTTATGTTGCGCGCCTCCGTGGTTGTGCTCGCCGGCAGTTTTGCCACCGGATGCGCGATCCAGCCGCAAGAGCTGACGCCACTAGAGTCGAGCAACCTAGCTGACAACACGATCGCTGGCGTCAACGCCGACCAGCAGCCAATCACCGGGTCGATCGACATTCATGAAGCCGTCGCCCGCGCTCTCATGTTCAACCTCGACCATCAGGTCGAGTTGGCAGACATGGCCGTGCGCGAAAGCGAACTCGAGCTTGCCCATTACAGCCTGCTGCCTAACTTCGTCGCGAACTCGGGTTACATCGGGCGCGACAACGTCAACGCAAGCAGCAGCCAGAACGCGCTGACCGGAATCGAGAGCCTTGCGACGTCAACCAGCCAAGACAGGCGGCAGAAAGTCGCCGACGCCACCTTCAGCTGGAACATTCTCGACTTCGGTCTGTCGTACGTCCGAGCGCGGCAGTCGGCCGACAAGGTGCTCGTCCAGAATGAGCTGCGCCGAAAGGTGGCACTGCGCATCGTCGAGGACACGCGCACGGCATTCTGGCGTGCCCTCAGCGCTCAGCGATTGCTAAAGCGGCTCCAGGGAGTTGAGCAGCAGGCACGGAGCGTCGAGCGAGAGGCGCGGCAACTGACGGCTGACAAGGTTTCGTCGCCCATTACAAGCCTGACGTATGAGCGCGAGATTGTCGATGTTCAGCGGACGATCGGCGAGCTGCAGCGTGAGCTGATCGCTGCCAAGACCCAGCTCGGAACGTTGATGAACATCATCCCGGGGACGCCCTTCACGCTCGCTGGTGGCAGGGCCGGCCCATCATCGATTCCGAATCAGGAAATGGCCACGCTCATTCACACGGCTGTGATGAATCGTCCGGAGCTCAGAGAAGTCGCCTATCGCCAGCGGATCAACGAGCAAGAGGCTCATGCTGCACTTCTCGAGATGCTTCCAGGCCTCAACATCTACTCCGGGTCGAACTTCGACAGCAACACGTTCCTACTCAATAATTCTTGGCAGGGCTGGGGCGTCAAGGCGACCTGGAGCCTGCTCAAAGTATTTTCCTATCCTGCCCGCAGCGCCGTGATCGAGCAACAGGATGAGCTTCTGAACAAGCGGGCGCTCGCTATCACGATGTCGATCATGACCCAGGTTTACGTCAGTCGCATCAGATACGCACATTCCGCAAAAGAGCATGGGGTTGCACAGCGCTATCACGACGTGCAGCAGCGCCTGGTTGCTCAGATCCGTGCAGAATCGGCCGCCGGCCGAGTGACCCGTCAGACACTCGTGCGCGAAGAACTCAACACGCTGGTCGCAGAAGCAAAGCTCGATATTGCACACGCCGACCTGCGCTCGGCTCACACCTTCGTTTTGACATCGATGGGATTGACGCCGGACTACTCGGAGGCCGTGCAAGGCTCGCTCCAGGACGCAGCTGCCCTTCTGCGCAAAGGCGTCCCTATGCAGGTAGCGAGCGCCGGGCAAGACAAATGAAATATGCGCCGATGGTTCTCTCTCAGTCGGAATTCAAAAGGCAATCACGGGCATGAAACCGAAACGCTCCACCTTGGCCACACCAAAACAAAGGCGTTCAACATGGATCATCCGATGTTCAGCAGTTCTTGCTTTGCACGTCGGAGCTGGTCTTGCCGGTATTGTTCCACGCGCCGCCGCCCAATCGGAAAGCCAGCCCTGGCGCGGCATCGTCAAATCCCTCGACACGGCATCGTTGTCGAGTGATTTAATGGCGCAAATTGCCGTCGTTGCCGTGCGCGAAGGCGATCGCTTCCTGAAGGACGCACTGCTGCTCGAATTCGATTGCCGACGCCAATACCACGAACTGTCAGCGTTGGCCGCGACCATGACGGAAGCAGAAGTCGCCGTCGAAACCAATGCTCAGCTCGTCAAAAGCGGTGCGTCGAATCGCAATGACGTCGCCATTGCTGAGGCTCGCCGTGCTAAGGCGAGTGCCGAATGGGCGGTTCAACAGCAACGGTTGACCGGATGTCAGATCAAGGCGCCGTTCGATGGCGTCGTGGTCGAGTTGAACGCCAACGCTTTCGAAGTTGCGCCCACCAACAAGCCATTGCTGCTGATCAGCAGCGTCGAGCGCACCGAAATCGAGATCATCGTTCCCTCAGGTCTATTGCCGAAACTCGTCAAAGGAACGCTCCTCCACTTCGACATCGACGAGACGGGCAAGAGTTATCCGGCCAAAGTCCTGCGATCGGCGGGCGCCGTCGATCCGGTCAGCCAGACGGCAAAGATTTACGCAAGCTTTGACTCCCCACCGGCAGAGGTCCTTCCAGGCATGAGCGGGACTGCGCGCATTGAAGTCGAAGGTGGGCGCTGATATGGCCTCTCGCGAGCACGACCAAAAAGCCCAGCCATCGGACTATCGACCCAACGAAGCTGCGCAGCAGGGCCTTCCGCCGCGCCAGCCGAAGCAACCTCCATCGCCATCCCCGATCTTCCAGGATGCAGGGACTATCAGTCCGCTTGGCGTGCTACTCGGCATCGAACGGCAAGCGCGCCAATGCGCTAACCTGATTGAGCTGCGGCACCTCATTGCCAACGAATCGCGCAAGCTCAATCGTGCGAGGCAAATCGTAGTTGCCGACATCGACTTCACACGCAAGGTCGAGATTTCGGCGATCTCGGCAGTCAGTTCCGTCGATTCATCATCGATGCTCGTCGTCGGGATGCGTCAGCTCGTCGAGCGAGTGCTCCTGGAACACCCGCAGCCGAAGCCCATCGAGTTCACGCTTCCGGCGTACTGCGACGCCGATTCCGATTTGGCTAACGCCTATCCGTTTCGAGAGTTGGCCTGGGTGCCGCTCCTCGATCGTCGAGGCACCATTTTTGCCGGTATACTACTCGCCCGTGAAACTGTGTGGACGAGCGACGACCTGGCGATTGCGCATCGGCTAGGAGAAGTATTCGAGCATGCTTGGCGTGAGCTGAAGCCGCCAACGCAGCCGAGGTGGACCAAGATCCATCGGTGGAAATCGGCGCTCGCTGTTGGCGCCGTATTGTCCCTGGCAATACCATTTCCGATGACAGCACTGGCCCCGGTGGAGATCGTGGCTCTCAATCCCGGCATTGTTGCAGCGCCGATCGATGGCGTGATCGACACGATCGATGTCGATGTCGGGGCATCCGTCAAAGCCGGCGATATCCTGATCCGCTTTTCTGATACCGCGCTTAGAAATCGTCGCGATATCGCCGAACGCGAGGTCGCAGTGGCGCAGGCACGCGTCAAGCAGCAAACGCTCATCGCCTTTGCCGACGTTCGTGGCCGCCAGGAACTCGCGGTCGCAGAAGCAGACTTGGCTCTGAAGCGGGCAGACCTCGCATTCGCGGACGACCTCTTGGCACGATCGATCGTGCGAGCATCGCGCGATGGCATTGCAATCTACGCAGACCGCAAGTCGCTCATCGGCCGGCCCGTATCCACCGGCGAGCGCCTCATGGAAATCGCCGATCCCAATAATGTAGAATCGCGCATCGACGTCGCAATGAATGATGCTATCGCGCTGAAGAACGGAGCTCGCGTCAAACTCTTCCTCGACGTCGATCCCCTGCGTCCCTTGTCGGGTCACATCACCCGATCCGACTATCGCGCCAGACCGAGCGATACTGACGTGTTGAGCATTCGCGCATTTGCAACGCTCGATCCCACAGACAAGCCTCGTCCGCGCATTGGTTTGCGTGGCACCGCCCAAATCTATGGAGATATGGCGCCGCTAGGGGTGGTGATATTCCGACGGCCGTTGTCGGCTGCTCGACAGTGGCTCGGCCTCTGATGACCGCAGCCGCACAGCCAGATGCGGGAGAACCGCTCCCGGAACTACGGGGCGATCTCAGGGTTGTTTCAGTGCATAGCGCAAACACAGGCGGTGGTGCGGTCGTATTTGATCCTGTTCGCCAAAGTTACTTCCGCATCAACGAGCCGACTGTGCAATTGCTGAAACTCTGGCCATCCTGTTTGGACACCAATGAACTTATTTCTGCTGCCAGCAAGCGCCTGGGCATGATGGTATCAGGCGCCGACGCGCTGACACTGAAGCAGTTCTTGATTAGAAACGAGTTAGTTGTCGCGACCGAACCTGGAGACTGGAAGCGGCTAGCGGAGAAGGCGCAGAAGCAAAGCCACGGTTGGCTGCCGTGGCTCGTTCACAACTACCTATTCTTCAAGTACCCGCTGTTGCGGCCGCAGCGCGCGCTCGAATACATGCTGCCATATTTGGCATTCGTTTATACTCGCACGTTTGCTCTTATAATCCTTGCTGTTGGCCTTGCCGGGATTTACCTCGCATCCCGTCAGTTCGATGCCTTCATCTCCACATTCCCCCTGATGATGTCTCTCGAAGGGGTGATCGCATTTTCCATTTCGCTGGCTATCGTCAAGACGCTGCATGAACTCGGACACGCGCTCACGGCCGTACGCTACGGCTGCCGTGTGCCTACCATGGGTGTCTGCTTCATGGTCATGGTGCCGATGTTGTATACCGACGTCACCGACGCTTGGCGGTTGCAATCGGACCGCAAGCGCCTCGCCATAAGTATCGCGGGACTAGTCGTCGAAATCGGCATTGCCTGCGTCTCGATATTTGCTTGGACGTTTCTGCCGGAAGGCGTTGCCAAAAGCGTAGCCTTTGCGACCGCAACGACAAGCCTGGTTCTCAGTATCGGCATAAACCTAAATCCGTTTATGCGCTTCGATGGCTACTACATCTTGTCTGACCTTACCGGCATTGAAAATCTTCAATCACGCGCTTTTTCTCTCGGCGTCTGGAAGCTACGCGAAATACTTTTCAATCTAGGTGAGATGCCACCTGAGCCTCTCGCTGAACATACCCGCACGTGGATGATATTTTATGCGTGGGGCGTATGGGTTTATCGAATCATCGTCTACGCCGCTATCGCACTTCTCGTTTATCATATCGGATTTAAGCTGCTCGGCATTGTCCTGTTCCTCATCGAGATCAGCTTTTTCTTAGCAATTCCAGTCTGGCGCGAAATTAGGAGTTGGGCAGCGATGCGATCAATAATCGTCGCGCGTCGGCGCGGTCTCATTCTCGCAGCTTGTGTACTGGTTGCGATCGGCCTGTGCGCTTTGCCGCTGTCGTCATCAATTTCGATACCTGCAATTCTGGAAGCTCATGATGTCGCGCAGATTTACCCTCGTAGGGCTGCAATGGTCTCGGAAACATTCGTCAAGCAGGGCGACACTGTTGTTGCCGGCGCGCCAATCGTCACGTTGATCAGCCCTGATATTGAGCACGAAATTGTCATGACGCAGTCGCGACGCCGGGCGGTGCAAGGCAAGCTCAATCGGCGCTCTGCAGACGAAGGCGATCTCGCGGAGACGGTTGTGCTTGGCACGGCCTTGGCGAGCCTCGACACCAAACTTGCTGGCCTTCGCAGCGAACAGGCCGAGTTGAAAATGGTCGCGCCAATCGGTGGCCGCATTGTTGAATTTGACCCTGGCATCCAGAACGGCCGTTGGCTGAAGCGCAATGACCTCGTCGCGCTGATCTCTGGCGAGGGTCACTATGCCGTGCGCGGTTATGTCAGCGAAGATAACGTCGTGCGCCTCGACAAGGCTAAACTCGCACGCTTCGTGCCCGAAGATTTGAGCCAACCGAGTGTGACCGTCCGCCTCCAGCAGGTCGCTGCGGTCGGCACGGCGTCCATGGATATGATCGAGCTGTCGTCCCACTACGGTGGCGGTGTTCTGGCGCGCCCACTCAATCGGCAGAACGAAGGGCCCACTCAACTGCCTGTTACCGGTCAATTCATGGTTTCAGGTGTCGCCGATATCGCAGCGTACGAGCCCAACCATATCGTTCGCGGAACGTTGCGAGCGTCGGGCCGCCCGGAGAGCTTGGTCGCGCGGGCATGGCGCCGTCTTCTCAATGTTCTGGTCAGGGAAAGCAGCCTTTGACCCGCACGTCTTAGCAGTGTGACCGTTCTCGCCAAGAGGAGCCGCAATTTCGCGACCAAAGGCCCCTTCGCGTTGGCGGATTAGCCCGCATAACCGTCCGCATTTGGGACCATCTTAGGGCGCTGAATTCTCGGTCACCGCGCCGCGAGTGGCTGCCCATCTGTGGCCCCGAATTGCCTTTTCTGCCCGTCGAGAACTTCTACCCTTGAGAATGCTAGTGCGAAGTCACGCACGCCATGACTGTAGCGCGACGCGGGGCAATGAGCGCTGCCGTCTGCGAAATGGAGCTGGCGGCCAGCATTGTTTTTGCCAGTCTCTTCCGCTCGTCAGGCAAAAGCTGCCGCCTACTGGACTGTTAGAAGCACAGCCAAGCGCCTAAGCAGGTTTTGGGCGTTGTGCCTTTGCAGGCCACCTGCGAGGAGTAACACGTCGTCATCACCGAGCCTGTTTCGCAGGTGGTGTGCACGGACCCTTTCCCCACGCGACCCTGCGAAGCGAGCGTATTTTTGAGAGCGTTCGTCGAGAAGAGCACGGCGGTATCGTGGGTCAAGGTTTCGCCGAGGGCCGTGATCTTGGCGCAATCGGCGGCCTGAGCCGTCGCCGAAAATGCGCAGACCATCGCCGCTGCCACGAAGCCGAATTTCAAGAACTGCATTGCCGCCTCCGATATGGAATCTCAGCCTGACGCTAGTTGGGCGCATGGCCATTGCCAAGGAATACGCTGTTGCAAGTGAGTTTTATCCGCAGAAAGCGTCGGCGAAGACGCCAATAATAAGGGGCAGCCTTCATGAGGCGGAGATTTCGGACATTGCGTGCCGACCGTCACCCGTTGATTGACGATGAAAGAAACCGGCCGTTCGTCCTCCGTCATTAGACCTCCGGGGCGCTCGTCGACATCACCGCGGCAGGCGCATCCGCTGCGAGATACCGGCGCAACGGCTCCACTTCGAGTTCCGGCCAGGCGGACTCGTCCCCCCATGTTTAGAAGATACTCACCTTCCGGATCGTCTTTCCCTACGAGCGCCACTTTCCAAAGCCGCCATCTCGCCGTTAACCGTCGCAGCATCGCGAGCTCCCGGTTTTCCGCGCCAAGTCACTGCGACTCCGCGGTCTTCTGCGTCATCATTCTGTCGATGGCGTCTGTCGACTCCGGGAGAGCTTTCGGGGTGGGCTTAATTCGGAACCACGCAGCGTAAAGCGCCGGTAGGAAAAGCAGGATCAACACGGTGCCGACCGCCGTGCCGCCGATCAGCGTATAGGCCATCGATCCCCAAAAGACCGAGGTCGTGAGAGGGATGAAGGCTAGCACGGCGGCGATCGCGGTCAGGATCACAGGCCGCGTCCGTTGAACCGTCGCCTCGATTACGGCGTGGTAGTCATCAAGGCCTGCGGCCTGGTTCTCCTTGATCTGCTCGGTCAGGATCAAAGTATTGCGCATGAGGATACCGCCAAGTCCGATCAGTCCCAGGATGGCGTTAAAGCCGAAGGGCTGGTTGAAGAGGACTAGCGCTGGAACGGCACCGACGAGACCTAGCGGCGCCGTCAGCATGACCATGCTCATTGTGGAGAAGGATCGCACCTGTAGCATGATGACGATCAGCATGGCGGCGATCATAGCGGGAAAGACCGTCGCCAACGCGTTATTGGCCTTGGTCGCTTCCTCGATCGATCCACCCGTCTCGATACGGTAACCGGCCGGCAGAGATGCGATCAGCGGCTGAAGTGCCGTCATTATCTCGTTGGAAACCTCCGGAGGCTGGGTCGCCTCGTTGATGTCCGAACGGATCGTGATGACGGGTGTGCGATCGCGCCGCTTCAGTATCGGCTCTTCCATACGGACTTCCGAATGCCCGATCTGGTCAAGCGGAATACGACCGCCGTCGCGGCTAAATAGCGAAAAATCCGCCAATCGTGCCGGATCCAGGCGGTTGTTGCCGGCGCTGCGCGCCACGACGGGCACGTTGCGGATATTCTCGCGAACCTGCGTGACCGAAATGCCGGTGAGTAAGAACTGCAGCTGCTGAGCCGCCTCCGTCGTGGAGAGGCTAATGAGGCTTAGCCGATCCTGATCCGGAGCGAAGCGCAACACGGGTGTGCGATTGCCCCATTCGCGGTTCGCCTGCCTGACGTCGGGGACGTTCCGCATGATCTCGAGAGCTTTATTCGAGATCTCGTACAATTTTGCGGGATCTGGTCCCATGACTCTGAACTCGACCGGGAACGGCGTGTAAGGGCCGAACACCAGCTGCGTGACGCGCACATAGGCTTCGGGTGCGAGCCCTTCGGCTAACGCATTCCGGAGCCGCTGCTTCAAGCTCTCGCGAGCCTCCGCATTGGGTGTCAGCACCACGATCTTGGCGAAGGCCGGATCGGGCAGCTCCGGCGCCATGGCAAAGAAAAATCGCGGAGCGCCCTGTCCGATGTAGCTGGTGACGATCTTTGCATCCGGCTGGTCCTTGAGCCAGCGTTCGAGCTTCCCGACCGTGGCAGTCGTCGTCTCGATGCTGGTCCCTTCCGGCAGGCGGACCTCAACCAGCACTTCGGGGCGATCGGAGGTGGGGAAGAATTGCTGCTTTACCGTGCTCATACCGACGACGGAGAGCGCGAAGGCAATGCCGACAACTGAGCATGTCACGAACTTGTGGCGCACGGCGAAACTGATGCTGCCGCGCAGCCGCCGGTAATTCGGAGTACCGTAAATCGCATGGTGGCCGCCCTCGACGGGTTTGATCTCCGGCAGCATCTTAACGCCAAGGTAGGGCGTGAAGATCACCGCGACGATCCAGGAGACGATGAGGGCAAACCCCACGATCCAGAAGATGTTGCCGGCGTATTCGCCGGCCGATGAGCTTGCGAAACCCACGGGCAAAAACCCGACAATCGTCACGATGGTTCCGGACAGCATCGGCGCCGCAGTGTGACTCCACGCGTAGGCGGCCGCCTTGATGCGGTCCATGCCCTCTTCCATCTTCACCACCATCACCTCGATGGCGATGATGGCGTCGTCGACGAGAAGACCAAGCGAGAGGATGAGAGCGCCCAGCGTTACGCGGTCGAAGAACCGGTTGGTTTCCAGCATGATGAGGAACACGACGGCAAGCGTCAGAGGGACGGCGGCCGCCACGACAATACCTACGCGCCAGCCGAGGCTGAGCAGGCTGACCAGCAGCACCACGCCGAGCGCCATCGCGAACTTCATCATGAATTCGTCGACCGCATGCTTGATGTTGATGGCCTGATCGGTCACCTTGGCGAGCGTCATGCCGAGCGGCAGGGTCTCGGAGATTGCGGAAGATCGGTCTTCCAAAGCCTTGCCGAGTTCCAGCCCGTTCCAGCCCTGCTGCATTACCACAGCGAGCATGATGGCTGGCTCACCCTGATGGCGGATAATGTATGTTGCGGGGTCCTCATAACCGCGACGGACATCGGCAAGGTAAGACACTTTCAGTGTACGTCCACCGGCCACAATCGGAGTGTCAGCGATGGCCTCGACGCTGTCATAGGCGCCATCAAGCCGGATGAAGACCTGGGGGCCGCGCGTATCGATCGAGCCCGCGGGCGTAAGGGTGTTTTGCCGTTGCGCAGCAGCAGCAATGTCCTGCGGCGACACACCGAGAGTTGCCAGCTTGGCGTAGGAGAACTCGACGTAGACCCGTTCAGGGCGTTCGCCGAGGATGTTGATCTTCTTGACGCCGGGCACGTGCAGGAGATCCTGGCGAATGACTTCAGCTTGCCGGACCAGATCGCGCATCGGCATGCCCTTGGCCTTCAGCGCGTAAAGGGCAAAACTCACATCGGAGTATTCGTCATTGACGAAAGGTCCCAAGACGCCAGGGGGTAAATTTCGGGCTTCATCACCGAGCTTTTTGCGGGCCTGGTAAAACTCCTCTTCCACCTGGGATGGCGGCGTGCTGTCTTTGAGCGTGACCGTCAGGAAGGCATACCCTGGGCGCGTTATCGTCTCCACGCGGTCGTACCAGGTCAGCTCCTGGGTTCTTTTCTCAAGCGGTTCCGCGACCAAATCCTGCATTTCGCGCGCGGTTGCGCCAGGCCATACGGCCGTGACAGTCAGGGTCTTGATGGTGAAGGAGGGATCTTCTGCCCGCCCGAGCTTGACGAACGCGTAGACGCCCGCGGCCGCCAAGAGCATGATGAAGAATAGGGTGACGGCTCGCTCGCGGACCGCGAGTGCGGAAAGGTTGAGGTTCATCAGTTCGAACCCTCTGCCTTGGAGCTGGTCCTGACGGTCGTTCCCTCCGTCAGGAGATGCGCACCGAGCGCGACGACCGGTTGTCCGACCTCGATACCGGTGACCACCGCGGTTTCCTCGCCGAGTCGCTTAATCTGCACGGGAGCGAAGTGCACAGTTGTGGCGTTCTGATCCAGAATCCAAACGCCTGTGCGATTACCGTCATCAAACACTGCACCGATTGGCACCTCGACGTCGGATCGCTTTCCGTCGTCGGTAAGTCTGATCGTTACCGTTGCGCCGAGGGGGGGCTGAGGCGGCTTCTCCCTCTAGCACGTAGCGCGCTTCATAGGTGCGCGTCTGGGCATCGGCGGAGTCCGATAGCTGCCGAAGGTGCGCAGTCCCGCGTCGGCCGTTGCTGCCATAAACGCTGGCTTCAGCGGCCGAGCCGATGACGGGCCGGATCGTTTCCGGGAGCGCGACAAGCGCCTCGCGCGGGCCGGAATGCGCCAGCTGAACCACGGCTTGTCCCGCCGCGACGACCTGTCCTGGTTCTCCGATCGTCGTGACAACCATTCCGTCCGCATCGGCCACGAGTGTGGAATAAGTCGCTTGGTTCTCAGCAACCTTCGCTTCCGCTTCTGCCGCCGCGAGCTGCGCCTCAGCCGTGTCCAGCGCGGCCTTCGTCTGCTCATAGCGCTGCTCGCTCGCTGCAAGCCCGCCCTTGATGAGCGTGGCATAGCGCTTCTCGTCCGCGCGCGCCTGGACGAAGACCGCGCGCGCAGCGATGACGGCGTTGCGCTTGGCGGTCAAGGCGAGACGCAAATCGGTGTCGTCAATGCGCAAGAGCGGCTGACCGGACTTGACCTCCTGGCCATCATCCACGAGCCGTTCCACGATCTTGCCGGGAACGCGAAAGCCCAAATTGCTCTGCACCCGTGCTGCGATTGTTCCGGTGAAGGAACGCTCAACGCCCGCAACGTTGGTGGCCTTGATGACCTTCACCAGAAGCGGGTCGGTGCGGGGATCTGCGCCAGCAGACATTGTCGGTTTCGGTGCATTCAAAAAGAATGCGACAGCCGCGACGCCAGCGGCCGTCAGCGCGAGCGCGCCTAGGAAAAAAAACAATCTGCGCCACATACCGCTAACCTCCAATTGGTTGTCGTTCGCATTCTATAGTTTGATTAGAGGTCGTACGCAATCTAAATGTAGAGGTGTGCCTGTAATGTCGGTTCTTCCGACGTCTCATGATAACTTGCATCCGAACTCTATGTGAGTTATGGAGTGTAGTCACAAGCTAAAAATGGGATTACCAAAGATGCGTGTAAGCCGCGCTCAGGCTGAGGAGAACCGTCGAAACGTCATCGACGTCGCAAGCCGCCTTTTTAGGCAACACGGCTTTGACGGGATCGGACTCAAGGACCTGATGGAAGCCGCCGGGATGACTCAGGGCGCCTTCTACAAGCAGTTCGAGTCTAAAGAGGACCTCATCGCAGAGGCCTCGGCACGGGCCCTGGATAGTGCCACAAGCCGATGGTCGGACGCTGCCGCCGCGAATCCGAAGGACCCGCTCGAGGCTGTGATTGCGTTTTACCTCACCAAGGAACATCGAAAAGAAAAAATGATGGGCTGCCCGGTCGTGGCGCTCGGCGCTGATGCCGCAAGACAAAGCGCTGACGTGAAGGCTTCGTTTGAAGCCGGGATCAGGGAGCATCTTAGCGTCCTCACCCGTCTGATCTCCAAAGCCGACTCGCAAGAGAAGCGGGGCAAGGCCATGGCCATTCTCTCGACGATGGTTGGCGCTCTTACGCTCTCGCGCGTCGTCAACGACCCCCGTCTCGCACAGGCTATCCTGGATGCGGCTGCCGAGAGCGTCCGCCAGACTGCCACTTCATAAGCGCGGCCGAGTTCTACTTAACAGCGCGGTCACGGCGACCGGAAAGTTTTCCGGCTGCAAGCATGCGCTCGCAGACGGTGAGGCTATGTCCAGCATCGGCGATAGAGAGCATCAACTGGAGTAAAAAGATGGCACGGAATACCTTCACTGGAAAACGGGTGCTCATCACCGGCGCTTCGAGTGGCATCGGCGCAGAATTCGCCGACTTGTTGGCAGCGCAGAAGGTCGATCTCGTGTTGGTGGCGCGCCGGCGCGAACTGATGGAGCAGCTCGCTGCTGACCTGCGACGCAAATACGGGGTCGATGTCATCGTCGAGGCCATCGACCTTGCATCGCCTGGTGCCGCCGCATGCCTGAAGAACGGCCTCGACGAACGGTCGCTATCGATCGATATCCTGATCAACAACGCCGGTTACGGATTGCAGGGCGATTTTCTCGACACGCCGATCGAGCGCACGGTCGACATGATCCAACTCAACATCACGGCGCTGACCGAGCTAAGTCATATATTCGGGCGTGACATGGCTGCAACGGGGCTCGGGCCATATCCTACTCGTCGCCAGCCTTCTGGCTTTCCAGGCCGTACCAACCTATGCGGCCTATGCTGCAACAAAAGCTTATGTGCTGGCCTTTGGCGAGGCCCTGCACGACGAGGTCCGCTCGCGCGGCGTCGTCGTGACCACCCTTTGTCCTGGGCACACCGCGACGGGCTTCGATGCCGCCGCCGGGGCAAGCGTCTCACCCATGTTGCGTCTGCTTACAATGGATGCGCGTCCGGTTGCCGCGAGCGGTTTACGGGCGCTCGCCAAGGGAAAGGCATCAGTGGTCGCGGGCCTGTCGAACAAGATGGCAGCGTTTTCAAACCGCTGGGCGCCGCGGTCGATGCAGCGGGCGACGATGAAAACGATCCTCGGGTCATAGAGAACTCGACGGATCGAACGCGAGCCTGACGCGTCGCCCATGAGGATAGGCCACTTCGGCCTAGCTCGCGTCAGGTGAGCAAAGTGGCGACCTCTTCCGGTCCGCGTTGGACGCGTCGGCCGATAACCACGCCAGCGAAGAATTGATTCCAATCCGGTCGTCGCACCAGATGCTGAGGTGAATTTTGGCGCATGTTCGATTGTCTCTCTGCGAAGACGACCACGCCAATCGGAACTTACCGAGGCGACGCCCGCTCCGGGTCAAAAGTGTCGGCTGGTAGCCAACCGCACGAAGATATCTGCCGAAACCGGACATCGGATCAACGGCTTGGCCAGAGCGGGGGCATGCAGGTTTGTCTCTCTAACAATGAGACAAACCATGGAAAAGGAACATGCCAATCCAGTCGTAAAGTTAGTCCGCGTGCCGTGGGACAAAGGAATACTCGTCGGCGCAAAGCCGCCTCGCCCGGCGCAAGATTATGGCTTCATAATCCAGCGCACGTTTGAGGATATCGACGGATACACTTGGGAACCATTCTTCATGGACCCGACGCACCTGCAGCAATAGGAACTGGGGTCGCGCGCAGGCGCGTGAACCATAAGAAATCGGACAGACAGAAATTTGCACCGAGGGTAAACAATCATGACGGAATTGATTACCTGCATCTGGTTCGATCTCGGCGAAGCCAGCAAGGCCGCAGCCTTCTATGCCGCCACCTTTCCTGAAAGCCACGTCGATCGCGTCAATCGCGCTCCAAGCGACTTCCCCGGAGGGAAATCCGGCACAGAGTTGACCGTCGAGTTCACGGTTATCGGACGCAAGTTCACCGCTCTCAATGGCGGGCCCAACTTCAAACCGAATGAAGCAGTGAGCTTCATGGTCGTCACCGAGACGCAGGAAGAAACTGACCGCTACTGGGATGCCATTATCGGCAACGGTGGCAGCACCAGCGCCTGCGGGTGGTGCAAAGACCGCTGGGGCTTCTCCTGGCAGATCACGCCGCGTCGGTTGCTTGAATTGATGACGAGTTCGGATCAGGTCGTTGCAAAACGCGCGTTCGAAGCCATGATGACAATGGTCAAAATCGACATCTCAGCACTGGAAGCCGCAGTCAATCGAAACTAAAGGAGCAATACCGTGAGCTACATAGACGGTTTCGTGATCGCGGTGCCAACCGCCAATAAGCAGAAGTTCATCGACCACGCCAAACTCGGCGATAGCGTGTTCATGGACTTCGGCGCCACACGTATCCTCGAATGCTGGGGCGACGACCTCGCCGACGGTCAGGTCACGGATTTTCGGAAAGCCGTACAGGCGAAAGACGACGAGACAATCGTCTTCTCGTGGATCGAGTGGCCCGACAAGGCGACACGCGACGCAGCGCATACGAAGATGATCGAGTGGATGAAGCATCCGGAGAAAGCGGATCCGCGCATGCATCCAGAGATGAACCCGATGCCATTCGATGGCAAGCGGATGATTTTCGGTGGCTTCACACCCTTAGTCGAACTCGTGAGCAGCTCGGGTAAAAAGGCGTCATCATGAGCACTGCGCGGGACTGGCACGAGACATAGCCGTGCAGTGACGGCCAATCGCACTTCAAATGCGGAAATCCAGAACGGGCAGGTGGGCAATGCTTGGCGATATGCAGCCTGCGGCGAACGCCCTCAGGGTGGCGGCTAACGGCATGTATGATCGGATAGGTTGAGACCACGCGATCGCTGCGGTTCGCCGCACCGGGGCTGCTAGCGGTTGTCCCAACCAACCGCTGCCGGCGTCGAAAAGTCATGCGTCTGCGTCACTGTTGGGCGTGCCCTTGCCGGGCATGATGGGCTATTTCAGCCCCTCACGATCAAACGTTCCAGCAAGGAGAACACGAATGGACACGATCTGGTTTCGCGCCGGCGAAGCAACGGTATTGGCGCGTGAAGGACAGGTGACAGATGCCATGCCAGAGGTACTGATCGGCTCGGTGCGCGGCCCCGTGGGGCATGCGTTCGCGTCGATGATGGGACAGGCGATGGGTCACACGCGGATGTTCGTTATCCGCGATCTGAACCAGGCCGTGCGTCCGCCGACGATGATGACCAGCAAGGTGACCATCCCCAACGGCGCCTATATGGAGCTGATGGGCGGCGTCGTGCAGGGCGCGATGGGCGATGCAATCGTCGATTGCCTGAAGGACGGCACGTTGCCTCAGAACGTTGATGATCTGTGCATGATCATCACCGTCTGGCTCGACCCGCGGGTGGTTGAAGTCACCGACCTCGACAAGAAGGACCTCTACCGCACCAATTATGAGGCGACGAAGCTCGCTATTGGCCGGGCCATGCGTGGCGAACCGACGGTCAGCGAATTGATCAAGAACCGGACGTCGATCAAGCACTACGCACTTGATGGCGTGGTAGAGTATTGAGCCCGATAACGGGCTATCGCTAATAATAGCGCCGGAACGTGTCTCTATGGTCCGGATGTAAAGTCTCTTCCGACTTTTGCGCGCCGCGTTATCATGCGCCGGCGCGCAAAAGTCCGATGTCGAATTTCGCGGGCATGGAGAGCACATGCAAGCAGATCGACCTGACGTCGGTGGTCCTTTCAATTGTGAGTATCGATGCCACTGCCGCCGCAGCGAACGTCGAACGTCGATTGCCAGAGTTATTTTTAAGCGACGATGGCCGGGCCGTTCTTGCTATTCGAGCCTTATGGCTGAGCGGGTTCTTCCGATGACGGGTCGGCATTGGCACGCCGTGACCCGCGCTTCGAATGCGTGAGGCGAGAGCTGTCGCCGTTCCAGTCGATAATGTCGATGTGATGCGTCGGCTGACCGACGAGCGTGCGGGTTAGCCACTCGGTTCCGAACACCGAGGTTCACGCGTCGAACGGCAGGTTGCCGCTGACCAGCGCACTGTCACCCTCCTATCGCTGCGAGGACACTTCGAATAGCAGCTGGGGGCCGGTCGGCGACAACGGCACGACATCCAGTTCAACGTCTTTGAGCCGGCAAGTGCCTGCGCGCCAAGGTTAGTGAGGGCAAACCGATGCGGCGCTACGCGCGATGAATGGCGCGCCAAGGACTGGGCAACCGGGCCCTTTTTCTTTGCAGGGTTGATGTCGGCATTGGGGGTTTGCCGCGCTGCTGAGGTTTGCCAGCGTCTCGAAATAATGCCGATTTTACTGGGAAAAATTGGTTGCGGGGGAGGATTTGAACCTACGATCTTCAGGTTATGAGAAGCTGTGTTGGCATTTTTCAATGAGACGCCATAGAGACAATGTGAGACGAGGCAACTCTTGGTTTCGTGATATGTTTCATATTATTAGGCGAAAATATACTACTTCAACGGAAGGTGTCTCACGCTGTCGGCCTTCAGTCCCATCCTGACGCACGATTTATGTACTCGCCATGTACTCGCTGGCCGACCTTCAGTTATACTGAGCGACCGGTCCGAGAGGTGGAGATCGAAGGCCATGGCAGGCAGGCAAACGCTACCAAACGTACTGCCGGCGAACGCTCTCAGTCATGCGGGCCGGGGTCCGGGATGGCGCCTCCGAAAGTGAGTGGCGCATCGAGGAGAGCGGGGACTCGTGCTGCAGTGTCAGTCCTCGGGTGCGACCTGGTGGTTCATCTGCTCGGCGACCATACGACCGGGGGCCGCAGCTTCGCCCGCATCCAGATCGGACGCCGCGACGGCGTCACGCTGGCAGAGGCGAGAAAAGCGGCCGGTGAGCTCCGGCGCAACGTGGTCGCGGGTTCAGTTCCGGTCGCCGAAGTCAAAGCCAACCCGGTCCGCCCTGTCGTTTCAGGCTTTGGCCGAGCGCTTCCATCGACAGGCGAAGTTGTCGGCGAAAACCCGCCCCGTCTACCGTGCCGCACTTGTCAAAGATGCCTATCCGATGATTGGCAACTTACCCGCCGCTGAGGTCACGCGTGCCCACGTCCTCGCCATCTGCCAGCGCATCGAAGCACGCGCCAAGGCGAAGGGTAAGCGCACTGGAGTTCAAAGTCAGCGAACCAAGACGACGATATCGGGAGCCTATTCATGGGCCGTCGACGAGGGCCGGTGCCGGAATCCCTGCATCGGCATCGCTCGAAGGTCCGTAACCGTTGCCCGCACCCGCAACCCGTGAGTGCCGAACTCGCGGCGCTGCGGACGACGGCAGCGACACCTAAAAACAGGGACTTTCCCGGTCGATCAGCCTCATCATTCGCATAGCCATGATAACCGGTCAGCGGCGTGACGAAATTGCCGGCTGCCGTGTGGCCGAGCTCGTCGAGCTCGATGGCGTCGCGCCTCTCTAGGTTATTCCAGGCGACACCAATATCCGCGGCAAGATCATCGAGGGCCGCACCAAGAATGGCCGCGAACAGCGGCTTCCTTTGTCACCTCAAGCCGTCGCACTGTTCAAGGAAGCCTTGGCTTATTGCAGCGGTGGCAGCGAATTCCTGTTTCCCGCCGACGACACCAAGATCGCGGACGGGCGACCACTGCGCGCGCCGCATATCCACGGCGACAGCGTGACCATGGCCATGCGCCGGTTGCGGGCCGCCGCCGGCGTCGACGACGTGTCGATCCACGACATGCGCCGCGCCATTTCCAACTGGATGAAGGACCAGGGCATCGGCCGCGAAGTTCGTGACTTGGCGCTCAATCACCTCGATCCCAGCGTCGATGCCCGCCATTACTCGGCTGCTGCTCGAATGGAGGTTCAGGTCCGGGCAGCCATGCACGCCTGGGCAGATCACATCGATGCGGTCATTCGAAAACCACTCCCATCGATTGGGATTGTCGTTGTGGTTCCGGATGCGAGGCTGCCAGAAGTTGCCTGATCCAAGCATTTGACCTCGTCGGCAACATCGCCATCTCAGCCTGTCTCAGCCGGTATCCCCGAAGCCGTCGAATTAAGAACTGGTTAACCATTTGATCGGCATTATTGCCGCTCGATCCGTCACCAGCAGGCGATTCCCGTGACCTATACACGTCACATCACCTGGAACTATTCGGCCGGCGCTACGCGCTCCGGCCGTGTGACGGCGTTCGATCCCCGTCGTCGTCCCTAAGGCGCTCCGCGCCGCCGCGTCCGGACCACCGACTTGGTCTCACACGGGCGAGGTGCGTCCGCAATCCAATGCTGGCGCGGGGAACAAACCTCGTCTCGTCTCCAATCGGTATCTGCCGCAGCGGGCGGGTGGGCCGCAGAACCATGAGGTTCGGCGTTACCCCTTGCTGACGCCCCTGCGCGGGCACCTGGGGACGACACCCATGACCAGAGAAGAGTTCAACCGGCTACCGATGATGCTCGGCACCAAGCAAGTCCTGGCTTGCCTCGGAATAGGCAGAGCAACCCTCTACCGTGCCAAAGACGACGGGCGCATGCAGGGGCCAACAAAGATCGGTTCCACCAACCGATGGAAGAAAGAGTACGTCCTCAAAATCGTGGAGATCGGCTTCGATCCTCCTGGCACACATCCACTCCCGCCAGTTCTCCACCACCAACGAGCGCGACGGTCCCTGATCCAATGAACGTCCAACGGCGCCTTGATCAATGCCGGGAACGTTTGACGCGAACAGAGGCGGTGCTCTCACGGGTGCCGCCTGTTTCATTTTTTTTTCACAACCGAGAGAGGAAGACCGGACCACCCTTGCGATCTCGTGAAACGAAACAGCCAACGCTCGGGCAACCCGCCCTCATGAACCGAGCCCGTTCCGGTCTCGGCCATTCCTTCGGTACAGGGGTATGAAGTTTCTCAACGCACCGCCGCAATCGGAAAACGCCATCGCCGCCTTCGAACATTCTGCTTCAATTCATTTGCGCGATTGCACTTTATCAATAAAATGAACGGTTATCCATAACCTATGCACTATGACCGTGTTTTTCTACTCGATCAAATGAGGGCAGGGTAAGACGACGCACGCCGTCGGCTACGCCAAGCATTGCGGCGGCGTGCTCATCACCAACGACCTCGATAACGCACCGCCGACATCTACGCGAGGCTGCACTCCCGGAAGGCCGCATCGTCACCCTGGAGCCAGGGCAATCCGTCAAGGACTGGGTCGCCGAGTCTTCGCCGGCCAGCCCGTCGTCTTCGACTTCTGAGGCTTCGTCGAAAGCCGCGTCATCGAGGCGGCGAAGCTCGCCGACGTGACCATCGTGCCGCTCTCGTATCAATCGACCGCCGACCTCATGCCCGCTGTTAAGACCATCACGGCGCTCCAGTCCCACTGCGAGACCATACTCGTCCTGATCAACAACACCGCGCCCGAGCACGTAAAGGATCTCGTCGGCATCCTTGCCGTCAGATTTCCGAAGTTGCCGGTGCTGGTCGTCAACAGCTCACGCCACGTCGCTCGTCTCGCCGACGACGGACTGACCGTCATCGACATCGCCGAGTTGGGCGGGCTCGAAGCCTATCAGCTCCGTCATATCCTGCCGCAGATCAAAAAGCTCTACGGCTTCCTCGACAAGCACACCAAGCATTGTCTCTAACCCAACCACCCATGAAGAAAGACATTATGGCGAAGGCCATCCGCCTCGCCGACAAGACCAAGGCAAGACCCGAGAAGGTCGTCATCTCGCAGCCGAAATCCGCTGAGCTGTTCGCGAAGAAGCCCGCAGCGAAGGTTCTCTCCGAGCGTCTCTACACTCGCGTAACGTCGTCGAAGATGAAGCGTCTAAAGCCCACGTCGGGACAAAGACCCGATTTCAGAGCTCCTCCGTGAACTCGTCACCGATTATCTCGATCAAAACCACCATGGCAAAACCCGCAAGAATAAATAGCCCGATCATCGCGCCGGCGGCACACCAGCCCGCACAACTAGAGCTGTTCCGCCTAGTCTCGGACGACGCCTATTCAAACGCCTTCGACTTCTATGAATCGATCCCGCGCTTCATCGTCGCTCGCTGAGCGTCGCACGCCATCACCTGGAATCCGGATGGCACCGCAGCACCCGTGCGCCGCGAGTACACCTACCAGGGCAAGCGCTACAGGCTGACGCTCGCGCCCGGCTACATCGACCGCGCCGACGGCAGCATCCGTGCGGAATTTCCCGGCGTGAAGGAGGAGGTGCTGGAACTGGTGCTCACCAAGCTCGCCATGGACAAGGGCTACTTCACCGACGCCGGAGACGGTTGACCGTCGTCCGACAGCTTCGTGCTGTTCACGACCCTCTATCAGATCGGCGAGGAGCTGAAGCGTCGCGGCCGCCCGTGAGAGAAGACCAAATCCTACAACTACGCCAGATCCGCGAAGGCTTGCAGGTGCTCGCCAAGACCAAGATCCACTTGACCGCCGAGGACGGCGACGACCTGGTGTTCTCGCCGATCGCAGACTTCGGCTACTTCTCCGACAAGACTGTGCGCGATCCCGCCAACAAGGATGCCGCCAAGGCAACCGTCTACATCCGCTTCAACGCGCTCATCAGCCAGGCCATCCTGTCGAGGAGCTGGCGTCAGATCAACTACGACCGCATAATCGGTGCCGACATGTACCTCGTGCGCTGGCTGAGAAAGATGCGGGGCTGCGCTTCACCTAGGCGGCGCCGAGTAAGACGTTCAATATCAAACTCTCCACCATCATCGAATCGAGTGGCGTCACGCTGTGCCAGCGCCTTTCCGACAATCTGAAGCAGGTGGAGCAGGCGCTCCGCGCCATGTCCGACGTGATCGACCGATACGTGGTCGAGAAGGACTTCACCGTTCACGCGCCGACCGGACGCGGACGCGTTCTCGCCGATGCCAAGATCATCATCCGGCCGACGCACGCGTTCTCGGTCGAGCAGATAAAGACCAACGTCCACGAGAGCCGTCTCGACGATGCCGTTATCACCGAGGACGGGATCGTCATGCTGGAGCCGGACCGTGCCAGCTATCCAGGCTTCATCGACTACGAGCACGCCAAGCAGAAGTTCAAATCCGGCCAACGTCTCAAAAAGCCGTCGCCAAAACCGCACGCCCTGTAATAACTAACCTCATCGCTATGAGCCATCATCACACCAGCAGGATCGCCCTCGACATCCGGGAGCGCATGGAGTCCATCCAAGACCGCGCAAGACGACCTTCCGACGAGCAGGGAGCAATCGTCGAGGACATGAAGCGCACCGTCGACCTCATCAGGCGCTGATCGTGGTTCCAGCCCGACCGACGCCTCATCGAGACGCTCACGACACTCGCGCGCGAGACAAAGGAAGCCGAGACCAGCGAGGACATCGCTGAGGCCGCAGCCCGATTTTGCGCGGCCATACGTGCCGTGACCGATCCGTTCTAAGGCAGGTCCCGAACTCAGCTCCTCTTATCGGAAGCATTTTTCACATTGCGAGGCCTGCCGGGTGCGGCGTTGCCCCACGGTGTCGCTCCTGCCTTGCCATCCCTATAGCCCGCTTTCGCTCCCTCCCTGCTCATGACCAACATCTCGGCAGCGACGGCAGCGTCACGACAGGTCCATATGGCTCCCCGCCACCCCCGGTTTCGTGCGGTATCGCTCCCTCTCAAGCTTCGCTCGTCTCCGCTCCGGCCACTTTTTCACAGAGATTGCTCCGTTCTGGCTCCCCGCCTCATCGTCCCGCGACACTTGACGAGCGGTTTGGCTCCCTGCCTCCGTGCCGATGTCCTACTGTCTCGCTCCCCGCCTCGGACGCCATTTGAGCCGGTCTGGCACCCTGTCATACCCGCACGCGTCGCGACGCACCCCGCACGCCATGTTCATCACCCTCTTTCTCACCCTCTCCTTCAGTCCTTATTCTTCTTTCTAATCTTGTAGCCTCTTCTCGATGTCAAAAAGGTCGAGGGACGGATTCAATAGGGCTGGTGAAAAAGAAAACAGCCCGCTGGATTATGATGGAACTCCAGATCAACTAACGGTCCGCCAAAGGGCCCGCGGTTTAAGGGGCGGGCTGTTTTCCCGGGTGCAGAATGAGACGACAAGAATTTGACTTTGCGGGAATATCCTTAAACTGAACAATGCAGCGGGGTATTTCAACAACTGATGAGGTGCTGCAATGGCCAAGGTCCAACCAAAAGCCAAACCCGATTTCAACGTCTTCGTCGTCGAGGAACGGGAGGGACAAGATCCCTTCTGGTTGAAGATCGGTGCCGCCTGGGCAAACAAGGACGGAAAGGGCTTCAATTTCGTACTCCAGGCACTGCCTCTCGATGGGAGGCTGGTGCTTCGTGAATACAAGGAGCCCGAAAAATCCTGACCCAGGTGGAATCCTCGTTCCACTCGCCACCTCTCCGGAGGTGGCTTCCTATAAAACCAACAGTAAGTCATCCCATGAATCAGCTCACACCCGAGACTGCACGCAGCGCCGTCATCGAGACGGCCCGCGACCGCTTGGCGAGGCTCGAGGCCGTACCAAGAGCGGCAACCCAGCCGAGACCGATATCATGCTCGCGATCGTCATCCTCGTTGCGGACATCCTTCGCGACGTCGATGTCCTGGTCACGGAACCACTGTTCCAGGCGAGGAAGCAGAGGCTACGCGGCAACCTGCCCCGTATCGCATGTTGCAAGGACGGCAACAGGCTCGCCGGAATCGTGGATGCGTTCTGCGCCGACGCGAGGCGCATCCTGCCGAGCACCCGTACCTTCGATCCCGAAAACCTGCCCTGGTAGCCCTACGCTTTGGCTCCCCTCTTCAGCCGTCTTTTCCTTTTCACCCGCAGCTATCGCGAACTGCGCCAGGGCTCGCCCTGGTCGATCCCGCTCTTGCAGCCAACCCGGTACGCGCCCCTTTGCCGGACCATGTGCGCCCGGTCTCGTCGGCGTACTTCGGCGGTAGCGCGTCGGGCTTCGGCTTCAGCTTCGCGCCAAGCACCTCGTGGGCCGTGAAGCCTTCGGACTTGAGCCGCGCCTCGATCTCGGTTCGTAGCTCTTTGCGGCGCCGCTCGCGCGTCGCGTCTCGAACTTCGCTGGCATTCGCAATCAGAGCATCGAGCTCCGCAACCGACAGCCCGTCCAATTTCTCACGCATGAAACAGCCCTCCGGGATTTCCTCGAAGGGCTTTATTCTTGCGCGTGTCTCGAATGTCGAGCGATGACCTGGCTCAGTTCGTCTCCTGCCGCCTCATCACGTCCTCACCGCAACCCAGTAGTCTCGCCGTCGCAAACCGTAAGTCCAGGCAACGCCCTCGCGCGCGGTTTCTACCGTTGGCGGAACGCGCAGGAAGTAGGTTTTGCGACTACCGTCAGACTCCGGCGTGCCGTTGACGACCTCCACGGCCCAGATAGCTCCAGCCCGCCACAGCGAGCCGGTCTCGTCCTGCTGCACACGCTTGCCAGATTCGCGACAGAAGCGTTCAAGACCATATTTTTCCAGCATCAGGTCGCGAGCACGGGGTTCCGCTCGTTGCCGAAATCCCAGATATAAATCTCCTCGGCCGGTCCGACGGATTTGCGTGTGACTTCCTCGCCGTGCCAGATGTAGAACGGCATCGTGCCTCCCCAGTCGAGAGCGGGACCGTCGCTCGCGTGAAGCAGTCCGCGCCTCTCACGTTGTAGCACTGTCGGTCGTTCGCTGAGCCATACGCGATCTTCGAGGGGTAGGACGTAACCCGCCGAGCGGGCGAGCATAGGGTACGCCACGAGGGGGTATGCATCGGTTATGTCCAGGATCGATATCAGAACCTCTGCCTTGAAGACCTCGAACGGGTCGAGCGCGCCGCGCAAGAAGATCTCGTCCAGGTTTCTTGACCATCCGTAGATGTCTGCCACCGCATCGGTGCGATTGTCGATGAGTGCGTTAATCCGGCGGATCTGCCACGACGGCGGCCGGCGCCGCATGCGCATGTAACGTTCCTCCTCCTCGCCGGTGGCAAATCCAGCGGGAAGAAAGAGACGCATCGAGTGACTGGCCAGCAGCTCACCGATATCGATGCCGCGCGACAGAACGATCTCGAGCGTGCTCACGGCCAGCACCCTTTCGAGGTCGAAGGCGATGCTCCGGTTGATATCCGCGCCTGCGCCGACGAGCGCCGACAACGGACTCGATACCCACCTCTTTTTCGGTGCGGCAAGCCCCTTCAGGGCATATATGGCATCGATGCACGCCTCAGCGACGAAGCGATCGGCGCGCGCCGTGCTCGTCGCCTCGTTGCTCCAGAACAAGAGCAGCGCAAAAAGCTTCGCCTTCTGCTCGTCCGTCAGGTTTTCTCCTCGTAAACGACGGTGCACCTTCACGAACTCTACGCATGGTCTACGTCCTCACTTTCACGCGGTATTGCTCGGCCGTAAGCCCATAGGACCAAGCGACTGCTCCGCGCGCCGTGCGAATGATATTCGGCACGCGAATGAAGTAGTGCCGGTATGAGCCGTCGGGTTCGGCTGTACCGTTGACGACTTCGACCGCTGTTACCCTTCGTCGCGGAACAGGATGCTCAGCGACCCACAGGGATCCTACTTCATCCTGCCGAACCGGCTTGGCGCCACACTCGCGGATGAACCGCTCGAGGCCGAACCTCTCGATCATGATGTCGCGCAGGATCACACTGCGTTCACGGCGAATGCTCCGCGCATCCATTGCCGCGATGGGTGCCATGACGTGCTCGGCTACAGGCAAACCGCGCCAGCGCCACATCGGCATCGCGCCACCTGGCCACGCAACCGCTGGACCTTCGTCGGCGTGCAGGTCACCCCGTTCGGTCTTGATGAATTCTGGTCGATCGGTCAGATAGCAAGTGTCCTGACACGGCAGGCAATAGCCGCAGGAGTTGGCCAGCGTCACGAAGGGGCGCAGATCTTCTGCCTCGGGGATTTTCAGAACGCTTGTTGCCACATCGATCAGTGCGGGAAGCAACGGCGCTGCACCGCCTTGTAGGAATCCGCGCATCGACTCATTCCGCAAGCGGCGAAGAGGCGGCATCAAGGAGACCAAACCAGCGACGTGGCCGTGGATCTCGGACCCCACCCAGCGGCGGAAGCGCGTTCGGAACGGCTCTGCTCCAGCGATGGCCATCGCTGCTCTGAATGAATCCTCTGCATTGAGCGGCTCGGCGAGCCCACCGCGCGCAATCTCGGCGAATGGGATCTGCCACGCGTCCGACATTTGGTCGAGCCGCGACATCACCGTCCTGAGCAACGTCGGAGCTTTGGAGGTGATGATGTCCATCCCCGCCTCCCGTACCGCGTCTGCTGGGCTCGAGACCCACACGATGCGTGGAACCCGCTGATTGACGAGATGGTGGAGCGCCATACCGCCGTCTCGGCGGCGGCCCTGTCCGATGGCGCGGTGCTGGTCACCCGCTGATGCCAAGTTCCGAGGACGGCGATGACCGCCATCTTTTCTTTGGGCGTGAGTATTTCCCGCTTATTGTCCGACAAGCGTCAGTTCCTCCTGTGGCCAGCGATCGGCTGCGACGGCAGTGCGGAGGATGACCGATGGCCATCCTCCTTCCACTGCGGCTCGGTCAGTCGGCGACGATGCGCTGCCGCTGTTCGGTGGCGCTGCTGTACTGGCGCTGTCGGCGAACGAGATACGTACCCTGAGACAGCTCGATCGGTGCATGCTCCTCGTGGACGAGCTTCACCGAAGCCGCCTCGATAACGAGATGACCTACGTAAAGCCCGTCGGGAATCGAGCCGCCGGTCCAGGTCGGTTGCTGCACGAGCTTCGCACCGCCGCCGTGGATGGCATGCCGGTGGCCGTGCTCCTCGCCCCGCTGGAGCACCACGGCACCGTCCTTGTCGGGGGCAACCATTCGCCACTTTTCGGTCGTAATGTTCTCGTCGGCGACCTTTTCCAGAAGACGTCGCCCTTGGGCAAACAGGTCCGTCTTGTCATTGACTTACGCTCAACCTCCACACACGCGGGATTGCAGGCCGGAGCTGAGGGCTCGCCGGGGTTGCGGAGCCTCACGGGAGTTGCGCAGCGGTATGGATTTTGCGCTCGGCAACGCGAAGACTCGACAGCACGAGAGGCAATTCCCGCCACGATCGGCAGGTACGCCGAACGAGCTCGACGACCAGGGGTACGACGATGCATCATCATTTCCCAGAGCCAGTCCGCTCGGCGCAGCAGGCCGACGGGCCGTTCCACTTCGGCCATCACGGCTTTTCGGGGCCATCGCTCCCAGCGATACGCCGATCGCTCCGCCACTCCTGCTCGCCGACAACGATGGGTTCGAGTGGCGCTGGAATCGCAACTCGCTACGGTCGTCCACAGCGTCCATCGAAGGCTTGTTGAGCCGGCAGCGAGGGTCGTCGATCCGTGCTTTGCGATGCCGAAGGCGACTGATGGTCCGCACGCTGCGCCTATCGCACCGATCCTGGAGCCTTTGCTGCGGAGAGTCTGGCACGCCGTCATTGACGCATAGAGCACGAGGATGATGCGTCAGCATCCACGCTGCATCAAGGAGATCGTGGTTCGGCGCCTCGGCCATGATCAATCCGAGTCGCGGCACGTCGCGAGCACGTGGCTGACCTCGGCAGAACCCCGAAGGAGGCGCATTGACGCCTGAGATTACGGCAGCCAACACTCAGACGCCATCTTGAACCTGCCGTACATCCAACGCGGTCCATCAGCTCGCCCGTTCTGTCGGAACTGCAGGCGAAGCGCAGGTCAGGCCTGACGCAGCGGTCTCGCAAAGCTCAAGACAGCCACGAATCTCTGAGGCAACCGGTCAAGTCGCGTTCATCGATAGGGCTGCGAGAGCTCCTGGAGGCTGCCGATATTTCAACAGCTGATCGACCGAGCAAGTCACCTCCACCCACCCGCACGGCGCGGGCCGGGCGCCCGCGCCCGCTTACAAGTGCGGTTGTCCGAATGGCCTTCGTCGGCGCGGCTGAAGCCTGCCGGACTCCATCCGACAGCTGAACCTGCTGTCTTCTCAAACGTCGCCAAGCGAGCACCGATCCGACCGCGGCACTACTCTGGCGCCCACCAATCAAAAGCTGACCACGGTCAGGCTGGCAGAGATCGAGCTTGACGCCCAGTCGGTCGACAACCGAGCACCAATGCCGACTGGCGAGAACCACTTCTCGAAGCTCTACCGCGCGGCGGGGGGGGGCGGGGGGGGCGCCCCCCGCCGGGGGGGGGGCGGGGGTGGCCCAGGTTCGAGGCAGCCCGGAGTGAAGGATTGAGGTTGCGCGGCGGGGGCCACGGCCTAGGCTTTGGCCCAACGCCACCCACCACCTCGTTCAGATCCTTAAAGCCCTGATAGGTCGACGAGCGGTCGACCACGTGGGGTGACCCAGCTCGCGCTGGAAGTATGAAGTCGTGTCGCGTCCGCCGCGGTCGTGGTCGAGGTAGAGAAGTACGCGTCCGAATCCGTGCTCGTTGATCGCGTGTATCGCGCGCTCGCGAAGCGATATTGAGTGTAGAATGACAACGCCACAGTCGGGCTCGACGAGTTCTCGCATGGCAAGCCATGTCAGATAATCGTACACGCCCTCGAACACGGCGACCGTGCCCTTGTCGGCGAAATTGATGTTGCTGATAGTCTTGCCCTTGCCAACGAAGCCCTTGAACACCGGGCTTCTCGCGTCGAAACCGCCGCCACACTTAAAGCCAAGGGCGAAGAACTGGCGGTTGTCTCCGTGTCGGCGATAGCGCAGCTCCGTGAGCCAGCGGCGTGCAATCTGGATGTCGATACAACGGGCTCCGAGATACTGAACCAGCGCCGGATGCTCGATCGCACGATCGTTCAATACTTCGAGGCTTGTTTCATTTTCTTTTTCACCCGCAGGGGCCCCGCCTGGGAGCGGTTCACGTGCAGGAATGCTCCCGGCATAGCCTGATCCGAGGATGGCGAGCGCTTCCTTCACCGTGACGGGGCGCATCTCGACCACGAGGTCAATGACGTTCCCGCCGCGGGCGATGCCATGATCGAACCACAGGTTCTTCAAGGTATCGACTTTGAACGACGGCGAGTCGTCCCCTTCGCGGATGGGGCTCGAGTACCAAAGCTCGCGACCCTGTCGCGTCACCTTCGCCGGCTTGATGCCGGAACGCTCAAGGTAGTCGGCAATCGAGATGTGTCTGGCTTGGTCGGCACGCATGGTTCGCAATGAGGGATAATACCTCGATTGTATGGATGTTTCCCGTTCCTGCAAATCCAAGTGCGATGGAAACGGTTGGGGCTCGCCTGCTCATCCATTTTACGCCAACCCGCAGCCCGTCAAGAACCGCGCTATCCCGCGGCGTCTCAACACGCGCTGACGCGCCGGGACAAACGTCACGAGCGAACGGTTCTGGACTGCCCGCTTACCCGGTTGGCGTTGCCAGAAGTGCGCAGGCAGCACCCGCTGACCAGCGATTTAACTTCTAACTTTTCGACCTATGCCGAACTGGAATTACAACAGCGTGGAGATCCATGCACCGAAAGAAGCCGTTCTCGAATGGCTCGTATTTCAACCCGCAAAAGCCGACGACGTTACGACGTCCGAGCACCACCGCTTCAACATGCACAAGCTCTTCCCCGAGAAGATCCCGGCAGACGATCCGACGGGACACGACACTTGGGACCTGGATTGGTTCGTCGACAATACCGGGTCCAAATGGGCGCCAGAGGTGTATCTGTCCTCCGACGACCACAACCCCGAGCTGACTTATCTATCCTACGACAGTGCCCGGACACCCAACAACGGCACGCTGCAACGTCTGCACGAGAAGACTGGCTGGACCATCCGCAACGAATACCGAGAGGAAGGAATGCAGTTCGCCGGTTGCCTCATCTGCGAAGCCGGAGAGTGTCGAGACGAGGAGAAAGAGTACCTCACCATCTGCGAAATCTGCGAGCAGGAAAAGCCCGAGGAGGAGTACGACGAAGAACTCGACGGGCTGATCTGCAACGAGTGCCGCAAGACGGCACCTCTCCATTCGTAACCAATTACGACAACGCCGAGACCTTCACAGGGTTTCGGTTTTTTTTGTGCTCAATGGTCTGGCTCACCGGCTTCCTATCTTCCTATCATCAACAGCTTGACCAACTCGCGACGGGTTCTCTCAACAGCTCGCATTCATTGCTCAGAAAGTTCGAAGCTCTGAGCGTCACCAGCGCTCCTACTCCTCGACCAGACCTCGGGCCGATTTGCAATGCAGGTAGCTTTGTGAACATGGTGGATACCGCAGTCGACAAGGCGGCTGCATATTTCTGGTACACTCGTTGGTGCATCTTCAGCCTGTATCGTCGCGAGGATGGCGAACTGAAACGCCCCGAGGATTGGCACTTCATCCCCTGCTGCGGTGCTGACTTTTCGTGGTCTCATTGGGTACAGTTATTGAATACATACCGTCGATTGTAGATACGAACTACCAGTTGTCAAAACATTCCACAGTCGATTTTTTTAACCGCACGCGTCGACGATGCCAAGTCCAACGCTTACGCTCGCCCGCTCGTCCCGCTCCCTCACGTCCGCGGTGCCGAGACGTACTCGCTTGTCCGCTCACCTGTTGAGGTGCTGGGGATGCGCCGAGATTTCACGTTCGGATGGGTTGGTCGTGGAACCTGCGGCTCACACCGCCGCTGTCGCAGCCGCTGACAAAGTGGGACTGATCAATCCGAGCCTATCCATTATACGCCCGGACACCTGGAGTGGTACTTGGTTCATCCCGCAAGTAAAGCACCGCGCCAGACGTCGGCGGGTTCCTCACGCGGTACGCTCTCGGCTGATTGCCACAGGCGAACGGCTGCTTGACTTCGCGGGCTAACCGGGCGTTTTTCATACTTAGGCTTTGACCAACAGAGCCATTTATTTTCTAATTTCTTACCCATGGCAACTCACGAACAACTCATGAGAACGGCAACATCGATGGCGACCGCATTCATTGCGGACCGTGGCGATGCGATCCTCGACGACCGGACCTTCGACGAACTCACCAGTTCGTTCTACGGGCTCATCGAATACGACGAGCAGCGCTTCGCGTTCGAGTAGTGCAAACGGACTCCCGCCGCCATCAGGAAGTTCGCGCGCGATACCAAGGCTCCGATGGCAAACCATTATTTTCTAATTTCTTACCCATGAAGAACATGAACTCTTTGAGGCACATTGCCTGACTTTACTTGGACCTATACAGCCAACCCCGCGACCTTGGACGACCTCTGTCGCCGGAGGAAGTGCAGGAAGCCTGACGCTTCTTCCTCGATCTCATTGCGGCACACGAGGCAGAACTGCTCATCGAGCAGGAGAGGCAGAATGGATATCCAGAACCGTTACCGAGCTACCGAAATCGCCGGAATGTTCGCCGACCGCTACAGACACGATAACGGCATCGCCGGATCGCTGACCGAGGACGACTGGTATAAGGCATCCGACGTGTTCCTCTCCTACATCAGCGGCTACTAACTTATCCCCTAACCAACAGCACTATGAACAACATCAACATCGAGCGCGCACTCACCTGCCGTCATCGACAGCTACATGAAGCAACACGGGCTCGTAGGCCCATTGACAACCGAACACCTCGCCAAAGTCTCGTGGCACATCGTCGAACTGCTGACGAGCATACAGGTCAGAGAACTGTACGAAGAGAACGCCTTCCACAACATCGACGTCGAACGAACCGAGCTGTACGAGGTCACCGAGACGCTCGTCGAGCGTTTCGCTGGCGTCCGGTTCGACAAACATACCAAGGACATTGAGCCGCTGACCGAGGAGCACCTCCGAGACCTCATCGGCGACTTCAGGACCTCGTCTGGAACGGCTATGGCGATGACGCCATCCAGGTCGACTAGACCAACGCGCCAAACATCAGGGCACCATCAGGTGCCCTTTTTCTAATTCCTAATCCAACACCATATGAAACCAACAACCAAACCCAACACGACATCTTCCGACATCGCTCGCGCAACCGCCTTTATCCTCGAACCGCTCATGACCGCCGCTCTCCAGACCGCGCAACTGGGTGACAAGAAGCCTTCTGCGATCGCACCGAAGCAGCGAGCAAGTGGACCCGTTCATCGCATCATCCAGGGCGAGTGCCTTGAGATGATGGCCAAGATCCCGGACCGCTCGATCGACTTCATCTGCGCCGACTTTCCCTACAACATCTCGGGCAAGGGCGGCCTCACCATGCGTCACGACCAAGTCGTGAAAGCCGACTTCTGAGACTGGGACAAGTTTCCCTCAGAGGAGGCGTACTTGGACTTCGTGTTCAAGGTCTGTAGCGAGTACCGCCGTATCCTGAAGCCGAACGCGAGCATGGTGCTCTTCTTCGGATACCGCCACGCCGGATGGATAGCACACGAGCTGCAACGCCGCGGGCTCTTCACCTTTCGAATGCCGCTCATCTGGGTGAAGGACAACCCGATGCCGAGCGTGAGAAGGACCACGTTCAGAAGCTGCTACGAGATGGGGCTCTGGCTCATCAACGACGGCGGGACCTTCCAGCAACCACGCACCTTTAATTTCCTGACGCAGGCCCGCATGAGGAACGTCATGAGTTACCTCATCGGACGCGATGGCTATAAGCGAACCCAACATCCGACCGAGAAGCCGGAGCTGCTCACCCGCAGGCTGGTCGAGATCTTCACGGACGAGGGCGATATCGTGCTCGACAACTTCGCCGGAGGGGGAACGACCGGCGTGGCCGCCTTCAAAGCAGGGCGTCATGCAATCTCCATCGAGCGCGAAACCAACTACATCGCGATGATCACCAAGCGTCAGAAGGCGGTCGAACAACGCCTCTCACAAGAATCAGCAAAGAGGGCGTAGCCCCTTCTTTTTGATTGCAGCGGATGAGACAGTCACAGGCTTGACCGGGGGGTGCAACCGAAGCCCTATCAAGTACCAATGCCTTTTCTCTTTTCACCCGCAGGCGATTTCGCTTCGGAAGCATATTGAGAAGCCGCGAGACACATGGAGACGGACTGAAACGAGTCGGAGCAGAACGAGCCTGTAAGTCAAGGCGAAATGCCGACATTCCTTTGACCGATATATCGTTGCCGATTATCTTTATTTCTGACGCCACTCACCAGACAAGCTGACACTTCTGGCAAGATTGCGATTTTCTTGAAACAGCCGACCGCTGTTTCTTGAAACACGGGGAATTGTTTCTTGAAACAAATTCTCCCGTGTCTCGCAAATCGCATCTTGCCAGGGCCAGCCCTGGACCCGGTCAGGGGCTAAACGCCCCCGACGCCCCCGATCCTACTCCATAAGCACACACCCTATGGACCGACCGAGCTACATGAAGGCCTACCTCGATGACTACCGCGCACGCCACAAGTGCGTGAACATCGCAGTGCCCATCGATGACTATAAGAAGCTGGTGAAGGCCGCCCGCCGCGAGAGAATGACGCCCGCACGCTTGTTGCTCACCATCGGCCTCAGAGATCTCGATAAGACGGTCTACGTCCCGGCCGAAATCAAAGAGGAGCTAGGTCGGCTCGGGCTCCTCATCCGCAACGTCGCCAACAACATCAACCAAATCGCCCACCATACCAACACGGTGAGACAAGCCGCCGACGCCAAGGCCGTCTTCGCCGAGCTAGCCAAGCTTGAGCGTGCCGTCCGCGCCTATTGTCTCGGCCGACTGAGCAAACGCCATGATCATCAAGTCCATGAGCCGTAAGGAGCCCACCTACGGCAAGCTGATCGCATATTTGAGCCGAGACGCCTCGGATAAGCGATACGAGCTGCGCCACAACGTCCTATCCGCGACTCCGGCGGCACTCACCGCCGAGTTCGAGGGGAACGGCCTGCTGCTCCCGAAACGCAAGAATGGCGTTGCCATGTATCACGAGATCATCTCTATCACCCGCCCCAAAGGCCTTCCTCCCGAGGATCAAAAGGCGATCCTGCGCGAAATCGCCCTCGACTACATTCGTGAGCGTGCGCCGCATTGCCTCGCGTTCGGATGCCTGCACGACGACCACGCCGATCATCTCCACTACCACTTCATCGTCAGCGCCAACCGCATTGGCGACAGCCGCCGCCATCGCCTCACCAAGCAGCAGTTCCGTGCCATTCAGGTGGGGCTCGAGGCGCGTGTCCGCGCCCGATATCCGGAGCTCGAACAGACAATCGCGATCGGGAAGCGCGCGGGTAAGAAACGACTCAGCCAAGCGGGCATCGAATTGCAACGCCGTACAGGTGCGACGCCGAAGCGCAACACGGTCAAGGCGCGCCTGTCGGACATATTCGCGACGTCACAGAGCAAGGCGGACCTTCACAAGCGTCTCGCCGAGGCACGACTTGAACTCTACAGCCGCGGCAAGATCCTTGGTGTCCGCGATCTCGATAGCGGCCGCAAGCATCGCATCGCAACGCTCGGGCTCGACGCTGAGTTGAAGGCGCTCGGAGCCCGCCTCTCCCTCCAATCTCAACCGCAACAGAAGTCGCAGGACACCGCCATGAACTTTTCGAAGCAACCCTCCAGGGATTGTCGGCCATCATCGATGTGGTGTCGATCACCACCGACACCGGCCGCAAGCTCGACGAGACGCAGGTCCAAACCCGAGACGCCGTCAGCCGCACAGTCGGCCAACGCCACGTCCAGACCCAACGACCGACGCAGCCGCAAACCCAGCCCCACTATCAGAGCCTGAGCGAATAGCAGCCGAACGCTTGGCTGAGATGAACGAGCTGCGCGACGAGCAGGACAATCAGAACTCCCGCCTGTCGTCCAATCAATCGACGCGCTGAGAGCGACTAAGAGCGCTCATCGCGGGCATCAAAACCCGAGTGCTCGCCGCGCTCGGACAGCTTCGTGCGTTCAAATTCATAACACTTAACGAGACACCGCCATGAGACCGTCACAAGCCATCTGGGCAGCGTTCAAGCTCCCGTTCAAGGCAATAGGATTCGGCGCCACCACACTCGTGCGGGGGCGGTTCCTGAATCAGCAGTCTGGCGCAAGGCTCGCCAAACGGCGGGAAGTCCGCCGCTGGATCAACGCGAGCAACACAGGCCTCCTCGTCGACGGCCAGAATCTGAGACTGTCAGAAAGGGAGAGCTTCCAGAACGTCTGCCTGATCGCCCGCGTCGGCGCTGGAAAGACATCGCGTTTCATCATCCCGAACATTCTCGATAAGGCCGGTAGCCGTTGCTCCATCGTCGTCAATGACCCCAAGGGCGAAGCGTTCGACGCAACCTCGGGCGCAATGCAGAAGGCTGGCTTCAAGATCGTCGTCTTCGATCCGGAGCACCCTGAACAATCACGTCGCTTCAATCCGCTGACCGAGATCCGCGACGACATCGAACTTGAGCAGATCGCGGAAATCCTCGTTCGCTCCGGCAATCAGGATGACAAGGACGCGTTCTGGAACAAGGGCGCGACGCGCTTCGTCTCTTTGTTCCTGAAATCCTTGAGGAACGCGGCGACCGCACAGGACCCGCGCCTGCTGACGCTCGCCAATCTCAACTACCTGTTCCAGAATTTCGGCCGGATGGGCAAGCCGCTCGACACTTTCATGGCGCACGCAACCATCGACCCAAACAATCCGCAGGACCAGCGCCTCTGGCACGAGTGGAAAGGACTTCTCACCGGAAACCCGGAGAGCGTACAGAGCTTCGTGCTCAATGCCCTCACCGCCCTTCGCGCGTTATCGAACCGGCGTATCGCCTGGATCACGGCGCGGTCGGATTTCAAGTTGGACGACTTGAGGCGCGAGCGAACCATCATCTACTTCAAGACCCCGCCGCAACACGCCGAGTACTATTCGTTTCTCACCTCGGTGTTCTTCCGCAGCGTCTTCAATGCCGCCATGCGCCAGATTCCCGGCAAAGGCGATCTGCCAATCTATGTGCTCTACGACGAGTTCGGTCATTCGACCTTGCCGGGGTTCGTCTCGACCGCCAACACCATCCGCGCCTACAAGGTCTCGCTCACCATCGTGCTGCAATCGATCGCGCAGCTGTCCGCGCGCTATGGCCGCGACATCGCGCAAGCTATCCACGGCGGCTTCAACGCGGCGATGACTTACTCGGGCTCCGATCCCGAGACGTGCCAGTTCTTCGAGCAGCTCTGCGGCAAGGTGCGCGAGCGCCAGAGGAAGGACCTCTTCACAACGAATCCGCAGGACAGCTACCGCGAGTTCAATCTGCTCAACGCAAACGAAATTCGAACCCTGAAACAGCACGAGACAGTCGCTGTCTTATCAAATCGCGATCCGTACCTCATAAATACCCTTGCCTACTTCGAGAGCCGCCGCTTCAGAAAAATGGCGGCAATTGAGAAAGCGAGACTGCCGAACAGGCCGGTCGATTTGTCGACCATGCCGATCGTCAGGCTCTAACCGCAAGACTTCTGACAAACCCTGAAACGAAAGGAACGTGCGATGACCTATCGCGGCGAAGAATACGATTTTGGCGATCCCAATCAGTTCATCGATAATCCGGAGCAGCGGACGCCCTGTATAGTAATGTGCGACACGTCGACCTCGATGGCAGGCGGCAGAATTGACCAGCTCAATCGGGGACTGCATGCACTGGTACGTGCGGTCTCCTCTGACAGTCTCACGCTCTCCCGCGTGGAACTGGCAATCGGACAGTTCGGGGCATTCGTAGGTCTCGCGCACCCCTTCGCGACCGCCGATCGCATTCGCGTTCCTACACTGGTCGCACATGGCAGCACCCCGATGGGTGCAGCCATGACACTTGCAGCCGACACGGTCACGGCGCGAGCCAAGGAATACCGCAAGGCCGGCGTCGCGTGTCTCGTCCCACTCGTCTTTCTCATCTCGGACGGCGAACCCAATGATGAATGGAAGGTGCCGGCGCAGCGGATCGCCGAGATGGAGCGCAAGAAGCAACTCGCGCTCTTTCCAATCGGCGTCGACGGTGCCGACATCAAGATGATGAGTTCGATTGGCGAGCGGCCCGCCCTGATGCTTCGCAGCGCGAACTTCCTGGAGCTGTTCCAGTGGATGGGCGAGCTCCTCTGTCAGTACTCGATGTCGCGTCCCGGCGACAGAGTTCCGGTGCCAAGCCCGTCGTGGGCGGAGGTCCGGACATGACCGTCACGCACTCCGAAACCACCTTCACCTATGCCTGGGCACAAACCACGGGAGCCGCGCATATCAAGCGCGGCGACCGTTGCGAGGACACCATGGGACTTTCCATTATCAAAGATCGCCAAGGCACGAGCTGGCTCATTGCAGCGGTTGCGGACGGAGCAGGGGTCCGCCAAATGTGCGGCAGAAGGCTCGCGGCTCGCCACCGAAAGCTTCATCGAGGCCGCCGCGGAGACCATCCTCCGGCACGGAGCAGACAATCTCGACCTCCTGATGCGCTCGTCGGCCGTTTATGCCCGCACCATTCTCGAATTCATTGCCGAAGATGCCGGCCGTCCGCTCGACGACTATCACACGACGCTGCTCGCCTGCGTCACCTGCGGAACTCGCTCGGCCTTCTACCAGATCGGTGACGGGATAATTCTCGTCCGCGAACACGATGCAGCCGCATGGAGTCCGATTTTCCGGCCACAGAACGACGAAGATCGCACGTTCACCTACTTTCTACCGTTGCCAGAGGCGTTTGACATCGCGGAGGTGGCGCTCGTCGACAGGCCAATCACTCACGTGGCCATCACATCAGACGGTCTCCAGGATATCATCCTGCATCCCGAAACGCTCGCCGTCCGCTCTCAATTGCTCGACCGTTTGGCCGGTGCACTCGCTGCAATGGCGGAACCCGGCGATGCCGAACTCGTATCGTCCGGTCTCCATACCGTACTCGACAGCAACGCGTTTCGCAGCTTCACGGCAGACGACACATCGCTGCTTGCCGTTCAGCTCACTGCTCCCGTGTGATGCCATGCCCCAGACCGCCTCCCAACCCATCGCCTTCTCGGTCGGTCAGTGCGTGGTCGGCACCCGTACCCGGTCACGGCTCACGCTATCCAAGCACATCGGTCGCGGCGGCGAGGGAGATGTCTTCGCCGTCGCCGAGAGACCTGGATATCTCGCCAAGATTTACCGCAATAGCGTTGATGGAGTTCTCGCCGCCAAGCTCGATCACCTGGCATCGCGCCGCATTCCCGCACTCAAGGCCGTCAGTGCGTGGCCCGAGGAGCCGATTGCCGCACCACGTGGCGGTATCGTCGGGTTTCTGATGCCAGCCGTCACCGACGCCAAGCCACTGCACGAACTCATGTCACCAAAGCTCCGGCGCACCGAGTTCCCGGCGGCCTCGTTTAATCTGCTGGTCGAGGTGGCTCTTTCCATCGCCGAGGCGCTCGACGCCTTTCACGCGCAGGACCTCGTCGTCGGCGACATCAACGGCCGGAACATCCTGGTGCGGCAGTCAGGCAGCGTCTGCTTCATCGACATCGACAGCATTCAAGTCGGAGACGGTCGGCAGTTCCCTTGCACGGTCGGCATGCCGGAGTACACGCCACCGGAACTGCAAGGCCTCTCGTTCGCTGATCACCGCCGCTCGAAGGACAGCGACTTGTTTGGGCTGCCCGTCCTCATATTCCAGTTGCTGGCGATGGGACGGCATCCCTTCGACGGCACACGGCTCGCGCGTGAAAAGGCTATCAAACGGCACGTCAGCGCCTTTGCCTGGGCAGCTCCATTCCGCACCCGGCCGCTCGCCCCGCTCGGAATGAAGCCGGAGCAGGTCCTCGACGATCGCATGGCGCGGATGTTCGCCGCTGCATTCGCCGTCAAGGCCCGATTCACGGGACGGCCTACGGCGCGCGATTGGGCCGATGCCCTCGCCGACTATCAGACCCACCTCAACACATGTGCTTCGAATCCCCAACACCAGTTCCCGATGTCGCTGCGCCGCTGCCCGTGGTGCGATCTCGAGCTCAAGGGGAAAACCGTCGGCGTTCGCATCAACCACCATCCGCTACACCCACTGGACGCAGCACTACGAGGGTATGATGCGGTTGCTTCTCGGCCGCTTCGCTCCGTTGCTTCTTCCGTCTGCATATGGGGCGTTCTTTCGCGTTCTCCCGCGCCGTGCCTGGCTGGGCCTCGGCGCGGCCGGTTTGATATTGACGCTGAGGGCGTGTGGACCAAGTCTCTTGCCGCCGAGTGCATCATCCCGGAGCGTTACCGCAACGCCGACAGTCACAGTTTCTCCCATCAATAACGTCCCTCCCGGTTCCACGAACTCGCCCCCGCTCCGCGTCGAACGCCGGGAGACGTGGCACCCGCAGGTGGTCAGAGATCACGTCGAGCGCCACCGCAATTCGGAAGTTGCAAAATGGCGAGACTCGCAACGATTGAAATCGCCGCCATCAACGCCACCTGAATTGCCATTCCGACGCGAGAAAACGAAAACACCCGCTGAGAGGGAATCTCGCGGGCGTTTCCTGTATAGATACTTGACGCGGTGAAAAAAAAAAAATTCAAACCGCATCGGTTGAATTCTATTTACGGACTTTCAATTGTCAAATGCAATATTCGATTTGACATTTTCAGTGCTCTCTATTAATATGTACACCACATATAATATAACCACCACGGCCATGAGACATAACCTGACGCAAATCACATTAATCTTGCTTCTTGCTGCGATATCGCCTGCGCTTGCAGACGACTCCGATCAATCGACTACGGTCACTTCTATCACCCAAATTCAGGCTTCCGACGCTAGCCTTCCCACGGGGGTCGAATACCAGAAATGAATAATCGGCGACATTATTGCTAAAATGTTCCGTACCGACAACAAAAAGATTGCTACAGCCTTCCTTCATCCGTTTCACCTTTTGATGTTGGGCTCCAATACGGGACGCATCCCGGTCTGGGACGGTACAACCGGAAACAACTGGTTTGTTCCCGGGACGATCAGAGACAGCCCTACGTCGGGTCTCGTTGGGATCGGTGGCATACCAACAATCTGAAGCGGTACCCTTCAAATAATCGGACCATCCTGACGCATCTCATCGAATCAATACTGCGACGAGAATGGAGCGCATTGCTTCGCCCCGGCTTCAGTCGGCGTCTGAGGAACCGTCGGCGGAAGTTGAACGCCGGACTATCTCTCGAAGTTCACTGCTACCGGAGTGAGCATCGGAAACTCGATCATCTACGATACCGGCACCAACGTCGGAATCGGCACGACCAACGTCACGCAGAAACTCACGATAAACGGCAGCATCGCTCTCCAGGCGCTCTGATTCGTGTACATCGGCAGCCAATACTTGTATGGCGACAACGCATCAGCGTTCTACGCCACTTCCAATAGCATCAATCAATCCCAGCTCATTCTGAGAGACTCCGACAACACCGTTCATGGCCGCCTCTATGGCGACACGAACGGAGCCAATTTCGGGCTCGTCGATGGTGACGGTGAATGGAGCTACCTCGCCGCGAAAGACACCTCGACCTCCTCTTCGTCATCAACAACAGCATCAAGATGACCATCACCAACACGGGAGCCGTCGGGATCGGTACCGTCTCGCCGGGCAAAACTCACCGTGGCGGGTACCATTGAGCACGTTCCGGCGGGGATTAAGTTTCCCGATGGCACCACGCAGTCGACAGCTGCGACCAGCGGCAGTGGCTCGGGAGGCGACACCTACATCCACTGGGGAAGCGCTACGTGTGCATCAACCCCATGAATAAGCCTCGTCACATCGGGAGTGGCATTCGCCACCAGCTACAATTACGGAGGTGGAGTCGATGTCACCTGCCTGGAATCCGGCAATCCTGGGCCTGCCACCACTTATAATGGTGACATAATCTATCCTGTTCGCACCGCGGGCTCGACCGCCGTCCCACCCTGAATAGCCGATACCAAGATCGTCAAATGCTCTACTTGCTACTCGCCTTCAGCACTTTTTACTCGCTGGGGTAGTGATGCATGCCCGGCGGGATGGTCGGAGATCTACGACGGTTACTCCATGTCGGAATACTATTCTCACACCCATCAATCGACGCGCGAATGTGTCGATTCTGATAACTTCGACGCAAGCACCGCAGCGTGAGCCAACGCAATCGGATACTTATATGCCACTTCCATACAAACCAACGACGGTTTGTCCTGATATACGACGGATACATATGTGAAATGTGCTGTATGTCGAAAAAACTAGTGAAATGCCGTCAACGGCGTTCCGCATAACCCACCATCCGCGTTCAAGAAACTTAATTCCTCACCAGCCAACACATGAGAAGAACATTTCCGGAAAATAAAAAGAAACTGTCCGCATTCCTATCCACGAGGTCAAGAGTGTTCCTTTCTGCAACGACAATTGGATTATGCGCGGGCGTCGCGTTTTGAAACTCGCAGTCGACTGCACACGCCCAGGCGTGCACACTGGCGAGCAACGGTGGGCACTTGAGTGGACCAGGCATCCTCGAAATCGGGTATGCGCCATCGAGCGGACACACGAGTGTCGTCCTCAACGGACATTTCAGCGGGAGCACTCCGCGTTACACTCATTGCTCTCATTCGAATACATTCTAATAAATTATCAAATCTATGAACGATCTGAATCGCACACCTGCTAGATTGGTGTTACACGGGGTTACAATATTTTTCATTGGCTTCCTCAGCCATGGCGCGTATTCTGTTGCCGCCGAACTTCTCGATGGAGGTCCCGCAGCTCTGTGAACTGGAGACGTTCACTCCGTCATCGAGACGGAGACAGCCGGGTATGCCAGGCTCTGGTTCAAGCGCGCCGGGCAGTGGATCGGCCACATCGGTTCGAGCAAAGACTGAGCCATGACCCTCGGGGTATGATGAAACGACGCCGCCTCGTTGACGATCCATCCAAGCGGTCGTGTTATGCTTCGGGTCTTCGACTGCGCCAAGCAACAGTAAATTTGATGTCTATACTGTGCCGGACACTTACGGAATTACCACCGCGATTGAACCGTAATGCTTGGCTCATATACCAGCGACATCGTTTGGCGGGCTGGTTCGGGACAGTTACAAATCATCCCTTGAACCCGATGACCAACGCCAAATCCAAATTGGTCGTCACAACGTCGGGCGCTGTCGGGATCTGAACGTCAACGCCCGCGGCAGGACTGAAGCTGGATATAGAAGGTAAGGTCTGAGCGACCGACTATTGCGACAGTACCGGATCCAACTGCTTCAAACCAGGCGATGTCTCTTCCGGAGGAGTGGCTCCTCTGCGTCCTTCAAAATTTGCGTCGGATGGGATAACTCCTCGAAGGGATGCAACTCTGAAATCGGCATACCGTTGATGTGCAGTATAAACTCAACCAGTGGTCGATCGGACTTTGGCGACTCTATCATCTGGCATCCAACCGCAGGGTGGCGTGCCTACTATTCGTCGAACGGCTCGTACTACAAATGTGACTACGTTCTCATTTACACGCCTTAAGAACACAGCGCTGCCTCCTGACCATCGAAACAATGCACCTCAGCCGCACAACGGAACCTTCTTGAATACCAGATAATTCAGCACAATGATCCAAAACTCCGACAGTGACAAAAGCGGTTGAACCCACCTCGAGGACACATTCTTCCAATACGCTGCAATCGTAAGAAAGTGGGGCGCTGGCGCCATTGCCGAGTATGATCTTGAATATATTAAATCGCACCCCCAACAAGATTACGAAGTGAAGCGAATGATGACAATCAAGGCCAACCCGGATGTTTTCGAAGCGGCCGATTTATTGGTTAAAGAGTGATTGTCACATCAATTCATGACGTACGTAAGCGGCATTGGATCGGTGAACACCGGGGAAGAAGTCTTTATAGTTGAGTAGCTGTCAACGGACAGGATACGATATTTATACGACTTCATCAAATGCCCTCTTGCAACGACGGTCCTCACGAGTCTTAGCCGGGGGCCGCGAGCGTCACCGCGGTCGGTAGCTCCGGCACCCCCCATGTACTGAGCGTACCCGTAACCTTTTATCCTATGCCTAGATGCCATACGCAGGCGGATGCGTGGATTTCGCACACTGCCCGCCTTTACCACACAAATTGTGCGGCCATCCGTGCCATGCTGCACGAGCGACCGACATTGCGCTTTCGCAACCATGCCGCCGTGCTCGCCAGTGCAAATATCGTGTTTTGAGTCGCTGCACTTCCGGACTTTCGTGCCGCTGTACTCGCGGCACCCGCCTTCGCGACGCTAGACCACGCCCGTGTCATGACAGATGCTTGCGCCGCCTACGGCCCAGGCAATCGAGCACGTATTGCGCGTGCCATCCTCAAATTCCCCAGCTCGCGATCTCGACCACGCACGCGTCATGAGAGATGCCATCGCCGCCTACGGCCCAGGCAATCGAGCACGTATTGTGCGTGCCATCCTCCGATTTCCCGCATTCGCCGCTCTCAACCACGTCGCTCTCGTCGACCGTATCGTCGCATTTTATGCGATCCCGCGTCCGCAGGCTGTGAAGGTCATCCTGACCGATGCGTCGTTTGGAGCCCTCGATCATGTGAAGACCCATACTTATCTGGAAAGCATGTATCCTGATATTCCGCTCGCTCGCCTGAAGTCGATCATCCTCTCGTTTCCGCCGTTTGCCCTATCTCGACCATGCCCGAGTCTGGTCCGAAGCTATCGCTGTTTACGGCGAGATGAACCGCGAATCAGTCAACGCCGCCATCAGGACATTCCCGCGATTTGTTTCCTACAATCACGCCCGAGTCGTATCCGTTGCGACAGCGGTCTACGCACCTCATGGCGAGGACGAGATAAGAAGAGCGATCCTTGCGTTCCCCCGCTTCGTCTCATACGACCACGCCCGCGTCATGGCCGATGCTACTCTGCTTTATGGAGCCGCCGCTCTTGACTGCGTCAAGACCAAGATACTGCGCCAGCCGAGCCGGCTCTCCCGCATTTCCCTACGCGCCAGGAAACCAATGCCGCTTTCGGCCCGCACCATGTGTTAGTTGACCCCGCGATCTATGCTGGGAGCTGAATAGAATAAAGCGCTAAAGTCTCCGCCACCTAGCTGTTGCAGATCTTATAGACGGTAGCACGGCCGATGCCGTAGCGGCGTGCCAGATGTGAGCGGTCCATTCCGGGCGTTGCGAACTCTGCTTTGAGAGCGGCCACTTGTTCGCCGTTCAGCTTCGATTTTGCGCCGAACTTTACGCCAGCCGCCTTGGCACGGGCGATGCCCTCCGAGGCGCGTTCCTTGATAAGTTCGCGCTCAAATTCCCCGATGGATGCCAGCACATGAAAGAGCAGTCGCCCCGTTAGGCTCGATGTATCGATGGACTGGTCCAGCACGACGAAATCGACGCGCTTCGCCGCGATTTCCTGCGAAATCTGTGAGATCAAGCACCGAACGAGCGAGTCATCGAGGCGCGTCACAACGAACTGATCACCCTCTCTCATGAAAGAGAGGGCTGTTTTGAAGTTCCTGGCGTTCCGATTTCGATGCGCCGCTCTTCTTCTCTTCGAAGATCCTCTCGCATCAACCTGATTGAAGTTTTTGAACCTGCGTCTCAAGGTTCTGCCCGGTCGAGCTGACGCGGGCGTATCAGATTTTCATGTGTCTCGGATTGTTTAGGAAATAACGAGACTTCGCCGATAAGACGAGTTCTGAGACACATTCTATTCAGGAGTGTCCACAACGCAAATCGTGTCTCACATTCCCAGCTTACAGGACGATAGTCGTGACCAAGGTGCGGATGCTCAAGCAAGCATACGCTCCATTGTCGCTTTCCGCTTTTCCCAGTCCGGCATCATCTGTGTCAGCAGGTCAAAGAACGCACGGCCGTGGTTGGGATGGCGACCATGGGCAAGCTCATGCACGATGACGTAGTCGATACACGCAATTGGTGCCCTCACGAGATCGATGTTCAATGTGATACGGCCATTGCCGCTATAACTTCCCCACCGCCGCTGCATCGAGCGTATTGCCAGCGTTGGCGGCGTCAGAGGCACGCGGGCGTAACGCTCTGTCATGGTCTTGAACCGCTCGAACAGCTTTTCATTGGCATGACTTCGGTACCACCCACCCATTAAACCTGCGATGGACTCGGTTGACGCCGGGCCGCTGGCAGTCACCCGGAAGTACCCACCTTTTAGGCGAACCTCGTCCAAAGCGCCTTTTTCGATCTTCAAGCGATATTGCCGGCCCAAGTACAGATGCGCTTCGCCGCTCACAAAGCGCCTCTCCGGCGTTCGCGGTTGGAACTGCTCAAAATACCGGCGTTGTTGGACAATCCAGGCTGCCCGACGTTGCAGCCGCTCTTCGATGGTCGATTGTGCTGTGCCGTTGGGTGCAACGACCTCAACTAAGCCGTCCGGATGGACGGAAATCGCCAACGTCTTCCGTTTTGAATGGAGCGCCCGATATTCGATGCTCTGACCGGCGTAACCGATGCATCCGCGCATGTGTCAGCTCCCCATTCGGGCGCGCGCGAGCTTCAGGACGCTGTCGACAAGTTCGTCGATTTGCGCTGGCTCCAGCTTGATGCCGTGGTCAGCCCCGATCACATCGAAGAAGTAGTCATCCATCCTGTTTCGCATGGCATTCTGCACATCGGTGTTCTCGGTCCAATTCACCACCTTCAACTCACGTACGATGCCGACCAAGTGCAGCGCAGTGGCAGCAAGAATCGGTTGAAGGTTGCCTCCGGCTACCTCTTGGTTCTCGGCCAATCCTGTGGTCAAAGCGTTGAACACCGCAATCGCACTATCATCATGCCGAATTTCGTCCGGGATACCGTCGTGAACCGGTCTCCGGATCATCTGTGCGCTTTCCTGCATCTTTGCGAGGAAATCGTTGTCGCTCAATCGCTTCGCGCGATGCTCAGCAATGGCATCCTCGATCAGCTTAGAGACCTTGGTGTAGAAGACCGGGTCTTCCTCCATGCGCTCGGTGATCGTGCGCTTCGTTTGGCTGGCGATAAGGTCCGCCTTTGACGATGGCGTGCCCTGCTCCGCCACCGCCTTGTCGAATGCCGCGCTATCGAAAATATTGACCGGAGCAGTCACCACCTCGACGGCATCGGCGCTGATGTGCGTATCGAGCAGCTTCAGCACGCGCCTAGTATTGCGAGAAGTCGATCCCTTCACGGTATCGGTTACGTACCGCAGTCCGGAGCTTCTGATACCGGCGCATGTCCTCTCGATATATGTTAATTTGCACTTCGTTATTCGGATCGTTCACCCAGTCCGCCGTTGCCAGTGCGGTGGCAAACAGTCGGGCGAATTCCGCCAGCAATCTATAAAAATCCTTGCGCAGTGCCTCGTCGCCGAGGAACACCTCATAGGACTCTTCATCCTTCGTCTTCTCGACGCCTCGGAAGTGGTTGAGCAAATTTGCGTGCGCTTGCGGTAGCTTGGCGATCTGGGCGTGTATGTCGATGATCGCCCCTTCGAGGTCCTTGGGATCGAACTCGCCGAGACTGGAGTAGGTGCCCATCGCCGCATCGAGTTCACCCAGCACGCCCGAGTAATCGACGATGTAGCCGTACTCCTTGCCGTCCTCGACACGATTTACGCGCGCAATGGCCTGCAACAGGTTGTGTGCCTTCAACTGCTTGTCGATGTAAGCACCGTGTTCACGGGCGCGTCGAAGCCCGTCAGCAGCTTCGACACGACGATGCGCAATTCAGGTTCTTCACGCTTTTTGAACCCCTCGACGATTTGTCGGTTGTACTCGACTTCGTCGCCGTAGCGAGCCATCATCGTCTTCCAAAAGCGGGCGACGGGCTCGGTGATCTCTTCGCTGGGATCGTCGCCGGTCGAGCGGTCGTCGGGCGCCGACATGATCACTTCGGCCGAAACAGTCCCCATCTCGTCGAAGATACTCTTATATTTGACAGCAGCCGCGCGTGAGCGCACCGCGAACTGCGCCTTCCATGGCGTCCCCTTCCAGAATTTGGTAAAGTGTTCGGCGATGTCGTAGGCGATCGCGGCGATGGTCTGGTCGCCTTGTGCGATTTCACTGTAGCGGGCCACCTTGCGCTTCAGGTCGGCCTTCTCCTTGTCGCCCAGGCCTTTGGTCATGCGGTCGAACCAAGAATCGATGCCATCCCGGTTTACGTCCTGCATAACGTGTCTGCCCTCATAAATCAGCGGCAGAACCGCCTTGTCTTTGACCGCCTGATCGATGGCATAGGTATCGATGATGCCGCCAAACTTCAGCGCAGTGCTCTTCTCTGCTTTCATCAGCGGCGTACCAGTGAAGCCGATGTAGCAGGCGCGCGGAAACATCCGCTTCATCCGCGTATGCATCTCGCCGTACTGGCCACGATGGCTTTCATCAACCAACAGGAACACCTCGGTCGACAGATCTTGTGGTCGCGGTTTCGAACGGCTGCCTCGAACTTGTTGATCACCGTCGCGACGATGGCCGCCCGGTCGCGGGCGACCAGTTCCAGCAGGTGCGTACCACTCTTGGCTTGCTCGACATCGATGCCGCATGCTTTGAACGTCGTCGCGAGTTGTTGGTCGAGATCAATCCGGTCGGTGACGAGGACGACGCGGCGATTGGCAATCTCGCTATCCAGCCCCAAGGCTTTTGCCAGCATTACCATGGTCAACGACTTGCCGGACCCTTGCGTGTGCCACACCACGCCGCCACGTCGGGCGCCGGCTTCGTCGCGCTCGATTTTAACGCGTGTCAGGATCTTGCGGACCGCAAAAAACTGCTGATAGCGCGCAATCTTCTTGATCCCGAGATCGAACAACGTGTAGCGGCGCGCTAGGTCGAGAAGTCGGTCGGGGCGGCAGAGAGAATAAATCAGCCGATCCTGTTCAGTGACCAGCCGGCCTTCCTGCATCCGAGCATCGTAGCTGGCCTGTTCTTCAGCGAATCCCCCATTGAACGTCCGCTGTTTATCGTCGGCGCTGAGCTCGATCTTGAGCACCCTTTCCAATGTTGCGTCTTTGAACTCCTGCTCCTTCCACACCGCCCAAAATTTGGCGATCGTGCCGACGGTCGCGTACTTGGCTTCCGACGGCTTCACCGCGAGTACGAGTTGCACGGTGCGAAACAGGTGCGGGGATTTCGTCGGCGCGTTGATAGTTGATAGTCTGGCCGACGCCTTCGGCAAGGTCCTTCTCTGGCGCCTTGCACTCGATCACGGCAAAGCGGGATGCCGTTGACGTACAGCACGATATCCGGACGGCGCGCTTTGTGGCTTCCGGATTTTTCCACCTCCAGCTCGGCCGACATGGAACGCGTTCTCGTTCCACTGCTCCCAGTTGATATAGCGGAGCGAACGGCCGCGTGTTACACCCTCGATGGTCTGATCGAGCGACGTTCCAAGCTGCAGGAGGTCGGTGGTCTTCTCGTTCAGCGTCATCAGCCCGACCGGCTCGGGCGTGCGCAATTTCTCGATCGCCGTGCGGATATTTGCTTCCGAGAACGGGTGCGTGCGTCCGTCCTGCTCAATGCGATTGAGTTTCGCGATCTGCGTCGCGAGGATGTCTTCCAGCAATACATTGTCGAGCCGCCCACGTCGCTCGCGGTCAATGGACGCTTGCGAGAGCAGCGTCCAACCCGGTTGCATCACTTGCAGCAGGTGCAGCGCCGGCACCTGAGATAGATGCTTTTCGCCGTCGCGAAAGCTGTTGCTTGAACTCACTCTGCGGCCTCCTTCGACGCCGGGACTTTCACGGGCCACTCGCCGGTCAGCAGCTTTTGCATCAGTCCGCGCTTCTGTCGCGTCAGGGCGTCGCGTTGCTGTTCCAGAAGAGAAATTTCACATCGTCCGGTGTCCAGCGCGTCGACAATTCTGGCTTGCTCGTCTAGCGGCGGCAGTTCGAGGATGAAGTCGGCGAGGTCATCGTAATAGATGCGGATTCGGACGCCGCCGCTGCCGGCGGACTTCACGAACCGGCTCCAAAGCGATGTTCGCCGGAGGTGGTCGAAATAGGCCGGAACCAGCAAATCCGGCTTGGTCTCGAACGCGACGTAATCTGGACTGACCAGCACAACCCGACCGTGATGGTTTTGCGCGATGGACCCGATGTTGAGGCGCATCGGGTTATAAGCGAATGCACCGGGACGAACGATCTTGTAGCGCGAGAGGTCGTCGGCGCGGACATGGTCCTTCATCGGGATCATGCCGTGCCCCTTGTTGACCCCCATGACCGCGTCGGCGGCGAGGGTGCCTTTATTGCGTTCCGTTGCTTCGAGCGTCACGTCGGACAGTGACACCGACTGCCAATTCGTGCTTCTTTTTCCAATGCGTTTGCGACCGCTCAAAAGCATGAGCGACCAATGATCGAATGTAGATAACTTTCGCGATATCAACTTTTCGGTCTTTTCGATGGCGTCGTCCCAGGTGCGCAGGATCTCGGCGATGCGGCGTTGAATTTGAAGGGATGGAAACGGCAGCTCTAACTCTGCGAAACGGTTTAAGCCCAAGTGCGCGATGGAATTCGTCTTTGTAGCAATTCTTGAGAACACACCTGTAGTTTGGCAGTGACGGAAAAGCTGTAGGGCATACTCCGGATAGACATCAGGTCCACTACGATATCGGATCAACGTATTCTGAAAGCAACAGTCGATAGGTCCGCTCATGTACATTGCGCACCGGCCTACCAGTTCCAAACTTTGCCCCTCGTTCAGAAGGATGTCGTTTGGCCCAAGCCGGAAGCGTTCGATTTCACTGTCAGTAAATGGCATGTAGTTTACGTCAGTGAAGTCAATGTATCCGTCAAATACATTGGCAACGCGAAGGTAGGGAACTTCACGCCCTTCAATCATATAAGGAGAACGTTGCCGCCCTCCTTGTACATCACCAGTTTCCCCAACCACCCGCAGCGGGAATTTTTTACGCATCCGCTCCAAGCTCCCGCAGGTATCCCACCATGCGCTTCTTAACGGCGATAAGCTCGGCTTCGATCTGCTCAATCTCTGCTTGCACGGCCTTCACGTCGATTTCGGCTTCAGCCTCGAAGGTATCGACGTAGCGCGGGATGTTGAGGTTGAAGGCGTTTTCTTCAAGCTCGGAGAAGGACACAACGCGGGCGTACTTCTGAACTTCCTTCCATGACTTCGAGTCTCGCCATGAAGAGAAAGTATCGATGATCTTGGCCGTGTGAGCGGCTTCCAGAATGTTCTGCGTCTTCGCCTGTTTGAACTCACGACTTGCATCGATGAACAGCACGTCCTTGCACTTGGCTCGCGCACCGCCCTTCTCGCGCCGACGGTCGAACACCAGGATTGCAACGGGAATCGAGGTCGACTGGAAAAGGTTCGACGGCATGCCGATGACGGCATCGAGCAAGTTTTCGCGGATCAAAGCCTCGCGGATCTTGCCTTCCGCTCCGCCACGGAACAGCACGCCATGCGGCACCACCACCGCCACCCGCCCGAGCTTAGGCTTCGCTGTCTCCACCATGTGGGTGATGAATGCGTAATCGCCCGTGCTCTTTGGCGGAATACCGCGCGTCCAACGCTTGAACTTGTCCTTGGCGGCGTTTTCGGCGCCCCACTTGTCGAGGCTAAACGGCGGATTGGCGACCACCACATCGAACGCCATGAGGTGGTCATTCTCGATCAGCAGCGGGTTGTTGAGCGTGTCACCCCACTCGATCTTGGCGCTATCGATGTCGTGAAGGTACATGTTCAGTTTGGCCAGCGCTTGCGTGCCGCCGTTCACTTCCTGCCCAAACAACGCAAAGTCTTTGCTGCCGACCGCTTCCGCCGTTTCAATCAGCAGCGAGCCTGAGCCGCACGCCGGGTCGCAGATGCGGTCGCCGGGCTTCGGCTGGACAAGCTTCGCCAGCACGCGACTCACCTGCAACGGCGTATAGAATTCGCCTGCCTTTTTGCCGGCATCCGACGCGAACCGTTCGATGAGGTAGATGTACGCCTCGCCGATGGCTTCTTCCTCGACGACATGGCCCGGCCGCAGGTCTAGCTTATGAAAGTCCTGCAGCAGGTTCTTGACGCGCCGGTTGCGATCCCGCGTCTCGCCCAGCTTGGTCGGCGAGTTGAAATCGATGTTGCGAAAACACGCCGTCGAGCTTGGTCTTGTTGGCGCTCTCGATGGCCGCCAGCGCGATGTTGACCAACTCACCGATGTTGGCGGCATCCCGCTGTTCGTACAGTTCGTCGAACGTCGAGCCCTCGGGCATCACGAACCGCTCGCGCTGCATTTTGCGCTTCACGCGGACCGTGTCGCCCTTCAGTTCCTCCTGGTAATCTTCCTCGTGCTGCTTCCACACGTCCGAAATGAATTTCAGGAACAGCATGATCAGGATGTAGTCTTTGTATTCGGCTGGGTCGACGACGCCGCGGAAGGTGTTGCAGCCGGCCCAGGCGACACTCTTTTATGTCGTCCATTGTGGTAATCTCGGTTTTGAGTACGGTCGGTCATGTTGCCCCTCCCTTGACGCGACAACTTATGGGGTGAATCGGCGGGAGCGTGATACGCATCTCCCGCCCATGACCTGTGGATGGATCAGCGGTCGCCACAGGTCGGATTGAAGCGCGCACGCAGCTCCTGCTCGACCTTCATACGCGTCGGCCCGTCGCAGTAGAGAGCCGCAACACGAAGCTGCAAACCCTGGCGCTGCCAGCACGGGGCGCGGTCGTGAGCGCGAACCCGGCTCCAGACCCCTGCTGATTCGCCAACATCGATGACCTTGCGGTCGCCGTTGACACCCGTGACACCCAGGATCGCATAGACGCCGGAGCGTTCCTGCAATCCGTCCACACTCGTAAACTCACCTTCGAAGTTGTAATTGCCGATCTGAATGGTCATGTGTAGTTTCTACCTGTCGTAGAGGCCCTATGACATGGACTGCTGGGCGCGCTAACGTCCCTGGTTCCTCTCCGAGCAGCCCTCGAGGACCGCGCGAAGCTCGATGCGGCGAAGCTCGGAAAGCCGTGCCTCCAGCCGGGTTTGTTGGCGTAAGACATCTGACAACGCGACGATTTTCTGTTGATCATCAAGTGTCAGCAACGGCACCTCGAGTTGCTCCACCACGCTGCGCTTGAGGTTGGCGATCGTGGCGCCGGTCGCGCGCTTGCGCAGCTCCGCTTGCGTGGCTGGATCGTTGAGGATGAAGCTCAAGTAGGCTGGAAGCACCGAAGAGTTAGGCGTGAGAACGAGCACGCTTGCGGTCGGAACCATTGGCATGTCGTGAGTTGGAACGACGGCCGCGCGATAGGTCTGCCCGCGACACTGCAACAAGACTTCCCCCTCGATAATTACCGGCATTTCCCCGCGCACAGGCAGCTCATCCAATCGCAGCAACGCCGTGGGATCGATGCTACCGTCAGCCTGAACATCTCCCGCTTGAACAATCGCAATCTGGCCCGCCTCGATGTGCCGGATGGCATCCCGGAAGGCGACTCCCGGGCGAACTTTGGCGAGCTGTCCGAGTGTAGCTTTCAAGTGAGTAGCGCCTTTCCGTCATAAATTCATGTAGCTTGTGGCACAAGCTGGTATGGGCGTGCAATTTAGAAATATACAATGGCGGCTTGCTGAAAAATACTGTGCCTGTCTCTTCCTATCATAGCGGACGTGTCGACGCCGCAAGGTCGTCGCTGGCGCTCCTTCCTCCTCCACTCCGTTCCGGCCCTGCCGACACCTCGCCGCTCCTCGCGACGGGGTGCGGCGGCGTCACAGAGCCCGCTTTGCGCCTTGGCCGCTGAAGGCAGCACGGAAGTCGTGCGCCGGCATGGCCAAGGGTCTGAGACATGGCGAAGAGAATCGACGTTCACGAGGAAATCACCAACCGGATCATAGAGGCGATCGAGAAGGGGGCGGGCGAGTTCAAGCTGCCCTGGCATCGTCCCGCTGGGTCCATCACGCGCCCAACCAACATCCAGTCGAAGAAGGCCTATCGCGGCATCAACGTGGTGACGCTCTGGGTCGAGGCGCAGCTCAGAGGCTACGCGACACCGGTTTGGGGAACCTACAAGCAGTTCAGGAAGCCGGATGCCAGGTCCGCAAGGGCGAGAAGGCCTCGCTTGTCGTGTTCTACAAGGAGATCGAGTTCGAGCGTGACGCCGCCGAGATGAAGGATGGGGACGATCCGACATCGTCGGCTTGGCTCGCACGCGGCTACTGGGTGTTTAACGCCGAGCAGGTCGATGGCTACGAGCTGCCCGAGCAGCCGCCTGCCGCCGCCATCGACCGCAACGAGCGCGTCGAAGCGTTCATGGCCAACACCGGCATCGAGACGAGTTGGGGCGGACACGCGGCGTTCTACCGCCCGTCCGACGACACGATCCAGATGCCCGAGCGCGGGCTTTTCACCGGTACCGACACGACATCTGCCACCGAGGCCCTGTACGCCACCTGGCTACACGAGGGCGTCCACGCCACCGGCCACAAATCGAGGTTGGACCGCAATTTCTCAGGACGCTTTGGAACCCAAGAGCGGAGCGCCGAGGAGCTGGTCGCCGAGCTGGGGTCAGCATTCCTCTGCGCCGACCTCGCGGTAGCGCCCCAGCTGAGGGACGACCACGCGCACTACATCGCGCATTGGCTCGAGATCATGAAGGGCGACAAGAAGGCGATCTTCACCGCCGCTGCCGCCGCGAACCGGGCGGTCGAATGGCTGCACGGCAAGCAGTCACAGCAAGACTGACGCACCGAAATCGACGCACGCGAGCCCCGGCACTCACCGGGGCTTTTTCTTTTTCACCCGCTCATCAAGGAGATGATTGATGACCACCGGATCGAAATCCAAGACCCCCGCCCGGAAAGCCGCTGCGAAGCCCAAGGCACCGAAGCCAGCCCACAAGAAGACCGCGACCGTCAAGCTCGTCTGGCGCGACGTGACCTGCCGCGTCAAACACACGCCCAACTACCTCTCGAAGGGCTGGAGCCACATCGAGATCATCGTCGTCTCGCCTAAGAAGGCGCCGCTCCCCATCACCGAGACCGGCTACCGCTCGCACTTCCTCGACGAGGATCTGTTGAAGAAGGGGGGTGGACCGGTCACCTTCTTCCTCGACTGGATCGAGCGCGAGGCGGCGACCAAGGCATGGGCAAAGGCCGAGTTCAAATGGCGGCAGGGCGACCTATTCGCGCGATGAACGCGAGTGGCGTCTGCTTCGGTGGGCGCCTTCCTTGTCTCACGGCGACCCGCACCAGCTCACTCGAAATCACACGCCATGTGCTCGCCATGTACTCGCTGGAGACAAGCGCAAAAAGCTCCGGCGATGCGGAGCTTCAAGCGTCTGATTTTATTTAGGAAAATTGGTTGCGGGGGCTGGATTTGAACCAACGACCTTCAGGTTATGAGCCTGACGAGCTACCGGGCTGCTCCACCCCGCGTCACCAATGCCATCCTGGCCTCAAACCCGCCTCGGCCGCGGATCGCACTTTATGAGCCAGCGATGATAAAAGCCGCTCGTTGGCGAGCGGCTTACGGGTGGTCGTATAGCACAAAATTCTTGGCTGTGAACCCTTTGCGACGGTCTGTCCCCCGGGTGAACACGTCGCAGCCGCTTTCACGGCCGCCAGGGCACGGCAACGCCCGAAACACGGCCTCACCCGACTTCATTCTGCTGCAAGGAGTGCGTAACCAACTCCGGCTGGACGCCTGAGAGCGCACTAGCGCAGGATGTCGAAATTACCGGCAAGAACCTCGTCCACCTTGCCGCTGCGCCAGGAGCCGTCGGCAGTGCGCACCAATGGCGAGGGCGACAGGCGATAGCGCCGGACGATGGTGCTGCTTCTGGGCGCTCCCTTGAACGTATCGGCCAGAGACTGACGCAAAGACGCCTTGGAGGACGCGCCCGAACTCACCGGCGCAACGAGCACACGGGCCGTCATACGCGACGTCGTCTCGGTCGATTCCAATCCGTCCAGCACATGCAGACCGGCCTCGCGCCGCAGCGTCCGGTAAGCTCCGAAGCCCGAGACGAGAAGAACCGCCGACGCGCCCTTCGCCATGTCGATCTCGGTCAGCGACATATTCCGCTTGTCGGCCCATTTCCGGTACATGGCCTCGATCTGTTGGCACCAGGCCCGCTCGGCCTCGCCCTCCTCGCCGGGCGAGTTGAAAACCGGCTCGATCATCAACGCGGCTTCCGCCGGCGTTTCCTCGTCAAGGTCGGTGAGGCCTTCGTTGACGAGGTGGATCTGCATGGCAAGCCGGGCGACGAGATCGCGCACGCTTTTTGCGGTAGCACCCATTTTCTGCCGCTGAAGACGGGCCTGCAGGGCGTGCGCCGTCTCGGCTGCCACCGCCAACCTGTCCATCAGCTCGATCTTGCCGAGCGTGATGAACCGATCGGGCGAGGTCCAGAATTCCGGTGCATTGAGCTTTGCTGACAGATCGGCCTTAATGGTAGTCCACGCTTCATCATCGATGCGCTCGGCGATGGGTTCCAGAGCTTGCCTGAGGGCGAGTGCTTCCTCGCGTTCCCCTGTCGGCGCAGCCATCATGTCGAACAAGCTCGGATTGTCCTCGTTCGCCCGTCCATCACGAGTCGGACCGGGAATGAACGCCGGCTCACCGTCGCCATCGGGATCGACGAATTCGGCTCTGAGCGCATCGCCGTCGCGGCGAACGAACACGAATTGATCACCCTCGGGGAAGCGCCGCTCGACAATCGTCGCGGCCAGGGGAGCGATCAGATACTGGTCGATGGCGCGCTTCAATGGCCGCGCACCCATCTCGGGCGAAAAACCCTTTTCAAGCAGGAATTCGAGTGCGGACGCATCCCACTCCACGGCCCAGGCCCGGTCTTTGAGGCCGCGCCGCTCGAAGATCCGGTCGAGTTCCTTTTTCAAGATCCCGCGCATCAGTTCGCGCGTCAGCGGTTTGAAGACGATGACTTTGTCCAACCGGTTCTGGAATTCGGGTCTGAATGTCTGCGAGATTGCCCGCATGATCTGGTCGTTGGTGAAGTGCGCGGCCGACGGGGTGAAGCCCATGCCGCTGTCGCGGTGAGCGGTTGCGCCAAGGTTGGTCGTCAGGATGATCAGGCAGTGGCGGAAGTCCGCCGTCTGCCCGTAGGCATCCGTCAGCCGGCCATCGTCGAACACCTGAAGAAACAGATCCCAGATCTGCGGATGCGACTTTTCAAACTCGTCCAACAAGACAAGCGAGAACGGCTGCTTGCGGATGCGGCTGATCAACGTATCGGCATCGGCCGGCAAACCGCCGCCGCCCAGAATCTTCGAGATCGCATCAAATGTCTGGAACTCGCTCATGTCGAAGCGGATCATGCGGTCGACCGAACCGAACAGATATTCGGCAACCGTCTTGGCGAGTTCGGTCTTGCCCGTGCCGGTCGGGCCCGCGAACAGGAACACGCCAATCGGCTTGCCGGGATCGTTGAGACCCGACTTCAACATCGCGATCCTCTCGACAATCGCGTCGACCGCTTCGGGCTGGCCGATGACGCGGCCTGAGAAGAATTCACGGATGCTTTCCAATTCCAGCCGCTCAGCGCCGTCGAGCAGCGACAACGGCAGCCCGGTCATCTGCGATAGCGTTTCGAGGATGTCACCGCCGGAGAGCCGCTGCGGCTTCTGTTTGTTCAAGCGCAACGCCGTCAGGCGCATCAGCGAAAGCGCCGAGCCGGGCAGGCTCATGGCGGTGAGATAATGCTGGGCCACATCGACAGCGGTCTTGGGAAAGCTCGCGTCGAAACCGGGCGGCGCCGGCGCCAGCTTGGCGGCGACGGCTTGCGCCAGCTCCTCGGCCTCATCCGCGTACATATCCTCAAGGCGAATTGCCTCGATCAAGCGGCGAAGCGCCGGGCGCAGTTGCACCAGACGCGCCATACTCGCCGGCGTCGCCTCGGTCCAGATCATCACCCGGCCGGACGACAACGCCGGCAGGATCTGATCGAGAATACTGGAGCTCTGGCTCTGGTGCGTGCCGCTCATGGCAAAGGCCAGCAAGTCAGGAACATACCAGATGATCTTGCGACTGATATCGAGTTCCTGCAGGGTGTCGCGGATGCGCCCTTCGAGCTGACCGATGTAGAGCTGACCGGCTTGCAAGTCGGCTGCGGATGCTTCGAACACGCGCCAGCCGTTGGCGGAAACCACGCGCGCCAACAGCTTCAGAAACGACGTCTTGCCAGACATCGGCTCACCGATGACCATCAATGGCCGCGCCGGATCACGGCCGACAACGCGGCTTGCCGCGGCGAGTCCGTCTTTCCAGCCGATGGGCTCGATCAAAGCCGATTGCGGAGCATCTGCGGGCCAGAACCGGCCGATGGAGGACAGGAACGGCGATGCGCCGCTGGCGCCTGCATCGCTCCCCGCATCGGATCCCAGCTTGGCAGCCAGTCTGACGGACAGCGGATGGCGCACCTTGTCGAGAAACTGCGTGATCAGCCGCCGTTGGGCAAACGGCTGGGACAGCACTTCAGGTCCAGGCTCGCCTGGATCCTCGTCGCCGAGCTTTTCGAAGTAATCGAGGAACGCCTGTTGCATCGGCCTGTTTTCAAGCCACCAGTCGCGGCACGCGAGCAGCGGGGCTCCAGCCGGCATCCGCGTCTTCAAGTTGACGAGATAGTCGAAGGCGAACTGCATCTGCCAGGCGGAAAAGACGTCGAATGAGTTGCCGATGCGTTCGGCCACCTGTTCGCCGTCGGTGCGCTGTTTCAAGGCCGCGAGCGCCGCGCATGACAAGGTCCAGGTTTGACCAACCGCGTAGTCGCACACAGTCGCGATGGGGATCGCCGGATCAGCAAGCAGCGCGACAATCTTTTTGAAGTCGGGATGCTCAAGCATCTCGCCGGCGTGCGAGGCGTTGCGCGAAAACGGCTCCAGCGTTTCGTCAAACTTGTGGAGCCGCATGGCGAGCGTCGGCTGGTCGTCCGCGGAACCGGCCGCGGATGGCGGTGCGGATTCGCCGGCCTCAGAACTCTGCGACGCCCCACCCTGCGGGGCTGGCTTGGATGACGATTTGAAACCGCGGGAGACGATCCAATAAAGGCACGCCCCCAGCAAGAGCCCGACGACTGTTTCCACCCTCCACCCCATCACATACAGCGCGCCAAATGACCTAGAGCGCGCGAACGGCTACTAGGAATCCCGGAACAAGGGGGGCGATGTCAACGATCTGGCGCGGTTGGACCTGTTTTTGGGCCGCCGCAGCGGAACCCGGGCGATTGGTACCGCCTCCCCGGATTGAACGGGGGACCTCTAGATCCACAATCTAGCGCTCTAACCAACTGAGCTAAGGCGGCACAGGGGATGACGCGGCGCGGGCCCAAAAGGGCGTTGCGCGGCGTGGAAGCCCTTAAAGGCGGTTCCCCCACCTCCCGTCAAGAGAAAACGAGCCGCTCAACCCCTGCGCAAGGACGCAGGGCCGCCAAACGAGCACCTGATGCAAACGCGCCCGGCCGATCAGGGCCTTTGCTGGACCTTTTGCCCCGCTTCCGTCATCAGCCGGGTGATTTCCTTCGCCTGGACAGCGTAGGACTCCAGCTGCGATTTGGCATAGCGCGATTGGAGGTCGAGGTAGTCCTTGAGGTCCTTCGCGCGCGCCAGATCGGCGGCAAAACGGAAGTTGGTTTCGACATTCGATTGAGCGTACTGCAGCGCCTTGGCCTGGATCTCGATAGCGCTTTGCGCCATGGCGCCCTGCGATTTGACGATCGCATCCTGTGCCTGACGCATGAGACCTGAGAACTGGTCATAGGCCTGGCGCACTTGAGCCACGTTCTTTTCAGCCATCTCGCGAACGGCCTGGGGGATTTCCAGTGAAGCTGTTTCGAACATACTGCCCTCCTGACGCACGAACGGGTGCTTGCCCTTTCGCAGGCTCACTATACGCCCTCGGGCCGTACTTTGGGCATGGATTTCGTGTCCAATTGCTGTTGGGCACCCTCGAATGTGCATAGACGCAGGCAATATGTCGCGATAACACTCTCGAGACAAAAGCGATTTTCAAATGACTGCACATCGTTCCGCCACCCCATCGAACGGGCTTTCCGCCGAGCTGGCGGCAAGCGTCGATACGATCGCGGAAGCCGCCCTGTTGATCGATGTGGACGCGGCAAGCTGCCTGGCCGCCAATGCGCCGGCGCGGCTGGCGCTCGGGCTTGCCGGGGCTTGGAAGTTTCCTCTCGCGCTCGACAGTGCGATGCCGGCAATCGCGTCGATGCGCGCCTATGCACGCCAGCATCCAAAGCCAGTCGCGCAAGCCGTGCATGTCACAATGTGGCTCGCCAACAAGCCGGTGACGGCGCTGTGTGAGCTGAGCCCGCTGTCCGGCGCGGCGCCGACGCTGGTCGTCGTCAAGCTGCTCGACATATCGGGAGCGATCGCCTCAACCGCGAACGCCCCAGCCGGCGAGGCCCCAGCGCGCCCCGCGCCGTCGCAGCCCAGTGCAATATGCGACCCCCCCGATCCGGCCGAGATCGAACCTCTGCCGTCATCCAAACCACCGCCGCAGGCCGCGGCGACGGTACCCGATGAAGCAAATCAAGAGCCGGAGACGTTGCCACCTGTTCAACGTGACGATGCCGAGACGCTCAAAGAAATTGCCCGGCGCATTCGCGAGGGGCTACCGGCGCGGCGCGAACCACAGGCCGCTGCATCGCCCGCGCCTGTTCTGCCAGACGCCGGCATTGCCGAGGCCTCCATCCAGACCGGTGCCGCGCCGCAAGCGGCAGAAAACGCCACGAAACCGGCTGCGAAGGCCGCACCCGAGCCGCTCAATCGCGATGCCCGGGCGCGGCTCGCACATGAATTGAAAACGCCGCTCAGTGCCATCGTTGCCGCATCCGAGATCATGCGCGATGAGCGGCTGGGCTCCATGGGCAATCAGCAGTATCTGGGCTACGCCCGCGATATCCATGAAAGTGCCTCGCATGCGCTGGCGGTCATCACAAAAATGCTGAGCCGCGCGGCGTCCGAAATGGACGAGGCGGGCGGCACAGCCCGCGTCGATCTCAATGATCTTGCCGCCCGCACCGTCTCGTCCATGCAGGCGCTCGCTGCAGAACGCGATCTGACCCTCGATGTCGATCTGGAGGACGGCCTTGTGCTGGTCTCGGCCGATGAAACCGCGATCCGCCAAATCCTGATCAATCTGCTTGCCAATGCCTTCAAGTTCACACCACCCGGCGGCGACATCCGCGTCGTGACCGGTTACCAGATGAATGGTTCAGCATTTCTCGTCGTGCGCGATACCGGCGACGGCATGGATCAGGCGACAATGGATGAGGTCTTCAGCAACGATGGGGGCCGCATAGGTGCACGCCGCGGCGGAGGCTATGGCATCGGCTTGCCGCTGGTCCGCCGTTTGGCGCAGCAGATCGGTGCAGACCTTGAAATCGACAGCGCGCCTCTCAAGGGGACGGTGGTTCTGGTATCATTTCCAAAACATCTGCTTCTAGCTGCCTGAGCGCCAAGCCAAGCAGCGGCGAGCGCTTGTTACAAGCCTGATACTTATAACAATTCTAACTTCACCCCGCGGCACATCTAACAGTTGACCTTGGCTTTCTCCTCACGCTAAGGGGGCTCTTAGGGCGTCCAACGGCGCCCGGCGCTCGACCAGTTTGCGCCCAACCCGATACCGGGGCCTTGAACCCCGAATATTGGAGACGATGACCATGCAGATCACACGTCGCGCCCGCTTGCGCACCGCTGCCTTCACCCTCCTCGCGCTCTCGTCATTTTCCGCCCCCTCGCACGCCGAAGGGACGGTGAATATCTATTCCTATCGCGAGCCCAAACTGATCGAGCCGCTGCTGCAGGCCTTCACTGCCAAGACCGGCATCAAGGCCAACGTGGTGTTCGCCAACACCGGCCTCATTGAACGCATGACGGCCGAAGGCAACAACAGCCCGGCCGACGTGCTGCTGACCAACGAATTCGGTCTGCTGGTTCAGGCCGCCGCTGCCGGGGTCACCGCCCCCACGTCCAACGAAACGATCAACGCGCGCGTGCCGGCCGAACTGCGCGACCCCCAAGGCCATTGGATCGGACTGACGCGGCGCGCCCGCATCATCTACGCCTCCAAGGATCGGGTGGCTCAGAATGACATCACCTATGAAGAACTTGCCGATCCCAAGTGGCGCGGCAAGATCTGCTCGCGCTCCGGCCAGCACACCTACAACGTCTCGCTCGTCGCTTCGATGATCGCCCACCTCGGCCCTGACAAGGCAGAAACCTGGCTTAACGGCTTCAAGGCCAATCTCGCCCGCAAGCCCGCCGGCGGCGACCGCGAACAGGTGCGCGACGTGCAAGCCGGCCTGTGCGACCTCGCCATCGGCAACACCTACTACATGGTCGCCATGCTCAAATCGCCAGAGCAGAAGGTCTGGGCCGACGCCGTCAAACTGCTGTTCCCCAACGCCAAGGATCGCGGCACGCACGTCAACATCACCGGCATGTCGCTTGCCGCGCATGCGCCCAACGCCGCCAACGCCAAGTCGCTGATGGAGTTTCTGGTCTCCGACGAGGCGCAGAAGCTCTATGCCGACGCGAACGGAGAGTATCCGGTGGTTGCTGGCGTCAAGGCATCCGAAACAGTGGAATCCTGGGGGCCTTTGAAGCCCGATGGGCTGCCGCTCACCAAAATCGGCGAGCTGCGCAAAAAGGCATCGGAACTGATCGACAAGGTGCGTTTCGACCAGGGACCGAACTCGTAACGCGCGGGGCCGTTAGCCCCCTTCGCGTTCGTGTCCCTCATCTCTTGCACCTTTTATCGAACAGGTCTCGCCATGCCGTTTCCCACTTCACCGCAAACCAAAGTACCGCAGAAAGCGTCCGTTCTTCCCTTGCCGTCCCGCGCGCCTGAGCGGCTCGTGGGCGTCGGCTTCCGATGCTGGCTCAAAGGCCTCGCCACCGGCGACATCAGCCATTGGGAAGACGCCTTCAACGCATTCAGCGCCCAGCTCGGGCCTGAACGCGCCAAACACCTGCTGATCGAGCTATCGCAGTTCGTCCGCGCCATCAGCACCACGGCTGAACGCGAGATCGAAGTCGCGGACAAAGGGTTCTGCGGCTTCTGCCGAGACGAATGCCTGGCGATCTCGATCGTTGCGGCGTGCCAGCACGGCGCCCATCCGGCGCTGCAATCGTCAGCCACCGCGCTGCTCGGGTCCGACGACATCGGCGACACGATTTTGGGTGCGCAGACTTTTGCCTCAGGCCTCAAGGCGGCCAATCTCTTGTTAGCGCTGGAGTCGGTTTGCCCGGCAACATGCGCCCTCAAGGCTCAGCGACGGCGGCCGATGTAACAAAGGCATTTGTGGTCCAACACAGAGTGAAGCAGTCTGGAATGCCAGCATCGGCCTCGCGAGATCTGCCGCACAGCCGCTGGATGACGGCCGAAAGGCTGCTCGGACGCGACAAGGCGTGGTCGATGGGCGCCATTGCGTTGGCCACGCTGCTGTCGCTCCCGATCCTTGCCGTCGTGGTTCTGGGGTTCACCGCCTCTGAGGATATCTGGGCGCATCTCACCTCGACCGTGCTGCCGGCTTCGACTGCCAACACGCTCCTGCTGCTCGCTGGAACGGGATTTCTCACGGCTACGATCGGCACGGTGTCAGCCTGGCTCGTCACCATGTACCGTTTCCCCGGCCGCGAGATTGCCGACCGGTTGCTGGTCTTGCCGCTCGCCATGCCGGCCTACATCGTTGCCTATGCCTATGTGGAGCTGCTCGACTACGCCGGGCCGGTGCAAACGGCGATCCGGCAGATATTCGGCTTCACGGCGCCGGGCGACTATGCCTTTCCTCAGGTTCGCTCGCTCTATGGCGCTGTTGGGATTTTCTCTGCCGTGCTCTACCCCTATGTCTACCTGTCGGCCCGGGCGAGCTTTTTGCAGCAATCGGTTTGCGTGCTCGAAGTGGCAAGAACTCTTGGACGGACGGCGGCCGGCACCTTCTGGTCGGTTGCACTGCCCATGGCGCGCCCGGCCCTTGCTGCGGGCATTGCGCTCGTCCTGATGGAATGCCTGAACGACCTGGGCGCGGTGCAGTACCTGGGAGTGGAAACGCTTTCGGCAAGCGTCTACGCCACCTGGCTGCAGCGCGGCAATCTCCCCGGAGCGGCACAACTCGCAACCGTGATGCTGCTGATGATTTTTGCCTTGCTGCTTGCCGAGCGATTGGCGCGCGGCGATGGCGGGGTGCACAATACCACCGGGCGCTACCGGCCCATCCCGTTCGAGGTGTTGAGCGGCTGGCGCGCGGCGCTGGCGTTCGTGCTCGTGCTGATGCCGTTCGTCGCCGGCTTCCTGATCCCGTTCCTGCTGCTGTTCAAAACCGCCGTGACGCATCTGTCGGACGGTCTCTCCGCCGATTTCTTCAAGGCAGCGTGGAACAGCCTGATGCTGGCTGGTCTGGCCAGCGCCGCAGCCGTGGCATTCGCGCTTTTCTTCGGCTATGCGCTGCGCATGGGTCAGGGCACGTTGACGGCCGCGGCGGCACGTATGGCATCACTTGGTTACGCTTTGCCCGGTACCGTGCTTGCTGTCGGCATCCTGGGGCCTCTCGCAGCCACCGATAATGCCATCGATGCCTGGATGCGCACGACATTGGGCGTGTCAACAGGACTCATTTTGTCGGGAACGCTGTTTGCGGTGACGCTGGCTCTCGTCATCCGCTTTCTCGCCGTGGCGCTTGGCGCCGTCGAAGCCGGATTGGAGCGGATTTCGCCCAATCTCGATGCCGCTGCGCGTACTCTTGGCGCAGGATCGTGGAAACTGTTGATCCGCGTCCACCTTCCGATGCTGGCGCCGGCCGCGGGCACGGCAGCGCTGCTGGTGTTTGTCGATGCGATGAAGGAATTGCCGGCGACGCTGCTGCTGCGTCCCTTCAACTTCGAGACACTTGCGACCCACATTTATGGATTGACGGCTGCCGAACAGTTCGAAGCGGCCACCGTCGGCGCCGTCACCATCGTCCTGATCGGGCTGCTGCCTGTCCTGTTCCTGCACCAGACGATTGCCAAGGGCAGGACCGGAAGCGGCAGCCCGGGCTAAGGGCCTGAGGCACGCCGCTCCGTTTAGGTGCACAGCTCCGCGTCGACAGTCGGGCCGCCGGACTATTCAGGTCTACCAGCTGCGGCGTTCACCGTTGTCGATGTGGAACAGGCCGCCACCGTAGTGCTTGAGGCCACCGACGCTGCCGCTGCTCTTCAGGAACGCATAGACGCCGCGGACATTGCCGTGGACTCGGAAGTCGACGGCATCTCCTGTTAGGTGCTTGGACTTCGGCGCGCCGCCGACGGCGCGGTTATGACCCTTGTTGCGGCAGGTCGAGTTGACAGTCACCGGACCATAATTATTGGCGACCTGATAGATCACCGACTTGAGACCGCCATCAAGGCAACCGCCGGAAGCAACCCAGCGCACGCCGCCGCCCGACAGGCTCTTCTTCGCTGGTTCCTGGGGAGCGTAGCTGTTGCCGAGGGCGGCGACCTTCACGCCCTTATGCTTCTTCTTCACCGTCTCGGTCTTTTCGGCGTAGCCGCCGAGCTTCTTGGACGGCTTGGCAGCGTAGACCTTGCCCGCCTTCTTGGCCGGCTTGCTGGCATACGACTTGGAGGCCTTCTTTGCCGGTTTGGTGGTGCCGTAGATCTTAGCGTTCGATTCTGCGTTCTTGATCGCGTCCGGCCGCTCCCAGAACGGCAGGTCGTCGGCACGCGCCGACGGAGCTGAAATGTTCAAAGCAATTGTGGCCGCGACGGCTGCTATTAATCCCGTGCAGACGCGTACGAAGCGCGAAACGGCTCCCGGCTTTCCATTAACGATCGTCGTCATAGTGTGCTCCCTTCGTGCCCTGCGCTCCGGTTCCGCTGCATGCGGAACGCCCCCAGCGCTCTTGCGTGACCTGTACAATCCAAACAACGGCCCGCTACACGGAAGCAATTCTGAAGACGACCCCTAATCTCAAAAAATGGTTAACGCTCAAGACTTCAGAAGAAATTCAATATTTCCTGAACATAAGAAATATAACAGGTTGCTTGAATTCTATTGCTTTGCCCCTAACCTCGAAGAATTTTGAGGATGTCCACAAGTTATCCACAAATTAAACAATATAAACGTGCGACGGCCGGACGCGGTTTCTATTTGCATTGGCGGGAAGCTTCCATAGTAGTGGCCAAGCATTCGCGCGGCAAACGGCGGGCTCACTCAACCGCCGTTAATCACGCCGGCCACGCGCTCGGCCAGCGCCATGCGCTCGTTAGTCGGCACATGCAGGCCGGTTTTGGTCCGCCGCCAGAGCACGTCGGCGGGCTCTCTCGCCCACTCCTCGTCTCGCAGAAAGCGCACCTCGCGCGCGCTCAATCCGCCACCCAGGTGCGGGCCCAGATCATCGACCACGCGCGCGTCTTGCAGCAGGTTATTGACCCGCGTGCCGTAGCGCCGGGCAAGCCGAAGCAAGGCCTGCCGATCGAACCGCGGACGGCGGGCGCAAAGATCAGTAAACCAAGTATCGAATCCGGCCGGGCCGAGATCGCCGCCGGGCAGTGGTGCCGTTTCGGTCCAAGGCGGCCTGCAAGGCGGCAGGTGCGGAGCCAGTTCAGTGAGCGCGGCTTCAGCAAGCCGCCGGTACGTTGTCACCTTGCCGCCGATGACGTGGAGGATTGGCGCGCCGCTTCCCGTATCGAGTTCAAAGCGATAGTCGCGGCTGACGGCGGATACGCTTTCCGTGCCGTCGTCGTCGAGCGGCCGCACGCCAGCAAAAGTCCAAACAACGTCCGATTTCTGCGGCGGCCGACGGAAGAAACGGCGCGCAACAGCGAGCAAATAGTTAATTTCATCATCCGATGCGGTGGCGTTGCGTGGGTCGCCCGTGGTGGCGACATCGGTGGTGCCGATGAGCGTGAATTGGGTCTCGAACGGCAGCGCGAATACCACCCGGCCGTCGTCATTCTGAAAGATATAGGCGTCCTGGTGCTCCTCCAATCGGGGCACGACGATGTGGCTGCCTTTGACGAGCCTGAGCTTGGGCGGGGGCACATTTCGGGTTGCGGCGGCAAGGCCCGCGACCGCCGAAACCCAGGGGCCTGCGGCATTCACCACCGCACGCGACGATAGAGGCCGCGCCGAAGCTCCCCGACCAAGCGTCAAAGCCCAGCGCCCGTCCTTGGCAGCCAGGCCGGTGACGGGCGTACGAGTCAGGATCTCGGCGCCGCCCATCTTGGCCGCAAGCGCGTTGGCGACGACGAGGCGCGCATCATCGACCCAACAATCGTAGTAGCTGAAGCCATGCCGATACTCGGCTCTTAGTGCTGCACCTGCCGGATCGCGGGTGAGATCAACGGCGCGCGAAGCACCAAGCTGCCGCCGACGAGCGAGATGGTCATAGAGAAACAGCCCGGCCCGCAGCAGTATCCGCGGCCGCATGCCTTCGACGTGCGGCAGCACGAAGCGCAGTGGCCAAATGAGATGCGGAGCCTTGGCAAGCAGCGTCTCACGCTCGGACAACGCCTCGCGCACCAGCCGGAACTCATACTGCTCCAGATAGCGCAGCCCGCCGTGGATCAGCTTTGAACTGGCCGACGAGGTGGCCGAGGCGAGATCGTCCGCTTCGGCAAGAAGCACCGACAGCCCGCGCCCCGCCGCGTCTGCGGCGATCCCGGTGCCGTTGATGCCGCCGCCGATAACAACGAGGTCGTAAAGTTTCTCCGCCATGCCGGGACCGGATGCCGTGCCTGCTGCTGCGCCTGCGGCCACTCTAAGGTGACTCGCTCCGCTTGCGTCAGTCTTTCGCGTTTGGGGACAAGGTCTGCCGTTCAGCCCGGCGATTGCCCGGCTTTATCGCGTTTCGAGCCGATAAGACTCGTAGCGATGCCGGCGAGAAGGCCGGCGGGCAATCCCAGCAGGGCCGCCGCGCCCGGCCGCAAACCCCACCAGTTGGCGATGGTACCCGCATGCCGGGTGAGTTGAGCCTCAGCGGCGTCGCGCGCACCGGCCTCGGCCGCTGCGGAAACGGCCGCCTTGAGGTCTGCGAACTTGCGGACTGCCGAGGCACTGGCCGTTGACAGATTTCCCGTCCAGTCGAAAAACGCCACCGGAAACAGCCGGACGCCGGCGATATAGATCGCCGCGACGGCGAAGCCAGCGATCATCGCCGCCGCCGCGCCGGCCGCCGTCATCCGCCGCCAGAACAGGCCGAGGATGACCGCCGGAAACAGACCGGCGGCGATCAGGGCCAGACCTTCGGAGATCAGCGCTGACAATTCCAGGCCGCTGAAGCTTGCGACGATGAGCCCGCCGAGCAGGAGCGACAGCGCCAGGATGGCGGAACGCAGCTCCAGCCCTTCCGGATCGGTTGAACCGGCGCGTCGCGCTTCCGCATCGGCTCTGAGCAACCCGGCGACAAGACCGTGGGCGACGATGGCGCCGGCGACAATTACACTCAACGCCAGCAGCACGCCGGTCCACGAGGCCATGCCGCTCGTGGCCGCCGCGGTGAAGAGATACGCGTCGTTGGAAAACGTGACGTCCTGCAGGCGCAGAAAGCCGCGCGTGCCGGAAACCTTGGCGCAGGCCGCCGCGAGGTCGGCAACGGTTGCTGCATGCGTTCCACACACTTCAGCCCAGCCAAGGCGGCTCACTTCGACGACACTTGACGGCAGCGCCGCCGTTTCCATTCCATTGGCAAAGAGCTTGGCGACCGACACGCGGGCGAAGGTCGCAAAGGCAGGCACACCGGTCAAAAACAACCCGGCAAATAGTGTCGCCCAGGCCGCACGCCTGGTGGCCCCACCCGGCGAGACCACGCCCATGGACAGGTGGCGGCCGATGAGCTGGGGAAGCACGGCGCCGCCAAGCGCCAGGCCCAACAGCAGGCCAGCAAAATTGAGCATCGACTGCTGCAGGAATGGAGACGTCATCGGCTTTAGGGATTTGACGTCGGCGAGCTTCTTGATGATCAAATTCTGCTCGTCCGCCGCCAGGTCACCAGGGCCTGCCCGTAGACGGCGTGCGGCAGCGGCAGATAGCCAAGCTCGAACGCGAACGCCGCCAACACGATTGCGGTTGCGGCAAAAACGAAAACGAAACCCAGCGCTGCAAGACCGCGGATGCGAAGGAAAACACCCGACAACCATACGCCGGCCAGCGCGACGGTCGCGATGGCGACGCCCGTGACGTAATCGGTGCCGGCCAGACTCTGAACAGCAAATGCGACCGCGCGTAGATCGGCGGCCAGTAAGAGCACGGTGGCGATAACCGTGATTGCGAGCGCAATCCGGCGGGGCGTGGCGCCACCGAACCTGGCGGCGAAAAACCCGGCGCTCGAGCGGACGGGATAAAGCGAAAATCGCGGTGCGATGAAGATCGTGGCCACGGCGAGCCCCGCAGTAAGCCCGAGCGGAAACGCCAGGCCATCGAAGCCCAATGCAGCCGTGATCCCGATGAAGCCTAGGATGCCGGCTGCACCGACCGTCTCTCCCGCCATGGCGAGCGCAGGACGCAGGCCCTCGCCCGGCGCGTCGCCTCCTGCCCGGCGGGCAAAGACGAGCGCAAGCACGATGAGGCCGAGAAGTGAGCCCTGGGCGGCGAACCAGAACCCGAGCGGAAAGCCTGCAACCTTGACCGCATTCAAGGTGAGCGCGACGAGCGGTAGAACCAAGGCCAGCAGCAGGGCGGCCATGATGCTGGCAATCATCAGGCGCCGGCTGGGACGGCTTGCACCGTGCACTTCGTCGTCCGCCATCGCCTCTGCCCCCACAGCGCCGCCCGGGCGGCTTTGTGACGCGAGAACTGGGTCCGATCAAGGCCGGGTATTTGCGGCGCGACCGTTTCCTTCACCGCAGCATCACCGGGCATACGGAGAGCACGCCTCCAGCGAATCTGTGAGGTGAACCGCAAATGAGAAAGGGGTGCCGCGTTTGCCGCGGCACCCCGATCTTTACGTCCCTAGACTTGGACCTTTATTCGTTTTCTGTGGCTCTCGCCCCGGTCCCGGGTGCGAAGCGGGGGCACCATGCCCTAAGCCAATCGGTGCGTCAAGTAAGCGCATCGTTTTTAATGATGTTTGCAGCGTCGGGTCAGAACAGCATCAGTGCTGACTATGATCCATTCCGGATTTTGCAGCATCGTCGGCCGTCGGCTGCTTGTCCATGCCGTGCGGGCCGTTGGCGCCTGCCGGTTCGACCGTGGCATCGATGTCGATCGGACCCGCCTTTTCAAACGTCAGCGTGAGCTTGACAAGGTCGCCCTCTTTCAGCGGCTGCTTCAGTTCGATCAGCATCAGATGATCGCCCATCGGCTTCAAAATGTGCGAGGTCGCGGGCTTCAACTCGATGGCGTCGATTTTCCGCATCTTCATGACGTTGCCGTCCATGATGTGGGTATGGATCTCGGGCCGGCCGGCCACAGCCGTTGCAACGCCAATCAGCTTGTCCGCTGTTTTTTCGTCGGTTTTGATTTCCATGAATGCGGCCCCAACGGTCGCGCCTGCAGGCGTCGCCCGGATCCACGCATGTGACAGCGTCACACCGTTTTTGGTCGCTTCGTGGGCGGTTGACGCCGTGGCCATCGTCATCAGAGCCAGAACGGCAATTGCAAGACTTGAGTTGCGCATACGTCCCTCATCATGTTGCGGAAACTATGGCCGACGGGCCATGCTCCAAAAGGCAGCCGATCCGGGCGATATAGCCCCCCTGACGGGCAACGCCCAGGGGTGGCAATGCCGCGCCGGCTTCGATTGGTAGCGGTATGGCTAAGCTCCGTGGCCGTGGTGGGGCGCGCAGGCGGCCGACCGTCTGGTCTTAACCGTTCCCTGGCCTCAAACGTGCTATGAAAAGGGCGGCAAAGACGGCCGGTCGTTTCAGTTGAGGAACGTGCGTAGACGTGAGTGCTCAAAAGCGCATCTTGCTGATCATCGGCGGCGGAATCGCCGCCTACAAATGCCTGGAGCTGATCCGCCGCCTGAAAGACCGCGGATTTGGCGTCCGCGTGATCATGACCAAGGCGGCCCAGGAATTCATCACGCCGCTGTCCGCCGGGGCGCTCAGCAACGAGCGCGTCTTTACCGACCTGTTCGATCTCGATGACGAACGCGAGATCGGCCATATCCGGTTGGCCCGCGATACCGACCTCATCGTCATAGCGCCCGCAACCGCCGATCTGCTGGCAAAAATGGCTGGCGGCCATGCGTCGGACCTTGCTACGGCCGTATTGCTCGCGACCGACAAACCGGTCCTGGCCGCGCCGGCCATGAACCCCCGCATGTGGCTGAACAAGGCGACTGAGCGCAACGTTGCGCAGCTCAAGTCAGACGGGGTCCACTTCGTCGGGCCGGGCGTGGGCGAAATGGCTGAGAAAGGCGAAGCGGGGCCGGGCCGGCTGGTCGAAGTGCCGGACCTTCTTCAGGCGATCGATAAAATGCTCAACGGCGGTCAGGCGCACGAGTTGCCGCTTGCCGGACGTCATGTCCTCATCACCGCCGGCCCGACGCACGAGCCGATCGATCCGGTGCGCTACATCGCCAATCGCTCCTCCGGCAAGCAGGGCTCGGCGATCGCGGCCGCGGCAGCGAAACTCGGCGCCCGCGTCTCGCTCATCTGCGGGCCGGTGATGCTCCCCGATCCGGCGGGCGTCGCCGTTACCGCGTCGTCACGGCGGCCGAAATGCTGGAAGCGGTCGAATGCGCCTTGCCGGCCGACATCGGCGTGTTCGCCGCCGCGGTCGCCGACTGGCGCGTCGCCAAACCGAAAGCGGAAAAGATCAAGAAGTCGGCCGCGGGCGATACTCCGGCGCTGAAACTCGTCGAAAACCCGGACATCCTCAAAACCGTCGGCCACTTGGCCAAGGGACGTCCATCGCTTGTCATCGGCTTTGCCGCCGAGACGGAAGACGTCATCGCCCACGCCAAGAAGAAGCTAAAAAGCAAGGGCGCCGACTGGATCGTCGCCAACGATGTTTCGCCCGAAACCGGCATCATGGGCGGCGACCGCAACAGTGTGCATATCGTCACGCGCACAGGCGTCGAAAGCTGGCCGGATATGGACAAGGCCGACGTCGCGGAGCGGCTGGTGTTGCGCGCCGCCGAAGATGTGGCGCGCCGGCGCACGGCGGCGGAGTGACATGAAGAACCCCACCCGCCGCATGACGTTGAAGATCGCGCGCCTGCCCCATGGCGAGGGCCTGCCGCTGCCGGGGTATCAGACCCCGGACGCCGCCGGGATGGATCTCGTGGCCGCCCTTGGCGAAGGTGAAATCCTGACGCTGAAGCGCGGTGAAAGCGCCAAGGTGCCGACCGGTCTCATTTTCGAGTTGCCGCGGGGCACCGAAGGCCAGGTGCGGCCGCGCTCGGGCCTTGCCGCCAAGCACGGTGTCACGGTGTTGAACGCCCCCGGCACGATCGACGCCGACTACCGCGGCGAGGTCGCTGTGCTGCTCATCAACCATGGTTCAGCGGCGGTCACGGTCCGCCGCGGCGACCGAATTGCCCAGCTCGTCGTTGCACCCGTATTGCAGATCGCAGTCGCAGAGCAGAAAGACCTCAGCGCAACCGCCCGCGGCGCCGGCGGCTTCGGCTCCACCGGCGTTGCCAGTTCTGTCAAAAGGCACGGGCAGGCGCCACGAAAAGCAAAGGCGTCCGCAAAGCGGCCAAAGCGCGGAAAACCCGCCCAAATGACGACTGCAAGAACGGCGCCACGTCCCCAACCCGGGACGCGCGGAAGCCTTTCGCAACCGCCTCGAGCGGGCCGCGTTACCTGCGTAGTGAAACCGGACGCCGCGAAACGCCTGCCCGGTGCTCGCCAAACACGCCAAGGACGCATGACAGAGATGGACATCAAAACGCTCGCCGCAACCAAAAGCTGGGGCCGTGGCAAGGTCTACGAGAACATCGCCGAAACCATCGGCCACACGCCGCTCGTTCGTCTCTCCAAGGTCAAGGCCAAGGCGAAGATTTCAGCCGACATTCTGATGAAGCTTGAATTCTTCAACCCGCTGTCATCGGTCAAAGACCGCATCGGCGTGTCGATGATCGATACGCTCGAAGCAGAAGGCCGCATCACGCCCGGCAAGACGGTTCTGGTCGAGCCGACATCGGGCAACACCGGCATCGGCCTCGCCTTCGTCGCCGCCGCGCGCGGCTATCGGCTGATCCTCGTCATGCCCGAAACGATGTCGATCGAGCGGCGCAAGATCCTCGCGCATCTGGGTGCCGAGCTTGAACTGACGCCGGGCCCGGGCGGCATGCCGGCCGCCGTCGCCCGCGCCGACGAGCTGGCAAAGACCCTGCCCGATGCGGTGATTCCCGGCCAGTTCGACAACCCGGCAAACCCGCTGGTGCACGAGCTGACGACCGCCGAAGAAATCTGGAACGATACGAAGGGCAAGATCGACGCGCTCGTGGTCGGCGTCGGCACCGGCGGCACGATCACCGGCTGCGGCAAGGTCCTCAAGGCGCGCAACCCCAACATCAAGATCATCGCGGTTGAACCGTCGACCAGCGCCATTCTCTCGGGCCAGCCGCGCGGGCCTCACAAGATCCAAGGCATCGGCGCCGGTTTCATCCCCACCGTGCTCGACCGTACGGTCATCGACGAGGTCGTCACCGTGCCAAGTGAAATGGCCTTTGAAATGTCGCGCATGCTGTCCAAGGTCGAAGGCATTCCCGGCGGCATCTCCACGGGTGCCAATCTCGCCGCCGCTCTGACGGTGGCCCAGCGCTCCGACATGGCCGGCAAGACCATCGTCACGTTCGCGCCGTCGTCGGCCGAACGCTATGTTTCGAGCGAGCTGTTCGTCTGAGCGACGGCTAACGCGAGGATACCATGACCACACTGACGCCGGAGGAGGTGCAGCGCTACAAGCGCCACCTCGTCCTGCGCGACGTGGGCGCAGGGGCAGCAGAAGCTCAAGGCCGCGCGCGTCCTCGTCATCGGCGCGGGCGGGCTCGGCTCGCCGGTGCTGCTCTATCTCGCGGCCGCCGGCGTCGGCACGCTCGGCGTCATCGATGACGACACGGTGTCGATCGACAACCTTCAACGGCAGGTGCTGCACGACACGGCCGCCGCTGGCGTTGCAAAGGTCGAGAGTGCGGCGGCGGCGATTGCCCGGCTCAACCCGCACGTCACGGTCGAAGCCCACAACGACCGTATCACCGCAGTAAACGCGCTCGACCTCATTTCGCGCTACGACATCGTCTGCGACGGGTCCGACAACTTCGCCACACGATATCTGGTGGCCGACGCCTGCTACTTCGCCAAGCGGCCGCTGGTCTACGCGGCCTTGGGCTCGCTCGACGGCTACGTCTCGGTCTTCAAACCCTACGCGCGCAAAGCGAGCGGAGAGCCCTATCCGTCCTTGCGCTGCATCTTCCCCGAGGCGCCACCGGCCGGCCTCGTCGCCAACTGTTCGGAGGTCGGCGTGCTGGGCCCGGTCGCCGGTGTCATCGGCACGCTGCAAGCAACCGAAACGGTCAAAGAACTTTTGTCGCTCGGCGACAGCCTGGCCGGCCGGCTGCTGATCTACGACGCGCTCGCCAGCCGCTTCGACACGGTTGAGCTGAGCTACGATCCCGACAATCCGCTGACCGGACGTAGCCCGACAATCCTCGATCTTTCGGTCCACACGACGCCGGCCGGGCCGGCCTGCGCCGCGGAATAGGCCGCAGAAGGACTGTTCATGCGGGAACTGAACCTTTTGTCCGCAGGCGCGACAAACGGGTATATTGTCGTAAGTCTTTTCGTTGACGCCTCCGGCACCGGTCAACCCGGGAAGGACCGGTGCCGGAGGCTCATCGCCCTCGCAGGTGGCGCAGCTGCCAACTGCGGGGCACTTCACATGGGGCCGTGGTCGCGTGATCGTCGTTCTGCAACGCTTGATATTTTTTCTCGTCGAGCTCATCCGCGCACCGTTCGATGCCCTGCGCGGCGTCAATCGCCGCAGCTACGCGATTTCCGCCGACGTGCTCGCGCCCAAATCGGTGACGTGGTCGGTCATGAGCGCCCACAAGATCAGGCTCGAAGGCAATCCGCCGATCGATATCGATGCCTCTCCCGATCCTGCACGTCCGGGGATCTACACCGGCAACATTTCGTTTTCGGGCCGCACCTTGCCGTTTACATACGAAATCCTGGATGAACGGCCGGGCGAAGCGCTCTCGCTGCGCGTCATCAAGGCGGAATCGGCGCCCGAGTGCTGTCCTGGCGAAGATTATCTGTGTGCCAAAAGTGAAGAATGCGGTCATCACCGGCGCGCTCACGCTCGCCAGCTTCTCAGCGCTGTTCGGCATTGCCGATGCAGCCATGCTGGTGTTCCTCATTCTCATTCATGAAGTCGGCCACGTGGTCGGCATGCGGTGGGCCGGCCTGCCGGTCAAAGGCATCTACTTCATCCCTTTTTTCGGCGGCGTGGCGGTGAGCGACGACCGCTACCGCAACGAGGCCGAACGCGGGCTCGTCGCGCTGATGGGTCCGGGATTGAGCCTTCTCTCGACAGCGGCGTTCCTTGGTTTGTCTCTTCAGAACTCGGACGATGAAACGTTTCGCAATCTCGCCCTGATGAGCGCCATATTGAACGGCCTCAACCTGCTCCCCCGTGCTGCCGCTCGACGGAGGCCATATCGCTCAGTCGCTGCTGTCTCGCCAATCCGCAGCGGTGACGACGGGATTCAACGGCCTGACGCTGTGTGCGGGTTTATCGCTCGCGATAATCTCCGGCGCTTACGACCTGCTGCTGATCCTGCTGTTGATTGCGCCCTTCATCTTTTCCAAGTCGGCGCAGGCGCACATGAAGCTGCCGCCGCTGACACCGCCACAGCTGGCAATTCTCAGCATCGCTTATGCAGCGACCTTCGCCTTTTATGCGGCCGTCATCTGGTCGTTCTTCAGCGGTCCGCCGGGCGCCGCTTAGGGCGCCGGTTGACCGGCATTTGCCGACAATTTGACGGTTCGCTCCTTGCATGAACCAAGGCAGGGGCGCCTCAAAATGGAGCGCGCAAATGCTTGAAATTCGATTTGGTTCCGCGTCAACGCCGGCTTTTACGATTTCAATTTCCGAAACGGCATCCGCCAGCGATCAGACCCGAGCGATCCAATCGGCACTCGATGCTGTGGCCGGCAAAGCCGGTGGCTACGTGAACCTTTCGGCCGGCACCTTCACGGTGACGGGCACCGGCAAGGCGTCGGATGGCGCGCTGCGCGTTGGCAGCGAAACGGCGCTCACCGGCGCAGGCATGGGCGAAACGACCATTAAGCTCGCCGATCAATCGACCTCTGTCACCGGGATCGTGCGCACCGATTCCGGCGGCACAAATGCCGATGGCAGCGTGAAAACTACAGCGAACGTCAGGATTACCGATCTCACCATCGACGGCAACAAGGACAATGCAACGGGCACGACCGACGGGTTCTATTGCGGCCCCAAACCCAACAGCGCGGCCTACGATTCCAACATCACGCTCGACCGGGTCGAGATTGCAAACGTCTCGCGCTACGGCTTCGACCCGCACGAGCAGACCAAGGGGCTCACCTTTACGAGCTGCATTGCCCACGACAACGGCGCCGACGGCTTCACCATCGATTTCGCGCTTGACGTGTCCCTCGTCAACAACGCCGCCTATAACAACGGCCGTCACGGCTTCAACGTCGTGACCAGTTCTTCCGATGTCCGATTTCTGGACAACGACGCCTGGGGCAATGGTGGCAGCGGCATCGTCGTCCAAACCGGGGACAATGAAATCCGTGAATGGACCCATGCGGTCAGCATTTCCGGCGGTCATATCTACGGCAACGGCCGCGCCGGCATCGAAGTGCGGCAGGCCGCCGACGTCTCGATCCACGACACCTGGATCAGCGGCAACGCGCGCGAGGGCATCGTTCTGTCCGGCGTCGACGGCGCGGATATCTCCAACAACGCCATCACAGGCAATGGCGGCATCGCCCCCATCCGCGTCGAAGGTTTCTGCAAACCTTCGGCGACACCGAAACCGGCAACGACCGGGGGGTTGCGACCCACAACGTGACGATCAACGGCGTGGTTCAGGCCGATCCGGCGATCCCGCCGGGCGCGACGGTCTACAGCTATCACATCACCAGCGGAGCCGATTCCATCACCGGCTCCAAAGGCCGCGACACGATTGCGGCCGGCAGCGGCAACGATACGGCCTATGGCCTCAGCGGTAATGACACGCTCTATGGCGAAGACGGCAAGGACAAGCTCTATGGCGGGAGCGGTTCCGACATCCTCTATGGCAACGACGGCGACGACCGGCTGTGGGGTGACACCGGATGGGATACGCTGACCGGAGGCCGCGGCAATGACGCGTTTGTCTTTCGGAAGGGTGGGGCACCGACACGATTACAGACTTCAAGCGCGGGTCCGACACCATCGACCTGCGCGCCATCGCCCATCTGGACAGCCTTTCCCAACTCTCGATGACGCAATCTGGCAGCGACGCCAAGATCGGCTTCGGCAGCGACGCAATCGTGCTGAAGGCGATCGACGTCGCCACGCTCACCGCACTCGACATCCTCGTGTAGCGCGTGCACCCAAAACGCAAAGCGGGCGCGAAACCTTGTCGTTTCGCGCCCGCATCCGTTTCGATCCGATATTTCAGAACATCGCCGGATGCACGCGGTCCGGCGGGGCGTGGCCGTCGGCAAACGCCTTGATGTTGATGATGACCTTTTCGCCCATGTCGATGCGGCCCTCGATGGTCGCCGAACTCATGTGCGGCAGAGCAACGACGCGGTCGGACGCCAGCAGCCGCGGGTTCACCGCCGGCTCGTGCTCGAACACGTCGAGGCCGGCGCCGGAGATCGCGCCCGTCTCGATGAGCCGCGCCAGCTCGTTCTCGTCGATGATCTCGCCGCGCGCGGTGTTGACGATGTAGGCCGTCGGCTTCAACAGCTTCAAGCGCCGCGCCGAGAGCAGGTGATAGGTGCCCGGCGTATGCGGGCAGTTGACCGAAACAATGTCGACGCGCGTCAGCATCTGGTCGAGGCTTTCCCAGTAGGTCGCCTCCAACTCGCGCTCCAGCTCTTCCGAGACTCGGCGGCGGTTATGATAGTGTATTTGCAGGCCGAAGGCGCGGGCGCGGCGGGCGACAGCCTGACCGATCCGGCCCATGCCGATGATGCCGAGCCTTTTTCCGAAAATGCGGTGGCCGAGCATCCAGGTGGGCGACCAGCCGGACCACTTGTTGTCCGGGTTCTTCATGTAGGCAGCGCCCTCGGCGACGCGGCGCGGCACGGCGAGAATGAGCGCCATGGTCATGTCGGCGGTATCTTCCGTCAGCACGCCCGGGGTGTTGGTGACGAGGATGCTGCGGTTGCGGGCGGTATCAAGATCGACGTTATCGACCCCGGTGCCGAAGTTGGCGATCAAACGCAGTTGCGGGCCGGCCTGCGTCAGCACGCTGCGATCGATCCTGTCGGTCACGGTCGGTACCAGCACGTCGGCGGCTTTGGCCGCGGCGACGAGATCGGCATGCGACATGGGCTTGTCATCGACGTTGAGGCGTGTATCGAACAGTTCGCACATCCGCGTCTCGACGACGTCGGGCAGCTTGCGCGTGACAATGACGACCGGTTTTTTCTGCAGGCTTGGCATTGGCGATCCGGGGAGGGAATGTGCGAGATAATGTTGCGGGCGCCCGGCCGGTGAGCCGGGCGATCAAACTGGTGTCTAACAGAACGCCTTGGCAATGACAAAGTGATGATTAGCCTACCGCCTCGCAATCACTGACCCGCCTCATTCGAGCCCCTGGCCGCCGAGAAAAATGCAAATTTTCCGCACCAAAGTTGTGCTTCGTTGCGCCCTGGCGCTTGTTGCCGCCGTGCTTGGCCTGCCGTTCGGCGTGACGCCGGCCACGGCGCAGGGCGCGGCGGAGCCTGCGGCTGTCCCCTCAGGCAGCGGGTTGCCGGTGCCCCGCTTCGTCAGCCTCAAGTCCGACCGGGTCAATCTGCGCAACGGCCCCGGTACCGATTACCCCACCGGCTGGGTGTTTCGCCGCGCCGGGCTGCCGCTCGAAGTCGTCAAGGAGTTCGAAGGCTGGCGGCAGGTGCGCGATGCCGAGGGCGTCACGGGCTGGGTGCTGCAATCGTTCCTGTCGGGCCGGCGCACCGCGCTGGTGCTGCCGTGGGAGCGCAAGGCGGGCGGCAGCGTGCCCGTGGTGCCGATCAACTCGGGCGACAGCGCCTCGACCTCTGTCATCGCCAATGTCGAGGCCGGCGTGATCGCCAACCTGCACTCCTGCGACGGGCGCTGGTGCCGCGTCACGGTCGAAACCTATTCGGGCTACATCGAGCAGAAGAAGCTGTGGGGTGTCTACGAAGGCGAGACGGTGAAATAGCTCGGCCCAGGCAGCTGGCCCAACGCACCACTCTCTCGATTTTCCCTTTGCTTATCGAGCGTCCGTGCTACTTCGGCGCAAGCCGCACGACCACGTCGATGTGCGTGATCTTCATGCCCTCGGGCGGTTCGGGCAGGCCGGAAACGTCGATCGCCGAGCCGGCGATGTCCATCAGCTCGCCCGTCTGTTCGATCAGGAAATGGTTGTGGTTGGACGTGTTGGTGTCGAAATAGGCCTTCGACCCGTCGATCGCCAGCTCGCGCACCAGCCCGGCGCGGCGGAACTGATGAAGCGTATTGTAGACGGTTGCGAGCGAGACGTGTTCACCGGCGCCGAGAACCTCGGCGTGGAGCTGCTCGGCCGTCACGTGCCGGTCTTCGCCAGCAAACAGAAGGCCGCCCAGGACCAGCCGCTGGCGTGTCGGCCGCAGGCCGGCTTGGCGCAAGCGCTCAGCCACCGGATGGGTGGATGAGATCTCCTCGGTTTCTGCAACAGGCTCAGCCATGGACTTAGGTTCAGCTCCGCGGATCGTGCAATTTTGCAAAAATATCATACACCAAGCGCTGGCGGGCGTCAGCCTGTGGCAGGCGTCGAGCCCCAAACTTGGTTCCCAACAACATAATCGTTGCGAACGTGTGCCGCAACAAACGCGCAAGTTGTGGAATTTGTTCGCTTTATTTGTTGGCACGAAGGGAGGTTGGGGCGTCGTGAAGCTTTCGGCTCTAGTTCGAGTATGTTACGAGACGGCCGCACGGGGTTGCCCCTCGAGCGGCCCGGTCTTTTTGCGGCCGGCCGGCTTCACTTAACGCACAGAGGACACGACAATGGCGGATCGCCGTTCCAGCTACGAATTCGAGGACTTGCTGGCATGCGGCCGCGCGGAATTGTTTGGCCCCGGCAACGCGCAGCTGCCGCTTCCGCCGATGCTGATGTTCGATCGTATCAGCCAGATTTCCGATGCTGGCGGCGCCCACGGCAAGGGCCTGGTGGTCGCCGAATTGAAGGTCGCCGGCAACGAGCGGCTCAATTGGTTTTTCGATTGCCACTTCAAGGGCGACCCCGTAATGCCAGGGTGCCTCGGCCTTGACGCGCTCTGGCAGCTTTCGGGGTTCTTTCTGGGCTGGCTCGGCCTCACCGGTCAGGGCCGCGCTTCGGGTGTCGGCGAAGTGAAATTCACCCGCGAGGTGACGCCGGACGTGAAGCATCTGGAGTACGTCGTCGACGTCAAGCGCGTCATTGCCCGCAAGCTCAAACTCGTCGAAGCCGACGGCGCACTGAAGGCGGACGGCGAAGTGATCTATACCGCTAAGGATCTTCGTGTGCTGTTGAAGTCGACGGAGGTCTGATAAGGCAGGTGCGGCAGGAATTGAGCGCGAACTTTGCGCGAAACGAGAGGGACTGAACGCTCATGAGGCGTGTCGTTGTCACCGGGATGGGGATCGTCTCCTCGATCGGAAACACCACACAAGAAGTTCTCGCATCCCTGCGTGAAGCCAAGTCCGGCATCTCGCACGCCGAAAAGTACGCGGAACTGGGGTTTAAATGCCAGGTTCACGGCGCGCCCTCCATCGATTGGGAAACGATGGTGCCGCGCAAGCCCAAGCGGTTCATGAACCCGGGCGTTGCCTGGAACTGGATCGCCATGGATCAGGCCATCCGTGATGCGGGCCTTGAGCAACGCGACGTCGTCAATGAGCGCACCGGCATCATCGTCGGCTCGGGTGGACCATCGACGCGCGCCATCGTCGAAGCGGCTGAAACCACGATCAAATCAGGCGGCCCCAAAAAGATCGGCCCATTCGAAGTCCCAAAGGCGATGTGCTCGGGCCCGTCCGCCGCGCTCGCCACCTCATTCCAGATCAAGGGCGTCAACTATTCGATCTCGTCGGCCTGCGCCACGTCGGCCCACTGCATCGGCAACGCCGCCGAGCTGATCCAATGGGGCAAGCAGGATGTGATCTTCGCCGGCGGCTGCGAAGAACTCGACTGGACCTTGTCGAATCTGTTCGACGCCATGGGCGCGATGTCGACGAGGTTCAACGCCACGCCGCAAAAGGCGAGCCGCGCCTATGACAAGGATCGCGACGGCTTCGTCATCGCCGGCGGCGCCGGCGTCGTCGTGCTTGAAGAACTCGAGCACGCCAAGGCGCGCGGCGCCAGGATCTACGCCGAGGTCGCCGGCTACGGCGCGACCTCCGATGGCTTTGACATGGTCGCCCCATCCGGTGAAGGCGCGGTGCGCTGCATGAAGCTGGCGCTCAACGGGCTCGACAACAAGGGCGTCGGCAAGGTCGACTACATTAACCCTCACGGCACCGGCACCCCGGTCGGCGATGCGCGCGAAATCGACGCAATCCGCGACGTATTCGGCGCCAATTCGCCCACCATATCCGCGACCAAATCGCTCACGGGCCATTCGCTCGGCGCCATTGGCGTACAAGAAGCGATATTCTCATTGTTGATGATGAATAACGGTTTCATCTGCGAAAGTGCCAACATCGAAGAGATTGACCCGGCTTTTGCAGATATGCCCATTGCCCGCAAGCGCATCGACAACGCAGCTCTTAACTGTGTGATGTCGAACAGCTTCGGTTTCGGCGGCACGAATGCCAGTTTGGTATTCCGGCGCCACGATAGTTAACCGGCAAGGTGCGCTCTCGCCGGTATTTGTAGTTTTGCGTCATATGAGTACGGTACCGGAGTATGAGAGTTTATAAACGTGGGGCCGGTTGGTTTGACGTTCACGCACGGTGTTCAAGACGTAATGCGAGGCTCCCAATGACTGACTTCGACATCGCCAAGCCCGGCCCGATGATGGCCGGCAAGCGCGGCCTGATCATGGGCGTCGCCAACGATCGCTCGATTGCCTGGGGCATCGCCCGCGTCCTCGCCGGTCAAGGCGCGGAGCTGGCTTTCACCTACCAGGGAGGCGCCTTCGGCCGCCGGGCCGCGCCACTGGCGCAATCGCTCGGCTCCAAGATCATTGAAGAGTGCAACGTTCTCGATCTCGCCAGCGTCGACAACGTGTTCGCCAAGATCAAGCAGGAGTGGGGCGGGCTCGATTTCGTGGTCCACGCGCTTGCCTATTCGGATCCCAAAGAGCTTGCCGGCCGCTACGCCGATACGACTCGTGAGAATTTCATCAACTCGATGGTGATCTCGTGCTTCTCGTTCACCGAGATCGCCAAGCGCGCGGCCGAGCTGATGCCGAACGGCGGTTCGATGATCACGCTCTCCTACGGCGGCGCGACCCGCTGGGTGCCGTCCTATAACGTCATGGGCGTGGCCAAGGCCGCGCTCGAAGCGTCGGTGCGCTATCTCGCAGCCGATCTGGGGCCGCAGGGTGTTCGCGTCAACGCCATCTCGGCCGGGCCGATGCGCACGCTGTCGGGCGCCGGCGTCGGCGATGCCCGGGTGATCTTCAACTTCCAGAAAGAGAATTCGCCGCTAAAGCGCACGCCGACCCTCGATGATGTCGGCGGCTCGGCGCTGTATCTGCTTTCGCCCATGTCGGGCGCGGTGACGGGCGAGGTTCACTTCGTCGATTGCGGCTATAACACCGTGTCGATGCCGAACCTGCAGAGCCTCAAAGAGCACGACAGCGAAGGCAAAGGTCACGGCCGCTCGCCCTCTGAAGCCGCTGAATAACCCGCACATCCGGTTGACGCGGCGGCCGCTCCCGTCGCAAACACTGCCTCCATGACAGCGGGGGCCCCATGATCGGCGTCTTTGATTCTGGCCTTGGCGGCCTCACCGTGCTGCGCGAACTGACCGCGCGCTTCCGCCATGCCGATTTCGTCTACCTCGCCGACCACGCGCACGTGCCTTATGGCAACCGTCCGTCCGAACAGATCGTCGCACTGACGCGGGCGGCGACCGAAGATCTGTTCGAACGCGGCGCCAAGCTGGTCCTGCTCGGCTGCAATACGGCGACCGCGGTGTCTCTGCGCCGCCTGCAGCGCGAGTGGCTGCCGAAAAGCCGGTGGGCCGATGGCGCACACAACGTGCTGGGCATCGTCGCCCCGACCGTCGAAGCGGCCACGCAAACCCCCTGGGCGGTCACCTCGCCGCAGTATCCGCAGAAATACAATACCGACACCGTCGCCGTCTTCGGCACGACCCGCACCGTCACCTCCGGCGTTTATCCCGAAGAGATTCGCAAACGCTGCCCGAAGGTGACGGTGGTGCAGCAGATCTGCTCCGAACTTGCCGGCGCCATCGAGGCGAGCCGGCCCGAGGCCGAACTCGAAGCGCTGGTCCGCGAGGGCGTTGCCGGTGTCATGTCACAAACGGCCAACATGCCGCCGCACCGCGCCATCCTCGGCTGCACCCACTTCCCCCTGGTCGAGCACCTGTTCCGCCGCCATCTGCCTCCCTTCACGCGCATTCTTTCGCAGCCCGAGGTGGTGGCCGACAGCTTCGAAGATTATCTGACCCGGCGGCCGCAGTATCTGGCCGGCAACGAGGGCGGGCGCTTGAGCCTGCTCACGACCGGCGATGCTGACGAAGTGAGCGCGCTTGCCGGGGTGTTCTGGCCGGGCGTGAAGTCCTTCACAGAGGCTTGAAACGCCTCGTGTCTGACCGCCGCCAGCCACAACCGGGAGGGGCTTTCCTGCCCCATTTGCCTGGGCTAGGATTTCCCCGCCAACGCGGCTTTCGGCAAGCGCGGGCACGTATCCCTGTCAACAGGAGTAGTAACTCATGAGTTCGAAATTGACGTTCTCGGCCGCTGTCGTCGCCGCCGGCCTTCTGGCCGCCACGCTGCCGGGTTCCGCCGCCAGCCTGACCGGCAATTTGAATGGCCTCAAAGATGCCGCCACCGCGCAGTCGCTCATCGAGCAGACTCACGGCTGGCATCGCAGCTGCCGGCGCGGCCTCAATGGCTGGCACAAGCACGTGCCGGGCGTCGGCCGCATCCAGTGCGGCAATCACCGCTGCTGGCGCAACAAGTGGGGCGTGCGCCGCTGCGTCTGGTATTGAGCGAACAGTCATACGCGATCTTAAAATAACAAAGGCCGCCGGGGATAAATCCGGCGGCCTCTTTTTTGGCGCTTCCGACGCATTCTGGTTGGCGCTTCCGACTCTCCTTCGTCGAGCCGGCCGGAAGCGCTTGGTGTGTTGGCGCTTCCGACTCTCCTTCGTCGAGCCGGCCGGAAGCGCTATCTAAATATCAACCCCGGTCGCGGCGCGGGCCGCCACGGCCACGGTCGCCACCACGGCCACCGCCGCCTTCACGGCGCGGCGGGCGCGGCTCGAACACTTCTTCCGGCTCGCCCTCGGCACGCGGGATTTCCTGCCCCGTCGCCTGATCGACGATCTTCATCGACAGCCGCGTCTTGCCGCGATCATCAAAGCCCAGAAGCTTGACGTACACTTCCTGGCCTTCCTTGACCACTTCACCGACCGTTGCCGGGCGGCCGCTCGACAACTGCGAGATGTGAACCAGGCCGTCCTTGGCGCCGAAGAAGTTCACGAACGCGCCGAACTCCATGATCTTCACGACCTTGCCCTTGTAGATCTGGCCGACCTCGGGCTCCGACGTGATGCCGCGGATGCGGGCGAGCGCCTTCTCGATCGAATCGCGACTGGCCGATGCGATCTTCACCGTGCCGTCGTCCGAAATGTCGATCTTGGCGCCACTTTCGGCGACGATTTCGCGAATGACCGAACCGCCGGAGCCGATCACTTCGCGGATCTTGTCGGTCGGGATCTTGATCGTCTCGATGCGCGGCGCATGTTCGCCCAATTCCGTGCGAGCCCCCGTCAGCGCCTTCGACATCTCGCCCAGGATGTGCAGGCGGCCCTGGTTCGCCTGATCGAGCGCGATGCGCATGATCTCTTCGGTGATGCCGGTGATCTTGATGTCCATCTGCAGCGAGGTGACACCCTTCTCGGTGCCGGCCACCTTGAAGTCCATGTCGCCCAGGTGATCCTCATCACCCAGAATGTCGGAGAGAACGGCGAAGTCGTCGCCCTCCTTGATCAGGCCCATGGCGATGCCGGCGACAGGCGCTTTCAGCGGCACGCCGGCATCCATCAGCGCGAGCGAAGCGCCGCACACCGTTGCCATCGACGAGGAGCCGTTACTCTCCATGATTTCGGACACGATGCGGATGGTGTAGGGAAACTCTTCCTGCGCCGGCAGCAGCGGCCGCACGGCGCGCCAGGCAAGCTTGCCGTGACCGATTTCGCGGCGGCCGGGCGAACCCATGCGGCCGGTTTCGCCGACCGAGAAGGGCGGGAAGTTGTAGTGCAGCAGGAAGCGCTCTTTCTTGGTGCCTTCCAGGCTGTCGATGTACTGCTCGTCCTCGCCGGTGCCGAGCGTGGCGACGACCAGCGCCTGCGTTTCACCGCGGGTGAACAGCGCCGAACCGTGGGTGCGCGGCAGCACATGCACTTCCGACAAGATCGGCCGCACGGTCTTGAGATCGCGGCCGTCGATACGGCGCTTGGTCTTCAGCACGTCGCCGCGCATGATGTCCATTTCCAGCGCCTTGAAGGCGTCGGAGAGCAGCACTTTTTCGTTGGGATCATCGGCGGGGATGGCGATGCCTTCGAACACGGCCTTCTTGGCGGTGCCGACGAGATCGTTGCGCTTGGCCTTTTCCTTGGTCGAGAAGGCTTCGGTCAGCGCCTTTTCGGCGATCTTCTTGACCTGATCCTTGTACTTGCCCTTGTCGGGGATCTGAATATCCCAGGGCTCTTTCGCCGCCGTCTCGGCCAGCTTGATGATCGCCTGGATGACCGGCTGCATGTGCTTGTGGCCGAACATGACGGCTTCGAGCATCTGCGTCTCGGGCAGCTCCTTGGCTTCAGATTCGACCATCATGACCGCGTCGTGCGTACCGGCGACCACGAGGTCGAGCGCCGATTCCATCATCTCGTCGACCATCGGGTTCAACACGAACTCGCCGTTGATGACGCCGACGCGGGCGGCACCGATCGGCCCCAAGAACGGCAGGCCCGAAAGCGTCAGCGCGGCGGAGGCTGCCACCATGCCCACGATATCGGGGTCGTTCTCCATGTCGTGCGACAGCACGGTGACGACGACCTGGGTCTCGTTCTTGAAGCCTTCGACGAACAGCGGCCGGATCGGCCGGTCGATCAGGCGCGAGGTCAACGTTTCCTTTTCGGTCGGGCGGCCTTCGCGCTTGAAGAAGCCGCCCGGGATCTTGCCGGCGGCGTAGGTGCGCTCCTGATAATTGACGGTGAGCGGGAAGAAATCGACGCCGGGCTTGACGGAGCGGGCACCGACAACGGTGGCAAGCACGGACGTCTCGCCGTACTGGGCAACGACGGCGGCATCGGCCTGACGCGCCATGTGGCCGGTCTCAAGCTTCAGCTTGCGGCCACCCCAGTCAATTTCCACGCGATGAATGTCGAACATGTGATCGGTCTTTCGTTTTCGCTTTTTCTCTTTTCATACGGACGGTCCTGGCGCCGTGATCGATCAACGATCGAAACACAAACGCCTCATGCGCCAAGGCTCTAATGAGCATCGGCGCACGGGATGATCTCAATGATCTGCAGATCCGGCGGCCATGAAGCCTGCCTTTCGCTTGCAGCGGCGCTTAGCGGCGGATGCCGTGCTTTTCGATGATCTTCTGATAGCGCGCGTTGTCCTTGCTCTTTACGTAGTCGAGCAACTGACGGCGCTGCGACACCATCTTCAACAGGCCGCGACGGGAGTGGTTGTCTTTCTTGTGCAGCTTGAAATGCTCGGTGAGCTCATTGATGCGGTGGGTCAAAACCGCGATCTGGACTTCCGGCGAGCCGGTATCGTTGGCCTTGGTGGCGCTGTCCTTGATGACAGCCGACTTCGCCGCACGGCGGTGCGGTGCTACTTCCGACATCGTGTGCTCCTTTCGAATTGGAGTTTGAGATCAAGCGGCCAATAGCCGGGATGTCGTCCAGCCAGGTCGCACGTGAGGTTCGCCTTGCGCCTCCCCGCGGGGAGCCGGCTGCAAGGCGCGGCGGCTTTGTTGCGCGTTTCGGCATCAACAAAACATCCGCGCGATCCCGTTGAGCGGGCCCGCGCGGATGGCGCTGTTATACACGAAACCTTGGCAAACGCGAGTGGCAAGCTTTGCGGACTATTATTGTTATTTTTCAATGTATTGCGTGACGCCGTCGACATTGATCGCGTGGGGCGGTGCCGCGTGCACTGCAATCCCCCGCCCCCGTGTAGGGGTGGCCGGGAGGGGGGAGGAAGTGTGGGCGAGCCTGCCGGAAGCGCCAGCCACAAACTCAATGCTCCAGCGCAACCGGCCGGCTCTCGTTTGAAGGCGCTTCCGACTCGCGTTCCGCGAGCCTGCCGGAAGCGCCAGCCACAAACTCAATGCTCCAGCGCCTCCGGCCGGCTCTCGTTTGATGGCGCTTCCGACTCGCGTTCGCGAGCCTGCCGGAAAGCGCCAGCCACAAACTCAATGCTCCAGCGCAACCGGCCGGCTCTCGTTTGATGGCGCTTCCGGACTCGCGTTCCGCGAGCCTGCCGGAAGCGCCAGCCACAAACTCAATGCTCCAGCGCAACCGGCCGGCTCTCGTTTGAAGGCGCTTCCGACTCGCGTTCCGCGAGCCTGCCGGAAGCGCCAGCCACAAACTCAATGCTCCAGCGCAACCGGCCGGCTCTCGTTTGAAGGCGCTTCCGACTCGCGTTCCGCGAGCCTGCCGGAAGCGCCAGCCACAAATTCAGTGCTCCAGCGCAACCGGCCGGCTCTGCGGAGCAGAGTCGGTTGCGCAACCAAAAGCGTGAGGCGGCGATGACGGCGGGCCTCAATTTCTAGTCTAAGGGATGCGGCCTCGCCGTCATCGCCCGCGGTAGGAGGAGTGTTTCGCCCGTGAACCCTGTGCGGCATCCGTCTCAGCACAGGCTCCAGGGTCCGGCAAGCCCTATAGCGAGCGAGCCGTTTTTCCCTGAAGGCGGAACGACCGGCAACGATCTGATGGCGCCGCTCGCTTCCTACGCCGCGCCTCGTGATGGAACTCAGCGGGTACCCATAACCCTCAACTGAGGCGCGTGGGGCGAGTATCGGCCGGGCCCAAGGGGCGGGGATAAGTTTGAGTGAAAAAAAGTGGTACCGGACTTTCAATGTTCGGGCGCAACCGGCCGGCTCGCGGAACGCGAATGGGTTGCGCCAAACAAATGCGCGGGGCGGGGATAGGCTTTTTGACGTTCAACTTTTAGATGGCGTCAGGCAGGTCTTCGACAAGCACTGTACAACCCTGGCCAGCACCTACCTGGCTGCCCGGCTCGCAAGCTGTTTCGACGGCCACAGGCTCTAGCAAGGATTGGCTACCGGCCCGGTGACTGTCGTATTCTACGGTGTCCGTCCGGTTTTGGCTGCTCGGCGGTGCAGAAAATACAACAGCGGCAATGAAGCCCAGTGCATAGGCCAACATAACGACCCGAAAGGTTTCGCGATACCTTGCAGCCATGATTTGATCCAGCTTTCTATGACCGGCGAGACACCGACGGCTCAACGCGCGTCTTCACTCCACCTTCCGGCTGGATGGTATCTTCCTGGGTTACTGTATTGGCCTGCACCGACTTCAATTGTACAAAGCCACCATACGAATAAGCGGCCGGAAAGATGAGTACGGCGGTTTCGGGGCCTCCAAGCATCGGGCCTAAAAGTATGTCTTCTTTTTTCATAGACGTCCCTCGTGAGCCCCAGCAGCTTTGAAGGTATTCGATTTGACTGAAGTGGAAAATTGGTTCCGGCTACTTAGTGAGTGATGCTTACGTAGTTTTACGTAGACTCAGGATGCAACTGTTCGTGCCAAAGATAGTCGTCAGCGCGCCACAAACTTGAATCGCGAACTCGATGATACTGGACCTGAATATCACCCGGCTGGCGGTAATCAGTTCAGCGTACCTCGCCGCCTACATCAGCCTCGACTACGTCAGCTATGTGAAGCCATACGGCGACTTGGGCGTGACCGCTTGGAACCCTCAATTGGGGTTAGGCATGGCGCTTAGCTACCTAGGAGGTGCTGGGTATTGGCCGGTCATCCTCGCCTCGCAGGCGCTTTCCGATTATGTTCTGAGAACCGGCCCTTGGGATTGCCACTCGAAATTTCGACCTCGGCGGTCACTGGCGCTTCGATGATCCTGCCGGCGGTCATTCTGAGGCGCATAGAGGATTTTAACCGGCGGCTCCCGTCCGTTAGCGATGTGGTCGCTTTCGTGTTGATCGTTGGCAGTGTGACCGCGCTAGCCGCCGTTGGTTACACGTTAGCGCTTTCCGCTGCTGGAGCTTTGGGCCGGGGAGAATTCGGTCCCGTCTCCTGGAGATTGTTTGTTGGCAACTTCATCGGAATAATCGTCATAGCTCCTGCCGTTTTCATCCTGCAATCCCCACCGAATCGGCCGTTTCGATGGCGATGGGTCGTACAGCTACTGGCGATATCAGCCGCTTTGATGATCATTTTCGGCTATCGGGAGGCAACAGCCTTTCAATTGTTCTACCTGCTATTCTTGCCACTGCTTTGGGTTGCTCTCACGTCTGGCAGCAGCGGAGCGATTTTTGCGCTTGTCGTTATTCAATGCGGACTGGTGATCGGAGCAGAGTTTCGCTTCGGAGCCGATCCTGGATTGACCGCTCTGCAGGTACTTATGATTGCCCTAACGATCACTGGGTTGCTGGTAGGTGCGGCTTTCACCGAGCGCGAAACCACGGCTGCGCGTATGAGAGATCAGCAGATCTCTTTAAGCCGGGCGTTGCGATTGAGGGCAGCTGGCGAAATCGCCGCCGGCATCGCCCACGAAGTCAACCAGCCTCTGGCTGCCATTCGCGCATACGCCAGTGTTGCTGAAGGACAACTCCAAATGGGCGATACGGAGGCCGCGCTCGGAATTTTGCGCAAACTCTCACTACAGAGCGCGCGCGCCGCCGAAGTGATAAAAAGCATTCGAGAGCTATTGCACCAAGGGGCGATCAACCCCCACCCTGCTGATCTAACCGTTATGCTTCAGGAATTCGCGGAATTGGTTGCACCTGAGCTTGCCTCGAACGGAGCGCAGCTGACAATCGAGGTCTCGCCCGGCCTGCCTCCCATTTCCGTCGATCGAGTGCAAATAATTCAAGCTTTGCACAACCTCGTCAACAATTCCGCTGAGGCTATCGCCAGTACAGGCCGGCGTGGGGCTGTGCAAATTCGAACGGCGATGCGCGATAACAAGACTGTCAGCATCCTTGTGGCCGACAATGGGCCCGGGTTTCCTGTAGGCTTCAGCCACAAACATCCAACGCCATTTTTCACAACCAAGGACGAAGGTACAGGAATCGGTTTGAGCATCGCTCGCACAGTTGCTGAAATGCACGGCGGCCGATTGTTAACCAAATCAGATCTTTCGGGCGCGTCGGTCGAGATTATCCTGCCTGCCGCGGAGAGCTGAATGAAATCCGTGATCACCATCATTGACGACGACAGCGCGATTATCGACTCAATGGGACTCCTACTCGCCGCCCGTGACTATGAGATCGACTCCTATACATGTGCGACCGACTTCTTGACGGGCAACCGGCCTTCTAGTTGCATCGTATGTGATGTTCGAATGCCGGGCATGAGCGGCCTTGAACTACTTCTGGTGTTGAAGAAAAAATCCGATAGTCGGCCTTTTATCCTGCTCACCGGACATGGCGACATCGAGATGGCTGTGAACGCCATCAAGCAAGGAGCTTTCGACTTCATCGAAAAGCCCTTCGATCCCATCCGGCTTTTGAGCACGGTATCAAATGCGCTTTCCGCGTCGGCCAAGCTTCAAGCTGAGGACAGTGAGAAGCGCGTATTTCTGGAGAGATATCAATCGTTGACCGACCGGCAACGGGAAACGATGTGCCTGTTGATCAAAGGACTAGCGAATAAGGAAATAGCGGCTCGGCTGAGTATCAGCCCTCGCACGGTTGAAATTCACCGCACTTGGGTAATGAACAAGATGGCCGCTGGAACACTAGCCGAGCTTGTGCGTATGGGAATCGCACTGAAGCTTGTCGAATAATCGAGAGCAATCGGACTGCAACAGTATTCGGTAGTGCCGGGAGATGGGCTGCCTTGCAGCAGCCCATTTGAATAGCCCCCGAATCCACTCTTAGTTGGTGGCGTTCTTCAGTTCCGTCTGCACCTTAGTGAACGTCGCCTGCAGCTGACCACGCACGTTCTGCAGAACAACAATGATGCCGACGCCAATGAGTGCGGCAATGAGGCCATACTCGATCGCTGTGGCACCCGAGTCGTCACGAACGAACCCCTTAAGATTTCTCATCATCTCCGTCAGGTCTCCCGATCTACAAAATGTCCATGTTTTGGTCCGTGCGAATTAAGCAGTCGGCGGTTATTACGAAGTTGATGACTGCAGCCCGAGAGGGGGCGTGCGGGAAACGTTGTTACAACCAGACTCCATATAGCTTTGATGCTAATGCGCTTTTCCGGAACGTGCGATGGAATGCGTAAGTATTGCTACGTAGTGCCGATCGGCGGGCGTCACCACTTTCGGGAGGTCACGTCCTTCAGGATCGCGTTGTCCGACATGGCCTCGGCCAGAAGCTTCTTCAGCTTGGCGTTCTCGTCTTCCAGCGCCCGCAGGATCGCGATGATCTGTTCTTCCGTGAACCTGCTCTTACGCATCGTCCGTCTCCTTCTGGAGGCTACGGACTCTACCCAAAAATGGAGGAGATTGCCGGTCTCAGACCAGCCAGAAGGCGACGCAGCGCCGGCGGCTACCACCACCAGCCTTGTTGCACCTTTTTCCTGTTGTAGTCGCGCCGTGTCCTCACCGCCGCTTGCGATTTCGATCTGGGTTCATCCATGTAACCGAAGTTGAAAAAGCTGGAACCGCCATACGATGGCTTGCTTCTTGCGACCGGGATATTGACCGTGGGCAGGCGTGTCTTGAAGCCGCCTTGCGGTTGGTTGCTCAAAACCGCAACAAACTCCGTTCGGTAGTTGGTCTCCCGGCTCAGCGGCTCGTCGGAAATGATGATCCAGCAAAGGCCGAGGAATTATGCGGCCCAGAACATCTTGCGGGATCGAGATCCTGTCGAGCGCGTTGCGGGCATTGTCGCCGCTGTCGATCGTGACCGCGCTCCAGCGCAGGCCCGAGTCAGTGCTGGCCATTGCGGTAAAGATATGCGTGCCGATCGGCCGGTCGGGATCGCGGACGGCGATGGGAACCTCGATGCTGGAATCGAAGACTTCGCCCCCGTCCGGCCACGGCTTGCCGGTGGTGCGGCGCACGTAGAGCTTCTGCTTCGCCCGGCTGACATAGATTGCGACGGGCTGGAGCGCGAGTTTGGCTTCGTCCGCAGCTTTGGTCAGGTCGCTCAACTTGCCGGCGGCCGCTTGGGCGGCATCCTTTGCCTTTGCCGCGGCTTCGAGCTTCAATGACGCTTCCGCTTTTGCGTTATCGAGCCGTGTTGCCGCTTGCGCCGCCTTGGCAGCCGCTTTGAGCTTGCGGTCCTCGGCCCGCGCCTTGGCCTCAGCCTTCATGGCGGTCGCGAGCGTCCGCTCGGCAGACTTGAATTCCGTGTCAGCCTTCGACTTCACAGATTTCGCACGGATAAGCGATGCCTTGGCCCTGAACACATCCCGTTGCGCCTTTTCAGCGGATTTTCTTGATTTAGCCAAAGCCTTTTTGGCCTCCGGCGCATCACTTGTTCTTGCCGCATCAACCACCAAGTCTGCGGCGGCCCTGGCGGCATCCTTCGCCTTGGCCGCGGCCTCTATTTTGGCCGCGACATCGCCCTTCGCAGCGTTCAACCGTGTCTCCGCCTCCGACAACCTTGAAGCAGCCTTGAGCTTGCGGCCCTCGGCCCGCGCCCGGGCCGCATCATTATCTTTCGTCGCGGCCGCGAGCGTTCTCTCGAAACTCTTCAGCTCACCGTCGGCCTTCGTCTTCAGGGTTTGCGCTTTCGACAGCAAGCTCTTGAATTTTTCAGCTTCACGCTCGGCTGCCTTCAAAGCCTTTTTTGCGTCATCGACCGATTTGGCGGCATCAACGACGTCACGATTGAGCGACGCGGAACGCGCAGGGGCTTCCGCAACGGTCTTTGCGTCCGGCACCAGCAACGCCGGATGGGTGAAATCTTCCGGAGTTGCGTCGTCCGGCGAGACGATCACGCGCATGCCGATCCGCGTCTTGTCGAAAAGTTCTTCCGCAAAGTTGAACGGCAGGCGCACACACCCGTGGGAGGCGGCATAGCCCGGCAGCGGGCCCCCATGCATTGCAATGCCGTTCCAGGTGAGGCGTTGCATGTGCGGCATATGGGCGTCGTCATACAAGTTTGAACGATGATCCTCGTTCTTCTGCAGAATGGCGAAGACTCCCGCGGGCGTTTCGCGGCCTTTGACGCCTGTCGACACCGGCGCGCGCACGGTCCACCCTTCGCTGTCATAGAACGTGATGTTCTGGCGCTTGATCGACACGATCGCCATGACCGGTTCGCCTGCCGCGCGCGGCGCCGTCTCGTAGGCCGGCTTCGCCTTGTTCGCATGGGCCAGGTCAACCAGCGCCGTCAGCGTGGCAATGGCGGCAAGCATGACGATGGCGGGTGATCTGGATCGAAAAAGGATGGGTCGCGCCATCGATGTTTGGTACGCCATACACTGCCCCAATTGCGATGCAAGTCCGTCGGTGCGTCAATAGCCTATCCAAACTCAACTTCCAACCCGATCCAACAGGTAGAGAGCCAGACTCAGAGCCGAATTCCCGCTGCGCACCAGCCGCGGTTGGGGCGCGTCGTGCGGATTGTGAGGTCTTAGAGTTTCACCAGCAAGGCGCGCATCACCAGTCACCGCCAAATCACATTGATGTTCAGCGGTCTGCTGTTCTAAGGAGCCCGCCGCCTGCACCAGCGGCGCTGTGAAGGTCGACCAGGGCAGCCTCCTACCCCTTCCGCCCCTTATCCGGCGACAGTTCGGCGCCCAGGCGTTTGAGCGCGTCCGAGGTATCGAAGGTGTCGAGCATCAACTCGATCAGCGCCGGGCCGTTGTTGGACTCGCGGGCGCGGTTGAGTGCGGCTTCGAACTCGCCTTCGGTCTTCACCCGCACACCCCATCCGCCGCCCATTACCTCGGGCAGCTTGTGATAGGCCCAGGGCTGGATGTCGTTGTAGGGGCCTTCGTGAATCATGCGCTCGGTGGTGTAGCCGCCGTTGTTCATGAGGAGCACGATGGCGTTGCTCTTGCGGCGGCAGAGCGTGGAGAGTTCCTGCGCCGTCATCTGAAACGCTCCGTCGCCGATGAAGGCCAGCGGCCGGCGGGACTCATCGGCCAGCGCGGCGCCGAGCGTGGCGGGGAGCGCGTAGCCGATCGACAGGTAGAACGCCTGGCCGATGAAGCCGACGTCATGATGCAGGACCAGATCGGCAGCGGCGAAGAGCGAGTCTCCGGTTTCCGCAATCACCGTGGTTTCAGGCCCAAGAAACGCATTGATACGGCTCATGACCCGGCTCACCGTCAAGGCACGGTCCGGCTCGGGCGTATAGGCGGTGTGCAGCAGGTCGGAGACCGGCTTGAACGGCGGGTGCTTCAGGCCCTTGTCCGCAATGCGCTTCGTCAGCCCCGCGACGACATCGCCGATCCACACCTCCTCGTAAACGTGCTGGCTGATTTTCAACCGCCCGGAGTTGGCGAGGATCAGATGCCGCCCCTCCAGGCGGCCGGTGTGGACGCCCAGATTGATGTCGCTGATCCAGGCGCCGAGGCAAAGCAGCACATCGGCCTTTCGACGATCGCGCGCACGTCCTGGCGCGAGGATGCGCCCTCGTAGACGCCGATCGCGAGGGGATGGCGCTCGGATATCACGGTCTTGCCGAGCAGCGTCGTCGCGACCGGCAGATTCGCCTTTTCGATGAGGGCGTAGAAATCCTTGGTCAGGCCGTAGCGGTGCAGTTCAACCCCGCCGAGGATCACCGGGCGCTTCGCCGCCGACAGCAGCGTGGTCACTTCATCGAGTGCTTCCGAGAGCGCGTCCGCATTCGAGGGTGGCCGCGGCAGAGGCTTGAAGGGGGCCGGCTTCACGCAGGATTTGTCGACCATGTCGGCCGGGATCTCGATCAGAACGGGGCGCTTCTCGGCAATGCATCGCGACAGCGCGTAGTCGATACGCCGCGGCGCCTCGCCCGCGTCGTCGAGCAGCACCGAGGCGACGGTGATGTGCGAATAGGCGCGGCGCATGGTCGAGACGTTGCCGACGCCGTGATGCAGCAGCATCGAGGCTTTGAGCTGGGTGGTGCGCGGCACGCCGACGATTGTGACGAGGGGGACCTGTTCCGCATAGGCGCCGGCCACCGCGTTCATGGCGCTGAACCCGCCGACCCCCCAGGTGACGGCGATGCAACCGATGCCGTTGATGCGGGCATAGGCGTCGGCGGCGTAGCCGGCATTCAATTCATTGCAGGTGCCGACGAATTCGATGCCGGACTCGATCAGCCGGTCCATGAAGGTCAACGCATAGTCGCCCGGCACGCCGAACGCGTGCTTGAGCCCCGCTTCCTTGAGGCGCTGCAACAGATATTTGGCGACCGTCGCGTTCGGCATCCCTGCATGATGATCCGCGCCGGGCCCAGCGTCAAACCGCATGAAGTTGGTATGTTCCGCACGGAACGGCGCACGATGCGGCAAGCGGCGAAGGTTGAGGCGAAAGGCTTTCCTTGGGAGGGACCCCGTGGACAACATCATCCTCATCGGCGCTGCTGCGTTTCTGGGCACGTTCGCCGCAAATATCGTCTGGACGTGGTGGAATTCTCATCCCACGGCGCGAAGCCAAGCGACGCCGGGCCAGATCACCCCGAAGCGATCGCCCATTGTCGCGGTCGCATCGGGGGCCGCGGTGCTCGCAATGACGGTTTACGCCATGAACAGCGTATCCAGCGGCGACATGGCACCGGGCACCGGCGCCATTGCCATTCTGGTAACCGCCATCACCGTGCTGCTCTCCGGGCGGGCTTTGAGGCGCTAGTGTTCCGGCTCCGACATTTGCTCGCGAGCGAACCGAAACGGGAAGCAAATGTCGGAGCCAGAGAACACTAGAAATCCAGTGATTCTAGTGCAGCTTATGCATCTGACGTTTGGTTATTCAACCAGCCGCGGGCGGGGACCAAACGTCAGATGCGCTGCACTAGAGCCGGCCGGGACCGCGCCCAGCCCGAGAGCAGCAGCGTCTCCTGAAAATTGGGAACCAATTCCAGCTTCGCGCGTCTAGCGGCATTGGGCAGGCGTGCGGGACATGGAATGGATCTGACGTCGTCGCAACTGGCCGCGATTCTCATCATCGTGGCGATGCTGGCCGCGTTCATCTGGGACCGCTGGCGCTATGACGTGGTGGCGCTGAGTGCGTTGCTGGCGGCGATTGCCGCGGGGATCGTGCCGCAGGATGAGGCGTTCAGTGGATTTTCCGATCCCGTCATCATCGTCATTGCCGCCGTGCTGGTGGTGAGCAAGGCGGTGGCGAAATCAGGCATTCTCGACCGCATCGTGCGCAGGCTTTTGAACCGCATCGACAGCCTGACGTTGCAGATCGGCATTCTGAGCGCCGCGGTCGGCCTGCTGTCAGCCGTCGTCAAGAACGTCGGCACCTTGTCGATCTTCATCCCGATCGCGATGCAAATCGCGCGCCGTTCCAAGCAATCGCCGTCGCTGTATCTGATGCCGCTGGCGTTTGCCTCGCTCATCGGCGGTACGATTTCGCAAATCGGCACGTCGCCGAACCTGCTCATCTCCAGCGTGCGCGAGGAGGTCACCGGCAAGCCGTTCAGCCTGTTCGACTACGCCTACGTCGGCCTGCCGCTGACGGTGCTGGCTGTGACGTTTCTCGCCTTCGGCTGGCGGCTGTTGCCCAAGGATCGCAACGGCGCGCCGTCGGCCGAAGAGCGGTTCAAGGTTGAGAATTATACCACCGAACTGCTGTTGACCGAAGCATCGCCGTTTGCCGGAAAGACGGTGGGCGACCTTGAGGCCTCGGGCGACGATATCGTGGTGCTGGCGGTCATCCGCGACGGCGGCCACAACTACATTCCAAGCGCCACCTGGCCGCTCTATCCGGGCGATGTGCTGACCATCCAGGCTGAACCGGCGGCGGCGAAAGCTTTGATCGACGAAGCCAAGCTGACGCTCGATCAGGCGCGCGAACTGAAGAAGGACGACGACAGCCGCGACGAGTTGAGCACGGTCGAGGCCGTGGTCATGGCCAATTCGCCGCTGGTCGGCCAGACGATCAGAAGCTTGGCGCTGCGCCGCAGCTATGACGTCAACGTGCTGGCAATCAGCCGCTCGGGCACGCGCCGCGCCGACCGGCTGCTGTCGCACACCTTCCAGGTCGGCGACCTCATCGTCTTTCAAGGCTGGGAAAACGGACTGCCCGCAACGCTCAAGGAACTCGGCGTGCTGCCGCTCGCCGACCGCAACCTGGCGCTCGGCAAATCGACCGACGGGCTGATCCCGCTCGGCCTGCTGGCCGTTGCAATCGTTCTGATCGGCATGAAGTTCGTGACCGTCGCCGTCGGGTTTTTCGCCGCGGCGCTGCTGACGATCATCTTGAAGCAGATCTCGCTCAAGGACGCCTACGAGTCGATCGAAGGGCCGGTGCTGGTACTGCTTGCATCGCTGATCCCGGTGGCCAAGAGTTTGCAGACGACCGGCGTCACCGATCTGATCGGCGAGAACATCGCCGGCATCGCCACGCAGATCCCCGGTTCGGGCGCCGTGGCGCTGATGCTGGCGACGGCGATGATCCTGACGCCGTTTTTGAACAATGCCGCGGCGGTGTTGATGCTGGGACCCGTGGCCGCCGTCGTCGCCAAGACACTCGGCTACAATGCCGACCCTTTCCTGATGGCGGTCGCGCTCGGTTGCGCCTGCGATTTCCTGACCCCCATCGGCCACCAGAACAACCTTTTGGTGATGGGACCGGGCGGCTACAAATTCACCGACTACTGGAAGCTCGGCCTGCCGGTATCGCTCATCGTTCTGGCGGCTGGCACTCCGTTGATCCTGTGGGCGTGGCCGCTCACCTGAGGGCGATCATCCCAGATTGAACACCCGCGTCGGGTGCAGCGCGCCCTTGTCGAGTTCGCCGAGCGCGATCAGCCGGCCCTTCGAGGTTGCGAAGGCCGGGCCCGACAGAACCGGAGCGTCACGGCCGCGAATGAGCACGGCCTGACCGCGCACCAAGCTTGCCGCGTCCGACGGGCTGACGATCAGCTCGGGCAGATCTTCGAGCGCGGTTTCAACCGGCGCCAGGAGCTTCATCAACGCCGCGCCGCCGTCGTCGAGCTTGGATGCTTCGTCGATCGCGGCAAGCGTCACCGAACGCGGCTCGTCGAACGGACCGACGCGGGTACGGCGGAGCGCGATGACGTGCCCATAGCAACCGAGCAGCCGGCCCATGTCGCGGGCAAGCGAGCGCACATACGTGCCCTTGCCGCATTCGGCCTCGAACACGCTCGTCTCCGCATCGGTCTGATCGACAAGGTCGAGGCGTTCGATGATGACGGGACGGGCGGCGAGCACGACGTCTTCGCCCTCGCGCGCCAGATCGTAGGCTCGCGCGCCATCCACCTTGATGGCCGAAAACGCCGGCGGAACCTGCATGATCTCCCCTTTGAAACGCGGCAGGATGGCCTCGATATCAGCCCGCTCCGGACGGATTTCGGACGACTTCACCACCGGACCTTCGGTGTCGTCGGTCGACGTTTCCGCACCCCAGCGCACGGTGAAGCGGTAGGCCTTCTCGCCATCGACGGCATAGGGAACGGTCTTGGTCGCTTCGCCCAGCGCAATGGGGAGCAGTCCCGTGGCGAGCGGATCGAGCGTGCCGGCATGCCCAGCCTTCTGGGCGTTGAAGGCGCGGCGCACCGCACCGACGGCCTGCGTCGATGTCATGTTGAGCGGCTTGTCGAGTACGACCCAGCCGTGAACGGGATTGCCTTTTTTGCGTCGTGACATGTGCGCTCCAATGTCCTTCTCCCCTTGGGGAGAAGGTGGCCGAAGGCCGGATGAGGGGATGGGCTGTTGCTTAAATCGAGTGCCAGCCCCCTCACCCCAACCCTCTCCCCAAGGGGAGAGGGGGTCTTTACTTCTTCTCGACATCCCGGCGGACGCGCTCGCTATCGAGCAGCCGGTCGATTCGGGTTGCTTCTTCGAACGTCTCGTCCTCGCGGAAGCGGAGATCGGGCGCATAGCGCAAGTTCAAGGTGTGGGCGACTTCGGCGCGGATGTACTTCTTGTTGCGGGTCAGCGCTTCGATCACCGGCTTCACATCCTTGCCGCCGAGCGGCATGACGTAGACGGTGGCGAGTTTGAGATCCGGCGAGATGCGCACCTCGGGGATGGTGATGGTGTGGCCGGCGATGACATCGTCGTGGATGTCGCCGCGCACCAGCATTTCCGCAATTTTATGACGGACCAGTTCGCCGACGCGGAGCATGCGCTGCGACGGGCCCTTGGCGCTCCCGGCGCCACTCTTCTTGGAACGTGTCATCGTCAGTTGTCCTTGGCGGCGGCTGCGCCGTCGTTTTGTGAGTCTTGATCGTCTTCGCTGTCCTCGTCGCGGCCCATGACGCGGACGAAGGCGGCGAAGTTAGCCATGTCGGCGGCGCCGTCGAAGGCCCTGAGCGGCAGGATGACCGGCGCGCGGCCCGGCTGAGTTAAAAAAACATGGGTGGCGGTTTCGGTGACGTTGAGCTTGCTCCACGCATACGAACTCTGATCGCCGCTCTCGCCGGCAAAAAGCAGCTGCGGATAGGCATCGACAAGTGTCTCGCCGGCCGGCACCTTTGCGCCGCTGATGCGATGGCGGGTGCGCGCGGTCAGAAGAACAAGGCTCAACGCGTAACCGGCGGCAATGGCGGCGATGACGCTCAAGAGCTGCCCCAGTTGCGTATCGGTGTCCCAGGGCACGATGGCTTTCAAATTCTCATCGAAGTACCCGACGGCGGCGCCGCACAGCAGGATCGGCCCGAACAGCCACAGTTTTTCCGCCCCCACCAGCTCGCGCGGCAGAAAGTGATAGGCGGCGACATCCTCGCGCGTGAGCTGAAAGCGAAGTTGGCGGATGGGGGCTTTGGGATTGTCTGTCATGATCTCTGACCACCGCGGGATTGGACCGCGTAGGGCCTCTTTAGGGCTTACCTCTCCCTTGGGAGAGGGGGACGGGGTGAGGGGCTGCCAAGCTTGCTAAGACGCCTGCCCTCATCCGGTCCTTCGGCCACCTTCTCCCCAGAGGGGAGAAGGAAATCACTACAGCGTCCTTGCGATGATCTCGACCTGGAAGCATTCGATCTGGTCGCCTTCGCGCAGGTCCTGGTAGTTGGCAAACGACATGCCGCATTCCTGACCGGCCGTGACTTCCTTCACGTCGTCCTTGAAGCGCTTCAGGATCGACAGCGTGCCTTCGTGGATCACGACGTTGTCGCGCAGCAGGCGGACCTTGGCGCCGCGTTCGACCTTGCCTTCGGTGACCTGGCAGCCCGCGACCTTGCCGACCTTCGAGATGTTGAAGACCTGCTTGACGGTGGCGTAGCCGAGGAACACTTCCTTCTTGGTCGGCGCGAGCAGGCCGGACATCGCCTGCTTCACGTCATCCACCAGATCGTAGATGATGTTGTAGTAGCGGATCTCGATGCCCTGCTGGTCGGCCGCCTGCTTGGCCTGCGCGTTGGCGCGGACGTTGAAGCCGACGACGATCGCCTTCGAGGCGTTGGCGAGCGCGACGTCGGACTCGGTGATGCCGCCGACGCCGGTATGGACGATGCGGGCGATGACTTCGTCGGTGCCGAGCTTTTTGAGCGAGCCGACAATGGCTTCGACGGAGCCCTGCACGTCGCCCTTGACGACGAGCGGGAACTCCTTCTGGCCCGCGTCCTTCAGCGACTGCATCATCTGCTCGAGCGTGCGCGGCGTGCCGGCAGAACCCAGCGTTTCGCGGCGCTTGCGCAGACGGTAATCGGTGATCTCGCGGGCACGGGCCTCGTTCTCGACGACCGAGAACTGCTCGCCCGCTTCGGGTGCCGAGTCAAAGCCCAGGACTTCGGCCGGAACCGAGGGACCTGCCGACTCGATCGGCTGGCTGTGATCGTCGAGCAGCGCACGCACGCGGCCCCAGGCCATGCCGGCCACGACGATGTCGCCGACCTTCAGCGTGCCGCGCTGGACCAGCACGGTGCCGACCGGACCGCGGCCACGCTCCAGCTTGGCCTCGATGACGATGCCTTCGGCCGAGCGGTTCGGGTTGGCCTTCAAATCGAGAATTTCGGCCTGCAGCTGGATCGCTTCCAGAAGCTTGTCGAGGTTGGTGCGCTTCAAGGCCGAAACCGGCACTTCGAGCGTTTCGCCGCCCATGCTTTCGACGACGATCTCGTGCTGCAGAAGATCGGTGCGCACGCGCTTGGGATCGGACTGCGGCTTGTCGATCTTGTTGATCGCGACGATGATCGGCACGCCGGCGGCCTTGGCGTGATTGATCGCCTCGACCGTCTGCGGCATGACGCCGTCGTCGGCGGCGACCACCAGAACGACGATGTCCGTCACCTTGGCGCCGCGGGCGCGCATGGCGGTGAACGCCTCGTGGCCGGGCGTATCGATGAAGGTGATCTTGTCGCCCGACGGCGTCAGCACCTGATAGGCGCCGATGTGCTGGGTGATGCCGCCGGCCTCGCCCGAGACGACGTTGGTCGAGCGGATGGCGTCGAGCAGCGAGGTCTTGCCGTGGTCGACGTGGCCCATGATGGTGACGACGGGCGCACGCGACTCCAGATGATCATCGATATCCTTGTCGCCGACGAGGCCGATTTCAACGTCGGATTCCGACACGCGCTTGGGCGTATGACCGAACTCCTGGACGATCAATTCTGCCGTATCAACATCGATCACGTCGGTGATCTTGTGCATCGCGCCCTGCTTCATCAGGTACTTGATGACGTCGACGGCACGCTCGGCCATGCGGTTCGACAATTCCTGAATGGTGATGACTTCAGGAATGATGACTTCACGGGCAATCTTTTCGCGCGTCTGCTGAATGCCCATGGCCTTCAGCTTTTCCTTTTCGCGCTTACGCTTCAACGACGCGAGCGACCGCTGCTGGGCCTCGCGATCGAAGTTGGTGATCGAAATCTTGTGGCGCTGGCGGCTGTCGTCGTTGTCCTTGACGGCGGGGCGCACGATCTTGACGCCGCCGGGGCCGCGCTTGCGGACGTCTTCCTCCTCCACGACCTGTTGCTTGGCAACGACCGGACGGGCCGGACGCGACGGCTTTTCAAGCGATGGTTCGCCGGCCGCAGCGGCAGGCGCGCCGCGGCGCGGGACCGGCAATTCGATTTCGCGCGGGCGGCCTGCGGCACCGGGCATGTAAGCCGGGGCCGCGCCACCGCGCGGGCCGCCACTGCGCTGGAACGGCGGGCGGCCACCTTCACGTCCACCTTCACGTCCAGGGCCGGCGGGACGCGGTCCATCCTCACGCGGGCGCTCGTCACGGCGCGGGGCGGGAGCGCGGGCTTCGACCGGCTGGGAGTCAGCTTTCGCCTGCTGAGCAGGTGTTTCGATGCCGGCCGCGGGTGCGGGCGCCTCCGGCCGCTCGTCGGCTTTGGCTTGCGCCGGCTCGGGCGGACGCACGACGGGCTGGAAAACGATCGGCTCGCTGACGGTCTGCGGCGCGGACGCTTCGCGGGCACGTGCGGCGGCCAGTGCGGCCTTGGCGCGCTCGCGCTCTTCATTCGACAGCGTGCGCTGAGCCGCGGCACCTGAACGGGCTTCGCCAGCGGCGAGCGGCCCCTCTTCGCGGGCAGCCGGTTCGCGCGGCGGCGGAGCGGCCTGCGGCTTTTCAGCGACGGGCGCGGGCGGGGCATCGGCTAGCGCCGTTTCCGATCCTGGCGTCGCCAACTTGCGCGTCTTCTTTTTCTCGACGACGACCGACTTCGAGCGGCCATGGCTGAAGTTCTGTCGCACATGACCAGACTCGACCGTCCGCTGCAGCGAGAGCGGCTTGCGCGCCCCTGTGCGCAGGGTCTTGTCGGATTGGTCGTTCGATTCCGTCATGCGATGTCCGTTCAACCTTCGTTGGCGTGATCAATGGAAAACGACTGATCGGAAACGCCCCTGTCGGAACGGTAGCGCGCCAAGCGCCCCGCCTCCTCCAGAAACCGCTCCGTCAGTCCTCCGGGTATGAGCCCAGCATGTACCACACTTGGGCGGCCCATGGCCAAGCTCATTTCTGCAATTGTCAGCACGTTTACAATCGGGGCCGGCGCGCCGCGGTCACGCTGGATCGCCTTGAATTTGCGGTCCAGTTTCTGCTGGCCGTCGTCTGCCGCATCCGTGCCATGCAAAAGCGCGGCAGTTACGCCCTTTTCCAGCGCCGCATCGACCTGCTGGAAGCCCGCGACAACCTGACCTGCCTTGTTGGCAAACGACAGATAGTCACTGACGCGGCGCTTCAGAAGGGTCTCGACCCGCTCTGCAAGACCATCCGGCACGGCCGCCTGCTGCTTCAGACTCTTGGAAAAAGCCTTTGTTTGAATTGCCTTTTTAAGGATTTCGCGTGAGCAGGTGAGCCACACGCCGCGGCCCGGCAGGCGGCTATCGACGTCCGGGACGATCTCACCATCGGGCGAAAGCGCGAAGCGGATCATCTCCGCCTGCGGCAGATGTTGACGCGTCACAACGCACAGCCGCTCGGGCACGCCCTTTTTAGAGGCGGTGTCCCGGTGCGGCGTCACATCACTGTCGTCCGTTTCTGCCACGAGGCCTCTGATGGTTCTCTCCACATGATCCGTTAACCCTGGTGCGGTGGTCATGACGTCCGAAGCCGATCACGCGGACACATGAAGCCGACTTCGCGGTCTCGCCCCTAAGCGCCGGCGTCGTCCGTCGCTCCAGCGGCGTCCTCATCGGCGCCGCCCTGCTCCAGGTCTTCCGCCGTGATCCAGCCGGCCTGAACGCGAGCCGCCATGATCATGGCCTCCGCATCCTTGCGCGACACTTCGAAGCCATCGAGGTGGCCCTTGTGGCGGACCGGCTCGCTGTCCTTTTCCTTCTTGCGTTCGGTCCAGCCGACCAGTTCGTCGGTGGCGCAGTCGGCAAAGTCCTCGACCGTCTTGATGCCGTTTTCGCCCAGCGCCACCAGCATGGCGGTGGTGAGGCCCGGCACTTCAGCAAGTTCATCGGCAACGCCGAGCTCGCGGCGCTTGGCATCGCGCTCTGCTTCCTGCTGTTCCAGGTATTCGCGGGCGCGGTTTTGAATTTCGGATGCCGTGTTCTCGTCGAAGCCTTCGATGTGGGCGATTTCCGACAAGTCGACAAAGGCGACTTCCTCGATCGAGGCGAAGCCTTCGGTGACGAGCAACTGGGCGATGACCTCGTCGACGTCGAGCGCATCCATGAACACCTGGGTGCGCTCGGCGAATTCCTTCTGGCGGCGCTCGGATTCTTCCGCCTCGGTCAGGATGTCGATGTCCCAGCCGGTGAGCTGCGAGGCCAGCCGCACGTTCTGGCCGCGCCGGCCGATGGCGAGCGACAGCTGCGCTTCGGGCACGACGACTTCGATGCGGTTGGAATCTTCATCGAGCACGACCTTGGTGACTTCGGCCGGCGCCAGCGCGTTGACGATGAAGCTCGCCGCATCCGGGTTCCACTGGATGATATCGACCTTCTCGCCCTGCAGCTCGTTGACGACGGCCTGCACGCGGGCGCCGCGCATACCGACGCAGGCGCCGACCGGATCGATCGAGGAATCCTTGGAGATGACGGCGATCTTGGCGCGGAGCCCGGATCGCGGGCGACCGACTTGATCTCGACGACGCCGTCGTAGATCTCCGGCACTTCCTGCGCGAACAGCTTGGCCATGAACTCGGGCTTGGCGCGCGACAGGAAAATCTGCGGGCCGCGCTGCTCGCGGCGCACGTCGTAGATGTAGGCGCGGATGCGATCGCCGAGGCGCACGTTCTCGCGCGGGATCATCTCGTCGCGGCGGATGATGCCTTCGGCGCGGCCGAGATCGACGATGACGTTGCCGTATTCGACGCGCTTCACCGTGCCGTTGACGATCTCGCCGATGCGGTCCTTGAATTCGTCGAACTGGCGGTCGCGCTCGGCCTCGCGCACCTTCTGCACGATCACCTGCTTGGCGTTCTGCGCGGCGACGCGGCCGAACTCGAGCGGCGGCAGCGTCTCGGCGATGAAGTCGCCGATCTTGGCTTCCGGGTTGCGCTTCTGGGCGTCGGCGAGCGTGACCTGCGTTGAATCGTTCTCGACCAATTCGACGACAGCCAGCACGCGCGTCAGCTTGGCCTCGCCGGTCTTGGGATCGATCTCGCAGCGGATATCGTTCTCGGCGCCGTAGCGCGACTTGGCGGCTTTCTGGATGGCGTCTTCCATGGCTTCGATGACGATTCTGCGGTCGATCGTCTTTTCTCGCGCGACGGCGTCGGCGATTTGCAGAAGTTCCAAACGGTTGGCGCTGATGCCGGCCGTGGCCATGGGTTAGTCCTCCGTATCGTCTTGTACGATGTCGTTTTCGTCGAGTTCGGCACCGTCGCCGGGATTGGCGGCGGCGGGCTTGTCTGAATGCCGCTGCTTGGCGCGCGCCAAGGCTTCGCGGATCAATTCGTCGGTCAAGACCAGCTTGGCTTCGGCGATGAGCGAAACGGGAAAGCCCAAGTGCTGGACGCCGAGCGGGCCCAGATCGGTCTTGATGCGCATCTCGCCATCTTCGAAACCTTCAAGAACGCCCTTGAAGCGCTTGCGGCCGTCGACCGGCTCCTTCAATTCGATCTTGGCTTCGTGCCCGGCCCAATCTTCGAAATCTGACGGGCGGACGAGCGGCCGGTCGATACCGGGGGATGAAATTTCCAGCCGGTAGCGGCCATGAACCACGTCGGCGACATCGAGCACCGGCGAAACGGCTTTCGAGATCGTCTCGCAATCGTCGATCGAGATCGTGCCATCAAGTCGCTCGGCCATGACCTGGACGATACGCTCGTCCTTGCCGGCGACGCTGACGCGGACCAGGCGAAAGCCCAGATCCTCGATGACCGGCGAGACGATGTCGGCCACGTCGGCAGCAAGCCCCGTTTCACGCACGAAACGCTCCACCGGCGCGCCCGCGGGTGCGGCGTGCTTTACGGTCGTATCCGTGGTCCGTGTGGTCATGAAGCCGGCGAAAACCTGATCAAAGACCGTTTGGAGCGGGCCCGGCGGGTCCACTCGAAGATCGATCTTTTGTTATTGGGATGGCGGTCAGATAGGCGCTTTGCACCACAAATGCAAGCGCAAATCCGCTTTGATCGAAGCGTTAACGGCGCACGAACCGGAAATAATAGCGCCGCCGGCCCTCACGATCCGCCTTGGCCTCGTAGCGCGTCTGGGGCCAGTCATCCGGCCGGACGCGCCAGTCGGCCGCGGCTTGCGCGGTCCACTCGAAGCGGGGCTCGGCCTTGAAGGCCAGCAAGGCTGAGCGCGCATAGTCGCCGATATCCGTGCCGAACCTCAGCTCCGCGCCGCTCTTCATGACGCGGGCAAGAAGATCGAGCGTGGCCCTATTCACCAGCCGGCGCTTCTGATGTTTGCGCTTGGGCCACGGATCGGGAAACAGGATGAAGGCGCGATCGATCGAGGCGGGCGGGAGCCAGCGCAGCACGTCGCGCGCGTCGCCCATGTGCAGACGGATATTCGAAAGCTTCGTCTGGTCGAGCACGGTGAGCACTTTGACCACGCCGTCCTCGAACGGCTCGCAGCCGATGATTGTCACCTGCGGGTTGTGTTCCGCCTGCCAGAGCAGATGCTCGCCGCCGCCAAAGCCGATTTCGAGCCACAGTTGATTTGCACTTTGCGACTCTCCTTCGTCGAGCCGGCCACAAGGCGCAGGTCGCCCACTCTCCCCGTGGGGAGAGGGTTGGGGTGAGGGGGTGGACTGCCGATCCGGATAACGGCAGCCCGCTCCCTCATCCGCCCCTTCAGGGCACCTTCTCCCCATGGCGAGAAGGGCGTCCGCGGGCGCATTCAAGTCCAGCGCCACGCGCGGCAGCAGATCACGCTTCAAGACCTCTTGCCGGTCGCTCAACTTGCGGCCGCGGCGGCGGCCATAGGAGCGTAAATCGCGATGGGGTTCGTCAGCAGTCACGCCACAACTCCAGGCCCCTCAAACGGAAACGGCCGCGCAACGCGGCCGCTCCAAAACGCTATCGGCCGCAGAATGCGCTTAAGCGACGGCCTTCTTGATGGCGTCGGCGAGGTTGGTCCGCTCCCACGAGAAGCCGCCGTCGGCATCCGCCGGGCGGCCGAAGTGGCCGTAGGCGGAGGTGCGCGAATAGATCGGCTTGTTCAAATCGAGGGTCGTGCGAATGCCGCGCGGCGTCAAATCCATGACGTTGGCGAGCGCCGTTTCGATGGCCGCTTCATCGACTTTGCCGGTGCCGTGGGTGTCGACGTAGATCGACAGCGGCTTGGCGACGCCGATGGCGTACGACAGCTGGATGGTGCAGCGATCGGCTAGACCGGCGGCGACCACGTTCTTGGCGAGATAGCGCGAGGCATAGGCGGCCGAGCGGTCAACCTTGGTCGGGTCCTTGCCGGAGAAGGCGCCGCCGCCGTGCGGGGCCGCACCGCCGTAGGTATCGACGATGATCTTGCGGCCGGTGAGACCGCAGTCGCCATCGGGTCCGCCGATGTAGAACTTGCCGGTCGGGTTGATGTGCCAAACGGTGTCCTTGCCGATCCAGCCTTCGGGCAGCGCCTTGCGCACATAGGGCTCGATGATGCCGCGGACCTTGGCCGACGACAGATCTTCAACGATGTGCTGGTGCGAGACGACGATCTGCGTCACGCCGACGGGCTTGCCATTTTCATAGCGCACCGTCACCTGGCTCTTGCTGTCGGGGCCGAGCAGCGCCGCGTCGCCCTTCTTGGCCTTTCGGTCGCGGGCGAGATCGGCGAGAATTTTGTGAGCGTAATAGATCGGCGCCGGCATCAGTTCGGGCGTCTCGTTGCAGGCGTAGCCGAACATGATGCCCTGGTCGCCGGCCCCCTCTTCCTGGTTGGTCGGCTGCTTGGCATCGACGCCCTGGGCGATGTCGGCCGACTGGCCGTGCAGCACCACATCGATGTTGCAGTTGGCCCAGTGGAAGCCGTCCTGCTCGTAGCCGATATCCTTGATCGCCTCGCGGGCGGCGTTCTGGATCATCTGCACGGTGACCGACTTGGGGGTGTTGGAATACTCGCCGGCGATGACGACCCGCTGCGTCGTGGCCATGGTCTCGCAGGCCGCCCGGATCGCCCAAGGGTCAAGCTTGGCGGCCAGCGATTCCCGGTAGAACAGGTCCACCACCTCGTCCGAAATGCGATCGCACACCTTGTCGGGATGGCCTTCGGATACCGACTCGCTGGTGAAGAGATATGACTTGCGTGCCAAGATGGCCCCCGTTTGACAGTCCGCGACTGATGGGCGTGAGCGCCACCCGATTGCGGCCCCACCCGTGAAAGACGCCGGGTTGTTGCAGCCTTTGTGCAGGCGGTCAAGAATGTGCGACGCCAGCACCTTGTGCGTAAGCCGCGCGGGCGCCGCCTCAATCCGTCCCTGTCCCGCTTTCCGCTAGGATGACGCCGGTTCGTCGCCGGCAAGCGCCCGGACCATATCGACGATCGAGCGGCGGACCTTGGGATCGGTGATACGGGCGAAGGCCTTGTTGAGTTCGAGCCCCTCGCGGCTGCCTAGAAATTCAACAACATAGCTCTCGCCAGGCTGCTCGGCGAAGCCGGGCACAGCAGCGGTGGCGCGTACCCCGGTGGGCGCTTCGTCATAAAAGAACTGGATCGGCACGCCCAGGACGCGTGCCAGGTCGAACAGCCGGCTTGCGCCGATGCGGTTGACGCCCTTTTCGTATTTCTGAACCTGCTGGAACGTGAGCCCCAGGTGCTCGCCGAGCTTTTCCTGGCTCATTCCGAGCAGCATGCGGCGCAGGCGAACGCGGCTGCCGACGTGAACGTCCATCGGGTTGGCTCGTCTCGATCCACCGCGCGGCGCGTCTTCGTCCTCCATGCCGCCGCTCACTTCGTTATTCGACATGTCTCACTGATCCCAAACAACGCACGCCCCGACCCTAGCACACTTCCTAGGTGCACTTCCCCACATCGTCAACCTGTGGTCTCCGCCGCGACAACCTGTCGTGGATCAGGGTTTATTTCGGCGGTGCGGGGTTACACCTCAGAACGGCAACGACCGCCACTGACGCTAAGCAAAGACCCGCAAAGAGAATATCTCCTAGACGGGCATACGGGGTCGGAGGCAACGCGACCGAAAGTCTCGCATCGGCGACCCCACGGACGTTGAGGCCGAGCACAGCCCGGGTCCGCCCAAAGGGATCGATGATCGCCGAAATGCCGTTGTTGGCGACGCGAATGACCGGCAATCCTTCTTCAACTGCGCGCACCCGCACCTGATGGAAATGCTGGTAGGGCCCGGTGGTGTTGCCGAACCAGCCATCGTTGGTGACGTTGACGAGGACGCCCGGACGCTCGGCCGCTTGCAGGATCTCGCCTGGAAACAGTGCCTCGTAGCAGACGAGACCGACGAGTTTAGGCAGCCCCGGCACGGTGAGCACCGGTCGCGGCGTGGCACCCGGTGTGAACGCCCCGTAGGTGTTGGCCAGCTGAGAAAGCCCAAGCGCCCCAAGCACAGGAGAGAGCGGCAGATATTCGCCGAACGGAACCAGGTGGATCTTGTCGTACCGGGCGATGAGCCGCCCCTCGTCGTCGAAGGCCATCAGGCCGTTGAAGGCTCGGCGCTGTCCTTGAGGCAGCGGCTCGCCGCTGGCGCTGGTCGTTTCCCGGCGCAAGGCACCGGTCAACAGCACCCCGGCCTGGCGGGAGCATGTCGGCAATCGCTTTCAGCGCATCGGGGTGTTCCAGCGGCAGAAACGGCATCGCCGCTTCGGGCCAGACGACGTGGGTGATGTCGCGCATGCCGTCGGCGGTGCCATCGGCGGCCTCGCCCGACATCGTCAGATGCTCGCGGAAAATGCGGGCCTGATGCTCGGCCATCCACTTTTCCCGCTGCGGCACGCTCGGCTGGACCAGGCGCAGCTTCACGCCCGGGACATCGGCAACGTCGGTTTTAAGGACGGCGGAACCATAGATCCACAGCGCCGCAAGCGGCACGGCGGCGATGGCAATGGAACCG